>CAVYVQ010000013.1:0-264721 GCA_963771895.1 uncultured Acidobacteriaceae bacterium | reverse complement strand
TTACGCAATCAGTAAGACGGGATGGATTGACTAAAGTGGCCAAGAAAGAAAGCAAAGAGAAGGACGTCAAGGGAGTCGAAGAAAAACCGCGCGAGACTACGGTGGAGTTCTGGCCTCGCTGGCCGCGGTGTTGGTGACGGGGTTGTTCATTATCACCTTTGCGGTGCAAGCGTTTGAGATTCCGTCCAGTTCGATGGAGAACACGCTGCTGATCGGCGACCACGTGTTTGTGAACCGCATTCAGTTCGCACCCAAGACGTCGTGGATGGGACCTCTGCTTCCTTATCGTGAAGTGCGCCACGGCGACACTGTGGTTTTTTCTTCACCCAGCCCCACTATGCGGGAACCTATGTGGTGAAGCGGATTATCGGCGCGCCCGGGGAGATCGCATCCATCTGCGCAATGGAGTGGTGTATCGCAACGGCGAGGCCTTGAACGAGCCTTACATATTGCACGATCCGGACGCTTTCTTCGATGCCTACCGCAACCCTCCCCCCGCAGTGCCTCCATCTTCTGAGTTTGGTGTTTATCCGAACTGGATCGTGGACCTGGCATCGCATGTTCAGGGAGAAGATCTGGTTGTGCCCCCCGGGGATTACTTCGCGATGGGCGATCACCGGGACGTAAGCTTGGACAGCCGCTACTGGGGCTTTATTCCTCAGGAAAATGTAATTGGGCGTCCCATGTTCATCTACTGGTCGTTTGAATACGCCTGTAGCCAGTATACGAAGACCGGATTGGCGGAGCGGATTGGCTTTATGGCGCATGTGGTATTGCACTTCTTTGACGAGACGCGGTGGCGGCGAACGCTGAAAGTGGTGCGGTGAAGTTTTTCTCTTCCAAGCGGCGGGTTGTGACCGCGGCAGTCGTGATTCTGCTGGCTCTGTTCCTGGTGCGTCCGGGGGTATCGCGACTGAAGGCGCGGATTGCGAACTCCATCAGCCGGGCGGTGGCGCGTCCGGTGGAGATTGGTTCGGTCCATCTTCGATTCCTGCCGCAACCCGGCTTCGATCTGGAAATCTAGTCATCTATGAGGACCCGGAATCTGGGGCGGAGCCGATGCTGCGCGCACCGGAGGTCATGGCCGTGGTGCGGCTGACCTCGCTGCTGCGCGGACGGCTCGACATCGCCCGCCTGGAGTTTACCGAGCCCAGTTTGAATCTGGTGCGTAGAGCCGACGGGCGCTGGAACTGGGAAGCTCTGCTGGAACGAACCGAGCGCACGCCGCTGGCGCCCACTGCGAAATCGAAGTCGGAGACGCGTCCAGGATTTCCTTATATCCAGGCCAGTTCGGGCCGCATCAATTTCAAAGCCGGGCAAGAAAAGAAACCGTACGCGTTGCTGAATGCTGACTTTGCGCTTTGGCAGGAATCGGAGAACACATGGGGAGCGCGGTTGAAAGCAGAACCGCTGCGCACTGACATGAATTTGAGCGACACTGGCCTGCTTCGGATGAACGGGATATGGCAGCGGGCTGGCAGCCTGCGTGAAACTCCGCTGCAGTTCAGTGTGGAGTGGGACCGGGCGCAACTGGGGCAACTGACCAAGCTGGTATCCGGAAGCGACAAGGGCTGGCGGGGAGAGGTTCGGTTGAATGCGACGCTGAGCGGCATGCCGGCGGCTATGCAGATAGCAGCCGACACTTCCATTCAGGACTTTCACCGCTACGACATTTCGAGCGGCGAGGGACTGCGGCTGGCGGCGCACTGTGATGGCAAGTACAGTTCGGCAGAAGGTGTAATGCGCGAGATCTTCTGCAGCACTCCCGTGGGCGACGGGATGATCACGCTGCGAGGCGATGCCGGGCTGCCCGGAGTGCGCAGGGTGGATTTGTCGTTGAACGTCGAAAGTGTTCCCGTCAGCGCCGTGGGGCAACTCGCGCGGCGGGCCAAGAAAAATCTGCCCGCGGATCTTGTGTCCTCGGGAAGTGTGCAAGCCAACTTCACGGTGAAAGAGGATGGGGCGGAGCGAACAGCTGAGTTTCAAGGCCGGGGCGAGATTGCCGATCTTCGCCTCCAGTCGACGAGCACTAAAGTGGAATTCGCCCCGGGGGACGTGCCGTTCGTGCTGAACTCGGATCGGCGCAGCGTTCAACCTACATTGAATAGTAAGCGCGCGCGCTTGTTAGACGAGGTTTTGCCGGCTCCGGACGGGCTGCATCTTGAGTACGGACCGTTCCCGATCGCTCTGGGGCGGCCGGTGCCGGCGCAGGCGCGAGGCTGGGCGGCACCCTCGGGCTATGGCATCTTGATCCGCGGAGATGGGGAAGTCTCGCATCTCTTGCGCTTGGCCAGCTTGCTGGGGCTACCGGTGGTAAGGGCCAGCGTGGAGGGCGTGTCTGAGATGGATTTGCAGATCACCGGATCGTGGGCGGGAAATGTATCCGGAGCCGCCTCGGGTTTTTCTTTGCCGGAACTAACCGGGACGGTGCAACTGCACAACATGCGCGCCCTGGTGCGAGGAGTGAATGGGGCCATTGAAATCTCCTCGGCGGAATTGCAGCTTGCGCACGGTGAGGCACGGGTAGAAAAATTGAACGCGCGGGCCGCCGATGCGCACTGGACCGGGTCGATGGCCTTGCCCCGCGGTTGTGGAACGCCAGGGGCTTGCCTTATCCGCTTCAATTTGAATACTGAAGAGATGGATCTGAGCGACCTCTCTGAATGGATGAGTTCGCATCCCAGCCAGCGGCGATGGTACCAGATGCTGACGTCTGCCGAGCCGGCAGCGCCGTCGTTTCTGGAAAATCTGCACGCATCCGGCAAAGTGAATGCCGGCCGCTTGTTAATTCACAACCTGATAGCGAACCGGGTTTCGGCTTCGGTTGACGTGGAACGCGGGAAGCTGAAGATTTCGGATCTGCGCGCGGATTTTTTGGGAGGGAAGCATCGCGGCAATTGGCAGGCGGATTTCACTGCGGCCTCTCCGGTCTACACGGGAACTGGAACTCTGACAGAGATTTCGTTGCAGCAGATGGCGGATGCGATGCACGATCCGTGGATCTCAGGGACTGCCGGAGGAACTTATCGGCTGACGGCATCGGGCAAGGACTCTGCGGCATTCTGGCAATCGGCAGAGGGCAGTCTGCAGTTCGATCTGCGTGACGGAAAGTTATCCCACATTTCGCTGGCGAGTGACGAGGGACCGCTGCGAATTGCGCGCTGGCAGGGCCACGCACGACTGAGCGGCGGGAAGATCGAGATCGAAAAGGGAACACTGCTTTCCGCCGCAGGAGCGTATGAGATCAGCGGCACTGCGACGTTGGGGCAGGCGCTTGATTTCAAACTTACTCTCGGCACAGATGTGAGATCGCGGGGTGCGGGTATGGTTGCTTACAGCGTCACCGGCACCGTTGCGGAGCCGCGTGTGGCGCTGACTACACCTGAGACACAAGCGCGTTTGAAGCCGTAAGCCGCCGCCGCGGGCGAACCTCAGGGCTGAAGCCCACATTTGTTTCCGCGCTTGATAGCACCGACTGGAAGTCGTGTCCTTTCCCGATCGGGTTATCCTGCAACATTCTTCTGGGCTACGGCACGTAGCCCGCGCCGCGCAGAACCTTTCCTGGCAACGCTCCCGTCATTTTGCCCTGGTCGATTACGGGGACGCCGTTTACCAGCACGTAGTCCATCCCCTCGGAGAGCTGGTTTGGATTGTCGAACGTAGCGAGATCGCGCACGGTCGCGGGATCGAAGACAACGACGTCGGCCCACATGCCGGCCTTGAGAACGCCGCGATCGGTGAGGCGCAGACGCTGGGAGGGAAGGGCAGACATCTTGCGGATGGCGTCTTCCAGCGTCAACACTTTTTCTTCGCGAACATACTTGCGCAGGATACGCGGGAAAGTTCCATAGGCGCGTGGGTGCGGATGCTCCTGGCCGAGAATGCCCTCCGGCGAAGTTCCGGAGGAATCGTTATCGATGGAGACCCAGGGCTGCAGCAGCGCGAGCGTGACGTCAGATTGTGACATGCCGAAGACGGCAACGCCTGCGTACGGATCTTCGATCAGGAAGTCGAAGAGTGCATCCATAGGATCTTTGTTCCACAGTTTCGCGATCTCGGAGAGGCGTTTGCCCTGGAGGGGTCGCATCTTCGGATTCTGCACAATGCCGATCATGATGGCTTCGGGCCCGGGAATTTCTTGCCACTCGTTGTCCCAGTCTTTGGAGGGCGTGAGCATGTCTTTGCGGATGCGCTCGCGCATGGCGGGGTCTTTCAGCCGTTCGACCAGCTTCGCAGCGCCGCCATCGTGCGCCCACACTGGGACGAAAGCGGAGAGATCGTTGAACCAGGCGGTGTAGGCGTAAGTATCGGCGGTGACGTCGGCGCCGGCGGCACGCGCGGCGTTGATCTTGGCGACGACTTCGGGCATGCGTCCCCAGTTGTTTTTTCCGGCGACTTTGATGTGCCAGATTTCTACGGGGACGTTGGCCTCACGGCCAATGCGCAGAGCTTCGTCGATCGCTTCGAGCACGGAATCGCTTTCGTTGCGCATGTGGGTGGAATAGATGCCACCGAACTTGCCGCCTTCGGCGGCGAGAGCGATCAGTTCGTCGGTCTTCGCGTAAGGTGCAGGAGCATATTCGAGCGCGGTGGAAACGCCGACCGCGCCGTCTTTCATGGCCTCGCGCACCAGCCCTTTCATTTGCTCGAGTTGCTCGGGCGTGGGCTGCACGTTGTTGTCTCCGAGCACCATGCGGCGGACCTGCGCGGCGCCGACATAACTGGCCAGGTTGATGCCCATGCCCTGCTTTTCGAGTCGCGCGAAATACTGGCGGAAGTTTCGCCAGTCGGGAGTGATGTTGTAATGCTCGTAACCGGGGCGATTGGCCTGAATAACGGCATCGTTGAGCGGCGCGACGGATTCGCCTTCCCCGGTGATTTCCGTAGTGATTCCCTGATAGATTTTCGAAGGGAGACGAGGTTCGACGAGGATGGAGAGTTCGGACTGGCCGAGCATGTCGATGAAGCCGGGAGCGACGACTTTGCCGCCGGCGTCAATGGTGCGCTTGCGGAGCGCGGTGGTCCGATGGCGGCGATTCTGCCGTCGCGGATGCCGACATCGCCGGAATACCACGGTGAGCCGGTCCCGTCGATGATGTGGCCGTTGGTGATGACGAGATCGAAACTAGCCGTTGGCGATTGCGCTGGCGCTGATTGAGCAACAGCGAAGAACAGCGCAATCACGAGCAAGAGATTCAGTTTGTGAAGGTTCATCATTTTCCATTTCTATGAGGACTGGTGAAATCTCGACCCGGTTGCGTCAGCTCCGGCGGCCTGCGGCAAAGAGTCGAACATCGAAATGCAGCGCCTGAAGGCGCTCACGAATACGGCAGTTACGGCATGCCTGAAGCCATGCCCTGATACGAACCGGCGCTTCAGCGCGGACCCCCTAGACCGCCGTCGCACGACGTCTTGCGATGGCCCCTAGGGCAATCCAAATTCCGAGGGCCAGCCATTCGTACACCGTAAAATGGCCGGGTACCGCCGGAACAACTTTCATCAGGAACATCGCGACGGCCACGAACAATCCAAACGCCGCAACTAACCATTCGGCTGCTGACAACTTCGACTGGCCCGGCAGCGTGCCCGAGCATCCCATACTAATGTAAGCGGCGCAGGTTGCGGCCCATCCGATGGCGCAGGCGACTGAGCCGACCTCTGTAACCGGCACGAGAATCGCATCTCCGAGGAGCATACACGCAGCGGTGGCAACTCCGATGCAGAGAACCGCGTTTGACGGTGTTCGATGTTCGGGATGAATGTGGCCGGCGCGCGGCTCGACGAGGCCGCGGCGTCCCATAGCAAACAGCAAGCGGCTAGCGGCTATGAAATTTCCATTGAAGCACTTAACCAAGGACAGCAGCGCGGTCGCGAGGATGACGTTGACAATCCATCGCGAGCCTATCGCGCGCTGAAACGCGACCGCGGTTATGAACTTCTCGCTGGTTAATTCGTGCCAGGGAGCCACGAATGCGACGGCTGCGATGGCGATTGTGTAGAAAACAATGCCGACCAGGACAGCCATCCAGATGGCTTTGAGAAATCCCTGCCGGCGAAAATCGGGAGTGGATTCTTCGGCGGCCTTGCTTATGGATTCGAATCCGGTCATGAAATACGGGACAATCTGAAACATCAGCAGAACCGAAACCAGCGGGGCGTGGGTGAAGAGCGGCGGGAAGTTACGCGGCGATCCTTTGCTCACACCGAGCCCGACGAACACTGCGAACAGGGCGAGCGTGCCGAAGGAAGTCCAGTTCTGAAAGGTCGCGCTCAGGCGGACACCGCGGTAGTTCAGCGTGGTGAGCAAAGCCGTGAGAGCAAGACCGATGATGAGATGCGGAAGGTAGACGGGACGCCCGGCGATACGGTAGATCTCGAGCGAATCGAGCGACGGAATGATATAGCCGGCGATGCGGCCGACGGCCACGGCTTCCCATGGACAGACGATGAAGTAGGCCAGCATCATCAGCCATCCGGTAGAAAAGCTGACGGGGCGGGAAAAAGCTGCCGCGGTGTAGGCGATCTCGCCCGCGGCGTCGGGCATGGCGGCTACCAACCTGCCGTAAACCCAGCCGATGGGGAACAGCAGCGTGCCGCCGACGGCGAAACCCAGCAGCGCTCCCAATGCGCCGCCCCGCAGCAGCCAGTCGTCCATGACCACCAGCCACCCGACGCCGACCATAGTACCCCAGGCCAGCGTGAAGTAGTCGGCGAGGCGGAGTTTGCGAGCTAGTTGGGGCATTCGGTGGAGTTTGATCGGGCGAGTGCAGTGAAGCGCGCATTATAAAACATCGGGCGGGAGAATTTTGGAAGCGTTTAGCTCTGACGAGATCCTGGGGCAGCGGGCGAAGGACGCCCGCTGGACAGCCGCCGGGACGGCGGCACTACGTTCCAATCGACGTAGTCCGCTGCCTGCATGGTAGTATCGATATTAACCTCGCATGATGCTGCAACCTGAGAATTTGGGCGCTGTTGTGCCTCTTTATTATTACGACTCATTGCAAAACGGATGATGCCTTCGACCAATTTGCGTAAGCGCGTGCTCAGCGGCATGCGCTCGACCGGAAAACTGCATCTCGGCAACTATGTGGGCGCGCTCGATAACTGGGTGCGTATGCAGGATGAGTATGAGTGCTTTTTCTGCGTGGTCGACTGGCACGCGCTTACGACCGACTACGCCGACACCTCGCAAGTGAAACAGAATTCGCTGGAAGTGGCGCTGGACTGGCTGGCAGCAGGTCTCGATCCGGAGAAATCCGTGATCTTCATTCAGTCGCATGTTCCGGCGCATGCCGAGCTGCATCTCCTGCTTTCGATGATCACGCCGCTGGGTTGGCTGGAGCGGGTTCCGACCTATAAAGAACAGCGTGAGAACATCAAAGACAAAGATCTGGGAACGTATGGATTTCTGGGCTATCCCGTGCTGCAGGCGGCAGACATTCTGATGTACAAAGCGGATGTGGTTCCGGTGGGCGAAGACCAGGTCGCGCACATCGAACTTACGCGGGAGATTGCGCGGCGCTTCAACGGCTTCTACGGACAGCGTGGAAATGTTTTTCCCGAGCCGCAAGTGTTGCTTACGCGGGCGCCCAAGCTGCCGGGTACGGATGGCCGCAAGATGTCGAAGTCGTATGGCAACGCCATCCTGCTAACTGATCCGGAGCCGGTGGTTCGGCAGAAGCTGAAGACGATGGTGACCGATCCGGCGCGAGTGCGGCGCTCCGACCCCGGGAATCCGGACGTGTGCCCGGTGGGCGATCTGCACAAGATCTTCAGCGATCGCGCTACCATGGAGAAAGTGAACCTCGGCTGCCGCTCGGCGGGCATCGGCTGCATCGAGTGCAAGAGCTGGGCGGCCGATGCGCTGGTGCAACTGTTGAGTCCCATGCAGGAGCGGCGCAAGAAATTCGAGGAGAATCCGCGGCTGGCTTGGGATATTCTGGAGGCTGGCAGTGAGCGGGCGCGCAAGGTTGCCGGGAAGACCATGGACGGGGTGCGGGACGCTATGGGAATGTCGCTCGCGTATGAGCCATCGGGTGGTGAAAAATGAGAAGTAACATCCAGCACAAAATCGTGACGTCCGAGGACAACGCGCCGGGTCCTCTTGCGCCGGTCCTCGTTGTGGACCGAATGCCTGGCAACTCGTCCGCCAAAGAATCAAATCCGCAATCGTCTGGTGAACAGAAAAAAGAAGAGAGTGATTCTCCATTTGCGGTTTCGGTGACCGATGTATATGAAGGCCCGCTGGATTTGCTGCTCGATCTGATCCGCAAGCAGGACATCGACATTTACGATATTCCCATCGCACGTATCACTGAACAGTATCTGGCTTATGTGGAAAAGATTCGTGAGCTGGACGTCAATGTCGCCGCCGACTTCATCTATATGGCCGCAGTGTTGATTCACATCAAGTCGAAGATGCTGCTGCCGCGCGATCCGTCGGCGAAGACGGAGGAGTTGGAAGATCCGCGCACGGAGCTGGTGAACCGGCTGCTGGAGCACGAAAAGTTTAAGTCGGCGGCGCAGATGCTTCTGCAGAAGCAGCAGATTGAAGATGCGGTGCTGACGAATCCTGCGCTGAAAGAGTTCGTCGATGCTGAAGGCACCGAACCGGAGATCGCTGCGGACATGATCGACCTGGTCAAGACCTTCCAGCAAATTCTGGAGCGAGTGCGCACTCGGCCCGTAATCAATGTTGACGAAGAAACCGTCACCGTGGGCCAGATGATCGATTATCTGCGTCGGCGGCTGGCGCTCGAATCACGGCCCATCCGTTTGAAGCAGCTTCTGATGCGCGTGCCCTCGCGGCAAGCGCTGGTGTGCATGTTTCTGGCGCTGCTCGAAATGGTACGGCTGCAGGCGATTCAGGTGCGGCAGGATCAGATGTTCGGCGAGATCGCCGTGCGCAAACATGTTGGGTTCGACGCGATAATGACAGAGCAGGCGGCAGTGCGCGATGATTGGAGGTAGAAAGCAGTGGTCAGTGATCAGTGGCCAGTCAAAGCCACGCGGGTTTACTCACCACCAGCCACTGACCACGGGCCACTTTTTATGAGTTTAAAAGCTCAACTCGAAGCCATCATTTATGCGGCGGAGACGCCGATCACGCTGGAGCATATGGTCCAGCTCGTCAGGGAGTCGGTCGCTGCCAACGGCGCTGCGGACGAGGGCGAGGTGAAGTCGCGGGTGCGTGCGGCGCTGGAAGAACTTGTTGCGGAATACACCCGTCCCGACCACGGCATCGAGATTCGGCAGGTGGCGGGCGGCTATCGCATGTCGACCAAGCCCGAGCAGCACGAAATGGTACGCAGCTTTGCCAAAAGTTTGAAGCCGCCGGTGCGGCTTTCGCTGCCGGCTCTGGAAACGCTGGCGGTGATCGCCTACAAGCAGCCTGCTACGGTGCCGGAAATCAACGAGATTCGCGGCGTGGATTCGGGCGGCGTCATCGCTACTCTCCTGGACCGCAAGCTGATCACCACGTCGGGCCGCAAGCAAGTGATCGGGCTGGCCGATTCTTTACAAGACGACCAAGGAATTCCTGATGCGCTTTGGATTGAAGGATGTCAACGAGCTGCCCAGCATGGAAGAGTTCGAGAAGCTGGTGGCGGAATCGTTCCAGAGTGAGTTGATTCCGGCGGAAGACGCGGCGCAGGAGGAGCAGAACGATTCTGCTCAGGTGGGAATCACTGAGAGCTCTGACTTGAAGTCCAGCGCCTAAACGAACGCTCTGGTTGTATGCCTCTCATGGCGCGGCTGAAGCCGCGGCCTTTCAAAACGGATTCACGCACATGGCCTCTGAACGCCTGCAAAAAATTATTGCTGCCGCTGGGATTGCTTCCCGTCGCAAGGCCGAGGAACTGATCAGTGCGGGCCGCGTGAAGGTGAATGGGAATGTAGTGACGGAATTGGGGACCAAGGCGGACCCCGACACCGATCACATCCGCGTGGATGGAAAGCTGCTGCAAGGCGCGCAGCACCATGTCTACCTGCTGCTGAATAAACCCAAAGGCTACGTCACTACGGTGAGCGATCCCGAGAACCGGCCCACGGTAATGCAGTTGATCCACGGCGTGAAGAAGCGCGTGTATCCGGTGGGACGGCTCGATTATGCCAGCGAAGGCCTGCTGCTTTTGACCAATGACGGCACGCTGGCGAACAAGTTGATGAAAGCGGCGTCTCAGGTGGCCAAAACTTATGTAGTGAAAGTCGTGGGGACTCCGAGCAACGAAGCGCTGGAGAAGTTGCGCGGCGGCGTTTCCATCGCAACCGAAGATGGCCGGCGGGTGAGGACTGCGCCGGCGGGAATCCGCCTGGTCAGGGAAGCTGCGAATCCCTGGTACGAGGTGACCTTGATCGAAGGCCGCAATCGCGAGATTCGGCGCATGTTTGAGAAGATCGGACACCACGTGGAGAAGATCAAGCGCGTCCGCTACGGCCCCCTCACGCTCGATGTTCCGCCCGGACATTTCCGCGCCCTTACTTTGCAGGAAGTCGATCGCCTGCGCACCACCTGCAACAAACCGATAGCGCACACAAAGCCTTCCGTGGCATGATGAGCGGCACGGATGAGCCGTTTCTTCAACGTAATCTCGAATGCTGCCCGCAATCTGGGCGCGATGAATGCTTCCAGCGCAACGCCGGATGTGCTGGAGCGCCGGTCACGGCTTATCAAACTTGACTCCAATGAAAATCCCTTTGGACCTTCGGCGCGCGCTGTCGATGCCATGAGGAAAGTGCTGAACGCAGCGAAATCCTATCCTGATGACGACTGCAGCCAGCTACGGCACAGGCTGGCCGAACATCACGGACTGCCGGCGGATCAGGTGCTGGTCGCTGCGGGCTCGACCGCGTTGTTGAGCCTGCTCTGCCGCACGCTGCTTGAGCCGGGGCTGAATGCCGTGACTAGCGAGCGTTCTTTCATTGTGTACTCGATGGCAGTGCGGGTGGCGGGCGCGCGTCTCGTTGAAGCGCCCATGCGCTCTGGCGAAGAGAGCTTCGACCTGGACGCAATTCTCGCTGCGATCGACGCGAACACGCGCATCGCGTTTCTGGCTAACCCCAACAATCCTACCGGCACCATGGTGGAAGCGGACATCGTCGAGCGCTTTCTGACGCGGGTTCCCGGCCACGTGGTTGTGGTTCTGGATGAGGCTTATTACGAATTCGCTTTGCACTTTGCGGCGCTACGGCGAGTGACCTACTCGAACTCGCTCAATTATGTCCGCCAGCGAGCAAGCGTGGTGGTGCTGCGAACATTTTCGAAAGCGCACGGACTTGCCGGCCTGCGCATCGGTTACGGACTGGGCCCCGCCGAACTGTTTGGCTACTGCGCGCGTATGCGCGATACATTTTCTGTGTCGTCGGTCGCGCAAACTGCCGCATTGGCAGCCATCGACGACCGCGACCACATTCAGCGCGCGGTGGAGAACAATGCTGCGCAGTCCCAAGTTCTCGCTCAGGGCCTGTCGGAATTGGGATATCGCGCCGTCCCCACCTCGGCGAATTTCCTGTTCTGCGATCTATCGGCAGACGCTGCGGCGTTTGCCAACCGCTTGCAGGATGAAGGCGTGGCCGTTCGTCCTCTGGGATTGTGGGGTGCGCCGAATTGCATTCGCGTGACGATTGGTACGCCCGAACAAAATCAGGCTTTCTTGCAGGCAGCACGCAGAGTTGGATCGAGCCGCCCTACGCTGCGGGAAAATCGTCCGCAGCCCATTCGCAACTAGTACGGCGCCGGGACCACCCCATCTTCCGGATAGCCCGGCATTCCAAACTCGGGAACGTCGAGACCTTCTTCTTCCACCTCTGGCGCCACTCGCATGCTCTTCGCCTTGTTGACGCACCAGAAGACCGCATAGGTTGCGCCGAACGCCCAGGCGGCGTACAACGTTGCTCCCATGATCTGGCACAAGAACTGCCGCGTATCGCCGTGGAGCAATCCCGTCACGCCTTGGCCCGCGTGGCCCAGATACGCGGTTGCGCCCACGCCGTTCCATCCCGCGCCATAGATGCCGTCGGCAAAGATGCCGACGCTGACTGCGCCGAGCCACCCACAATAGCCGTGAACCGAAATCGCGCCGCAGGGATCGTCGATCTTGAGAACGCGCTCGTTGAAGAGAACACCGGCGCAGACCAGACATCCCGCCAGCAGGCCGATGACGACCGCCGAAGTCGGGGACACGAAGGCGCAGGGCGCAGTGATCGCAACCAATCCCGCCAGCATTCCGTTACAAGCCATGGTGATGTCAGGTTTGCCGAACAGAAAATACCACACGAGCATCGCGGCCGCGGAGCCTGCGACGGCTGCCAGATTGGTGTTCACCGCGACTACCGAGATGCGCAGGTCGGTCGCTCCGAGAGTCGAGCCGGGGTTGAATCCCATCCATCCAAAAAGCAAAATGAATGTGCCGGAGACGACATAGACAATATTATGGGCGGGAAAGGCGCGGATCTTTCCTCCTGGACCATACTTACCGAGACGCGGACCCAGAATAATTGCGAGCGCCATGGCGCAGAAGCCTCCCACCGCATGCACCACGGTCGAGCCAGCGAAGTCGACATAACCATGGCCCAGATTCAACGTGGAACCGACCTGCGACAGCCAGCCCCCACCCCATGTCCAGCAGCCAGAGATCGGGTAAAGGATCGCGCCAATGAAAAGTTCGCAAAGCAGGAATGCCCAGAAAGTGATGCGCTCGCACACAGCGCCGACAATGATGTAGCCGGCGGTCTCCATGAACACGACTTCGAATAAAGTTAAACAGTTGCTGGCGGTGTCATAGGCTGGACCGACAAGAAAAAATCCCCTGCCTCCGACGAATCCCCATTGGCCGCTTCCGACCAGAAAGTGGTTCAGCGTGGGAGTGCCACCCAGGTTGACGGGCGCGGAATTGATGGCAACGGCGCCAAACTGGAATGCGTAACCGACCGCGTAGTAAGCGAGGAAGGCGAACACGTAGGCTGCGAAATTCAACATCATCAAGTGGCCGGCGTTCTTCTTTCGCACCAGCCCGCAGGTGAGCAGGGCGAAGCCCGCCTGCATGAACAGGACGAGGTAACCGGTATTCAATGTCCAGGCAAAATTCGTCGCTACGCGAACGTGACCCACACTGTCGGCCAGTTTTACCGCGAGCGGCTCTCTTGCGGCCTGAGCCTGATATTCATCGAATGCTTTCTTGTTCGCGGCATAGTCGGGATCTGTCTTGTCGGTGGGCTCGGGGACGACAAAGGGATTGCCGGCAGCATCCACAGCGGTGATCTTGTCTCCAGTAGCCGTGCCGGATGGATCGGGCTTGGGCCCATCATCGGCAAAACAGCGGGTCGATAGTCCCGCCAGCAATGCCGCGACCAGAACGATGACGGCCCCGGCCGACACTGTCACTGATAATGTCGTCAACAAAAAAGACAGGCGCCGGGAGCGCCTGTGTCCTGGTTCTATCATGTCTGGTTGCTCCTATTTATATAGGGTGGACAATTCTCAGTTAGCCGTGCGTGGGCTGGAACGCGACAGCAATTGCCGACACGATCACACGATATCTCACACGACGGGTCACACAGCGCCGTTGACCGTGAGCGGACTCCTCCATCAGTCTTGGTGGCCTGAGAATGGGATTCAAGCGTAACGCAGACGATAAAGGCAGGCATCCACTGAGTCCAATTCATATTTCTTATGGGGCCTATCAGGCTCATCAATGACGCAGAGAGCAAAAAACAATATGCACTTCTTTTGTGCCATTGACATCAGTTCGCCAATCCGCCTAGCATCGGGTGTGAATTGTGAGGCAATGTGACGCTGCGGCACCATCGGTGCGCTGACGTGACGGATCTCAAGGGAGGGAAGGTCGGCATTTTGGGCTACAGACGGCATGGTTCTCATCGCCCTTCGCGCGTTCGGAGCAAGTGGCTGGCGTTGCTTTTTCTAGTGGCAGCAGCTGTGGTTACCTGGCAGTTCGCCCGCCAGCAGCTTTCCTCCGAGTTTTCTCACTCACCCTCCGGAAAACCTGAAAGTGGTTTGCTTCAAAGTCAGCGCGGCGACTACGCGTCGCAGGCTCGTCAATCCGACTCTAAGCTTCTCGCGCGCGGTGTCAACCGCCTGGTTTATCCCTATTCTGTCATTCGCGGCGGAGTGGCGAATCCTGATGAATTGAGACGCATGATGGAATATGACCCAGTGGTGTCGCGACATTTTAAGGGATTCGATTATCGGCGTGCTCGCGTGGTGCAAGTGTCGGAGAAGCAAGCGATGTATGTTTCATACCGCATTGGGGACAGAGTTTACTGGACGCGGAGGAAAGTCTCGTTGCATCCGGGTGAAACGCTGATCACAGACGGCGCAATCGTGGCGCGCACGCGCTGCGGGAACCGGGTAGCGCCGGTCCCGCTCGACGCAGGCTCGCCGCTGGAGCCTTCCACGGATGAACTGGAGCTGCCTGTCATCTCAAGAGATCCTATTCCGAGCCCGCTCGTATTGGCGACGGTGAATTCGGTGCCTGACAAATCGCCTCCCGCCGTTAATCCGCCTGCAAAAGGCAGCGGATGGTGGTTTATCCCTCCGCCGGTATACATACCGTCTGGGGGTTCGGGCGGGACGCTGGCAGTCACTCCCGAACCTGGCTCAATCCTGCTGATTTCGTCAGGACTTGCCGCGGTGTATTGGCGGTCCCGCAAAGCTAGAAAGAAGAAATAGGCATGGCAACCACTGAGCTCTTGCCTGTCTCCACGACGAGCGTCTCCAGTCCTCGCAAACGCTTTTGGTGGCAAGCGGGAGTTCTTTTTCTTTTGACCGCCTGGCTTTACGCGCCAATTGTGTTGCACCTGGCGATGCAGTGGTGGCAAGATCCCAACTACATCCACGGTTTCTTTGTTCCCGCATTTTCACTGCTTCTGCTTTGGGAAGACCGCGCGAAACTGGCCGCACTACCGCTGAAACCTTCCTGGTCAGGTCTGGTCATCGTGCTGTTTGCTCTGTTTGCCTTGACGATAGGCGTGCTGGGGTCCCAATTTTTCCTTCCGCGCATCTCGCTTCTGTTCTTGATCTCTGGAATGGTGGTTTTTCTGGCCGGTTGGGACTACCTGCTTGCAGTGTCGTTTCCATTGGCTTTCCTGATTCTCATGATCCCCTCGTCAACCGTCTTTAATCGCTTCACCTTTCCGCTACAGATTCTCGCCTCGAAAACTGCGACCTTCCTCTTAACGCTCGCCGGAGTTGCGGTGGCTCGGGAAGGCAACATCCTTCTGCTATCCGGGGCAAGGATGGAGGTCGCGGAGGCATGCAGCGGGATTCAATCCCTATTCTCTCTGGTCACCCTGGCCATCGTTTACGGTTACCTGGTTGAGACGAAGATCGGGATGCGCATTTTGCTCGCCTTGGTGGCAGTTCCGATTTCGATTCTGGCCAATGCTTTGCGCATCTCCGTAACCGGCCTTGTCCTGCAGCACTGGGGCATCGAAAAAGCTCAAGGGACCTTTCACATCCTCTCTGGATGGCTGATCTTCATGAGTTCCCTGGCCATGCTTTTTGTGTTCTACCGCTTGCTGCGGTTTCTCTATCCGGGCGTGCCGGAATCTCGGAATCAGCGGGAGGGAGCGTGATCTGCTGGAACGCACGTGTTGCGGTAGTGGCGATCCTGCTGACGGGTGCCGGCGTTTTCCTGCACATGCGGACCGGGAATGTTGTTGCTCCTCCGCGAACATCGTTGGCGTTGTTCCCGCTTCAATTGGGGGAATGGGTGGGCACCGATATTCCGATTGCCCCGGAAATTCTCAAGAAACTTGATCGCGGTGAGTTCTTGCAGCGGGACTACCAGGACCAAAACGGCAAGGTCCCTGGGGTGTCTCTGTACCTCGCCTATTTTCCGAATCAACACGCCGGGCTACGCCGCCACTTACCTGACGATTGTCTCGCCGGTTCGGGCTGGTCGACGGTGGAATCCGGCACAACCACACTCTCCCTCCCTGGGTACACACCTTTCCCCGCGAATCGCTATGTGATCACGAAGGGACCGGACCGGCAACTGGTTCTGTTCTGGTTCTGGGGACGAGGTCGAGGAGTTGCCACTGAAGACTGGGCGGATTTTTATCTGGTATTCGACTCGTTTCGTTTGAACCGGAGCGATGACGCCCTCATTCGAATCAACACTCCGCTGCAGGCGGAGGAAGAACCGGAGGCTGGCCAACGACGGTTGCTCGCTTTTGCCGAGCGGATGAGCCCACTCGTGGCTAACTACATCCCTCGATGACGTCTGCTCGGATTCGCTCCGCTGTTTTTACCCAGCCAGCACCGCCATGCGCGCAGCTCCATAGAGTCCCGCATCGCTTCCCAGCAGGGCGCGTGTGATGATGGTCTTTCTTTCGGTGCGGCTTTCGGTCTGGGCCGCGGCGCCTTCGTTTCCCAGAGAGCTCCTCAGAGGATCGGCTGGGGCGGTTGCCGCGTAGACCAAGGACCGCTCCCGCAACTCCTCGAACATGTTGGGCGCGTAAGCATCCCACGCGCTCGAAACTCCTCCGCCAATGACGAACATATCCAGATTCAAGACGTTAATCAGGTTGGCAATCAGAATGCCGAGATAGCGTCCGAAACTGCGGAAGATGCGGCGGGCATGCTCGTCTCCCTGGATCGCGAGGTTGTAGACGGACTTTGCGCCGAACTCAGCGTCGGAGGATGCGGCTCTGGCCAGCGACGGCGCGTCGCCGCTGGCGATCGTCTCGCGGGCCATGCGAACTATCGCGCTCGCGGAAGCGTATTGCTCGGCGCATCCGTGATTACCGCAGCCACAGGGACGGCCTTCTGGTTCAACGGTGACGTGCCCGAACTCGCCCGCCATGCCGTTCATGCCGTGCCAGATTTTTCCTCCGAGCACGATGCCGCCGCCGATTCCGGTGCCCAGCGTAACTACCGCCATGTTCGGAACGCCGCGGGCGGCGCCCAGCCACTGCTCGCCGAGCGCGGCAACGTTCGCGTCATTTTCAAGGACGACTCGTGCTCCCAGCCGGCGCTCGATCTCCGCGCGCACCGGATAATCCTCCCAGCCCGGCAGGTTCGCCGACTTCCGCAGCATTCCGGTTTGCATGTCGATGATGCCGGGAACTCCGATGCCAGCGCCAAGAAACTTTCCCGTCTCTTTGTACGTGCCGGAGAGACGCTGAATCGCATCGCACATTTCATTGATCACGTGGTCGCGGCCGAGCGCGACTTTGGTCCCGAGAGTAACTTTCTCGAGAAGCTGTCCCGAGCTGCTCACGGCGGCAATGCGGAGGTTGGTACCGCCGAGATCGACTCCGATGGAGAAATCGGGCATGGAGGAGAAGGTTATCAGAACCGGGCGGAGCGTGCTCAGGGGAAGCGAGCCAAACGCGCGATTATTGCGTCGCAAAGAACGCGACCCTTCGCTGGGCTCAGGGCAGGCTGCGTCTCGAGGCTCGCCTAGATTCCCTCGGCAAGCTCGGGACAGGCTCTTCACTGCGCGTGGAACGCTTGTTCAGGATAACAGGCTCACTTCTGGCACCGCGGGCAGTAGTGGCTGCTGCGTCCGGCGATTACGATGCGCTTGATGGGCGTCTTGCACACGAGGCAGGGCTCGCGTTCGCGGCCATAGACGCGGTGCTGCAGTTGGAAGAAGCCTTCTTCGCCGTCGGCGTCCACATAGTCGGAAATCGAAGAGCCGCCGAGCGCAATTGCCTCCTGCAGTACCTCTTTCACGGACGCGAGTAGCGTGGCCAGTTGGTCGCGCGTAACGGTGGAAGCGCGGCGGCGGGGGCGAATTCCCGCGCGAAACAAAGACTCGTCGGCGTAAATGTTCCCCACGCCGCGCAAGAGCTTCTGGTTCAGCAATGCGCTCTTAATAGGAGTCTTGCGACCTCGAAACAAAGCGAAAAAGCGGTCGAGATCGGCTTCCAGCGGCTCAATGCCGCCCGCATCGAAGCCGCCTGCGTGGGCAACACTCAGCCGTCCAAAGCGGCGGGGATCGACAAAGCGCAGTTCCTTGCCCGACGCCAGCGTCAGAATTGCGTGCGTATGCTTGAGAACTACCGAATGCGGCTCGCAGATTTGCAACCGTCCGGTCATACCCAGGTGGACGATCCATTGTGCAGATGTGGGGCGGACGCCCCCGTCTGCCTCTGTATCCATCTTAGATGAAAGCCGTGGTGGCCTCACCGCAGATTGCCGCGTCGTAGGGTACCGGCCTTTAGCGGGCGAGAGCCTGCCCTGAGCTTGCCGAAGGGGTGCCCGCTCCACGCCGACGGATTCCAAGTCAAAGACGATGTGCTTCCCCATGCGCCGTACCGTGGCGATGCGTCTGTGCTCCAGCGTGGCGGCGATTTCACGCGCCGACGACTTCAACGGCTCCGGCTTCCGGCCCAGCCAGATGGATTCAATCACATCGCCAGAGACGCGCTTGGCCAGTCCACGGACAATCGTTTCGACTTCGGGGAGTTCCGGCATGCCTGATCAGTGTACAAGGGGTTGAGTAAGGTGTGTGCGGTTGGCGGCAGCGCTGTGCGGGAGTCCGAAATACAGCGGCGGGCTAATCTTTGAGTGGCACGACGGTCTGGCCGTCGCGGCAGAAGGTGGCGACTTTCAGCAGATCCCCGTTGGCCCGGGGCAAGGTCATCACCGGCCCATAGCAGTAAACCGCGTGGCCACTGGCGGCAAAATACCATCGTCCGCCTTTCGCGTGCTGCTCCAGGTGACCGGATGGCTGGCGCACGGGCTGCGCTGGCTTCGCAGCAGTCAAACTAAACAACAAGGCTAGGGTCAGAACCTTCATTGCCGCCAATATGTCTGCCAAACTTTCTGAGCACGTCGCGGGACGCTTACCGGGCGCGCTTACTGCTTACCTGGGTTCTAAATCGTATTCAAAGCGCGACGCCGGTCCGACAGATCCGAAGCTGGCATCGGAGGAAGCTGGGGATAGGGTTTCGCAATCTTGCCTGTGCGGCTTGGCGAACGGCGCTGCGGTACCTGGGTTGATGGAGCCTGGGTTGATGGAGCCTTGAACGATGGAACCTGGCTTGACGGAGCCTGATCTGGAGTCGGTTTCCGGGTCGACGGGGCCTGCGCGCTGCCTGGCGTTTGTGCCGTTTGCTGATCGCCGATGGCCTTGCCTCTCGCCGACCACAACTCTGTGCTGTCACGACCTAAGACCTTAATCAGATTGCGCTGCGTTTGGATGACGGAGCCTTGTTCAATGATGAGCACGGTCATCAGACCGTAGGAAAACACGAACAACACCGTGAGCAGCGGCAGAAGGGTCAGCTTCTTCTTGGGAATCGCGGTCGGCATCACCGATGTGGAACCGAACATAGTGTTCAAGTGGCACCCCAGCCTGGCCTGACGCACACAGGCAAGCGGGAGAATGCAGCTTGTCAGCCAATAGCGCAAGCGGAGGGAAGATGTTGAATTTATTTGGGTTAGCCTGATTTACCCATCGTGCCTGGCGGGTTCCAAGTGCAATTCGATGCACATATTGAGCAGGGAACCGTTGCCGCATAGATTGGCGGCGGCTCTGGAACAGGTACCGGATAACGACTTCCGGGCAAGAAGAACGACCACCGGCGAATCCAACCGCTGGCTTTACTTCCCGCTTAATAAGAGTTTGGCGATAGTCGCCAACTGCATGTTGGACGTTCCCTCGTAGATCTTGCCGATTTTGGCGTCGCGCCAGTATTTTTCGACCGGATAGTCCTTAGTGAAGCCGTAGCCACCATAGATCTCGATGGCCAGCGAAGTAACGCGCTCGGCTACCTGCGACGCGAAGAGCTTGGTCATGGCCGCTTCCTTGACGAAGTTCACCCCTGCGTCCTTCATCCGGGCCGCGTTGTAGACCATGAGGCGGGCTGCTTCGATCTCGGTTGCCATCTGCGCAATCTGGAACTGGATTCCCTGAAACTCGGCAATGGCCTTGCCGAATTGCTTGCGTTCCAGAGCATATTTCGCGGCAAATTCCCAGGCGCCTCGGGCGACTCCAAGCATTTGCGCGCCAATGCCGATGCGGCCTTCGTTCAACGTCTCGATCGCAATCTTGTAACCTTTGCCCGGCTCGCCCAGCAAGTTGTCCTTGGGGACGTGGCAGTCTTCAAGAATCAGTTCACAGGTGGACGAGGCGCGAATTCCAAGTTTATCCTCCTTCTTGCCGACGCTGAATCCGGGGAAATCTTTTTCAATCAGGAATGCGGTGATGCCCTTGTATCCCGCAGCTGGGTCAAGCGTGGCGAACAGGACGAAGAGTCCGGCTTCCTTGCCGTTGGTGATCCACAGCTTGCGGCCATTGAGGACGTAATCACTGCCCTTGAGTTCAGCCCGCGTCTGCAGCCCAAAGGCGTCAGACCCGGAACCAGCTTCGCTCAACGCATAGGCACCGCAAGTATCAGCTGCCATCCTCGGCAGGTACCGCTTTTTCTGCTCAGCGCTACCCCATCGCAGCAAGGCATTGTTGACCAATGTGTTCTGCACATCGACAATCACGCCTGCAGATGCGTCGACGCGCGACAATTCCTCTACGGCGAGGATCGCTTCGAAGAACTTGGCGCCACCTCCGCCGTATTGCTCCGGGATTTCAATCCCCATCAGCCCAAGCTGAAAGAATTCGTGGATGAGGTCTTTATTGAAGACGCCTTGCTCGTCCATTTCCTTCACCAGCGGGCGAATTCGCTCGTCGCCAAACTGGCGGATGTTGTCGCGGAAGAGAAGCTCGTCTTCGGTAAGCGTGGTCAGCGGCGTGGGAACGGCGTCTTGTAAGGTGGTCTCGGACATATCAATACCTTAAGCGGAGGAATAGCAAACCTTGGATTCTAGCAGAGTGGAGAGTTAGGAATTTGAACCTTAAACACAGAGGCCACAGGGGTGTCCACAGAGTAAAACATTTCTGCTTTTCAGCTGCGCCTGGAGTGCACCAGCTTCAGCGCGTCTGCCTGCAGAATGCGCTGGATCTGGTTGCGCGCATGCACAGACCACGGACCGGTGGTATCGAGCTTGATATAAGCCTGCCAGTGTTTCAGCGCCTTGCGCGGCTCGCGGGTTTTTTCGTAGGCAAGGGCGAGGTTGTAGTGCGCGTCGGCGTAGGTGGGAGCGAGTTGGATCGCCATCTTGTAAGTTTGAATCGCCTCTTGCACTCGCCCGGTCTCGTCCAGAACATTGCCTAGATCGAAATAGGCGAGCGCATAACGTGGATCGGCCTGCAATGCGGCTCGGTAGTGCCTTTCCGCCAGCGAGAAATCCTGGCGGTTGTAGTAAAGCGTGCCAAGATTGATGTGCGCGGCCGCGTGTTCGGATTGAAACTCGAGCACTTTCTGGTAGGCAGCCAGCGCTTCGGTCTGCGTGGCGGGATCCTCTTCCAGCGCGATGCCGCGGGCAAACCAGACGGCAGCGTCATCCTCTTGCGCGCCCGGCTCCTGGGTGGGAATCGGTGTGCTGGTCACAACTTTTTCTCTCGTCGCGAAATCCATCACAAACTGTCCCGCGATCGGCTCCAGCAGCCTGCCCTCGTGACGGAACGCGACGCGATGTTTGTTGGTGGAGGAGGCTCCGGCATCGAGCAGAGGATTTCCCATACCCGACGCTTGCTTCTGCATGGCTTCGAGCGATTGCCGGATCACCGCCGGACGCACCCTCATTGCGCACAGGTCGCGAACTTTCTTGATCTTCAGCAGGTCGGAAAAAGAATAGGCGGGAGAGGACGTAATCAGCCCCGCCCGCTCCCAGCTTGCCAACTGGCGCGGTGTGAGGTGCAGAATCCTAAGTAAATCGGTTCGACTGTACACGACTGTACACAAGTCTTGCGCGTGTAGACCGCGCAAGTATGTCCCCGACGCCATTATCCGCAACTTGCGGCTGCAAACGCAACTGCAAATGCTTGTGGAAATCTGTGGAGAACCTGGTTGATTTACATGCACCAAAATCGGTGCAACCCCAACCCAACCCAACCTACCTATCGACATTCCGAACACTCTCTACTTTGTCATTCCGAGCGAAGCGAGGAATCTGGGTCTCGCCTACACTGCCACGGCCGCCTGATATTCTTCGTACGTGCCCTTGAAGTCCGTAAGCTTGTGGTCGCTTTCGAAGTGCCAGATGCGGGTTGCGACCTCGTCGATCAGGTCGTGATCGTGGGTTACCAGGAAAACCGTCCCGTGATAGCGCTGCAGCGAGATGTTCAGTGCGTTGATGGCTTCTAGATCCAGGTGGTTCGTGGGCTCATCGAGCACCAGCACGTTCGGCTTCTGCAGCATCAGCTTGCAGAAAAGCAGCCTCGCCGCTTCGCCGCCGGAAAGAACGTTGGTGGATTTCGTGGCTTCCTCACGCGCAAACAGCATCTGCCCCAGCAAGCCGCGAATTTCTTCGCTCACCGCCGCCGGATTCCACTGATGCAGCCACTCCAGCACCGTCGTGCCGCCCTCGATCAAACTGCGGTGGTCCTGGGCGAAATATCCGATCGACGCTTCGTGTCCCCAGATTACTTTTCCGGAATCAACGAAGGGCCCGTCGTAGCCGCTGGTCTTGCGCAACTCAGCTTCCGGCGTGGTCGGAGAGTTCGCCAGCAAGGCATTCACCAGCGTCGTCTTTCCCGCTCCGTTGCGCCCCATCAGCGCGATTCTTTCACCGCGCGTGATGCTGGCCGTGAAGTCGCGAATGACCGGCTTATCCCCGTAAGCCTTGCTCAGGTGCTCGACTTCCAGAATGTGCTTGCCCGAAGGCCGCTTCTGCTCAAACTTGATGTAAGGCCGCTGGATGTTCGACTTGGCCAGTTCCGTCACCTGCAACCGCTCCACTTCCTTGCGCCGTGACTGTACCTGGCTTGACCGCGTGCCAGCGGAGAAGCGCGCGATGAATTCGTTCAATTGCGCAATCTTCTTTTCCCGCTGCGCGTTCTGCGATTCAATCTGCGACCGCACCTGCGTCTTCGCGATCACCATGTCGTCATACGACCCGGTGTAAGTGATGATGGTCTCGTAGTCGATGTCGGCGATGTGCGTGCAAATGCTGTTCAGGAAATGCCGGTCGTGCGAGATCGCAATCACCACGCCATCGTAGGCATTCAAAAATCCCTGCAGCCAGTGGATCGAATCCAAGTCCAGGTTGTTCGTCGGCTCATCCAGAAGCAACGCCTGCGGATGCCCGAACAGGGCCTGCGCGAGCAGCACGCGGACTTTCTGTCCGCCCTGCAGTTCGCTCATCTTGCGCGAATGCACCTCGTCCGGGATGTCTAGTCCTTGCAGCAAAATCGCCGCGTCGCTCTCGGCTGTGTATCCGTCTTCTTCGCCGACAACGCCTTCCAACTCGCCCAGCTTCATACCGTCTTCGTCGGTCATGTCGTGCTTGGTATAAATCGCGTCGCGCTCCTGCATCGCGGCCCACAGGCGCTTGTTGCCCATGATGACCGTATCGATGGCGGTGAAGGCATCGAAGGCAAACTGATCCTGGCTCAACACGCCCAGTTTCCGCGGACGCACCACCGTCCCCTTCTGCGGCTCCAATTCGCCGCTGAGCAGCTTCATAAACGTGGATTTACCGGCGCCGTTAGGTCCAGTCAAGCCATAGCGCTTCCCCGGCGTGAACGCCGTGGACACTTCATCAAACAAAATTTTGGCGCCGTAGCGCATGGAAACATTACTGACTGAAAGCATGATTTCTGGTTTCTCTTCTTCCGGGCTTCTGCTGGGAAGCTTCTTCAGGAAGCGTTTTTCTGAAACTGCGGGGAATTTCCGCCAAAACGGTACGCAGCTGGAGTTAATAGAATATCACGACGGACTTGCTTCTCGATGCGGCACACGTTGTCCAGAATCTCGGGAAGCGCAGCGTGGGCTATCACCATGGCCAGAACTTGTTCGTCGAGCTGAGCCAAGTCCTGCGGTAATGGTTGAGGCGTATTCTGTGGCGCCCGCGTTCCCGTTGACATGCTTCCGCTATAAATTCCTTTGAAGGGAATTGCAGAGATTGGTCTTAACCTGCTGCCCACAGACATCCGCCACTGACCTTCCATTATTGATGAGGAATCAGGTGAGGCCACCGGGATAACTCGTCTCCAATGATTACATCAGTAACGCGAGCAAAGTCGTCTCAGAGGGATGAAATGCGACCTAGCTAGTGTCCGCCGCTGTGTTCGCGCTCGATCGCGCCCGCGAACTGTTTAGCGAGGTAATACAGCGGATCGACTTCAGCCATCCTGCCGGAGCCGTAACAGCATTCCGGCTTTAGCCCCTGAGGTTTGCGCAGTGGACATTGCGCAGGGCGTCCTAGCTCGGCGCGAAGCAACTTCACTACTGCCGCCCCGCATCCCCGCTGGCTTCGATCAACTGCTGGATGGGAGAAACCACCATCAGCAGGAGGTCCGCTGTCGGTGTCTTGGCTTGCTCAACCAGCATGAGTTGTTGCGTCCGCCACGACTCCGGGGACGGCTCAGACCTGTCCAGATAATCGAGCGCCTTCAGTCCGGCAGCGCCGACGGCCGACAGGTTCTGAGACAGAGGCATGACTTCGTGCAGAAGGAAGGATTGCTCCAGCAGCGGGTGTAATCCAGAGTCGTTATCCTGCCAGGTCTTAAGGCTGCTTCGAATCAAACCTGCAGCGACCTTGTCCTTATAGCCGCTGTGAACATAGTTCTGCACCAAATCCCGAAAGTCCCGTGCCGTATCGCTTTCCGGATAGACCGCATCGACCATGCGGATGAGCGTTGCATGGAAGTCGATTGGGCCCTTCGAACTATCCCAGCGGTTGTAGTCCTTGACGGGTTCGGTCACCTCCGCTAGCGTTCGCAGGTAGAACGAATCCGTTCCCCCCATGCGACGCAGCATGTACATGCGCGCGGATCGGTGAGTCAGGCCCAACCATTCCAGCCGCAGGCTGAGCGCATTGAGCCTGGCGTACATCGAGTCCACATCCGTGACCTCTTGCCGAGACCACAGCCGCTCCGCCACGGCCCCATTTCGCGGCCAAATGTGCGAGTCGATGTTTTCCGGAGTCACCCATTCCGCCCACATGCACGCCTCGCCACCAAGAACGCGGGTCTTTTCTTCGGGAGTCAGGGTTGCAGCCGCGCCGCTCATCGGGTCGACGGCATAGTGCTGAGCCGCCGGCCATATCAAATCGAGGTAGTAGCCGAAGGAAAGCAATCCGCTGTATCCTTGCTGAGCCGCCGCTGCCAGCGACTGCTGTCCACGCCAGGATTGCACCACAATCGTCCTCGGCAAATCGGGATGCAGAATCTCATCCCACCCAATCATGATTTTATGGTGCTTCGTCAGGATCTGACGTAAACGCTGATTAAAATAAGCTTGCAGATCCTGATTGTTTTTCATGCCATGGGAGTGAATGAAGGCCTGGATTTTCGGATTGGCGTCCCACTGTTTGCCATCGACTTCGTCTCCGCCAATGTGAAAGTAGCTGTCCGGAAAGAGCTTGGCCATTTCAGCGACGAATTTGTCCAGGAACTTGTAGGTAGACTCCTGCGTGGGATCCATGATCGGGTCGATGCCACCGCCCTCCAGCGCATACGGGCCCGGCCCGCTGGCGAGTTCCGGATATCCAACAAACCATGACCGGCTGTGGCCGGGGACGTCGAACTCAGGGACCACGCGGATGCCGCGATCATGCGCGTATGCCAGAAATTCGCGAATTTCGTCCTGCCTGTAAAAGAGTCCCTCGGAACCCATTTCGTGCAGCTTGGGAAACTGCTTGCTCGCGACGCGGAAGCCTTGATCGTCGGACAAATGCCAGTGCAAGACGTTCATCTTCACCGCCGCCATTCCATCCAGGTTGCGCTTGAGCACGTCCAGGGGAATGAAGTGACGGCTGACGTCGATGAGCAAACCGCGCCAGGCGAACCGCGGCTGATCCCTAATCGTGACGCCCGGTACGGCAAATCCCTTCCCGGTAGTTTCCACCAATTGCAGGAACGTCTGAAGGCCATGCAGAACGCCCAGCGGATTTGGCGCCGTAAGCTTCGCGCCTGACTGCTCCACGATCAGCTCGTAAGACTCATCCTCTCCGACTTTCTGTACTTCCTCCCGGCTATGCGCGGCGTGGATCAGCAGGGTGGGGCTGGCAACTTTCACCGCATCATGGTTGAGCGACATTCCGGTTTGCCGGGAAATCTCGTAAACAAACCTGTCTATGCCACGCCCCAATGTCGCATCGTGAAAGCCTGTGACTGAAACCGAAAACGTTCGATCAATCGGGAGCTGCCCCGTCCCCGGTTGCAACGTCGAGGGCATGGGCATGAGATTGAGCTGAGGCTGCGTTTGTGCCGCAGCAATCGTTGCAAACAGGAATATTCCGATCACAATGAGCAGGGTTCGCATATTCTCATCAACGTTACTACTGCCGTTCGTGCCGTAGCGGATCTCTCAGTGTCCCCCGCTCAACTCCCGCACAATCGCGCCTACGAACTGCTTGGCGTCGCCGAAAAGCATCAGCGTGTTATCGAGGTAGTAAAGCGGATTGTCGATACCGGCAAAGCCCGGGCTCATGCTGCGCTTGATCACCATGACGGTGTGCGCCTTATCGACATCGAGAATGGGCATGCCGTAGATGGGGCTGGAAGCGTCACTACGCGCGGCCGGGTTGGTGACGTCGTTGGCGCCGATCACCAGGGCCACGTCGGTTTGCGGGAAGTCGCCGTTGATCTCGTCCATCTCGATGAGCCGGTCGTAAGGAATGTCAGCTTCTGCCAGCAGCACGTTCATGTGGCCGGGCATGCGTCCGGCAACGGGATGGATCGCGAAGCGAACGTCGACTCCCTTCTTGGTAAGGATGTCATAAAGTTCGCGCACCTTGTGCTGCGCCTGCGCCACTGCCATCCCGTAACCGGGGACGATCACAACTTTGTTGGCAGCACTAAGAATTGCCGCCGCTTCTTCGGCCGTGGCGCTGTGCACCGGTTTGGCTTCCGCGCCGGCTGCTGCCGCCGCCTGCACTTGGCCGAACGCTCCAAACAACACGTTGGTGAAGGACCGGTTCATCGCCTTCGACATGATGACCGAAAGAATCAGTCCCGAAGATCCGTCGAGCGCGCCCGCGATGATGAGCAGCTTGTTTTGGAGGACGAATCCCATGGCTGCCGCAGACAATCCGGCGTAGCCGTTTAACAGCGAGATGACGGTCGGCATGTCGGCCCCGCCGATCGGGATCACAAGCAGCACGCCGAAGAGTAGCGAGACGCCCACGATCAGGGGGAAGAACTCCTTCGCCTCGGGATGCAGCACCAGGTAAACCGCACTGGCTACCGCAACCCCGAACAGGAGGAAGTTGACGAGGTTCTGTCCCTTATAAGTGATGGGACGCTGGGGCAGGATTTCCTGCAACTTTCCCGCCGCCATCAGACTGCCGGTAAACGTCAGCCCTCCGAGAATCACTTCCATCGAGAGCACTGACATCATGAATTTGGGAACGTTCGGCGTGCGCAGATAAAACTCCGCCGTGCCAACGAGCGTGACGCATAGTGCCCCGAAGGCATGGCTGAGCGCGGTCCGCTGCGGGACCGCTGTCATGTGCACCATGCCCAGCGGGATGCCGATGCCGCTACCCAGCACCAGCCCGACGGCGATCCACTTATAGTCGACGATACCGTGGTGCAGCAGAGTCCCGGCAATGGCCAGCAGCATTCCGAATTCACCCGCCCAAATCCCGTGGCGGGCGGTGGTGGGCGAGCTCATCCACTTCAGCGACAGGATAAACAGGGCGCTGGCAATCAGGTAGATGGCTTCGATGACGTACTGGCTTCCGGCAAACTCGTTCATGATTTACTCAAGGTGATTTACCCGACAAGGCTTACTCAAGAGATTTGCTCATTATTATTTCGTCCAGTGGCTTACTTGTTCGGGCGGCTGCTCTTGAACATCTTGAGCATGCGATCCGTAATAAAGAATCCGCCCACCACGTTGCTGGTTGCGGCGACGATGGCAATCGTGCCCAGCACCGTCGCGAAAGTGCTCTTGCGCTCGCCCACCAGCACAATCGCTCCTATGACAGCAATGGCGTCGAGTGCATTTGTCAACGACATCAGCGGAGTGTGAAGCAGGGGCGAAACGTGGCGGATGACCTCAAAGCCGATGAAGCAGGCCAGCATGAAAATGAAAAGCGCGTCGATTAAGTTGTCGCCCATATGTTTCTCCAGGGGCTAACGCCCGGCGTCTCTTGTAGCTCTCTGCGGCACGGCTGAAGCCGTGCCCGGATTCGAATCTCTCAGTCCCGATCCTTCACTGCGCTACCAACGCCGTCAGTTTGAAAAACTCCCGTACCCTCGCGTTCACGATTTCACCGCCGCGGGTGACCATCGTCTCGCGGATGATTTCGTCTTGCAGATTGAGCTGTAGTTTGCCATCTTTCACCATGTATGCCAGAAAGGCGGCCACATTGCGCGCATACATCTGGCTGGCATGGTAGGGAACGCTGCTCGCCAGATTAATGGCGCCGATAATCGAGACGCCGCTTTCATTAACCGTTTCTCCGGTGCGGGTGAGTTCGCAGTTCCCGCCGCGCTCCGAGGCAAGATCGACGATCACGGAGCCCGGCGCCATTCCTTTGACCATCTCCGCGGTGATCAGCACCGGCGACTTCTTGCCGGGAACCACCGCGGCAGTGATGACCACGTCGCTCTCCGCAACCACGCGGGTGAGCAGTTCGCGCTGCCGCGCGTAGAAAGTTTCATCCTGAGCAGTGCCATAGCCGCGGGCATCCTGCGCATCCTTGGCTTCAATCGGCAACTCGATGAAGCGGCCGCCCAGACTTTGCACCTGCTCTTTCGAGGCGGCGCGCATGTCGTATGCCGACGCCACCGCGCCCAGCCTGCGCGCCGTCGAGATGGCCTGCAGTCCAGCCACTCCGGCGCCAATGACAAACACGCGAGCCGGCGTGATGGTGCCCGCGGCCGTGGTCATCATGGGAAAGATTCTGATGGACGTTTCCGCGGCCAGCAGCACCGCCTTGTAGCCGCAGATCGTACCCATAGAGGAAAGCGCATCCATGTTTTGCGCGCGCGTGGTGCGAGGCACCAGTTCGACGGAGAATGAAGTTACGCCTGCCGCGGCAATCTGCTGCACCACTTCGACAGAGCCGAAGGGACGCAGGAATCCAATCAGAAGTTGATCCCGACGCAACAATGGCAGGTCAGCCTTGCCGGTCACGTCATTGGAGCCGTAACAAAGTACCTGCACGACAATCTCAGCGGCGCTGAATACGGCGGCGCGGTCGGCAACAATCTTGCCGCCCTTCTCGAGGTAAGCCGAATCAGGATAGCCGGCCGGCTCGCCAGCGCCCGACTCCACAACCATGTCAAGTCCCGCCTTGGCGAGCGTGGGAATCACGGCGGGAACGAGCGCAACCCGGCACTCTCCCGGATAGCTTTCCTTCGGAACTCCAACAATCACGCGGTTGTCCTTTCCCCAGGGAATACTACCGGACCGAAAGCAGTTCCACTATGACGCTCGTCACATGGTACCGGAACCAGCCCCCAACGGACTCAAAACAGTACCAGAAAGGCGAGATACTGAGAAGCGCACTTCAAAGGACGGGGAAACGCTCGAACCGGCTGAACTTTATGGTTGCAGCTCACTGTTGTGGAAGGAGAAGAATTGCGGAAAGGTGAAAGGCCGCGAAAGCCGCCGTCCTCGGAGTTGTCACCGCCGAGAGAACGACCGGCCTTCGTTTTTCAGACACTATTGCTGGGGTGGTGGGCCTTGCTCGCCTCCGCGGCGGGCCTGCATCCGTTGCTCGCGCCGGGCCTGCATTTCGTCCCATTTCTTCTGCTGATTCGTGTCGAGGAGCCCGCGGATCTGCTCGTCGGTGCTCTTGCGAATCTCCATCATCTTCGTGCGGCGATCCTGCTGGGAAAGAGAACTGTCCTGATGCAGGCTCTCCATCTGGGAGCGTTCAGAAACAAGCGCAGCCTGCACTTTGGTTTGCTGATCGGCCGTGAGCTTGAGATGTTTGGTCAGTTCCCTGGTCCGTTCAGCGGGGTCGGGCGGGCCATGGTGCCGCCCACCATTCTCCTGCGCGGTCGGAGATTGTTGATCGTTAGACGGTGACGGACTATTCTGCGCCGTCGCAAAAGGTGCGGCAATAGAAATGACTCCAGCCGCTGCAAGAATAAGTAGGGACTGCTTGAGCATGGTGTTCTCCTTAAATTCAATAGAATGGATTTGTATGTATAAACGGAATTACAGACCGAAAGTTGCGCAAGAATGCGGGATTCCGACGATCTTTGCATAACTTTACGAAGGAAAGGCCGGTGGGGATTTGCGGCGGTTACGTTCTCGATCAGGTATGTATTCGGTGAAGTACTCGAAAAGGGGTCTCAATCGCACGCTGAAGCGGAGGGTCGGCGCGAACTACTGCAAGGCGGCCTGGGTTAGTTTGACCGCGCAGTGCGCGGCACTGGTTCCGCAAATGGTGGTGGATGTCGCCAGCGTGCCGAAGTAGATGCTCGACGCCTGCCCGGCTGTGGAATCGTTGTCCATGATTATGCCGCTTGTCCCGCCGGCGACATCGGTGGTGTTCGTCGCCGCAATGGTAGGCGCGACGCCTGAGGCAACTAGAAGCGAGCTAGGCAAAAGGAGAGTATACGCTGCGCTTGGATTTTCATTTACTCCTACGAACAGGTAGTCCGGTCCGCCTGTAGCGGTTGCGCCGGTCACAGCGCACCCGGCGCCGGTAGTCGCGGTGGGAATTGTTGCGTCGAACGTGAAATTCGTTGCGGTCGCCGAAACGACGGTTTGTATTCCGCCATTGATGGCGGCGATGTCGGCGGCGGTGCAATTGTTGGTAGCGTTGGCAGCTACGCCCGAGAGGGTGACCAGGTCATTCGCGGCGAGCGTGTTGTTCGCCGTGACCGTGACTACAGTAGTAGATGCTGTAACTCCGGTCACGGTGGATAACTGGCTGTTGTAGAACTCGGCGAGCGGCGAGATGGGCGAAGCGTTCGTGCCCATTTGAGGCTTGTCGTTGTTGGGCGGCGTTGTCTTGAGGGTGGAACTAACGAACTGCAATTCTTTGAGCTGTTGGCCGCCGGTGCCGGAGGCGGCGCCGATTATCTCCCCATTGTTCGCCGCACTGGCACTACCAATGCCCAAGGCATAGTAGCGTTCGTCCAGGGTGGGGGCGTAGTTTGGAAAGCCAGCGACCGTACAGCTTTGATGTGCGCCGGTGTCGAGGCCCGCGTACACAACCGCGGTGAGGGTGTTGCTGGTGAAAGTGAATTGGACAAGGCCGGTGTTGCCGGCTGTTCCCGTGTCAGCTTCACCGGTAGTGTTGGGATTGCATGCGGTAACGACGTAGCCCACTCTGTTCGTAGTGTCAATGATGGCGCCGTCGCGAATGCCGCCGTTGATGGCGCCCAGGTTTGTGGCCCCGTTGACGCCGAGAGCGAGCGCTGGTGCCGCTGCAGCTCCCGCGGGCGTCAATGCGTACAAGTTAGAACTGCTGTCGCCGACAAAAATGTTACCCGTGCCACCCTCATCGACCACCGGGGAGGAAAGATAATTAGACCCAGGGGTGACAGTTGCGCTGGTGACGGTGCACCCGGGGCTCGTTGTCGCGGTGGGTATCGTAGCGCCGAAGGTGAACTGCGTTGCACTCGCTGAAGCAACGGTTTGCGATCCATTGATGGCTGCGGCGTCAGCCGCGGTGCAGTGGGTGCCGTTGGCGCCTACGCCTACGATGGTGACTAACTCTCCGATGCTAAGCGAGTTGGCGACGGTGACGGTCACTACCGTTGTGGTTGCCGTTGTCCCAGTCGGGGTCACTGCCGCAGGACCGGGGCTTACATGCACGGGAAAATTCCCTCCCGCATACGCAGGGGTCCCCTGGAAAGTGGGGGTGACCGCATACAGGTAGCCATTGTTATCGCCGACGTAGGTAGTGTCGTTGGCATAGTCGGTGAACGGGGAAGAGAAGCTATCCGCTGCTCCTGCCACGCCCGTGGCGGCGTTGGCAGCGACTAGGCCGAGAGGAAGCATGAAATCGTTAGCTGTGCTTCCCGAGGTGCTTCCGGGGATCACCGGGTTGGTGGCGCAGGTCGGCAATGTGGCACCGCCGTTGTTGTTGCTGGCGCAGCTGGCGCTGGTTCCATACTCGGTGCTGCCGCTGCCGAACGTCAGCACGTGCAGGATTGCTCCGATGTTCGGGTCATTCTCCACGAAAGAGATTTCTGTGCCGCCAACCGAGAGGGCGGGCGAGGTAGCGACCGGTCCCACACCGGAGGCGTAGGAGAAGATGAATTCCGGATTCGAGAGATTACACAGCGACGTCCCGGATCCGCTGTAAAGCTGATTGAAGGCGACGATGTTGGCTTGGGAACCGTTCGTCCCGGCAGTAATGGCGCCCCAGTTGAAATTTGTTAGCGCGTTTGCATCACTCAGCGTGACGCGGCTCCCTGGCGTGAGCGCGTACACCGTAACTGTAGCTCCCGACGCAACCGCCACCAGACGGTCGAGAGCGGTACTACTGAGATTACGATTGATCGCTGCTGCCAGATTGGCCGCATTGGTGGGAACCGTGCTGGACACTTCGAAGTCTAGCCCTGTGTTCGTAGTGTTCGATGCGGTTAGGGTCAGAGTGGCCGCGGTTCCACCCGTCGGAGTTATGGTGATTGACGTTGTCTGGCCAGACGTCGGTTGGCCGGTGAAAGTGCCAACCACATTGGCGCGCGTGGCCGCGGTCGGCGCGTTAACGGGGAAGACTACGAAATCGCCGGTGCAACTCGGTGGCGCATTCACATTGAAGGAGAACTTGGCGGGCCACATGCCTTGGGCTACGCCGCCGGCGCCGAGCGAGATAGCCCAGTCCTTCTTCATTCCCCTTGTATGCCTTCGCGATGTTGGCCTTGGCCGCCTGCGCGCCAGGCCTGAACGCACCAGGCCTGAACCTGCCGTCGCGTTCCCATGCAACAGCCACTGGGCATAGGCCCGGGGCTCGTTCCACGTCTTCACTGCTTGTTCTGGCGTGTAGTCGCCGGTGAAAACAACATGCTTTGAGCTCCAATCGATCGGCACGGGAAGTGAACCATCCGGCCTCGCAAAGGCCTGCCCGAACAACGATGCGGTAAAGGTAGCCGCCAGCCCAAACACCGCCAGCTGCAGCGCGGCGCAACTGGCAAGATAGGTTAGAATCCGGTTTCGTGGAGTTCCAAATCTGTTCACAGTTAACGCGCCTCATCTTGAAAAAGCGTGATCGGGGATGAGTTTGCCAGGGTCTGGATTTGAATCAGTGGACCCGCGGACTCGGCTCGCGTCCGTTTCAGCATGTTCGCCGAGGGGATGCCCGTTCTCTGGAACGACTTCTCGCAGTCGCCGTGGAGGGCCCGCGCATGTTACCCTCCATGTAGGCCAAGCCGGGACAGCGCGTGCACGTTCCCACGTGAGCACAAGTCGAACAGGTCGGAAGATCCCGTGCGCGGATCGAGCGGACCTCCTTCAGTTGCGTGGAATTGCGCCAGATGTCGAGAAATTTTTGCCGCCGCACGTTGCCGCTGGGAAGAGGGAATTGCACGCAGGGGAACACATCGCCGTAAGGCGAAATGTAACACGCGGTGTGGCCGGCGCTGCACGGAAAACCATCCATGATGTCTTCGCCCGGCGCGGGCGGAGGCGCGCAGAACTCTTCCACGTTGCCTACCAGTTCCTGGTTGTGAAAAACCTGCTTGAGGTCAGATCCCGGAATTCGGAGCGCGACGGTGGACGTGTCTCCATCCATTTTAGGCGTGATAGTCGGGTCGAGCGTGTAGGCGACTCCCAGCTCTCGGGCCAGCCCGATCACACCCGGCTGGTCGGAGAAATTGCCCGCCATAAGCACATTCGCGATGCTGACCTTCAGCCCTTGCGACTTCAAGAAGCGAATCGCCCGGAGGGTCTTATTCAGCGATCCCGGCAGTTTCGTGATGGCATCGTGCACTTCCGGACGGTGCGAGTAGACGCTGATCTGTATTTGCTCGACGCCGAGCTGGCGAAGTCTCGCTGCTTCCTTCGCGTGGATCATCACCCCGTTGGTCTTCACCTTTACGTTAAACAGCAGTTTCCGCGCCCGCTCCACAATTTCAAAAAAGTCCCGCCGCATCAGAACTTCACCGCCGCTGAGGGAGAGGAAAAAGACGCCGGCGTCGGCAAGCTGTTCGAGCACGTCGATAATTTCTGCCGTCGTCATCTCGCCATGATCGTCGTGATCGAGGTAGCAATGCACGCAGCGCTCATTGCAGCGGTAGGTGATATCAAGGTGAACGCTGATGGGCAAGCCCAGATTCAGCGCCTTTTGATTCATCTCGGCGAGTAGGCTCACCGGCTCTCCGACGACAGGGAAGAATCCGTCTCTTTCAGTGGCTGATCCGACACCATCAGAATGCCGTATTGCGAGAGTTCATCTACGAAGCGGTCGGCGCCGCGCTGCGCCCGTTCCCGGTCGACGTCGAATTCCCGGCAGACTTTGTCGGCGACGATCTCCGAAAGCGGCGTGCGCCCGTCCGCTGCCTGCCAAATCGTGGAAGCGACTTCATTCAGCGTAAAAAAGGTCGAATCGGCCGCCGACATCACCATCATTTCGCCGCCCAGCATGCGGGCAGCAATCGCCGAGCTTCGCGCAATGTATTTTTCAGCCATAATGATTCTCCCGCGCTAACGTATGACGACTAGCAGTCCGTGATACAAGTTCGATTCGTATCAGGGCACGCATTCATGCGTGCCCTAAGCGTCGTGCTATTAGCACGCCTTTAGGCGTCGCTTAGCGTCGACGGAGTTTCACCACGGCCTGCTAAAGTATTATGTCCCACACACGCTGGTCGGGAACGAATACTAAGCGGTGCATGGGAACCAAACTTGCAAACTCGCACGCTGACTGAAAAACCAGTTTCACCAGCTCAGGATCGTCGGCGAAAAACAAAATGTTCCTCAGCAGCCGCTGCACTGCTTCCGTGGTGCCAACCGGTTCGATCCTGTTCTGCAACCCTTTCTCCAGTAAGAAAAATGCGCTCAGGGGAGCGGAGCAGTTCTTGCCCACCCGCGCCAACTCTCCCGCAAAAGGCGTCCCGCAGGCCATATAGCGATTGCCTTCGCGCCGCACGTAGGAGATTTCATCCGTGAGCAGCGTCGCGTCGGACGGAGCCAGTCGCGAGATCGTCGTCTTGCCCGCGCCCGAAACCCCAGAAAACAGAAATGCTTTTCCACCGCGAATCGCGCTGGCGGCGTGAACCAGGAAGCCTCCTTGTCTCGCCAGGATGAGCGTATGAACGATGCGCAAGACGCAATCAATCGCGTAAGGACTACGCGATTGATAGATGTGACCAAAACAACCGTCCGGATTCCACCGGGCGCGGAAGTCGCCCCGCTTTAACAGCCATTCGCCTCCGTCGATCTTGACCTCCAGTTCGTCGTCGGCTGCAGCTAGTTCCGACGGCTCATACAAGTCGATGTCGAATTCGAATTGCGAATTCGCCGAGGTCCCGACAAAACCCGCGTAGCGATCCTCGATCAGCCGCCGAAATGAGAGGTCATCGGTTCGCACGGCAATCGACATCCCGCCGATCTCGATGGATACGGCTTCCTTCCCAGTGATGGCAACGGCGGTCGTCATGGATGAGAAGTACCTGCCTGCAGGCGCGCCGCGTGAATCCGCAGCGCGACATTGCGGAATCGCTCCCAGTGGCACAGCATCCACCCCAGAGCGAAATGGAACGGCGCAACCCGGCGGCCCGGTACGAAACTGCGACGGCCACGCCGAATGCCGGCGACTCGGCCGAGAAGTTCAGACGCGGCCGCGGGTGGATCCTCGTTAGGCATCGCGTCTCCCCGCGTGACCCACGAAATGCAATCCTCGTCTCGTCGCTTTTCGACCAGCCGGTGAACGAAGAAGCGGTTGTCGCGCAGAACCAACACGATGTCTCCAGGAACCACTTCGTTCTTCGCCACGCTTTGAATCGTGAGCCGATCTCCCGGCCACACCGAGGGAAGCATGCTCGTTCCCCATGCCGTCAGCTGAACCGGGGCCCGGCAACGAAGCATCTCGGCCGCAAGAATAAACTTTGCATCCGCGCCAGCTTCCAATATGGGTTGCATAGATGGCAGCAGGCTACGAAGCATTCCGGTGGAAATGGCACTGAAATTGAGTGCCACTGGTTTTGCCGCAGGACAGCGCCATAGTCTCAAAAACCCGCTCGTGCCGGAATGCCGGATCTTGATATTGCTTTTTGGGCGCGCCGGGGCTCTCGCCAGCGATTTTCTCGTTTGTGTTCCAGTCCTGTTCAACCATAAGGATGATTTGAACCCGCACAGAGAACCGGTATCCCGCTACTACCACTTCTTTTGCCAAGCGTACAACAAGAAAGCGGTTAAGCCGATAGCATGGCTGGTACTGGCGAGGAGGCGTACAACGCTGCATCCGCCGACGGTGAGAACGCTTCTGGAAGGGTTGAACGTCGAAAAATGCAAGGATCGTGTACGCGACGATGAGAGAATGGAGCCGGCGTGCGGACTTGAACAACTGACTTGCGTCACTGAAAGGAACAATGCGCCAATCGCGGTACCCGGTAAACGCGACAAAGCCGGCGAGGGCCCATCAGCTAGTCGAAGTTCGGTGATCGGCCTCTATTTTACCGGCGCAAATATCGCATCCAGCCGGTCGGGCGTTGTCTCGATCCTTTCCAGGTGCGGGTAGCGCATTCCGCCGTGGTAGTCCAGAGAGACGGTGAGAAACTCGTCGCCACGCTTCAGCAATAGTTTGATCGGCTCCTTACTTTTCTCCGCGGCGACAATGGTTTCGCGCAGGCCCGCCGCAGTGTACTTCTGATCGTTAACCGCTAGCAGTTGCATATCAGGAGTGATGCCGGCTTTGAAGGCCAGACTGTCCCACCCAACACTATCCAGGCTGCCGCGCGAATCAGGGCTGCCCTCCGGCTTTACCGAGAAGCCCAGCGAGGTAGCGAAGCTTACTCCGCGAACGTTCTCTGTCTTCTTCAGCCACTCCTGTTCGTCATCGTTGTACACCAGCCGGTAGCCGCCCTGCTTAAACCCGTTCTCCGGAACGTTCGGGTTGACCTCGTAAACCCGCGCGCGGAAAAATCCCGCCCAGTCGTAAGGCTGCACCGTGTTCAACGCTTTCACGAGGTCCTCGAACGTATAACCAACGGTGACATAGCTCCCGTTGTCGATCCCGAAAAAGAGCTTGGCGAAATCGTCAAGCGATTTCTTCCCGCCGCTCAGCTCGCGGATCTTCGTGTCGGCGTCGAGCCAGATCAGGTCTGACTCCGGATAATAGTCGAACGAACGCTCCCAGCTTGGCCAAGTCTGCGGGGTTGCTCCGTGAGACGAAACAATGGGCTGGTTGGTGGTGTCTTCCAGAGCGCGCCACGTCCGTCCCGGGCTTATTTCGAAGCCCGCGGCGATTTGTGCGAATACATCGCGGGCCTGCTCCGGAGTGCGCATTCCAGATCGTGCCGTCAGGACGTTGCCGTAATAATCCGTCAAGCCCTCATAAACCCATAGCAGATCGTTGCGCATCGGCACGTTGAAGTTCGGCGTCCACAAGTCAGCCTGCCGCCGGAACTTGCCGTTCCATGAATGAGTGTATTCGTGGGGCAGAAGAGCCCGCCCGCCAACTCCCGCACCCCAGTCCGTGAAGTAATTGGCGCGGGAACCGTCCTCACTCGATTGATGGTGCTCCAGGCCTTTGCCGCTGACTATGTCGCTGACCGAAAAGAGAAAATCATAACGATCATAGTGATGCGAATTGAAAAGCTTCTGCGCCTCGATCACCAGGTTCTTGTGGTATTGCAATTCTTCCGGACTGATCTCAAGATCGGCCGATTTGTCGGCGAACACATCGAGGTACACCGCGTTGTCCGGCCCGGTAGACAGGTCCAAACGCTTGAAGTTGACGCCCGCATAGAGCGGAGAGTCGACCAGCGTATTCAGCGTGGTCTCTTTAAAATGGACCAGGTTGCCATCCTGCGATTTCACCTCCAGTGAGCACGCGAATTTCCACCCCTCCGGCAATCGCAGCGCCGCTTCGAATTTGATATCCCGCGAGAAGTATCCCGCCGGATAGAGCAGCACGCTGTTCCAGGTAACGTTGGCAAACTTCGATGAAATCCGCCCCCGTTTTGGATCCTGCGGGCCCAGGTACTGGAAGTCGATGTCCAGCGTCGTTGCATGGTCCGGAGCCTCGACATGGAACGCATGCATGTCCACGCGGTCGCGCACCCAAGGCACGCGTTCGCCATTCGCCGTGACGACCAGGCCCGCAAGTTCACTTACCGGATTCGATGGCGAGTGCGTCCCGGGAAGCCACTCCGGGTAGAGCAGCGTAATGTCGCGGCCCTTGACCGGGATCGTCTCATGCACATTCAGCACGCGAGCCGTGATGTTGGTGACATCGACAAGCAGCGAAATCGTGCCGGGATAAGGCGTGTCAGCCGGCGCAACCACGGGCGCGGGCAGCGGTACGGGCTTGGGGCCTGGTGAATTCTGCGCATACGCGGTTGTAGTGAGGGCAATACATAGAGCCGCGAAAACCGCAGTGGCGCTGCTATGACGGAAAAACGAATGTGGCATCCAGATCCTCCGAAACTGCTCAAGTTTTGACGATGCGACAGGAAGAAGGTTTGGTCGATCGAGCTTGGTCGATCACTCGGGCAGAATCCTACGTCCGCGAAACGGTCAAGTCAATGAAGGCCCGGGAGTTGGGGAAATGGAGCCGACGAGCGGACTTGAACCGCTGACCTGCCGATTACGAATTATTGACAGGTCCCACCGCTGCAGCAGCTAAACCCGTTGCAGCAAAAGACTTTAACAACTTTCAGCCCGCACGGAAGGAAGTTTTGGCGATGTTGATTACGTTGGTTTTAGGTGAAACGAGTTGAGATCTTACGTCACAAATACGTCACAAAAAACTACAGGCTGTTTTGCGAAGCGTGACAACCTCAACTGCTTTTTGGAAGAAGGTTCTACAAGATTGGCGCCACCAAACTCATTTCGGACGAGTGGGAAATTGCATGGCTGAGTGTGGGGCCGAAACCGCTTCCAATCGTCAAACAAAGGATTTTAGTCAGGATCGAGTAGCTACCAAAAAACCCTTCACGCCGCTGGGGTCAATGAGTGCAATGGCGATGTTTCAGCATTTGAGACGATCGCCAATCCAGGTGGCGGCGCCGGTGCCCACTTCTCAAGAAAGTCATTCACCATATCAATGACGATTAGGACTGGTCGTTGCATCGTTACAAAAGGTAGCACACCCGTGCTCTCGAATCGCCGGGCGAATCTAGGCAGGTCAACTGACGAAACCAGGCGATTACACGTTTGACCGCCTTTGAGTGCAACTGGGATGTCTCCTCGCTACAAAAACGGGGTTAGAATCTGTCAGATCAATGTGCTGCAAACATTTCGAGTGAGGGCTTCGATGAGCCGATTCGAGTCTCCCCGCGAGCAAATAGGCTACCCCTTTTGGAACCTTCTTCGTCTGACTCTGCTGCTGACGCTTGCTTCGATTGTGGAAGGCGCTGGGCAAAGTAAGCCGACTATTATTGTCGACACCTTTGTCATGGCCAACGGGGTCGTTTGGCCCTACGACATGAACCAAATCAAGCTTAAGACCCTAGCAGAACTCATCAAAAAGGACGGTCAGTCTTTCTTCGTGCTCGCTGAACCTCTAAAGGATGCCAAGGGCGCAGTCTACACACTTGGAGGAGAAGTGTTGGAATGGCATGCGGGCAATCGGGCAAAAAGAATGTTCGTGGGTATGGGGTCTGGTCGTGAGAGTGCCAAGATTCACTACTGGCTAACGGACGTCAGCGGGAAGAGGGTTTTCGACCACACTGACACGATCCGCCAAGCTTTCTCGGGTAACGCTTATGCTGGATCGGTAGGACAACTCACACAGCCTTTCGCCGACAAGGTCGCTGAACGCCTAAAAGAGGCAAAACTCACCGCGGGTAGCTCCACGACGAACGAGGTTGCGCGGTCCGAGCGACAACCAAAAGGCAACAAGTGAATTGGGGTGTATCCTCGCAACAAAACGGGGTTGTCATTGGGCAACCTGCCCTCGTCTTGGATTTGTTCCGACGGCGCATCCTGCTCATAAAGCCGGGTTACCCGTTCGCGAAATCTTTCCCAAGCTGAAGGCGCAGCGTCGGTCACGCCCTTCTCCGTGATCCAATACCCGAGGAAGGTAAACCCTCGTTCAATCCGTCCAACCATTTTGGCGAAAACAGCGATTTCACTCATTGACAAATTCGCAATGCACATAAACACACCACCGCCATAATGCGGAAACGGAGTAAGATTTGGTTCATGGCACTGTGGAAGAAGATCGCGATTGTCGTAGTGGCGTGGTTCGTGTCAGTCTTGGTCTACGTTGAGTTCTTTAAACGATGAGAGCAAATGTAACCGCTCTTGATACCTTCGTCTGAGTGTGGCAATTCGGTTCTACGGTCATCACTATTGCGGGTTCACTTGCCGTTTAGTGCCTGTTTTCCATCCGCTGCGGTGTCCTCATCGCAGGGTCAATGAGTGCTATCGCCAGTGGGTGTTGAAAAAGTCCGTGATCGGAATGACTTTTCGGCTGCGATGATTGCGGCGGCCGAGTTTTTTGTTCTCACCTCAGCTAAGAGGCAGCTTCCACAGCGGGTGTTGTCGATAGGCTGAGGAAGCGGACCAGTCGCTTGATATTCTGGGCCGCCGCTGCCAGGAAGAACTGCTCCCGCACGAACTTCAGCCTCCGCAGGCGCAAGCGACGCAGTCCGATCTGATTCTTGAGTTCCGCGAACAAGGCTTCCACCTTCTTTCTTTGCCGCTGTGCCTTCGCGAACTCTGGTGTGTTCGCCAACTCCCGTGCGCGTTGCCGGGCTGGTTCATCCATGTGGATGGCAAGATAGCGAAACGCTCCGCTGGTGCATTGGGCTTTTAGCGCACACGCACCGCAACGCTTGCGAGTCCCGATGTAGGCGTAAGTGCGGTTCCGCATGTTCCGCCCGCCGTAGTTGAGGGGCTGGCCTGCGGGACAGATATAGCGGTTGCTTTCGGGTTGATACGTGAACCGCTCGGGACCGTAGAACGGGCTGTTCTTTCGGTGGATACTGTCACGGGTTCGCATATAGGGAGTGATGCTGCGGTCCGCCAACCATTGCAGAAACTCCCCGTTCCCGTAGGTCGTGTCTGCCGCTACCGATTCTGGCCCTTGTCCTTGCCATTGCGCGAAACGGGTGAGCATGTCTTGCGCGGCTACCGTTTCGGGTGAGTTCTCGATGCTAGCTTTAGTTCACCGGATGTGGAAGTTCCAAGTGTTTTCCGATTCGCAACGGAAACCCTTGCGAGGGGGTCTCCACTCCGGGGAAGGAAGCTCCGCAAATTGGAGCCGATTGCTTAGAACCTCTCTCGAAGAAATTCAAAAAGCAGATAAAGAGCGCGAGAACATGCGTTTCGTGCCTATCAAGACGGAGGACCAACTCGACCTGCAAGCTCTGCATCGGGTACGGGAGCGGCTGGTCTCACGACGCACCAGTGTCATCAATCAGATTCGAGCTTTCCTGTTGGAGCGCGGGATCAGCTTTCGGAAAGGGCCAGCCAGCCTACGACGGCAGATGCCGGGGATTCTGGAGAACGCCGACGAGAGACTGACGGCTCGCATGCGCCGCCTGTTGGATTTTCTTTGGCAGGAATGGAAACATCTGCAGCTGCAGATCGAGAGTTTAAGTGAAGATCTGGAGAAGATCGCGAACAGCGATGCAGCTTGCGTTCGGCTGCAGCAGATTCCAGGGGTCGGGCCCTTGGTGGCCACAGCCGTGGTATCGGCTATCGGCAACGGGGCTGCGTTTCGCAAGGGACGACAGTTCGCAGCCTGGCTCGGGCTAGTGCCGCGACAATGGTCCACCGGAGGCAAGCCCAAGCTACTGGGAATCAGTAAACGAGGAAACCCGTACCTCCGCAAGATGTTCATCCACGGCGCTCGCGCCGCGGTGCTGCGCGTCAAACGCGAAGGCTCGTGCCTGGGACAGTGGATGAGCGGCCTGGAAACCAGAGCAGCTCGCAACGTCGTGATCGTAGCGACCGCCAACAAGCTGGCCAGGATCAGTTGGGCTGTGTTGTCGAGTGGAAACGACTATCGCCCGATGCACAGAGCCCTTCGCTGTTCCAGCTAGACGAAGTGAGCTGAAAATTCGCTTCTCGGAAGTCTGCAAAAGAAAGGTAGGACGAAAACACAGTCAAACGACGTGCCTGAGAACCTGGGTCGTAACAAGGTCTTTCGTGACCGTGGCGATTATTACGGACAGGCACGTGCGGATCATCATCATGCGCCCGGAGACCATTCTCCACTAGAGGCCGGATACATTTTCGCAGACTGCTTCTCGTCCAACCCAATTCTTCTTGCATTCGGGCGGCGGACCATACATGTTACGACAGTGATCAAATGCCTCAGCCCCGACAAGAGCAGATAAGGCCTATTTCAATCCAGTCACCACGTACGCTTGCGACAGAATCCGCACATAGCCGTATGCGTATGCAGTACCGCCGCTTGAAAAACGAGGCCTGGTAACTTCCGTGACTCCCGCGGTCGCTTCGGGCCCGAGGTTTCTCCACAACTCCTTTTTTCCAGTGGCTGTATTCACCTTATAGACCTTCGCAGGCTTTTGGTTGGCTCGACTGGACAACGCGTATACTGATTCCCCATCTGGCGACCAACCAGCGACATAGAAACTCGAATCAAGCGCCGGGATCAGCCGGATCCCGCTCCCGCCAAGCGGCCAGATTCCCCAGTTTCCATCGGGCCCCAGCACCGCCACGCTTCTGCCGTCTGACGAGAGCTCTACACCCGAGATGCCCTCGGGAGTAATCGGCTTGGCATCACCACTACTCTGATCAATCAGGTAGTCGCGCGGACCATGCCCGGCTTCGATTCCCGAGGCCAGCAGCCGCTTGCCGTCCGGTAGAAAGCGAGCGTTGGCGTAGCTGACGGCATCGTGGGTGAGCTGCCTTGATTCGCCCGCTCCCATGGGCACTAGGCTCAACGGCCCACCCGTAGACGGTGTCGTGACCACCCATTTGGCATCGGGCGAGATGGCCAGGGCGACTCCTTCGCCAATGCGCGCCGGGGGCGACCCATCCGTATCGCGCACAAACACGGTGTAATTCAGCCCACCACCATCGCCTTCCTCTTCGAACAGGATCTTCCGACCGTCCCGGCTGATATCGCGCAGAATCGACCATCCGAACCACCCTAGCTCGTGCTCCTCCTTTCCACCGGGCGCCATACCCCGGATCCCAATCCGCCCCTGATGCGTAACCATCAGCGTCGCTCCATTGCGCAGGTCTTCCACCCACATGCCTCCGGGCACGTTCGTGATCGTTCGCAGCTTTCCAGAGAGGCTTACCGCACGCGGGTTCTCGGCGAAGCCGTAGCGGCTTGATGTAAACCAGATTTCATCGCCAGCGGGAGACCAGAGAATCCCTTCCAACCCCTGCCAGCCAGACGAGAGCTTCCTTTCTTCCCCCTGGCCACTCGCGGCAATCACCGCGACCGAACCCTCGTCGTCTCCTATTGGGTTCTCATGGTCGGCGAAGGCCACCCATTTCCCGTCCGGTGAAATCTTTGGGTGGCTGATCCAGTTGATGCCGTCTACGAGCACCTTGCCAGTGGGATATTCCAACCGCCAATGGTTGGTTTCCGGAATGTAATGGACAACCGCCATACTTTCGCCGTTCGCGGCCCAGTCCGCGTCCTGCACATTCTCCAGCAGTTCTCGTGGCGTCCCCCCAGTCAGCGGAACTAGCGCCAGCGTCCCGCTTCGCGCATAGCCACCGTAGCGCACCGTGTGGAGCCGAACTGCCAATTCTCCGTTCCTGGAGATCGAAAGCAGTTCGGCATCCTTCAGCCCCAGTTCGCGCGCGCCTGGATTATCGGTGCGGCTCATATACAACTGGTTGTCGCCTCCGTCCCACGATGCGCTGTAAATGATGCTGCCGTCCGACGTAAACCGGGCATTCCCTATGTAACCCGCGCGGAAAGTGATCACCTGGTACTCGGCCAGGGGCGCGCGAACGCTGCCTCGGCCAGCCACCAGGCGAGACCAATCATCGCAACGACGAGTAGGAGACCACTCGCCAGCCCAGCCAGCATCTTCCCACGGGACCGACCCGCAACGTCCGTTATCTTGGCCGTCGTGCCGGAGGTTCCGGAAACCTGTTCGAGATCGAACCCAATATCGCTGGCGGAATGGAAGCGAGCCTGCGGGTTCTTCTCCAGGCAATGCTGCACGATGCGGTCCAGCGCCGGAGAAACATTGCGATTGCTTTCGCTCAACTCCGGAGGGTTTTCCTTCAAGATCGCGCTCATCGTGTCCGCGGCCGTATCGCCGCGAAAGGCGCGTTTGCTCGAGAGCATTTCGTAGAGTATTGCCCCAAAGCTGAATATGTCGGAACGTGCATCTAGCGCAATTCCCCGCACCTGCTCGGGCGACATGTATCCCACTGTCCCCAGCACCGCCCCCGCCTCCGTGGCTTGGGAAACGGTTGGTATGGAAGCGTGAACGCCGGGTTCGGCCTGCGTCAGTTTAGCCAGACCGAAGTCCAGGATCTTGACCCGCCCATCCTTCGTGACGAACAGGTTCTCCGGCTTGAGGTCGCGATGAACGATCCCTTTTTCATGGGCTGCGGCCAGCCCATGCGTGATTTGCAGGGCGTAGTCCAGAGTCTTACGCACCGTGATCGTCCCGCCGCCCAGGCAACCCCGCAGCGTCTCTCCCTCCAGCAGCTCCGACACTACGTAAGGCGCGCCTTCATGCGTGCCAATGTCGAATACCGCAAGGATGTTGGGATGGTTCAGGGCAGCGGTGGCGAAGGCCTCTCGCTCAAAGCGGCGCAACCGGTCGGCGTCACGAGAAAACGCCGGCGGCAAGACTTTGATCGCTACTTCGCGTTTGAGACGAGAGTCGCGGGCACGGTAGACCACGCCCATGCCACCCGCACCGAGGGGCAAGATAACCTCGTAGGGCCCGAGTCGTGTACCGGGGTGGAGTGACATCGGTGGCCGAGATTATACGCCCGATTGAGAATGCCGCGAAATACGCGCTGCCTCAGGGTTAGCGTAGACGGGGCGCTTGAGATCGCGCCCGGATCACGGCCACTCAGAATTACTGTCGCTAACAGGCCTTTACGCTCAAAACCCCAAGGCAGGGGTCAATTAGTGTAATAGGGGATATTTCGTCAACTGTGGGGCGAGCTGAATCTCTCTCTCAGAGATGTAGGAACACACAGCCTCACGGGACAGCCCGAGTTACCAAGGTTACGTCTCACCTCCCGGATCTCGGAACGAGCCTCTCCTTTCAAGTGAAGATAGAGGATATGAGATTAGAAGTGCTTTCGCTTGTGTGGCGGCTTGATTGCTTGTCTTGTGTGCTCACTGTTTTTTCAACGATCCTGATAGGGAGAAGATGCTGGACGGGCTGGGTGCTAGCGGCGGTCAACAGCCTGATTATTTGCGTCATCGGGTTAAGAACAGGGCAACTGGGCTTGATTCCGGCGAGCCTATTTTGTATTGTGCTCTACGCTGTCAACCTTCGAACGTGGCGCAAGGCCGAGTTCGCCTGAGCCGCGCGGCTCGAAGATGCAACTGTTGAGAATAGGCGTTTACATTCAAAACCCCGCTCGATGGGGGTTAATGAGTGCAATGGCGATTTATCGCTAATTGACCAGTGGTTCATACAAGAACTAGAGCTGTCTAACAAGCCGTCTAATGTTCACTCCTTGTAAAACTTCGTTCCGGCAAGCGTCGCGAGGACGAGCGCTGGCAACGTCCCAATCATCAGTGGAACTACTGTACGCGGAGGGAACAACCCGAAGGAACACCACGTTGCATCTCCCAAGCTGACGATAAACCACCACGCGACCGCCGCGATCACGGCGGTCCGCACGCCGAGGCCGTAGACCGGGCGCAACACGGCATAGAGCCAAACGATGGAGATGCCTTCGAGCAAATCCAGTACGACGTTGAACAGGAGGAAGCCGAGCGTGGGCTTAGCGAGATGGTTATTGGGCAAAGCGGCGAAATCTCGCCCTAGGAGGGCGGTGACCACGGAGCCGAGCATGATCCAAACAATCCCGGCCAACAGTCCACAGCCGAGCACGCGGAACCAATTCAGCTTGCTCACGGCTCGCAATTGTATCGATAAATGCCAATCACAACACCCGCTTCGACTTGAAGCCCGCCTACTGCTTCTTGTTCTCAATTATTGTTCTGCAATTTCGTATTCCAGGGTTAGAAGCAAAAAAAGGCACGCTCGTTGCGTGCCTCTCTAGTGGTTAGTCCCGCGTAACCTACTTAGCCGCGGGGATGTAGCTTAGTTCGGGTTCGTACTTCCACATGCTGAATTCCGTGCTCTCGATCAGCGGCGCGAGCTTGGCTTGAAACGCCTTAAATTCCGCGGCACTCATCCCCTTTTCGACGCCAATCGGTCCGTCCAGGTCCGCCCAGCCGCTCAAGCCCAGGTAGCTGTGAATTTCATTCGAGGGCGTACCATAGCGCGCCACCGCAGCTCCGTAATCGGTGGCACCGGACTTCTTAACCGCCGGCACAATCTGATCGCGGAACAGAGCTTTGAGTTCATCCATTTTGCCGGACACGGCACGGGTCCGGCCAACGCGCACCATCGGAGGGACCTCCTTCGAGCGAACCACCATGTCGGGCTGTATTTCGTCAATCCAGGTCTCGAGGCTGTCGGTCACCGTGTCCAGGCGGGCAAAGAGTCTTGCAATGTCCGCTTCGACGGGCTTCAGCTTCGGATCCTGCTCACCCACCTCCTTCCACTTCGAGGAGTACCAGACGACCGCGTGTTGCGCTGGTCCACTTTCAGACTCCCAGACGGTGAACCCCTGGTCTGATCCAGCTTTTTTCACTACTGCGGCATAGTCTTTGACGGCGGCCTTCCAGCTTTCCCCCTGTCCCATTTTCACTTTGACGAACAGCACCGGCGTATGTTCCCTTGCGCCCAAGACGGTGCACAGAAGCAACTCAATGCAATCGCAGCCAGCAAACAGCCGCGGAGCGAGAACGGTTTTCTCATTGGTAGTCTCCCAGGCCTCATGAAAGCAAATCGCACCCCTCGACAGCCGGAAACAATGGATTGTGTTGGTGCTGAGGCGCCGCAAGTATACACGCTATCCTTTGGAATCACAGATAGCTGTTGTCAACAGGCGTGGGTGTTGAAAAAGTCTTTGATTGCACGCTCTGTTGCGCCGTGGTGTAAGGACTGGCGGGTTCCTCTCTGATTTCTAGTTGCCGACAGGCAGGGGTGCTGCTGGATGGCTGAGGAACCGCACCAGTCGCTTGATGTTCTGCGCCACCGCTGCCAGGAAGAACTGCTCCCGCACGAACTTCAGCCTCCGCAGGCGCAAGCGACGCAGTCCGATCTGATTCTTGAGTTCCGCGAACAAGGCTTCCACCTTCTTTCTTTGCCGCTGGGCCTTCGCGAACTCTGGTGTGTTCGCCAACTCCCGTGCGCGTTGCCGGGCTGGTTCATCCATGTGGATGGCAAGATAGCGAAACGCTCCGCTGGTGCATTGGGCTTTTAGCGCACACGCACCGCAACGCTTGCGAGTCCCGATGTAGGCGTAAGTGCGGTTCCGCATGTTCCGCCCGCCGTAGTTGAGGGGCTGGCCTGCGGGACAGATATAGCGGTTGCTTTCGGGTTGATACGTGAACCGCTCGGGACCGTAGAACGGGCTGTTCTTTCGGTGGATACTGTCACGGGTTCGCATATAGGGAGTGATGCTGCGGTCCGCCAACCATTGCAGAAACTCCCCGTTCCCGTAGGTCGTGTCAGCCGCTACCGATTCTGGCTCTCGTCCTTGCCATTGCGTGAAACGGGTGAGCATGTCTTGCGCGGCTACCGTTTCCTGGCTCATCCGGGCCGCGGTCGCCTGAACGCCCACGATGACGCAGCTGTGATTGTCGACCAGATAGTTGTCGTAGTATCCCAGCCGGGCCGGAGTTCCACCCTTGGTCGCGTAGGTCGCATCGGGATCGGTGGTCGATACCTGGTCTTGCTCATGCACGGGTTCTTGCACCGGGTTCTGCTGTTCCAGGTCCACCAGATACTGACGCACCGTCTGACTGACTTGTGCCGCTTCCGCTAACTGCTCGCGCGGAATGCGGCTCTCCTTCGCCGCATTGGCTTCCACGAAGCTGCCATCCACCGACAAATGCTGGCCCTGTACCAGTCCCTCCTCCACACACTGCCGAACGATCTGCTCAAACAACTGCTCAAACAGCTTCGACTCCTGAAATCGCCCGTGCCGGTTCTTAGAGAACGTCGAGTGATGCGGGATCTCTTGATCAAAACCCAGACCGGTGAACCAGCGCCAGGCCAGGTGCATGCGCAGTTCTTCCACCAGCTTGCGCTCGCTGGTGATGCCGTACAAATAGCCGATCAGCAGAATGCGTAGCAGCAACTCAGGATCAATCGACGGCAGACCCCTCTCACTGTAGGTGTCTTTCAGTTGCTGCCGGACGAACTCGAAGCTGATGTGCTTGTCGATCAGCCGCAGTAGATGGTTTGATGGAACCTGATCTTCCAGGCGGAAGTAGTAGAACAGCGCTTCGGAGCGGTCGTGTTGCCCCATCATGATCAGCAGGCCTCCGACGATCAGAATCAAACAGAGCATGGCGGATGCTTTCTTCTAACATGCTTCTGCTGAATTTCATCCTGCTAATCGACGTGACTTTTTCAACACCCACAGGCCATTACACTCGTTGAGGTTGGACAGCGCTTGGGTCAATGAGTGCAATGGCGATTTCTCACCAGTTGAGACGGTTCCATAGCGGGCCGCGACTCGATAATTTCCGGCATGCCGACAACACGTCCAGAATCGCCGGAAACAGCGCGTTCTGAACACTAGAGCGAAGGCGTCATCGGCTCCGCCCCGTTGTATTTCGGGCTGAATTATCTCGGCAGGGCGTTGCGGTTTCCTCCCTTGCGTGCGGTCGCTCAAGTCGTGTGGGGATGGGCTAGGTAGTGTTGCCGCAGCAGGTCCTTGCCGTAGTCATTGCCATTCGGAGTTCGCACTACGCAATGGATGTGCTGCTGGGTTGGCTTCGTGGGGTCCGCAGCAAACTTCCGCAGGTTGGCGGGTTGCTGATGATCAAATTCGATCAGGACCACTGGACTGTGCACCCGGTAATAAAAAGCGCTATCCGGCTGCGTTCCACCGATCCAAGTGAACCAAGTCTGGTCGAGATAGCGGTCCACCTCGTCCATCTTCACGCGGGCGTGGCCCTCGTCCATGTTCTTTATATAGAGGTGAATCAAATCGCGGAAGCGTTGTCGCGCGGGACCTGACAGAACGTTCGTGCGCAGTCCCGCATAATCGATTACGACATTGTCCTTGAATGCTTCGGTGAGATTGTTGTTGCCCGCCTTCGAGAAGTTGAGAATGGCCTGTTTTCGCTGGGCCTCCGGGAGTGCGTTCAACACCGCTAGACCATCGTTCTGTTCCTTTTGCAGAATTTCGAGACCTTTGTATTTGCCGGACGGCGCTTTTACTGGTTCGGAGCCGACAAACAAGGGAGTCATTACCACTTGGTCCCCGAGGACAAAGTAATTGATGATGGCGTGATGGCCCTCGAGTTTCCAGCCCCACGGCTCGGTTGCCGACGGCTGGCCGTAAATCTGGATGTAGTACAACCACTCTCCCAGGAACGCGTGATCCTCGGCCAGCTCGGCGAGCGTTTCGTTGAGGCGCATGATGTTGCGCGTCAGCTCAAAGCCTTCTGCGCTGAGGGAAGCGCGCATCAATCCGAAAGCGGCCTGCCGCTGGGCATCGGTCATCTCCGCGAAGCAGACCCCCTGCCGCGCGTAAAAATGCTGATTCATCCATTTGCGCCACTCGACGTCATCCACGGGATACATGGTTCTGGCGAGTTGGAGGGGCGTGAGAGTGGCGATGAAGGTCTCCGCGGCATTGCGCACTGGTTCGGTTGAAACCCCACTCGGCTTGATCTCGAACAAGCCCGGCACGACCTCACCATCGGTCGTGATTCCCTTGAACGGCGTCGCCAATCCTTTGCTTTCGTATTCCTCGGACATCTGGCGAAAACGCTCGGCCATGGTGGATGCGGTCTGAGTTTGTGTCTGGCCGAGTGCCCATGGAGCAAGAACGGCCGCAGAAACCAGGGATGAAATAAAGTCGCGACGCGTCGGCTTGCCCGTCACGGGATGGGTTTGAGTGTGGTGGGAATGATGATGGTTATGATGCAGGTTGTGCGCCATGCTGGCCTCCGCCCGGTTGAGTGGCGGGAGTATAGCACGAGGACGGAATTCGGCAATTACCGGAGATCGGCATACTCGCCCGGGGATTCGTTCACGGGCAAACCGGCGCGCGCAAAATCTACTAGCCAAAGGTCAATGAACGTTATGGCGATGTTTCGCCAATTGAGAAGATTCCCTCAGGGTGGCGGCTCGGATCACTTCCGGTTAGCCGACCATTGGGAAGCTGTCGCAATCGAGGTAAATCGAGCCCTGCTAACATTTTTAGGGAACTTCCGTCCATCGATTGGCGTAGGTGGATGCAGGGCACTCTCGAAGGAATCCATGTTGCCAAAAAAAGCGATTCTGGTTTGCCTCGTCTTCCTTGTTTCGTTGCTCTGTCACGCTTCTCCGGTCACTCCTGCGGAGGCTAGCCGGTGGCGAGAGGACCTTCGCTACTTCGCCGAACAGGCGCCGCAGGTTCACAAGAATCTGTTCCATTCCATGACACGGGAACAGTTTGATACCGCGGTGAAGAACCTTGACGAACACATCCCCAGCCTGTCTCGCAACCAAATTATCGTCGAGATCACGCGGATCGTCGCCATGATTGGCGACGGGCACACTTACGTCGAACTCCTGCATCCTCCCACGAATTTTCGGCACTATCCGCTCAAGTTCTACTGGTTCCCAGACGGAGTTTACGTCGTAAAGGCTGACAAGAAGTACGCCGCGGCCGTGGGTGGTCGCATCGTAAGGCTGGGCAAGGTCTCTGGACCGAATGCCTACGAGGCTGTGAGCCACATCGTTCCACACGACAACCCGTCCCAGGTCAAATGGATGACACCGTTCTACATGTCACTGGCCGAGGTGCTCGATGGACTCGGCCTGGTGGACAACCAAGAAGCGGTTCCGCTCACCGTCGAAAAGGATGGAGTGCAAACCACCGTCATCCTCACACCCGAAGCGGGATTTCTACCCTTGGATGAATTCGTTCTTCCGGCAGATTGGGTGGATGCCCGCGACCCCGCTGCTCCTCGGCCCCTGTGGCAAAAAGATCCAGCCAGCCACTTTTGGTTCGAGTATTTAAGCGATTCCCGGACGCTCTACGTGCAATTCAACGCCGTGGCACACAACCCTGACGAGACCATCGAGGCATTCTTCAAGCGGGTCATGGCGTTCGCGGACACTCATCAGGTGGACCGTTTCGTGCTTGACGAGCGATCGAATGGCGGAGGCAACAATACCCTTTTGCGGCCGATGATCCATGCCTTCATCCGGTCTGACACGGTGAACCAACCCGGCAAGTTGTTCACCATCATCGGACGCCAGACCTTCTCCGCGGCCATGAACTGCGTCAACCGCATGAAGTTGAACACTAACACTCTTTTTGTCGGAGAACCGACGGGTTCCAGCCCCAACATGTATGGCGACAATGCGCCGGTTGTATTGCCCAACAGCAAATTGACGGTGCGCCTTTCGACACTCTGGTGGCAGGATATGGATCCTCGCGACAAACGGGTGTGGCAAGCGCCTGATCTCTCAACCGAGCTCACCTTCGCCGATTACCGCGCCGGCCGCGATCCCGCGATGGACGCGATCTTGAACTACAAGCCGGGACCCAGCATCGTCGAACTCATCCGCGCCGCAGCGGAGAAAGGCGACTACGCCGGCGCCAAGGCTGCCGTGCAGGCGTTCATCCAAGACCCACTGCATAAGTACGCCACCACAGAGTCGGACATCAACCAATTGGGGTATACCCTCATAAACGCCAAGAAGCTCGATCAGGCGATTCTGGTACTCAAATTGAACGTTGAAATTTATCCCGAGTCTTTCAATAGCTGGGACAGCCTGGGCGAGGCCTACATGGATCGCGGCGATAAGGACCAGGCGATCAAGAACTACAGCAAATCACTCGAATTGAACCCCAAGAACTACGGTGCGCGCGATCAACTGGCGAAACTCCGGGCGCAGTAGCGGCAGAGTCAGGTTTGAGATTGTTATCCCACCGAACTGAACTCCGAGTACGGAAAATTAGCTGCTAGATTGTGCCCGGTTGACGCGCAAACCGGAGGTTAACTGTTGATAACAGGCGTGGGTGTTGAAAAAGTCTTTGATTGCACGCTCTGTTGCGCCGTGGTGTAAGGACTGGCGGGTTCCTCTCTGATTTCTAGTTGCCGACAGGCAGGGGTGCTGCTGGATGGCTGAGGAACCGCACCAGTCGCTTGATGTTCTGCGCCACCGCTGCCAGGAAGAACTGCTCCCGCACGAACTTCAGCCTCCGCAGGCGCAAGCGACGCAGTCCGATCTGATTCTTGAGTTCCGCGAACAAGGCTTCCACCTTCTTTCTTTGCCGCTGGGCCTTCGCGAACTCTGGTGTGTTCGCCAACTCCCGTGCGCGTTGCCGGGCTGGTTCATCCATGTGGATGGCAAGATAGCGAAACGCTCCGCTGGTGCATTGGGCTTTTAGCGCACACGCACCGCAACGCTTGCGAGTCCCGATGTAGGCGTAAGTGCGGTTCCGCATGTTCCGCCCGCCGTAGTTGAGGGGCTGGCCTGCGGGACAGATATAGCGGTTGCTTTCGGGTTGATACGTGAACCGCTCGGGACCGTAGAACGGGCTGTTCTTTCGGTGGATACTGTCACGGGTTCGCATATAGGGAGTGATGCTGCGGTCCGCCAACCATTGCAGAAACTCCCCGTTCCCGTAGGTCGTGTCAGCCGCTACCGATTCTGGCTCTCGTCCTTGCCATTGCGTGAAACGGGTGAGCATGTCTTGCGCGGCTACCGTTTCCTGGCTCATCCGGGCCGCGGTCGCCTGAACGCCCACGATGACGCAGCTGTGATTGTCGACCAGATAGTTGTCGTAGTATCCCAGCCGGGCCGGAGTTCCACCCTTGGTCGCGTAGGTCGCATCGGGATCGGTGGTCGATACCTGGTCTTGCTCATGCACGGGTTCTTGCACCGGGTTCTGCTGTTCCAGGTCCACCAGATACTGACGCACCGTCTGACTGACTTGTGCCGCTTCCGCTAACTGCTCGCGCGGAATGCGGCTCTCCTTCGCCGCATTGGCTTCCACGAAGCTGCCATCCACCGACAAATGCTGGCCCTGTACCAGTCCCTCCTCCACACACTGCCGAACGATCTGCTCAAACAACTGCTCAAACAGCTTCGACTCCTGAAATCGCCCGTGCCGGTTCTTAGAGAACGTCGAGTGATGCGGGATCTCTTGATCAAAACCCAGACCGGTGAACCAGCGCCAGGCCAGGTGCATGCGCAGTTCTTCCACCAGCTTGCGCTCGCTGGTGATGCCGTACAAATAGCCGATCAGCAGAATGCGTAGCAGCAACTCAGGATCAATCGACGGCCGACCCCTCTCACTGTAGGTGTCTTTCAGTTGCTGCCGGACGAACTCGAAGCTGATGTGCTTGTCGATCAGCCGCAGTAGATGGTTTGATGGAACCTGATCTTCCAGGCGGAAGTAGTAGAACAGCGCTTCGGAGCGGTCGTGTTGCCCCATCATGATCAGCAGGCCTCCGACGATCAGAATCAAACAGAGCATGGCGGATGCTTTCTTCTAACATGCTTCTGCTGAATTTCATCCTGCTAATCGACGTGACTTTTTCAACACCCACGGGATTTATCACCAGTTTCGAGAATTCCCCACGATTCGCAGGTGCGGATAGCTTCCGGTTAGCCGACTACTCGCCCAGATTGACCGCGAAATCGAAGGCCGCGACTATGTGCACGGCGGTGGTATTGATATACGAGACGCCATCGTACTCAAAGGTTGTGAGCATCTTCTGCTCCTGGAACGCAAGCGGCAACTCCGTGCAGGCTAAACACACCACAGGCTGCGCCCCGAACTGCTGCTCAAACGACATTTTCGCGATCCTTCCGAGCCGTTCCGCCACTCCCTCCAGCTTGCCCAACTGTAACTCGTCTATCAGACCAACCGTCAGTGCCCTCAAGCCCTCATCGTGTGGACCCGCCGCCTCAACTCCATACTTCGCAAACCCTTCGCGAAATCTCGGCGATCTCATAGTCAGAGCAGTTCCCAGAATCAAGACCTCGCACGCCCCGATTCGAGCGCTTTCCTTTGCCGCAACCTCAAGAATACTAATGACAGGAATCCCAATTCCGCGCACGATGCTCGCGAACCGGTGATGTGCGGTATTGCTTGCGATGAGTGCAAAGTCAGCGCCGCTGCGTTCCAAACGTTGCACGGCCGCGCGATGGTAGTCGTCGAATTGTCGCCAGGTTTCCTCGTCGTCGTCGCTGCCGAAATAAGAAACAGCCTTGTTCAAGTCCAACGATGGATGGCTACTTAGGCTGTCTGTGTGAGCATTTTTGAACAGCACTCCTTTCTTGCATTGCTCTAAACTAGGGCTGCCAAACAGTTCGTGTCGCTCCCGGCGACTCAAGAGGAGATTCCTCATGGCAAACATCGGGCTTTATCGTGCAGTGGGGAGCCCCGCACCGGATACTGGGCGATATCAGCACTCCGCGTGTACCCATACTGAGATTTTCACTAAGGGAAACATCCTCGCACTTTGCAGCAATCGCAGTTGTCCCAACAAGGGTGCCAATTGGGTTCGGCAAGAGATCGCGGCGGCGGCGATTGCACTTTAAGCATGAGCGCTCGGCCTTTTTCCGGTGGCGTCCTAACCCTGGAGTCGGACAGCGGGGAAAGGCCCTGCCGTTATTGCTTGATATCGCCATAGCACTCATTGACCATAGGAAGGGGGTTTTGAGTGTAATGGCCACAAAGGCAAAACTAATGTGCTTCTCAATGAGCCGCAGCAGGCTGAAAGCGAGTTACAGCGATACCGGCCGTCCGTCGATTGCCTGTTAACGACAGCTACCGTCCCCCTTTCGCATGATGCAAAAGGAAAGCCGCCCGAGACGAGCGGCAAGTCTATGCTTGGAACCTACCTGCCCGCCCACAGCGTTAATTCCGCGGCACTGCCTGCGTCTGCGATGCGGCCAACTGCTTGGCGCGCATTTCCTGTATCTTCTTCATCATTTGGGGATGGCGCGCCCATTCAATCTGCTTCTCGGGCGGCGCGCCGTAGAACTCGGGATGAATATAGAAGCCGCGCAGCCGGGCTTCCTTTTCCTGCTCGACCACCAGCGGGTGTGCCTTGGCGAAGGCATCCTGACGCACGCCCGTCACCTGCCACGACACCTTGACGTTGGGCGCGCTCGTCCTGATCTCGAACCGGTTGTTTTCGATCTCGTGGGCCACGATGGCTTGAGCGAATTGCCCGATCACCGTCAACTGGTAACGAAAGTCGGTATTGAGCACCTCAAACCACTCCGGCAACTGCACCGTCGCTTGGCCCTGGCTATCCGTGGTGACGTTACCGGTGTAGATGTTCATCATCTCGGAGGATTCAACCGAAGCGTGAACCAGGTATTTGTTCGCAGGATCCAGGGGGTGGTCGATTTTGAAGTCCTTTGTCCCCGCGGTGATCGCGCCGCTGACGGTGAGGTTGCCGGTGAAGTTCCCGGCATGGCCGCTGCCGGCGACTCCGACCACTCCATCGCCAGTAGTGGTGCCAGTACCGCCCTGGAAGACGCCTCCCGACCCTTCGAAGTCGTTGTTCGAGGCACCGATACCATACACGCCGCTCGTCGAGCCCGCACCGGCTACGCCGTAGCCGTTCGCGGCGAAACCATAGACTCCGAAGTTTGTGCCCGTCGACGCATACTCCTGGCCATACACCCCTTCGCCATCGGCGCCAGTTGCGTAGCCCAGGATGGCGGGGGCGTTGGCAGTACTCAAGAAGGTCTACGGTGATTGGCCCGTCAGCACAGATCCCGCGGCCCACGTCAAAGCGATCTCTGAACTGTTCGACAGCGGGGCAACCATCGTGAACATTCATTCTGGACAGGAGGACCAAAAACGCGTGATTGAGTTTTACGGCAAAGAAGTTCTGCCGCGAATCAAACACGGATGATTTCCTGCAGTCTGGAAGAAATCGTCCTCGACAACGCAAACCGTCGTTGTCGCATCGTAGGTTCGCGCTGTGGACAGCGGATCGCTCGGCGCAACATGTTTTTGGGAGGATGGAGATGGCAGCCCGAAAGAAAGCCGGTTCACGTAAGAAATCGAGTGGCCGCAAGTACGGCAAAGCGGCCGGTAAGGCAGTTGAAAGCGCGGTTCGCCGCGAAAAGAAAGGTACCCTTCGTTCCGGAAAAGGGGGCAAAGGCGGCGCCGTAAAGAGCCGCAAACAAGCAATCGCAATTGGGCTTTCCGAAGCACGCAAGAAGAACGCAAAAGTTCCAAAAGTTCCGAAGAAGCCGCAGTCATAAAATCTTGACTTTCGCCTACAAATCGCGGCAGCCCGTAACTACCATCCACGGAGTCATCGAATGAAAGCTATTAGCTATCAAGGCCCTCGTAAAATGTCAGTTTCAACTCACGTTCGATTGGTTCGTAATCGGTGAGAAGAAAAACTGGGGAGAAGCCCGGCGGAGAACCCGCCTTAGCTACCTGCGATACCGTAGGTCAAGCTCTTCCGTCTCTTCGGAACGCCGGCTTGCCGTCTCGATTACTTCCGGGTTCCTCGTCATCGGACCACAATCACAGAGATTACGATTCGACCTTTTCTTCTTAAGGCTTCGAGCTGTGCCTCAACCCCAGCTATACTTAGGATAGTTCCGCACGTCCGCGTTCTGTCCTTCCTTAAGCCGAGATTGAGCTAGACCGGGTTGAGGGCCTCAGCGGACGGTGTGGTGACTACCTCGACCTCGCCTCGTTGGTCCGTGACCTCAACTCGCACGGCATGATTTCGACCTTCAACCAATATGTCCACGGATCCCTTGCGGCTGCGAAGACCTTTAATCCACAGTTGCGGGATGCCCTGTGGCAAGTAGGGGCGATCAAATAGGATACGGTTGTGGGTGCCTTGAATCGAGACTCCCAGGCACGCCTGCACCAATAGAAATGCCGCCCCGGCTGCCCAAGCCTGGGGCGAGCAGGCAACGGGATAAAGAGTGGGGCCTTCTCCACGATGACGATCGAGTCCGCAGAACAACTCAGGAAGACGGCCTAGATCCGCCCACCTACTCGCGTCAAGCATACCCAGCAGGATTCGGCCCGCCATATCTTTGCATCCGTATTTCGCAAGGCCGCTTGCAACGATGGAATTATCATGCGGCCAGATGGAGCCATTGTGGTAAGAAAGTGGATTGTAACGAGCTTGCCCCGCAGCGACAGTGCGGACGCCCCAGCCACTGAAGGAATCCGCGCCCAGAAGCGTTTCCGCGACCAAGCGACCTCTGTCAGAACTAGCGATCCCAGCGTACAGGCAATGACCCGCATTCGATGTTCGTACTCGACAGGGCTTTTTGTGTCCATCGAGCGCCAAAGCGTAGGTGGAGAGGTCGTCGCACCAAAAGGTTTCTTCAAACTTTACGCGAAGCTTCTCGGCCTCAAACTCGTGGGTACTGCATTTCTGTTTGTCACCCAACATGTCGCTTAATCGGGCCGCTGCCAATCTAGCCGCATAGACGTAACCCTGGACCTCGCATAAAGCGATCGGCGCATCCGCCGAGGTCCCGTCCGCGTGGAAAATCGAGTCGTTCGAGTCTTTCCAGCCTTGCTGAACCAAACCCTTCGTGGAGCGTTGAGCGTACTCCACGAGCCCATCTCCATCCACATCTCCGAACTTGTCGATCCATTCGAGCGCAAGCTCGATGTGCGGCCACAATTGATGCAAGAACTCTTGGTCCCCGGTCCGCTCGTAATACGCGCCGGCAAGCACAATGAAGAGAGGCGTCGAGTCCACACTCCCGTAATAGCGCCCAAAAGGGACTTCACTCATGGCAGCCATCTCGCCATGGCGCATTTCGTGCAGGATCTTGCCGGGCTCAGCTTCAGTCGCTGGATCGAAAGCTTTAGCCTGGGTATCCGCCAAACACTGTAGAACGCCTTTTGCAATCGAGGGACACAGCCAAAGGATTTGGAGTGCCGTAATAATCCCGTCCCGGCCAAAGACCGTACTGAACCAAGGCACTCCGGCGTAGGGATAGTTCACTTCGGGGTTGCCAATCATCATCATCTGTACGTCGGCAACTGAACGTCTGATCCAATCACTAAAACGAGAATTTGAACTGCCAATCTGCGGGAAAGTTTCGGAAGCCGTCTTATGCTCAACTCTGGCAGAAATGATCGCGCTGCAATAGCTAATCGAATCGAGGGCGGAGCGGGAGTCACAAGATATGGCCAAATGGAAGATCGACCTCTCTGCTGGCTGCAGATGTACCTCAAACTGGAATGCTGACGCCGAGATCGATTTGGGGGCAGGATCACATTGAATGCGGGTCTGACGAATTTCCTTGTCGAGACCTTCATACGAGAGCAGGATCAGGTCTCGCTCAACCCGGTCGTCCAGTCGCCGGCCTTTCTTTTGCCGGTGCATACCACGGACCTCGAAAATGTCGGCGAAATCGGCGCCAAATGTGATGCTGAATGGCACTCGGAGAGGGACGGGCCCGTAATTGACAAAGGCGAGCTCCTCGTAGCAGACATCGTGCCAGAGAAACTTGGAGCGCTGCAGGTGGAACGTTCCTCGCGGTATGACGACTCGGTCGAAGTGGGAGACGTCAAGATTGGTGAGGTGGCCGCTAAAGAGAAAGTTGTTTGTCTCGATCGTGGAACTAAGAGGTAATGGCCGAGCGTCCCATAGGCGAAGAAGGAACTCTGAAAGGTGCCGGGTGCCTTCAAAGAAAAGCCCCTGTTCGGCCAGTCCGGACGTTTGGATATCCCCCAGATGGTCGAAGACGGAGAAGAGTCTGCCGTATTTTAGAACCCGGGTGTGGTCATCAGCCGGCGATGACTTCGTAGCTATGTAGTACTGTTGTGTGACGCCATCTTCGGGCAACTGAGAACTCCATCAGAAACACTGATCGAAGGGGATTCCCCCAGGATCAGCCGCTGGTAAATATCCAAGTAATCGTGGGCCATGCGTTCGGCATTGAAATGGTGTTCAAAGTGCCTCCGGCATTCTCTTCTATCGATTTCTCCAAGTTCCTTGACTGCTTTTACCGCCCTCTCCAGGTCAGGCACCACAAATCCGGTCACCCCCTCTTCCACGACCTCCGGGACGGAGCCCAACGGGTAAGCGATTACTGGCGTGCCGCAGGCCATTGCCTCAATCATCACCAGGCCGAAGGGCTCGCGCCAATTGATAGGAAAGAGAAGCCCAGCAGCATTACCTAAGAAAATATTTTTCTCTGGATAGCCAATTTCGCCGATGAACTCAATCAGAGGATGGTCCAGCAGGGGCTTGATGATAGTCTCAAAATACTCCACATCAACCCGATCGATCTTGGCTGCGATCTTCAGCGGCATCTCAGCTCGTTTCGCGATCTCGATAGCCTGATCTAAACCCTTCTCAGGCGAGGTCCGCCCGAGGAAGGCGAGATAACCGCCCTTTCCGCCACCCAGAGAAAACGAGTCTCGCGGTAAACCGTGATGGATTGTGCCCTGCCAATTCGCCCAAGGCAGAGGCTTACGCTGGGCATCCGAAATTGAAATTACCGGTATATCTCTGAAGTGCAAATAAAGAGGCTGCAAATCGGGAAGATCGAGTCTGCCATGCAGCGTTGTAACGTGCGCGGTCTGCTGACGGCAACTGTATGGGAAATGCAGGTAATCAACGTGAAAATGAATTATGTCGAAGTTCTCTTTTTCGCTGAAGACCTCGTCGAGCATTATCACATGATGTGCCAACTGGTCCACGCACTTCGAATCCAGCCGCAAAGCTTTTTTGCACCCCGGGACCAGACGGGCAGTCGTTAGTGAATCGCCGCTCGCAAACAGCGTGACCTCGTGACCGAGACGAACCAATTCCTCCGTAAGCCAGGATACGACGCGCTCCGTCCCCCCATACAGGGCGGGAGGAACACTTTCGTATAGAGGCGCTACCTGTGCGATTTTCATTATTGATGCCCTTTGGATTGAACTTTTCGCTCGTTGGTCCGACGTTTTGTGCTGCAGCTCAGGCGGATCCACAATCCGCCACGGCGGCCCACCTAGTTGCGAAATATCGCCCCGAACCACATTTCAGCTTACGGTTGATTGTTAGCTTCACCTATCAGGTGCATGCTGTATCCCCTGTCATTAGGACGTTGAGCCCCGGACTGACCGCATCAGGAGGTTGCTTTTATAGCGTTCATTGGCATCGCCATGGCGACTGGGTTGCCGCTCAATTTCCTACACACAGATCCTGTCAAGGCCCCCTACTGGTGTCTGGTGGCATTTCACTGGGCCGTTGTGGTAGTGCTGCCGTTTGATCTCCACAGGCATTACGCGCTCCCCACCCGATGCGCTAGACTGCAATCATGCAGAAGCGCAAATTGCGAATCGTGAAGCCGCCGCTTCCAGCTATCGGCATTTGCGAATGCTGCAACTCTCAATTTAAGTCCAATAAGCGTTCGCAAGATCAGGCGGAATTGGAAATACGGGCTGCTTTCGACGCGCACAAGTGCAAGCCGATGGACAGCAGCCAAAATGCGCTGCGGATCGTGCGCGAATCCACCGAAGGTAAGTAACCAAACTGACATTTTCTTAGTTACCTGCTAGACCGCTCCTCCTCATGCAAGGCGAAAAGCGAGAACGCTGGATGGAACTCTGTGCTCAGGCAGCGGCAGAACAAGACGGTCAAAAGCTGTTGGAGTTGGTGAAGCAAATCGACGATCTTCTGGAAGAAAAAGAACGCCGACTCGGAGTCGTTCCTCCCAAGTCCGATAAGCCCTAGTAACGCACTGTTCAAAATTGACCACTCTTTGCCGGGTGTTTGGGTGCATGATCTTGGTGCCATGAAAACCGAAGACTCCGACTCCAAAAAGGCCCTCACCGTTCGCTGTCCGACCTGTGGCGCTCCTCCCGGAGTACGCTGCGAACTCAGCACTGGACTGCCGCGCACCGATCCGCACCGTGACCGCCGAGTAGTCGCCAAAGATCAACCCTAGAACGTCATCCTTCGTTCTTCAATATTTGCTCTTGCATCGCCAGAAAGTGCTCGTACTTCAAGAGCACAGCCAGCGGCTTGTCGCTGTCCTGAATTACCAGCGTCTTATCTAGTTCCCGTAGCTGAGTGACGTTCAATGCGCGCAAACGGCTGATTCCAACATGTTGCACGCTCGGATCAAGATACGGAATAGAAACCCGATTTGCTTTTGCCATAATCCCTCTAAGCCATCCTGTGTAGTGCTTTCAAAACGAGTTCCTTGTCCGCTCGCGCATTCGGTTTCTTCTCAGGCAACAAGCCGCACAGTTCTCCCAGTGTCCAGACGTGATCTGTTAGCCCTGCTTCCATTGCCGGAGTTACGCGCAACGTCGAATGGACGCGGCAGTAGTTGTAGTGCATGAAGTACAACGCAACCTGGTGCGCGTGGTTTTCGAACTTCTTGCTGAATCCGTTTGTGAGCCGCGTAAATCGGCGCATTCCCATTCTCATCGAAAGGTTCTGCCGCTCTACGTAGCTGGTAGAGATGTGCTTCGGGTCTGGATTGCCGCTCAGGACTCCAGTACGGCATCCGATGCAGGTTGCAGGGCTGTAGCGTGACTCACCGTCGTTCGATGCGCCGTAGATTTTAACCAGCATTGCGTAATCAATCTCAGAGCCGAAGGCATTCTCTACGGCTTCCGCGTACACGCGATGGCCGTCTGTGGTTAGCTGAATCCGGTTGCTGATCCGCGAAGCAACGTCCTGCATGAAAGCCTGAGCCGTGGTCGCGCCACGATCCCCAAGCATGTACGAGATGATCAGTTTGGAATCCGCATCGATTGCCGTCCACGTCCAGCAGTCTCCCGCGCCTTCTTCCATCTGTTCCATCGTCACATTCTTCTGCTTTGCGTAGATGAAAGACCAGACCTCATCGCACTGCAACCGCCGCACCTTGAGATTGCGGACGTTCGCATCGTGAAAGGCAGCACAGGCGCATCCGGCATCTTCTAACAGCCGTAATACGGTATGCTTTCCGACTCCGAGCATTCGGCACGTCGCGTTAATGGAGTTCCCTTCGATCAAGGCCGCGATAATCTGACACCGTTTGGTGGGGGCTTCCGAGTGGACCGAGGCGTATCCAGTCCGCATCCTCTTGCCCCACGGAGCGGATGCACGTCAGCGAAAAGAAAAGAACATAGAGCCGGGAAGGGCCGAGTTCTTCAATCGCCGTCGCTCGTGACTGCCTCCACCGCTGGTTTGCTTTGCTTTCTCAGAATCTCACCCAGCAGAAATAGATCGGTGAGCAGCGCTCGGAGGTGGATGGAAGCGTTCAGATTGTCAATCAATTGGGAACTGATCGCTGATTGAGCGAGAACCACTTCAATGGCAACAAGAGAGTCGCGCGAGTCGCGATCGAGCACGGCAATGAACGCCAGGTACTTGCCGGCCGGCTCAAGGCCTTCCTGTTCGACTGCCATCGCACAAGCTTCCGGCAGCCCCGTCAAGGCATCCACGGCGCGATGCAGGAACTCACGGACTTGTCCACCCGACTTGCTGCCCTGGTCACTCGGAAGCCCCTGGGCTGCGTATGCCAGCAGGAACTCGTAGCATTCTTCCACCGCGTCACAACGATCGCAGATCTCAGCCAGCATCGGTTAGTCCTCGGCCTTCGACCCGGTTGGATGTCGGTGACGAAGAAGGAGTCTCGACCTTCCATCGCTCGGGATCGTGCTCTTCCAGATAGAAGTCGCGATCCATCCAGCCGAAGATCATCGATTTCGTGATCGCGCGTTTCTCCTGCCGGAGCCCGAAGTAGACGTGCATCATCACTAGCGCAATCAGTCCTACGCCTGCCAATCCGTGCAGCACGTACATCAGGCCCCAGGTCAAATCGCTGAATAGATATGGATTCCGAGGGAAAAAGATCGTACGCACGCGAGACATCATGAAAACGCCGGTAAGGATTACCGACAGACCGCACAAGATAATGACACCGTGGAAGAGCTTGTTTTCCAGGGGATACTTGGCAAACTTTCGCGGCGGCGGAGCGGGCATTCCGAGAAATCGGCGAACCCTTTTCCAGGCATCGTCCAGATCGATTCTGTCGGGCCAAATCGACCAGAAATCCAGCCAGAAGGAGGCATGAATGATGTGAAAGACGATGGAAACGGTTAACACGGCGCCGGCGATCCAATGATAGGTCACCCAATTAAACTGGACCCCAACCTTCGGCAGGAAAGCGGTAAACAGCAGCGTGAACATGGAGGCTGCCATGATCCAGTGAAACATTCGCGCGACCAGCGAGTGCCGGGGAACGCGCTTGGGTATCTGCGCAACGACTTGCGGAGAAGCATCGTCCGCAAACTCTCTTGCCTTGGCGAAATACATGACGTAGATGGCGTGAACGATCAGGAACAGCAACCCCGCGATCACCGCAACCCAGATCAGGAACCAGGCAATATGGATGGGGACACTCTGCCCCCACGGACTCGTTGCCCATTCTAAGAAGTCCATGCGGCCTCCTCGACTCCACTGATGGCGCGTTTCACCAGATTTCTCATCAGCGGAATCTTGTAGCTATTGAACTGCAATGGAACCGCTCCTTGCACGGAGAGCTTTCCCGCCATCTCGCCAGTCGCCGTATTCCGCGGCTGGCCACGAACCGCATCTTCGACTGCCTTCAGCCTTAACGGTCGAGCGGCGGCGCCGTTGACTGCAATTCGCATGCGCTCGATCGTGTTGCCGGATAGAACCATAGCCGAGGCGACGTTGAGGAGCGGGAAATCCCAAACGTTGCGGTCTCGCACTTTTTCAAAATAGAATTGCACGCCCGCCCAGCTGGAGGGAATCCGAATGGCAGTAAGCAGATCGCCGGGCTGCAAGATGTGCAGCCGCGTAATATCGATCTCAGGGCCGATGAAGTAATCCTCGGCATCCAGCACGCGCTCACCCTTGGGAGTGCGCAGGACGAACTTGGCGTCCAGCGCAATCAGGGCCGGGGCCGTGTCGGAGGGATTCACTGCCACGCAGCGGTCCGCGTGCAGAATGGCATGCTCGCGGTTGCGGCCCTCCGAAGTATCGGCGTAGCAAATGTTGCCGCCGGCACGATAGCACGGCCAGCCGCCACGGTAATACCAGCAGCGCGTGTCCTGTGAGACATTGCCACCGAGCGTTCCTTGATTGCGGATTTGCGGCGATGCCACCAGCTCCGCAGCCTGCGCCAGCAGATCGTATTTCTGCTTGACGACGGGATGATTCACAACTTCTGTGAGCGTGGTCATTGCGCCGATCTCAATGCCATCGGCGTTCGTGCGAACTCCGTGCAACTCCTCGATTCCGCTTAGATCGACCACAGCCTTGGGCTTCTTGATTCGATCCTTGAGCCAGTCGAAGCTGTCGAGCCCTCCGGCCAGCACCCAGGCATCGGGTCCATGCCGTTCGAGAAGCTTCTGCGCATCGGCAACGGAACTCGGCTGATACAGCTAAAAAGCCATTACGTCTCGAATGACAGCCATAACTCTCCTTCAAATCTTCGTCAAATGTGTGCCATCAGCGGATGTTGCATCGGGCGGCCCGCTTCGAGCGACGTCAGAATCGTGTCGGCGTTCACCGGTGCGCGCTGGAAGATCTCGTCCCCGAGAGCATCTGAGAGAGCGTTCAAGATCGAGGCACACCCGCCTGCAACAGGCGGCTCGCCGACACCACGCGCTCCCACCGGCGTCTCCGGATCCGGAATGTCCAACGCGGTCCACTGCATGAGCGATACACTTCGCCCATGCCACCTGCGCCCAGCGGCGCCGACCGAATCGAACTGCCGGACTAGTTGCCTGAGCACGGGAACCGTAGATTCAGCGATTCAGCGATTCACTTCTGGAAGCCAAACGGTAACGTGAAGCACTTTGCCGTCACTCCCTGGGAGTGGCTGAATTTGACTTGCGCGAGAACGGGCAATAGAGAGAGAATTTGCGTATCCTTCTTCGTCAAAGGGCAAGGGACAAGTCCATCAAAGGCTATGCGTGTGAAGCCTGTGGCAGGCTAGAAGGTGACGGCTGAAAAGGAGTTACTGTGCACCTTTCCGAGCACTTCAATCTGTCCTCCGGTATCACCCGGATAAGATCAGCATCCTTCGCCGATCTGAAACGCTGGATTACAACTTCGCCGGCTGTGCTTTCAGCTCCCCCGATCCTTGGCACTGTTGACGCACTCTGTCAAATCTTTCCGACAACTACTCCCGATCAGGCCAAGACGCTTGAAGCCGAGTTCTCCGGCGATCACACCCTGCTCTCAAGTTTAGAGAAAGCGATGCGGCACAGGCGCGGACGAGCACTGAACTGGCAGGAGTGGCACCCATTTCTCTACTGCGCGATCCGCATCATGCGCCCGCACATCGTGTTTGAGACGGGCGTTTTCGATGGGCGTTCCAGTGCAGTGATTCTTGCTGCTATGGCTCGGAATCAAACTGGCGAACTGGTTTCAATCGATCTTCCCGCCCGCAAAGAAATTCCGGGGGCTACTGACAGGATGTGCGGCGGTATGCAAACCACTTTGCCGCCAGGCTGCGATCCCGGCTGGCTTGTCCCAGACTATCTGCGCGGGCGCTATCGGCTGCACTTCGGGGACAGCAGAGTGCTCTTACCGTCCCTATTAAAGTGGTACGGAAAAATTGATGTTTTCCTTCACGACAGCCTGCACACCTACGAGCACCAACGGTTCGAATACGAGACGGCGTATCCGCACATCCTCAACAGCGGCTTACTTCTGAGCGATGACATTTTCTGGTCGGCGGCCTTCCACAGCTTCACGCGAAAGAAACAGGTCCCCTATGTGAATCTTGGGGATTTTGGTGCTATTCGCGTTTGACTCCGGTACGTGGCGGCGGCTGACGGCTCGGGGCGAATCGAAACGCATCAGGCCTACATCCCCCGTGCGGGCTAAGAGATCTCTTTTATGATCAAACTCCTTTGGGCATCATTTTCAACGGCTGCTAACATTGAACGGGAGCATGAACAATGGCCGCTATCGAACGTCGTTCATTTATCGGAACGCTGCTGGCTGCTGTCGGCTGTCTCATGTGGCGACAGCGCACTTGCTACACGCCGCACATGACATCAATGCCCGTTTCACCGGCTAGGGGTTAGTCGCCGTCCAGATCCGCGTCGGTTAGTGCTTTCGCACTCGTGCCTGCAGGACAAACGCGCGTAGTGAGCACGAGCGGCGATAGTGGTTGCTGAGTGAAATTAAAGGCATCCATCATGTCATTCGCCTGAGCGTCACGCTCCGTAAGCGATGGAAGGCCGAACGTTTCCTCGGCAAACTTCAGCACTGATGCGAACTCATATTGGGTATGAATCACGGTCTGGGCGCTTACATAGGGTGAAATAATGATCACAGGAACCCGAATGCCTAGGCCGAAATAATCTACGCTAGGGGGTGGCACATGATCGTAGTAACCTCCCCAATCGTCCCAAGTCACGAAGATTGCGGTAGAACTCCAGAGAGGCGATTCCATGATCGCGTTAATCTGGTTAACAGTCCAGTTCTCACCGGCACAGATATTGGTCGGAGGATGTTCGGAAGCGGTCCAAGGCGGCGTAAGCCAAGTGAAGTTAGCTAGGTTTCCGGCTGTCACATCAGCGATGAAGTTCTGCGGAGCGGAAATATTGGTGCTCCATTCCGGGCCGTTGCGAATGTGTGCAACCGTGTCGAAGATGGACCAAATGTAACCTGTTTGTCCTTCGGGTACGGCATAGTAGCGCCACGACAACCCCTGGGAGTCGAACAGATCGGATAGAGTAGGCATGTCTATACACGGGTACTGATAAATTATCGCTGTGCTTACAGTAGGGTTCGGGATTCGTCCCGCCAATGTATTTGATGGAGCATCACAGCCCCAAGAGGTATTGTCGGGACCTGCATTCAGGAAAAATGGATTGGTGACAAACTCGTACGAGCTGGCGGCAGCCAAATAGAGATGGTTTCCGAAGCTTGCCCCAGTCAACGAGCTGAAGGCATTGTCCGACAAAGCAAAGGTCTGTGCATATTTCCAGTAATTGGGAATGTCTGACTGATAGTACTGAATGTAGGAGCCGTAGTTGGGAACGTTCAGGCAGAACTGATCCATTTTGCCGTGGTCGATCGCTCGGCGCGCAGGACTCCAATCGTGCGGAAGGTTTGGAGGGGTCAATGAGGAGTGCGTCAGTGGAATTACCGATGTTCCGCACAATCCAGAAGTAGCACCGTTGGCCCCTGGGAAAGCACCAAAGATGTTGTCGAAGCTGTGATTTTCCTTAACCAAGAAAACGATGTGCTGGATTGGTGTGATCACGCTCAAAGTGGACGAGGCGTTCAGGGAGGAGTACGACCCCGTGATGGTTGTGCTCCCGATACTAAGTCCTGTGGCCAGACCGCCCACGCTGATCGTCGCTGCTGTTGGTGTTGACGATAGCCAGGTAGCGGATTGCGTCACGTCTTGGGTTGTCCCATTGGTATAGGTCGCGGTCGCGACGAATTGTTGAGTGGAGCCCACCAGAATGGCGGCAGGCGAGGGCGAGACAGCAATGGACGCCAGCGTCGCTGGTCCTACAGTCAGGATTGTCGAGGCTGACACGGAACCGGAAGTGGCGGTGATATTGGCGGTCCCCAGACCAGCGCTGGTAGCCAGGCCGCCGTGCCGGAGTCGTTACTGATGACTGCGACCGCAGCCGAAGAGGAGGTCCACTGCACGATGCCTGTCACATCCTGCGTGCTGCTGTCCGTGTAAGTTCCAGTCGCCGTGAATTGCTGGCTAGTGCCGAGAGCAATCGTGGGTGCCTGCGGAGCAATTGCAATCGACGCTAGCGCCGCAGGATTCACCACCAGCGCCGCGGTTGCGTTCACCGCGCCCGAACTAATTCCAATCGTCGTCGTGCCCGTTCCCAGAGAAGTCGCCAGCCCCGCAGGCGCCGAGTTGCTGATGGTCGCAACCGTAGCCACGGTCGAACTCCACTGTCCGCTTGTTGTCAGATCTTGCGTGGTGCCGTCCGTGAAGGTGCCGGCGGCGGTGAACTGCTGCGTCATGCCCAAAGGAATTGTGGGCGCCGGCGGGTTGATCGTGATCGAGACCAGGGCCGCTGCCGTCACCGTCAGAGCCGTCGCACTGCTGATACTGCCCGAAGTAGCCGTGATGGTGGCGGTGCCGATCCCAACGCTGGTGGCCAGCCCAGCATTATTGATGGTGGCGGTCGAAAGCGTATCGGACGACCAAGTGGCTGCGCTGGCCAGGTTTTGCGTGGTGCCGTCGGTGAAGGTGCCGGTAGCAGTGAACTGCTGCGTGGTGCCCACCGCCAGCGAAGGAGCAGTCGGCGTGATGGCCAGCGAGACCAATGCGGCCGAGGTCACACTGAGCGTGGTGGAACCTGTCACCGATCCAACACTGGCTGTGATGGTCGCCGTGCCTTGACCCACACTGCTGGCCACCCCTTGGGAAGCGACCGCATTGCTGATGGTGGCCACCGCTGGAGTATCGGAACTCCACTGCACCGTGCCGGTGATGTTTTGCGTGCTGCCGTCGGTGAAGGTGCCGGTGGCGGTGAACTGCTCCGTGGTCCCCAGAGAAATCGTCGGAATGGCGGGGGTCACCGCAATGGAGACCAGAACTGCCGGAGTGACGGTCAGAGTCGTAGAACCGGCAATCGATCCCGAGGTGGCTGTGACACTGGTGCTGCCCAGGGCAACACTGGTGGCCAGTCCCTGAGCATTGACGATGGCAATGCTGCCGTTGGCTGTGCTCCAGGTGGCTGATTTGGTCAGGTCCAGAGTGCTGCCATTACTGTAGGTCCCCGTCGCAGCAAACTGCTGCGTCGTCCCCAGCGCAAAGGATGGATTCGCGGGGGTAACCGCCATGGAGACCAGAACTGCCGGAGTGACGGTCAGAGTCGTAGAACCGATAATCGATCCCGAGGTGGCTGTGACACTGGTGCTGCCCAGGGCAACACTGGTGGCCAGTCCCTGAGCATTGACGGTGGCAATGCCGCCGTTGGCTGTGCTCCAGGTGGCTGATTTGGTCAGGTCCAGAGTGCTGCCATTACTGTAGGTCCCCGTCGCCGCAAACTGCTGCGTCGTCCCCAGCGCAAAGGATGGATTCGCGGGGGTAACCGCCATGGAGACCAGAACTGCCGGAGTGACGGTCAGAGTCGTAGAACCGATAATCGATCCCGAGGTGGCTGTGACACTGGTGCTGCCCAGGGCAACACTGGTGGCCAGTCCCTGAGCATTGACGATGGCAATGCCGCCGTTGGCTGTGCTCCAGGTGGCTGATTTGGTCAGGTCCAGAGTGCTGCCATTACTGTAGGTCCCCGTCGCCGCAAACTGCTGCGTCGTCCCCAGCGCAAAGGATGGATTCGCGGGGGTAACCGCCACGGAGACCAGGACGGCCCGTCCCACGCTGAGCGTGGCCGAGGCGCTAATGGAGCCTGAAGAGGCCGTGATGGTGGCGGTTCCCGGAGCCACGCCGGTGGCCAACCCAGTAATGCCTTTTACAGTTGCCACCGAGGCCGCTGAGGAACTCCACTTGGCCGTGCTGGAGAGATTTCGTGTGCTGCCGTTGCTGTACGTTCCCGTGGCTGTGAACTGCTGGGTGGCTCCCTGGGGAATGGTGGCAGTAGTGGGGGACACCGCGATAGAAACCAGCTGCGCCGCAAGCCCGGTTCCTCCCAGCGTAACCGATTGAGGACTATTGGGGGCAGTGTCGGTGATGGTGAGGGTACCTCGTCGGGTCCCCGAGCTTTGGCACAATAAATGCAATTCTGCCCCTATTTATTGTGCAAGTAGTCGAATTTTTGTGCAAATGAAACAAGAAGCAGTTTTAGGGCAAGTTATGGGTGGGGGAGACACTGGCCTATTTGTTGGCGATTGGGTTTCCCAACTTCGGGTCTTTCTTGGCTCCTCCGGGGAGCCGCATTATGACGCCCTGAGTTTGTGGGTTATTTGACGAATCGGAGCAGGATTTTCTCAAGGGTTTTGCGCTTGAATAGCGTTACGTCCTCTGCATACCTAATCGACCCTTTTTTCTTGTTGTATTTCGGCAATTGAAGGTATCTTCCAAGAAAAATTGCTAGCAATGAAGACTCCAAGTGTTCCCATGTCCTCACTGCTTGACGGCTTGTGCTCGTTACGATGAAAGCCTCGATTTCCCTGACCCCGTGCAGTTCGCCAAATGCCTCACTTGCCTTATCAACCGCCGATGTCGCTGGACGACGGGTGCCTTTTCCAGTGGTGCCGATGTAGATGATTCGGGACTTGCCATTCGTGTAGGACTGAGGCTTCTTCGCTGTGAGAATGTAGACCAGTCGCTTGTGGCGTTCGGCTTGCTTGCTGCGTTTGACTATCAATAGGGGGTCTTTGGAACATTTCACTCGCAGCGCACGCATCATTTATTGCCCCGAATTGAAGGTTCTTGCGCCAGCTTCATTCGCAGTACGTCGAGCGCACCACCGAGGGCAAGGACGGATTCCGGCAAGCCCAATACTTCCCGCCCAAACCTTTCATCCAGTTCCCTGCGAACGGGGTCTTTGTCGATTTCATGGATCGGAACCATCGACTTGTAGCACATCTCATCGAATATACGCACTGCTCTTTCAAGCTGCGGTTCTGTTAATGCAGTAATGTCAAGGATGGGCAGACTGTGCGCCATTGATTTGCCTATGCGCCCTCTCCCAGCCTGCTGCTTGTTGGAATGCCACCAACGCAAGAGCAGACCCAGCGACGTGTTCGCCCATACAACAAGTGCCTTTTCCTGTTCAGGAGACTTCAATTGAATTGATAGCCACGCAACACCGCCGATAGTCTTGCGTGGTGTGAATTGCATAGCAGTCGGTTGACTATTGAATCGAAAATCACAATTGAAGTGGCAGTGTGTGGCGGTAGCCCAAATGTTAGCCACCCTGGTATCTATAGATTCTTGCTCTTCGGCGTCTGCCCCCTTTAGTGGAACCCCTTCAGTATCGCCATCAAAAGACATCGTCTGTTCCCGTTTCGCTTCATGCGCCCAAAGCGCCGGATACGTGGGCACGCTGTTCGTCTTTACATCCCTAATCTCAAAAGGCCCTCTTATGTCGCCGTTCGGGTTCTTACCATTTATGTCCCGGTGGATAGGGCCGGTATCGCCGATTGCTGCAATGGTGGTTATGCTGATGGGGACACATTCTGATCTATCCATCCCCGGCAGCCAGAGTCGATTTTCATCGGTGAGTTGGTAGGCTGCTTGCGCCAAAGACAAGTCAACGATGCGTGCCAAATTCCAGACGCCTGACTCTGGTAACGGCACATCCATCGCCTGCCCGATCATGTCATCGCCAAAGTAAAGCTGTGTGCCGCCGACTGGGCCATCCTCAAGTTGGCGAAGATTCTTCCCTGCGATCAAGCGGTGAATTTGCTCGGCTGCACTGGCACCCAAGAGCGGATATGCGGGGCGCTCTTTTAGCACGACGAAGGTGCCACGATCTTGCTCTGGCTTAGATTTACGAGCCACTACTAGACATTCAGCCATGTCCGTATCTGCTGAAAAGGACGAGTCTTCGTCGGTTGCACCCGCAATTGACAGAACTACAAGGCCGCTGTAGTTCTTGGTCAACAGAACACGAGAGTGTTCCCACGACTCTCCCAGCATCAGACTCAAGGGCATTACGAGCGCAACCATTCCGCCGCTCTTTACCTTACGGTCGGCGAGAACCAAGAAGATTGATGCTTCACCAGCATTACCATGAGCACTTGTTCCAGCCGTCAGAAGCTTCGTGGCTTCTGCCATTTTCTTCTGTTCTACGGCAGTGGAGGCGAAGGCAGCGAACATTGGATTTGGCACATCGTGCCTGCTGCCCTCGTGATTGGTAGGGCGAGTGAACGGCGGGTTCATTACGACCAAATCAAAGTACGCATGGGGGAGCGCAGCCCACGTTTCCTTTTCCTTTTCCCCCATGCCTTCCGCCGCCTTGGCGGTGATGGCCATCTCAAGAAGTTTTGCTTGCGGGTTGAGTAGGTCGAGTGAGCCTAGCGCAAGGTCGCCGTCCATGTTTCCGTAGGGGACAGTCATTATCAGGCTTTGCTCGTACTTCACAGTCGGATGCGCCCCCGCAATCATGGACGCAGTCAGGTGTGCGGCAGAAGGGAGCACATCACATCCAATAATTGCATGCGCCATCATCTGCGCATGGATTGATTCTGAATCACCACCTGCAAGCTCGTGCAATTGTCCAATTCGGCTGTATGCAGTGGTAAGCAGAGTCCCGGTGCCACATGCAAAATCTGCAATACGCAGTGATGTCACATTTTCTGGATTCGCCCATGGCTCCATGTTTGGAGTTAAGCCCGGCACCAGTGCTAATCCAATCAGCAATGCGGCTGAAGCCGGAGTCGTGTAGTATGCCGCCAAGAATTTCCTGTCCACGATCATGCGCTGGAACACCGCTCCCGTCAGATCGTGGGATCTCATCAAGCGATTCTCAAGCAGTCTGTCCGCTGTTTCCGCCAACCGCTCTATCAGTGCTTTACTTTCTTGCACGGGAACGTGCTGGAGAATGCGCCGGGCAATGTCGAAAATCGGCCAATAGTTGACGAGCAAAATCTTTTCCCACTCGGCGAGTATCGAGGCTTTGTTGAACTTTTTCTTGCCTCTAAGCTCATCAATCGAGTTCACCTGCGGAAGCTTCCCCGCCAAACTTTCATGGAAAACAAATGCATTCGCCAGGATGGTCGTCGCCATTCGGCGGGTCTGCTCACTGTCCTGCTGGTACAGTTCCTTGGCGATTTTTTCGACTGCTTCGCTGTCTGATTGCGCAATCTGAGCCAATCTCCCCGCAGCTTCGCTGACGCCATTCACCAATTCCGTTGTAGCGGCATCAATTACGTCCGGTGGTATGGAGGCTGATTGCGTGAGAATGCTGAGGTCTGCGACTGTACCGACCATCCATCCGGTGTGAGGGAATCGAGATGCGACCGATGGGCTGCTTCCGGTGTAGAGAACCATCTCAAGGTCGGCGCTGCCAAGCAAATCTTTCTGCAATGCCTTGCCGGATTTATCTCTCAGCCTCAAGGGTAGTCGCACGGCGATGGACGAGAGGATTGTCCGTCCGGTTGATTTCATCTTTGCACCGAGCCGATCCAAAGCTTCGGTCTCGACCGTGATGGCGGGCAGTACTTCTGTTTCAATTACGACAGGCGATACATTGGGCTCAACGACGAGGATGTCTGGGCGTCCGCTCGTGCCCTTAAGCTGCCCCGTATTCTCGGAACTAACGATGTCGCTGTCCCGCCACGCCCGGCGTGTGCCACGCAGAAGTTCGGCGATTGCATCGTTGATGGTGTGCTCAGTTGTCGCCATTCGGGATTGTTGGGAAGCAACCCCATAGGGTGAGGCTTTAGGCCTTCTGAACGCAAGTCCTGACTTTGATGCGAAAGATTTTGGCATCCTGACCGTCCTGAAGAAGCGGCCAATCATACGACCCGATTGAGTATTGGGCCAATCGCCTTTTGAGTCATTACCTACCGTTGTCGCCCCAGAAAGGTCGCTTAATTCGACCCTCGTGTATCTGATGAATCAAGACGACGAGGTTGTGGCAAAGAACCTTGCACAAAATTTCGTTCTTCATGGCGATTTCCGACTCCCGGCTGCGCAATGAGTGAGCAAATTTTCGCTTTATGGCGCTGAAGGCAGATTCGATGTTGGATCGTTCGTGGTAGCCGTCGTCATACTCTTTGGGGTTCTCCTGAGACCTGCGGAAACCCTCTTTCCAGTATTCATTGCCGGTTCGCCCCGTAACATGACTCAAAAATGCAATATATGGCGTTGCGCCAGTGCGACCTACTATCTCGAAAATCTCTTGCGAGCAGTATCCCTTGTCCGCCGAAATTTTTAGTACGTCGAAATTCTTCCTCGTCGCTACGAACAGTGCCTCAAAATTTTTCGAATCAGAGGCGTTTGGCGTTCCAATCTCAACGGCAGTCACAATATGGCTGTCCACGCCGACCATGAGATGACACTTCACCCAAGCACGTTGAAGACCTTCTTTGCCAGTCTTCGCATCAGCCCAGTGGATTTTCCGGTTCGGGCTGAACTTCGTTGAATCTGCGGCGAAATGCACTTCATGCTCTTTCAGAGGCACGGCGCTGCGCTCAATGAGCCAGCGCAGGGTGTCAAAAATAGCGTCGTCACCAAGAGTGTTTAGAATCGTATTGCGGTGGGGCACTTTCGGAATTAACCCCCTGCGGCACGCCTCGCTCAAATCGCACTTGAAACGACGACAGGATAATGTGGAATAGACTTTGTAAGCTATCGCAAACACCGCATGCCGCAACGGAAAGGGCGGTCTGCCACGGCCAAGCACCGCAGTGGTTGGCAAGAAACCGCACAATTCGTGCAGGAGTTCTTGGAAGGTATCCTTTTCTGTCCCTTGAGCAGCGTCATACGCCTTCCAGTTTCTCGGGTATACGGGCTGGGTCGCCATAACGGTTTGCTGCATCATCGGCACAACGGCGTTATGCTGTCGGGCGACTGCGAACAGAGCAGCAAAAATGTGTTTGCATTTTTGCTGGTTCTCTTTGAAATCAGGGCAGGTGCACTTATCGGTGACGAGGTTAACTGTATACAGCGTTCCGTCACCTGTTTGCGACGGCACTATCCAGAGGTTTCCTCGCCTGCGGATAGTCCGCCCTTTTGCAAGTGCTATGCCCTTCTGTTCCCGCAATTGCATAACGCCTACCGTCATAGCTCACTACTTCCCGAGCTAATATATACTTATATAAGTAGATGTCAAGTGGTATAACCTTAGCTTGACAGTTAGCGTGACGGTATGCCTATGATGGTTTACCCATGTCACGAGTCATGTTGAGCATTGAGGGCTACCGCTGCGAGCGGTGCCCTCACGAGTGGATTCCTCGCAAGAAGAATGCAAAACCGCCACGAGTGTGTCCACACTGCAAGAGCCCTTATTGGGACGTACCACGCAAGTCCCGTAAGCCCCGCAAGCCCAAGAATTAGGGCTGATGACTCGTCACTGGGCTATCAGCACACCTCCTCTCGTATAGGGCTGATTCCACACCGCTCTGCTCTCGAACAACGTTCAGAAATCCGTCTTTAACGAGCTTGGACAATACCGGCTGAATCGTCCGCTCAGCACTCACGATGAATTCGTGCCCGGCTTTTTCCATCTCTCGAATTAATTGCCGAGGGGCAAACGGTTCAGCGAAGTGCTGAATGCACTCGAACGCTTTCTTCATCAAACCGCTTCGGTATGCGGAGCCTTTGGGTAACGTGATTACCGATGGCGCAGCGTCCTTGAGTTGTTCTGCACTTGTATTGGGTTCGGCACGTTTCGTTTCGACCCTCTGGTACTTGTTCGCACGTTTGCCACCGCCCCGTTCGACAAGTTCAATCACGCCATCTCTTAGGAATTGTTGGACTGCGTAGTACATCGCATGTCGATGGCTTCTGATTTCACGCCCAGCCGCTCGCACCTTCTCTGCAAGTTCAGCTTTTGTAAAGGGCTGAGCCTCCATTGCATGGACACACTCAAAAGCCGCCTGCACGATTCCGCCGTATTGCTGCCCCTCTGCTCTGCGGCGTCGGGTGGCGGGAGCGGTATGACTCGGAACCGTATGCTTTACGAGCGCCCAATCGCTGAGCAGTTTTCGCAGTTGCATGAGCTTCGCAATCTGCTCGTCAAGCTCACTCAGCAGGGCTTCCGCATGATTACGTTGCGCCGACATTCCCAGATTCCTCCGTAAAGCAAATTCAGTCTAAGGGCGGCTCGTCCAGAACTCACTACCCAGAGCGGCGGTTACTAAAGTCAGCTACACCTTGCGAGAAAAAGGGCCTGGGAATCAGCCGTCAGAGATAATCAGCGCATGACGAACGAACAAGAGATGCGGGAGCATTGGTTGGCTCCACGTGGATCGGAGCAAGAAACGCAGATGATTGATTTCTTGCTAGCGGATGACGAATTGCCACAGACCGAAAAGGACATGCTACTGAGGTATCGTAAAAGCCGTGATAGCAGCGAAATGCATAACGAAGGATTTTGGGAAACGGCGAAGAAGCTTAGGCTTGGCGGCCCAAAAAGTTACAAGCTGGCGATGTCACGCCATATGAAGCTCGGAAAGAGAAGCAACACTTGGCTCGTTGCCTATTTCACAGCGACCTCGCAAACCAAGACACGCAAGGAAATAGGTGAAAAGCTAGGGATCGGAGTCGATGGCGTAAAGTATCATAAGCAAAGAATCAGCCAGATCATATCGAAGGAATACGGACATCAGCTTGGGCTGGTGGGAATGGCGGATGATGGGCTTATTACGAGATGGTTCTTGGGGCTGTGATTGGGACTGCGCCTTCTCCAAGTGCCACAAGGTACCCGAATTGCTTGCGTATCTTCCTAGCTTTGACGCCTTGCCTGTGGCGGCACATTCTCCTCGCCTGTGACTATCCAGTCTATTGACCGACCCGAAAACACCCGCAGTTTCAGCAGCACGTCCAGCGTCGGCAATCTCTGACCCTTTTCGAATTTCGACAACTGCGCCTGCGTGATGCCAAGCCTTTTCCCCAGTTCCGTCTGATTCAGTTCGAATCCCCGAATTTCACGGATACGACGCCCTATAGCAACTGGGTCGAGTCGGATTGAAATATTCCCCTTGATATTAATCCAATCTGGATTATAATAATCCGCTATGGATTTCGGCGCTGTCCCTCTTCACGATAGCGAAGCGGCGGGTCAACAGCAATTGACGCCAAAGGTGCGAGCCCTTGCGGCTCTAGTGAAACTCCTAGATACCCCCGAACCTGTGACACCGACCTGTGGAATGAGCAAATCAAAGTGGGTTGCTGGTCTCCAATGCCATAAGCGCCTTTTCCTTCAAGTCCATAATCCAGAGATTGGAAACATTGCCGACCAGCACATTAAACAGGAAGGCACAGCAGTGGGACTCTTAGCACGAAGTCTTTTTCCGGGTGGAGTTTTGGTTGAAGCTGAATACGACCAATTACCAGAAGCACTCCGCAGGACGCAGGAACTACTCGGCAACCCTGCTATTCCAGCAATTTTCGAAGGCACATTTCGCCACGATGGTGTGTTGGTTAGGGCGGATGTCTTGCTCCGCAGCCCTGATAATGATGGCTTCCATCTCATCGAGGTAAAAAGCGCAACGAAAACAAAGCCTCACCACGTTCACGACCTCAGCATTCAGAGCTACGTGCTGCGAGGGGCTGGCGTCCACGTGAAAAGCAGCAATCTGATGCATGTGAACCCTGATTACGCATTGGACGGAGATTTCGACCTGACGAAGTTCTTCGCAATCGAGCCCATTGACCCAACCCGACTAATGCCTCGCTCGCCTGTGTCTGGCATCTTGAATCTCCACTACAAAATGCTTGCCAATCCCGAAGCGCCAGTTATCGAGACAGGAAGCTTCTGCAAGAGCCCCTACCGCTGCGAATTCTTCGAACACTGTCATCCGCCGCTAGATACAGAGGACGTGCATTCTTTGCCAATCTCACAGGACAAAATTCGAATGCTGCTGCAAAACGGCGTGGCGACTGTCTCAGAGCTTCCGACCAATATCCATCTGAGACTCTATTGGCACTTTACAGAAACCGATTGTTCGAAAATCAACGCAGCGAGGAGTGCCGGGAGGGACGGGTTGGCAGTAGCGAAGAAACTGGGGAACGAACTGTCGGCGCTTAAATTTCCAATCTGTTACATGGATTTCGAAACAATTGCTCCCGCAGTGCCAAGATTTCGGGGTATGAAGCCCTACGAACCGATTCCGATCCAGTGGTCTGCGCATTATCAAGATGAACTGCGACGGCTTACGCATAGTGAGTTCCTAGCGCCCGACGCCAGTGACCCTCGAATTCGCTTCTTGGAATCACTGTACCAGGCCACATTGGATGCACGCAGCATCGTCGTTTACGGGTCTTATGAGAACACGCAGCTATCGAACTTGTGCCGTTGGTTTCCAGAACATGCTTCAGCAATCGGGAGCATTCAGCAGAGACTCGTAGACCTGCTGCCCATTGTTCGGCGGAACGTTTACAGTCCGCTATTTGGTGGCTCGTACTCAATCAAGAATGTTCTCCCAGTTCTGGTTCCCAGCATGAACTATGACGATTTGACAGTCCAGTCTGGAGACCAAGTGGCTGGAGTCTGGGAGCAATTGGTCGCATTCGGCATTGACGAGAGCGAGAGAGCACGGCTGCGAGGAATCCTTTTGGCATATTGCGAACGGGACACGCTAGCACTCGCCCACATTGTGAATGCTCTGAACACATTAACGTGACCGCCCGTATTCGATGGACAAAGCATCACCAAATCCCGAAGTGCTGGTTTGGATTGAAGACTACGCTCGCTGCGAACTTTCGCTGGAGGAACTGTGCCGAAAAGTGCATCAGGCAGTCGGAGAACACTTCATCCACAATCCGCACTACAGGGTTGTGAACCTAAACCAAATATGCCCGAACCGAACGGTGCGCATCACGCCAGAGCACATCGAGATATTGTTTGCCAAACGGCAGCGAGGCGAGATTACCGACCGCCAGATGGTGGATTGGGCGCACATGACGACGATTAACGATGTGTATTATTGGGAACCGGAGGACGCCGATGTCGTGGCGCAGTGGGTGAACTTCCTGTTCTTCGACTTGGTACCGGAAGATTAGATTCGAGCACACCTACTTACCAGCACCGCCCGCAGCGTCCCGTATGGTGCCTGCGTGTAAATAGCCAACTTCCTGCGCAAGCCTCCAGAATTCCTGTCTTGCGTTCCCCCGTTCCAACCTGAGCGTTCTGGTTTCTGCCCGAACAAATTTGCATAGTTGCATTCGGTTCCCGTCAGGGGTCGGAGGTCAACGCTAACCAAAGTCGAGAAGCACCTTGCAGTGATGTGACAGGGTGCTTCTCGCATACAAACTACAAGAGCCTGCCCACTTCCCGGTGAGCAGGCTCTCTTTTTTTATTGCGACGGGGTAAGGCAATCGGACAAATCAACCGAGAACGAGTTCGACGAGCGAACCAACCGTTTTCTGCAACTCGATCACCCGTCGCATCGTCTGGACGAACTCTTCGGTGCTCGGAGCCATGTTTATTCCGTGACCCGGCGGGAGTTGCGGCGAAGCGAGGAGCGTCGTACCCGTGAAAGCGTACAGATACCCCCCTCCGTTCTTGCCCGCACGTCCCGGCCATTTTGAAAGAGGGACGGCTCCGGTCAGATTCATTTTTCGCACGTCTGCGTAAGCAGGATCGAAGACGATCTTGTACCCCATGAGCATCGCAAGAGTGACCGCCGATTTCAGGTCTTCATACGCAGGCTCACGTTCACGCTGAAATCGAAATCCTTCTCCGGCCCACTCCTGCATCACAGTGTCAGCCTTCTGGCCCATTTCGTATTCAGTCCCGGTTGCAATCTCGGTCTGTGTGCCTGAGATTAACTGCATCAGCACCGTGACCTTCGATCCATCGACGGGAACGACGACGAGATGCCGGACTTGGTGTGGTGAAGTCTTGGTCGCATCTTTGACCATCGTGTGCAGCGTCGGATAATCGTGCATGGTTCCTCGATTCTGGTCAAACCAAAAGGTGAAGTCAACGTCGTCGGAGTGAGAAGCCCGCCGTGTAACGTCACACGGCGGGGCTGATGGTTTACTATTGTCCTGCACGATCCAACCGAGAGCAGTGATCGCAAAGACGACGATTTCCGGTGCCCCATGCGAAATAGTACCGCTCGATGTTATTCCCTTCGGTGCATGCGAGGTTGTCGTGATATACAGTTTCGCCGGGACGTTTTGAGTGCCACGGCTGTTGAGCTTTCATTGTTAGCGTCCAATCTCGGGCTTCACAGCCCGTTGCTAATGGTGAATGGTTCCCTCTGGCTTCGGTGCTGATACACCTTAGCCAGAGGGGGCATATCCGCCGTCCCGTTGGAGGGCGGGAGCTTTAGGTTTGAGGCAGCGGTCGTTTTTTCATATCGTTGATCGCCTCTAGCAGTTTGATCGTTGCGTTTCCATCCAACGCTGTTCCCTCATACCTCACTTCATAGAGACCCTGAAGATTAGACGGCAACTGCACTCCATCTTTCACGACGAGGATGAACCTCCGACCGTACAGAGCCATCGCTGCGCCAATCTCGATCAGCACGTTTTCGTTCAACACCACATGCTCCTTGGCTTCTTTATCCATCAGCCGCTTTTCATCTTCGACGTGGATAATCGCTGCTCCACAGGCACGCATATCCTCCATCACTTTTTCAGGGACGGGTTGAGAAACGGTTTGTTTCTCATCAGCGACTACAGCCTCCAGTTCGCCAAAGGTCAAGAGTTTCTTGATAGGGTCGATGAACGCCTTGTTCTTGCCGTGTGTGATGAATACTTTTCTCGTTCGACCGTCGGTCGGCCCAGACGGCAACGGCGTTTCGACCGGAGGTTTTGTAATTGGCTTCGGGAGCGGAACAGAGGCGGCACGCACGACTTCAGCCGGGTCGTCACCACGATCAGTTTGTTCTTGAGTCGAAACTTCTAGCGGGATGTTCGTATCACCAATCTCGATGTACTTGCGATCCTTGATCGTCTGCAAGAATCCCACTGATTCTGCCCCATCGAGAATGAGCTTCAGAACTTCGCCAGTTCGATCTTGCGGCACGCCCATCTCCACCAGAACGTTCTGTCCGATGGCCTCTTTCGGGACGGGTGCTCGGTCATACTTCGTCAAGAACTCCCGGATGATTCGTGGCTTCAGCAGAGCCTCACGTTTCGCAGAAAGGTCATCCCCTTCCGATGTCGGTCTCACGATCCGCAAACCGAGCGGAGTGATTGCGATGTTTTCAGCGTTGTAACCGCCCGTCGTCAACCCGTAAGCGATAGACGCCCCAGCCAACATCTTGAAGCTGCCCGTCGTTGGCGCAACTTCGAGAGCCTTTGCGACCTGCAACGGAGTTGAAGGCTTGTAGCCATAGTTTTCAGCAATGGTCGTTGCGATCTTGACCGCCCTTTCGAGGGGCAGTCCAGGAATGTCTGCTTGACTGATGTAGCTTCTCATTTTGTCCGGCTTCTTCGCCATGTCGCCTCCGAAGTAACGCACATTCTCTTCTGTAGAGATTGAAAAGATTGTACGCCTCTGGAAAATCCCAAAGCAACAGACAAGCGCCGGACAGCGTAAAAGCTGTGGAAAACGTGGGCCGAAGTAGTGGAAAACGATTGTCACCCGGAAGGGTAAATCTCGATAAATCTCAGCGCTGACGAAACCTGATTAAGTCAGGAGCCTGACCGAAATCGGTCGTCGATCTTCTCCATGATCTTCTCAGCCCATTGAATGCTTGCAGCGATCAACTTGTCAGTCCGTGGGCTTCCTTGCGGCCCGCCGAACAAATCGTCAGCCATCTGCATGTGCAGGCTAGTGAGGATCACCCTTCCATTCGCCTACCTACTTGCACGGAAATGAACTGCGTATGGCGTCCGTTACGAGGATGGAGGCGGGCATGTGCAGCCGCTCTGGGTTGTCGTGCAGATACTTCACCACTATGCGCACGGCTTGTTCCGTCGAAACGTTGGAAGGCGGACATGCATGTTTCAACAGAATGATTTTTTCATGCTCCTCTAGCATCTGCACCATGAAGTCCGTGTCATGGCTGCCAGAGAGGTAGCCGAGGCAGAAGCCCCCCTCCACGGCATCTGCGGATGATAATTTCTCGCCGTCAAATATGCGCACCGCCAACGAGCACTTCCTGAGCAAACTACTTCCGTCGCTCTTCCAATCATCCTGCGCTACAAGACAACTACTGATGAGAAGAAACACTGCGCAGCAGAGGAAACTTCGCATAAGATTGCCCTCAGTGATGGTTGGATTTTATCTCCTGCTCGGCAGTATTTGAACTACCCGACTGTTATTCAGGGGGACATTTCATGCGATTTCGTTCAGAACTTCTCCAGCCGCCGCCGCCCAGTAACGACTCGGAAGCCACGCTCACGGAGATTTATCCCGTGTACAGAAGCCCCGATGGTCACATCGGCGGCGAAGATGATGACCTTGGAGGTAGTCTCGACCAAGGCCGCTTTTCACTAAAGGATTAACGCCGACCGCATCAAATCCGAGGCTAATTCGCCCGTCGCCACCGACTTTTTGGGCAAAGTAGGGATTTTTTGTGCATTTTGGGCAGAACCGGGTTTATTGTGCCAAAGCTCGGGTCCCCGTGCCCTGAGGTGTGAAAGTTACGTCGATACTGCAACTGCTCCCGGCAGCAAGCGTGCTCGGGCTCATGGGACAGGTTGAGCTCGCCGCAAAATCAAGCACGCTACTAGAAATTGTGCCGATGCTCACGGCAATTGTTTGATTATTCGTCAACTTGATCGATTGTGGTGCGCTGGTCGTACCCTGTATCTGGCTGCCGAAGAATATTCCCGTGGGACTAAGCGCCACGGGAGCAACGCCGGTCCCGTTCAAGGAAACTGTCTGTGGGCTGTTGCTTGCGTTGTCGGTGACGCTGAGAGTGCCAGTCACTGAACCAAGTGCGACGGGGGTAAAAGACAAATAAATAGTGCAAGACAATCCGGCACGAAGCGTCGATGGAGACAGAGGACAATTGGTGCTGGTAACGACGTAGTTGGATGGAGTTGCAGAGATCGTGGCAATCGTGAGCGCGACGCTTCCGCCATTATTTAAAGTTATTTTCTTGGCAGCACTTGTTGTGTTCTCTACGACATTGCCGAATGGCAAAGTCAGCGGCGATAGCGTCACGTTTTGACCGGCTGCAATACTGGGATATGCGATCGCCGAGACGAGAAGTGTAATTCCGCAGATGAATCGTAAATGCAATGTCCCCGAGGTCTGCTTCATAAGCCCCCTTAAAGGAGAACAAGCTTGCAGATTTTCCCGTAAGCCTCGATGGCACCTTACTAGTCTTTAACATTTTTCGAAACTGTTTTCGGGTACGGGTACTGCCTCCCGAAATTTACGGTCCGCATCACTCCAGCGATGGAAGCTGATGGATCGCGTTTGGTCGCTTGAGGACTTCTTGCTTTGAGCCCACAGAGTCAACCTCTGGGCATAACTTAGAGATTGTTGAGGACCAAAAGTCTAGTACAAACTGGATTCCTGGGCAAGAGGCGGCCAGCCTTTATTTCTTGCATCGCAGACCCCGCTTCAATGCCGACTCCTTTAGCAAATACCGCTCCTTGGCACAGCCCCTCAGCTTGGGGCACCGCTGCTCATTCCCCTCTTGGGAATACTAGCAAGCAGAACGAGCATGGCGATTTTCCAACAGTTAACAAGCAGGACGCTTCCCATACCGCCACTCAAGCAGAACCGCGATGCCGATCCCGATGAGAGGGACTGGTCAGACCCAAAGCGTGTCGGCGTGGATCATGCGCGTGGGGCCGCAATAACCAAACGAACTATGCCAATTCTATTACGTTCCTACGGATGCAATTGCACTGCGCCGGAATATTGCAAATCACCTTCTCGCCAATGAAAGCTAAGTTTGCGAATGAGGTGGCGAGGGAAAAGAGGACGCTCACTGGATGACTGATCGGCCGTTAGTCGGAGATTCGTGACCGCCTCAAAAACACCTCTTTTCGGGCAGCCGACACGTCCAGCTTTTGACTTCGTAGATTCAGGTACTTGCAAAGCTCAGCGGAGAAGGGGATTTTGGGCAGTCGCCGAGCGAAAAGGATCGCTGGACGGTTGCTTGGCCCTTAAGCGTTATCCGTTGGACGCATCTCCACACCGGAGTCGCGCAATTCCCTGACAACGGCCTTGGCAATTTCGCTGAAATCTGATGGCGCGGGCTCTCGTGGCGTCGTCAAGTCCCGCATGCTGCCATAATCTCCCCATGTGTGGGTCAATGATCATAATATTGACTTGTTCCCTTTCGTAGTCGTAGGACGCTGCTCCAATGATTAGCCATACCATCTCGCACTGCCGTATCGCCGAGAAATTCTGGGCGAAGTTGACTCTCTTCCAAAGAAGGACGAGGCAAAGGAGAGCATGATGAATCGAGAACGGGCACTGAGGGTTGTGTTGGTATTGGTGGGGGTGATCTTTTTGCTTGGCGTCTACCCGCTGATGATGTTTCTATGGCCGAGCGGGTGGCGATGGCAGCCTAACCAGCCGGAATACGAGCAGATGATCCTTGGCGTATACGCCACACTCGGTATTTTCCTACTGCTTGCTGCGCGTAATCCATCCGCGAATCGCAGCCTGATCGCCTTTACGGCGTGGTCGAGCCTCGTGCACGCCGCCATTATGGCCGTGCAGGCATTCCAGACTGCGAGCGAACGCGGACATCTACTGGGTGACATACCTGCGCTTGTGGTTGTCGGCGTTGCGCTAATTGCGCTAGCGCCAGCAAAACAATCGGTGTAGCTGGCATCCGCATCCGGTGCTCAAAACTCCGTCTCTGAGTGATAAGGTTGGAAGCAAAGAAAGAACCTTTTGGGGGGATTCGTTGATGCTAAGGAAAAAACGCAAAACGCTGCACGGCTCGGTAGAAAAAGTCATTAAGCCCGCGCATCCAAGGAGCCTGAAAAGGCCCAGATCGCCATCGAAGAAGGTGAACCTCTGTATAGGGAAATTCGCATCAAGAATGAATTGACCGATGATGAAGGCCAAAAAAGCAGCCTAAAGCCGGGTGCGGAAGTTGATGTAATTGTGGAAGCGGATTCCAATGCCACGATGAAGAAACCAGCATAGCTTGCTTTTCACTCGCTGCCTTTTTCGTCGGACTCGTTCCTCCTTTTTCTTCGCTTCTTTGTCGAATCCCGAGAGGCATCCGCCGAATCTCTTTCCCGGCTCCGGTACGGCTGACGAGGCTCAGCTTACGGGGAGTCTGTTTCGGATTTCCCTTTCCACTTGCGTGTCGGCTTTACCCTCGCGGTATGCGAACTCTTTTTAGCGACCGCACTTGCCTGAGTTTCGCCTTCCAGTCTGCGAATCCGCTCCGCTTTCTTGTCGTATTCGGCACGTTCGGCTGGCGACAGACCCCCAAATACTTCATCTCGCCGGGTCCTTCCTTGTTCAGTGCGGAGCCGCCTCAATTCGGATTCGGGTTTTTCTTTTGCCACGACGATCTTTCAATCTGAAGGGAGAACCTACAAACGCTAACATGGACCGCTGTCATCTTCGATACCCTTTATCCTGTACGGAGAACCTACACCCCCAAGGACCTGTTCGGAAGTTTGCTCGATAGCGGCTTCGAGTGAATTTAGGTCCCGATCTGCCATAATCTTCTGATGTGTGGGCGCTACCGATTGTCACGGAGAAAGCAGATGGTCGAGGAGTATTTCGACAGCGGTGGAGAAGACGACTGGGTTCCTCGATACAACATTGCCCCGACTCAGCCTGTTCCCGTCATTCGCCAGCATCCGAAGGAGCCCGTAAGGGATTTGTCGCTGATGCGCTGGGGATTGATCCCTTCATGGGCGAAGGACATGTCTGGTGCAGCAATGATGATCAATGCTAGGTCGGAAACGGCGAGTACGAAGCCTGCATTCCGCGATGCGTTGAACTCTCGCCGATGCCTGATCCCAGCAGATGGATTTTACGAATGGCAGCGGTCGGGTAAGACGAAACAGCCGTATTGTTTTGAAGTGAACGAGGGCCAGTTGTTTGGGTTCGCAGGAATCTGGGAACGCTGGAAAGACCCGAGCGGCAACTGGGTCAAGTCCTGTTCAATTCTGACCACGACACCGAACGCCGTGACTTCAGCAGTTCACGACCGGATGCCGGTCATTCTTGATCCAGACTGCTACGATCTGTGGCTCGATCCGGGGATGCACAACGTAAGAGCGGTGTCCGATATGCTGAAGCCCTACGATGCTCGGCTGATGCGATGGTATCCCGTGAGCAGCCGGGTAAACTCCGTTGTGAACGACGACGCAGAGTGTTCGACGTCTACGCAGATCACTCCAGCCCAGACGCAAACGACTCTTTTCTGATTATTTCGGTGATGCCGGAGACTTATAATCTCTGCATGAATACGACACCACTCGTAACTGATCGACTTGCAGAGACGGACCAGATTCTCGTCAAGTTTGAAATCGACAACATCCCCGACGACTACCGAGAGTACTACGGAGCGAAACGAAGTAACACTTCTTCGCACGCATCCAGAACTTCGGGGAAATGTGGAATTTCTATCTTCACTGGACGCTGTATGGTTGCGAGTTTCGATGCCCGGCTGATGCGGTGCTATCCAGTGAGCAGCAGGGTCAATCATGGGGCGAACGATGATGCGGAATGCTGCGCACCCGTGGAAGTCGCACAGAGTCGCCTCGGCTGAAGTGCTCTGTGTAGCGTCGAATCGCTATAGAATACCGTGTCGAGTATTCATTCACGTTCGCTGTTCGGTGGCGAACCCATTGTCTCCAAACGTCCATCGGCGCCCTGACATGGAGCTTGATCTCGCACAATGACCTTGGCCATCCCGCGGGCGTGGCTCATGAGTCTCGGTCGTTGATACGAGACAACGGTCGAAACATCGCGTCTCTGACAATGTCGGCGGTGTCAAGCGCTTTTCGATGACACTACAGCAGGTACTCGGTGAAGACCGCCATTTCGCATTGGTTGCCTGAGGGGGAGTTCGGACGAATGTTCCGGTCCCATGAATTTCTTGCGTTGGGTCGCTTACGAAGCCGTCTTAGCTGGGCCCCCTAAGTCTCTGTCAGAGAGGCCTTTGCGGGGTCAAGGTCGATTTGGTTGCCGAATTGCACCCCGGGTATTCGCGTTTTCGCCTGCTACCCGCCGCAGTGCGCAAGGAGGAACCATGGTTAGGACAGGCTCCGCCCGAGACGCTTCACAACAAAGCCTTGTCTGCTGCGTCTGCACTATACCAATCCCCCTCGAAACCAGTAAGACTGATGAGCATGGAAGAGCCGTTCATGAGGAGTGCTACGTCCGTGAGACGATTTCTCGGTTCAGAAGAGGCAGCCAAATTCACCTCCTCGCGGACTGGTTCGGTGCGATAGGTGCACGGTTCCACCTCAGACTCCGCGTAACTGATAGCTGTTGAAACTCGCGGTTGCACTCCTGACCCTGGCTCGGGCAATTCTCAACGCAGTCGCAAACTGAAGGGCGGACATGAGCGCTGCGGCGCACATTGCGAAACTGCAGGGACCGGGAGCAGAATCTGGAGCGGAGGTACTCCCCCATGAACCCCAAAGCGCCTGTCCTAGGTAGACCAAAGCTCACCAATCCTCGGATCGAAGAGCAAATCCGTCAGCGTGCTTATGTGTTGTATGAAGGACGTGGCAAGGCGATGGAAAGGCACTGGACGAATGGCTGCAAGCAGAGGAACAGGTGATGGCTCTCAGACAAGAAGCCAAAGCAACCGCGACCTCGTCATAGGTTGTCTCAAACTATTGCAGCTTCGCGTACTCTGTCTTGGCTTGCTTCAGGATGGGGATGTCGGGGTCGGCGTCTTTCCAGAGGCCAAGGAAATCCTGGTATGCCGCCTTGGCTTTAGCGGTGTCGCCTTCCAGAGCGTAGGCGCGGCGCGAGGCCTAGCTGAGACATTTCCCATGTGGCTGCCATCGGCGCGACTCCTCGATGGTCCAGCACAGTTCGGAATTCGGCCGCGGCCTCTTTCGCTCTTCGCTGTTGGAGATATGCTGTCGCCCGCAGATAGTTTGGGAGCAGTTCGGCACGGCCGCCGAATTCGTACGGTTTGACGGGCTCCAGGCTGCGCAATGCCTGGTCTGTCTGCCCTCTCCCCAGTTGCGATGCAGCCAGAACCAGGGGTGCATCGACTTCGTTGAGAAGTGTGTCCGCTGGATTCTCGCGCACCAGGCGATCCATGATTTGCTGAGCCTCCAGACCCTGGCCATTGAGCGCCATCACGCGCGCTGCTTCCGACTTCACCGTCTTTGAATCTGCCAGCTTTATTACAGCCGCAACATCTTTCCGGGCTTCGGCGGATTCACCAAGCAACGCCTCCGCCGTCGCTTGAGTTAGCAGCATGTTTCCGGCAGACTCCTTTAGGCTTGACCCCAACGACATCTGGACGGCGTGCTGCGTGCGCTGGCGCGCTCCACTTAGATTGCCTGCAAACAAATCAATGCTCGCCTGCATGCTAACCACCAGAGGATCGTCTGCATGTTGTGCCATCCATGACCGCTCTCGTGCCAGGCCTGCTGCATCGGAGCGGAGCAACGCCAATTCGTAAACCATCTCGTGCAGTTGCTGAAAATTCTTGTCCTGGGCGCGCTCCAGGGCGGTGGCCGCTTGATCGTACTGACCCCCTGCCTGTAACGCCGCTGCCAGGTTCATATGAACAAATGACGCCTCCGGAGCCAGAGCCACGGTCACCCGGAATTCATCGACTGCCTTCTGGTACCGGCCGAGATCGAGATAGGTCACCCCGAGCAGGGTGTGCGGCGGAAGCGCCTTCGGCTCCAGACTTCCCCATGCGCGGAGCGCGTCAATGGCCTTGTAGGCCTCTCCCGTTGAGTAAAGGTAGTAGAGGGCTTCAATCCATTGTTTAGTGCTCCCCGAAACTTTGCTCCGTAGTGCGAACGCGCGCTTAAAATCCTCACCCTCACGTTGCGTCTCACCAAGGTCATTGTCCGAAAGTCCGAGGAAGACCCAAGCCATCGCGAAATTAGGGTCTGTCTGCGTTGCCTTTTGCAGCAGAGCGGATGCTTGTGCAGGCTGACTATGGACGATCTTCGCGCCCGCGAGGAACGCTTTAAAAGCTTGCACGGACGCGGTGGGCAGAGGAACCGCGTCCATCGCCGCATTCCCCGCGGTTCCCGAGAGTCGTAACCGGGTGGCAGCGGCGAGTCTGCTGACGGTCATCAATACCTCATCAATGTTCTTGGCTTCAGCCTGTTCTTGGGAGAAGACTCGCCCACTTGCACAATCCAGCGCGGTTAACTCAATGGCATAGGCGCCCCCTTGTGGTTTGATGGCGCCCTCGGCCAGCAATTTGCCCTTGCCGCGCTCACAGACTTGCTGGGCAAGATCAGGAGTCAAGCGGGCCTCGGGAGCGTGTCCCATTGATTTCAGTAGCTCCGACACACGGTCATCGTCGACAACTTCAACCACAGGAGAACGATCCAATTCCCTCATTACAACTTCTCGCAGGACATCGTCAAAAACCGGGTCGTCGGCCACATTGGTGAACTCGGCGACGAAGAGCGGCTCGCGGACATTCGACCCTCTGGCACGATGCGAACCACGCCTGTACACGCCGATGCTGAGAGCCGCGGCGATTACCAGCGCCACAGCCGCAATGATGGCCCACGTCCGCGTGTGAGGTACAACTCGCGGTGGAGCGGGCGCTGCGGCCGCCGGTAGCCGCCCCGACTCCGTGTCGCGTCCTAGCCGTTGCAGGTCTGCCCGCATCTCCGATGCGCTCTGGTAGCGCAGATTCCGGTCTTTCTCCAAAGCCTTGTTGATGATCCGTTCCAGTTCGGCTGGCACGTCGGGATTCAGCCGCACGGCAGGCGTGGGAGCCGCGTCCAGAATGGCTTTGAAAATCAATCCGGAACTTTCCCCACGAAAAGGCAACGTCCCAGTCGCCATTTCGTAGAGAACGGCGCCGAACGAGAACAAATCCGTTCGCGCGTCCAATTCCTTGGCGCGGACTTGCTCTGGCGACATATAGGCGACGGTCCCCAGTGTCGAACCGGGGCTGGTGAGATGCTGCTCGTCAATTATCGCCGTCGCCGTATCCTGCGCTGCGACTTGGCTCGAAGAACTGGCCGTGGGTACGATCTTCGCCAGCCCAAAGTCCAGAATTTTGGCATGCCCGTGCTCGGTTACAAAAATGTTTGCAGGCTTGATGTCGCGGTGAACCACGCCCTTGGCGTGCGCCGCATGCAGACCGTCGGCGATTTCCCTGGCGAGCGATAGAATCAAATCGGTTTCCAGGGGACGCGAGGCAATACGATGCTTAAGAGTCGCTCCTTCCAGAAACTCCATGGCGATGAAAGCCTGCCCGTCCTGCTCGCCGATGTCGTAGATCGTGCAGATATTGGGGTGATTCAGTGCGGACGCGGCTTGCGCTTCGCGCTGGAAGCGGGCCAGCGCCTGTGGGTCTCGCGCAACTTCATCGGGAAGGAACTTGAGCGCGACGAAGCGATGCAGCCGCGAGTCTTCGGCCTTGTAAACGACACCCATACCGCCGCCGCCCAGCTTCTCGATGATCCGGTAGTGCGAGATGGTTTGGCCGATCATGGGGCCGCAGGACTCAAGCTGCAATGTTAGGGATGCGACGAGGCAGAGTCAACGAGGACGGCTTGATGACGGACTCAGGAAGGACAAATCCCGTGATCTCAGGCCCTCCGAAGCCCTTGCATACCCAGTGGTTCAAAAGGCTTCATGCGGCGACCTCGATTTTTGCGACCTTTCGCCCCCTGTTTCGCTTCGGTGGGAGATGGCCAGCCAGTATACCTTCTGAGGCGGCAGAATCACCCTAGCGACTGAATAACCTCGAATGGCGAGTTGCACTGGGTCTTATTCGATAGTCGTAATGATCAGACCGATTGTTGCCGCCTGTGCTACGATTCACGCGACGAAATCAAAAGTGAACCACGCGTTCAAAGTCGTAACCGGGCAGGCCGGTCAGAGAAACCTCGCCGTGCGACTAAGAAAAAAGCCTATCCTGAAACGCGTAGGTTCCACGGGCGTATAGCACTCCTCGTCATCGCCCATACATAAAAAGATCTCATGCCCACAGTGCGTACAAAAACGCCACGACTCCCGTCGTGGCGTTTTCATTCGCCCCAACTCAGGTCATTGCAAATGGATCATCTTCCCGCTGGGGTCCAACGTGCCATGCACTTTAACTCTCTTGCCCTCGTACTTCTGCACTTCATCCTGATGGTCGATGTCGTAGGTCTTATCGGTGGCGGCATCCTGAAACACATACTTGTCGCCCGATTTTACGACCGTACCCGTAAAGCTCTGAACACCGTTTGACTGGGTGGGTTGAGCCTGAGAGTCGGGAGTCTGGCTAGGTCGCGCTTGGTCTGGCGTTGCAGGTTGTTGGGTTTGTGGATCAGCGGGTTGTGTCTGCGGCGTTTGCTGCGCGTTGAGCGCGATGCTCACGCTCAGGAACAAAATCAGCGCACTGAGGAGCCACAAGAACTGAATCTGTTTTTTCATGAAAGCCTCCAAGAGATTTTCCAGACGCAGGCTTCTCGTCATCTCCCGAAGCGGTTGCAAACGGCTTGCCAAAGTTCCCCCACCTGCCTCAATTTCCTGATAAGAAATAACGCTGTCGATCCGCACGATTAACCTCATCTCGCGACCTTCCAAGCTACGGAGGCTTCTAGCAGAGAATACATGGAAGGCTGTACACCGGGAGTAACTCCAGCCGCAGCTCGCCGCAAGCAGACGAGCAGATTTTGCTCTCTCCTCCGGGTAGGTGATGCAAGATATTCTTCTACGACCCCACCGCAGCACGTAGCTCGAAGGTAGCAATCAATGATGTGCGATGGCACGTTAATTGCCTGTGTACTGTTGGCCGCTTCGTCTTTCGGAGGTTTGTTATGAAACGAGAGACTTGCCTCTTAGCCGCGTTGGTTTTCGTACTCGGAACTGTCCCGCTGATTTGCTCGCAAGACCTACAAAGCTAGCCCAGCCCTGTGCTGCCTCCTGACATTCTGGGACCTCAATTGATCGCATGGTCGCAACTGCAAGAACCGGAACCGGTGCCGCAGCCTCTGCCGCCGCCTGATCGGCCAGTCCAACAGCCCGATCAGCAAACGGCGCAACCGGCGAACCCGCAGGCACAACCTCAGGCATCAGCCGCGCAAACCTTCACCGGCACAATCGTAAAGGACGGTAGCAGGTACATATTGAAGGTATCGAGTAAGAACGTCTACCAACTTGACGACAAGGAGAGGGCGCAGCGGTATGAGGGCAAACAAGTAAAGATCGAGGGCACTCTGGATGCGAACGGTAACAGCCTCCACATCACCAGCATCGAGCTGCTTTCCTAGACGCTCACAAGGATACGCGCCGATTCATTCTGACGCGCTGCCCCGCTGCTCGCTTCAGCATACCTCCGTTTACCGTTGGCCCACGCGTATACCAGCCTACTCCTTTTTCTGCCAAGGTATCGGAAATAAGGAGGACCCATGTCCCGCAAAAACTGTATTGCAACCCTCCAGTAGAACGCCTCAGACTCAGCTCAGACCCATCAACCAGAGGAAGCTCGATGAGACGATTCAACACGTTTAAGGACGGTGACATTGTGCCTGCATCAGGTGTGTACGCGGCTTTACATTCGACACCGCACAAACTGGTCGAACGCGTGGCGCACCTCGAAGGAGACCGGTTCCAATCTCGCTGGCTGTGTCCGTTGGGAGTCTTATATCGGCTTGAAAAGCCGGGCGTCCCGACATCCTTTTGCGTCAACTTGATCAGCCAGGATGTGGCGGTACAAAACACAGGCAGTTAGGGATTTGATTCCAGCCATGCACAACGAGCACAGAAAAAGCGGCCGTGGAGGGTCGGAACGCGGCTTACCCATGAAGCACTCGCTAACCCATGACCGCTTTCGGGAATTCGGAGAGGAATCCCCTTTATCAATCGACGGTGGGTTACCCCGGAGCGGCGACTTGACGCAATACAGTGAAATCCGTAGTGGGAGTCTATCCGCGAGCGTCACGTCAACGCTTCGATCCGTTTGGCAAACCAACTGCAAGGACGCACACAGATCACAAAAACACGAAAGGACGCCCAATGTCCCTCGTCTCCCGTGTACAACTGGCTGGAGGATGGTTTCGGAAAGAGCGCGAGCATCCGAGGGAGGTAGCCTATCTGCCCTGCTTTGTTTGTGGAAATCCTGTGCGGCTGGAAACTAGCAACACGGATGAACTCGGGAAAGCCGTTCACGAGAAGTGCTACGTGCTCAAAGTCAAGCAGCGAACGGAGCAGTTTTCCACTCTTCTTCTCTCTCTGCCGCGTCAGTCGCAAAGGAGATGCTAGACTATTCGCCGCGCCGAGGAATTCACTATGAGACTTCGCGACAGATTAGAACCGCAGCGGTACGAGCAAAGAATTCAATATGTTCGTTGGGAACGGGAAGCCGAAACGAAGCAGGTGGAACGGTTGTCCGGAATCCTCGTTAAGAAAATGGGCTCCCGCCAAGCCACGGGCTTACCTGTCAAGGCCGCCTAGTTTAATTTCTTAAGGCGGAAACTCCCATATGGAGCAGGCTTAGAGAATCTCTGTGTGGCCACTTTCTTTGACAGCCTACAGCGTCTGTTTCGCATCCACTATTCAAGTCCATTGAGGAAGGTTCCCTATGGCTGACGCTCCGCGAATCACAGTCGAAGAATTGAAAAGGCGAATGGACGCCGGAGAAGATTTCACGGTGATCGACGTTCGCAATCCTCAGGCGTGGGCAGAATCGCACACCATGCTGCCAGAAGCGATCCGAGTTCCGATACACGAGCTAGAAGAAAACCTTCCCAGAATCCCCAAAACCAAACCTGTCGTGGCGTACTGCACTTGACCAGACGAAGGCTCTAGCGTCAGTTTGGCGCAAAAACTTCAGGAGCGCGGGTACAAAGACGTGTGGGCGCTTCAGGGCGGATTCCGAGCGTGGCAGAGTGCTGGATTGCCCGTGGATTCAAAACGGCAGGCAGCCTAGTCGGGTCGCACGTCAAGCGCTAGTCGTGGATCCATCTGTCGTCGCTGCTTCTCGGCTGGGGCGTCGCTAGTTGTCCGCACCTGCTGATAAAGCAGATTGGCACCCTGCGCGGCGGTCAGATCATCCCGCAATCTGCGGAACATGCTGCGCTTTGTTTCTTCCTGCACGCCGATGGTTTTGAAGAAAAGCGCTTTGCCCTTCATATCCACATCCAGAGCCACCAATTCCCAGTAACCGGTCTGAACCTCTTCCTGCTTCACATAAAAATGTCCACCTGCGTCCAAATGCCCCAATAGGCCACCGCCGAATTTCACCGGGCGCGCCAAATGTCCAGAAATTTCCACTAGGCGTTTTTGGCTCCCGTTGACCCACAACACGCCTTCCATCGCATGCACGACAGCAGCCTCATGGGACGGCGGCCGGAAATGCGGATGGGGCTTGAATTTCAGTTCGACCAAATCTCCTCGCGGTTCTCCGTATTCAAAGAGCAAGGCGTCCGGCAGCGTTTTCAGCAGCCGCTGACTTCGCGCCTGGTCCTCATCTTTTTCTCGCTGTGACTTTTTCAGCTCTGCGGGACTACTCATCAAACGTTGGAGACCTCGCTGGCGCTCGCTTCGCTGGTCCTCCGGAAGAGGCTTTCCGTTCACCGAAATCAGCCAATCCAAGTCTCCGTCCTTGGTCTCCACCACTTCCCTCACTTCGGTTTTTCCAGATTTTCGCGTCTCGAGCCGCAGCATCCAATGACTGCGATCGTTTTTCTCGGCTTTCAACTCGTTGTCGATGATCTGGCGTGCAAACTCGTTCGCGGGCGGTCGCTCATCAGAAGGTTGCGAGCTACTTAGGCACGCAAAAGGCAAACTGACTGCTAACACGCCCGTGGTAATGACTCTGAACACAACCATTTGACGAGCAACCGCATGGGGCAGTTGCCAAGCATCTGCAATGTAGATGACAAGAGAAGCTGAAAAATATTCAGCAAATTGCGTTTGTCGCGACCCGAACCAGAGAAAAGCGGCGAGCGCCAGCAAAAGGTTGGGTCAGCCCCTCAAAGGATGGAGGATGGTCCGCTCTCCTGCGGCCCACGAACAGCGCTTGCGATGATGGGCAACCAGGTTTCAGGCCCATTCAGCTGCACGTTGTAATCGGCACCTTCAAGTTCACTAACTCTCGGAGGATTGAGCGCCAAGATCCGAACGCCTGAGTAGTTGGCCTTGAGCAACGAAACCATTTCCTTTCTTGCTTGATCATCCGCTGCATGTCCGACGATAAAAAAGTCAATCTCTTCTGGCATGCTCAGCACAACTTTTGCTGCTTCATTACCGAGAACCGAAACTACCTCATACCCTTGCAGTCTCAATACCATGGTTCGCGCGCTTGCTAGGCCGCTATCGTAGGCGATCTGAAAGACCACTGGTTTGCGGCCTACGCCACGGGACGAAGGCACATTCAGACGGGCAACAACTTCTTTTGTAGGTAGATGCAATATGAAGCATTCATTTCTCGTCGTTCTGGTAAGCGCCTGTAATTTTTGACGGGCGCTCAGCAGCCCTACCGCGTGGCCGCGCCACATGGGTTCACCATCTGGGAACTGCTCGAAGAGGTCGTATTCCCGTTCCATGCGAATCTCGCCAGGCTAACGGTTCAGGAGACTAAATCTTACAGGCATGTCAAGGACCACCACTACTATTTTGCGGTTCCGCGGATTCGTGCCGAGAGACGCGAAAACTGTTCGGGATTGTTACAATCCCGCAGCCTGCTAGCGGAGACGGTCGGTACCACTCGCTCGCGGGTCAGTTTTTGAACCTCCAATAAACTAGTTCTGCCATTGTCTGCCAAGGCTGGCCCGAGGTCAATACAGTCGGTTCCAGAACATGTAGCACCCGATTCTTCGAAGGCGTCAGAATAGAGAAGTCCTTGATGCCGTCGCAGCGTTGGACTTCGGTAATCTTCGTGAAGCCGGTGGTGCACGGGTATTCTGTGGGTGCCTGAGGAGAAATGTCCCGGTTATGCACTTCCTCCTAGATATTCTTTCGTCCCTCCCCCTGTACTCTTGGGTCGCGCTGGTAATTTCTGCTCTCGCAATTGCTGCGGTGTGCATGCGAGCTCTAGGAACTCACGAGGCGCGGGCCAAATCTGGCGAGCGGAAGAGAAGAACGGAATTGCGGTCGCTAGCTGAGAGAATTTCGTCGTATGGGCACACCATTCACCAGCGGTACCCGACTGGCGAGGTGGTCGTCAGCGAGCGAGATTTGGCAGAACAACTTCGGAAGCGCCCCGATGCAGTTGCCCCGGCGCTGAACCTGCTATTAAGCGAGCAGAAGGTCCAACGGGCTCCGTTAAGAGGGTATTGGAAATTGAATGTGTGAAGTTACCCACCGGGCTTTCACGGCTCGCGCCAAATGTGCTAGAGCATTCTCTTGAGAACCGCGAGACTGTTGAGTGCATCCATCAGTTTGCGATGCTCCTTAGAGTGTGCAATCGGCAATCCCCGTAAGCGCTGGTGGATAGCCTTCTCAGCCATCTCGATGCTCGCTGGCAACTTGTCCCGGTCGAATTCCATTGCCGCAGCTCTGTAAACGCCGAGCCAATCGCTGTCATTATGGCTCACCGAAGGAGTCTCCGGGCACAAGTCCTTCCGCATCGAGGAATCTGCTTCTGGCGTATAGACAAACAACCCGATTGCCGAGAGTTGAGCTGTCCGAGTGTCATCTGCCTTCTCCTTTTGTTGAGCACCGGATGGCGTTTAAAGTCGCCAGTGCAGTTCAGCACCGCCGTCTGAGAAACGAAAGCGCCCCAGACTCGATTGAGTCTCAGGACGCTCGTTCGAACAGCACTCCCCCGAAAACTGCTCACCCCCACCTTACGGTCTGACCTGCATCTGCGCAATGACCCATTCGTAACCAGCCCTGTTACCTTTATGTCGGTTGGGAGGTCGATTGCGGATCAGGGAAACTACGCTTCAGGCGGACAGGCATAGCGGGTAACTCTTGGATGGAAGGCAAGCAGCCAAAACGATTAGACATAGAAAAAGCGGTCGTGAGGGTCGGAAGGAGGCTTGCTATCATGGGAAATTCTACCCTTCGCTTCTCGGCGAGGGTCGGGCTTTGCTTGCGCCTACTGGTTCATACCTAAGGTTCCCGGTGTATAGCGATTTTCCAGCTTAATGCAGAAATTGCATTCCTGCGAATGCCTCAGGTCTTTATCGAAGCACTGCAAAACTCTTATCACAAAGGAGATGCGTTGGTTCGCGGGCTTGGCCCCAATGTTGCGTGAGTTTATCTGTGGCTTGATGGCAGGTCTCACTCAGGAGGTTAAAGTTATGAGACACAAAAATCCTCTAATCCAGCGGTGCCTTATTTTGCTGACATTTGTCGCGCTCGCCTGCGGCGCTGTGACCGCGAGCGCACAATCGCAGGGTATGACGCCTTCACAAGACCGGGACGACGTGACCCGGCGACAGCTGGCCAGTTTCGACAATTTCCTCGATACTCATCCCGAGGTTGCCGAGCAGTTACGCAGGAACCCCTCGCTGGTGAACAACCGGGAGTTCGTCGAAAACCACCCTGCGCTGCAAGAGTATCTGCAGCAGCACCCAGAGATGCGCGAAGAAATCAGGCAGAACCCTAACGGATTCATGCACCGGGAGGATCGCTTCGACCGCCGCGAAAACCAAGGTCGTGATAACGACGTGACCCGAGGTGAACTGGCGGCGATGGACCGTTTCATGGACAGCCACCCCGAGGTTGCCGAACAGTTGCGCAAGAATCCATCGCTGGTGAACAACAAGGAGTTCGTGGAGAACCATCCAGCGTTGCAGCAATTCCTGGCAGAGCATCCGGGTGTTCGCGAGGAATACAAGGAAAATCCGAACGCGTTCATGCATCAGGAGCAGCGTTTCGACCGCCGGGAAGACCGAGGTCGCGACAACGACGTGACTCGACGGGAACTTGCGAACATGGACCACTTCATGGACAGCCATCCCGAGGTTGCCGAACAGTTGCGCAAGAATCCATCGCTGGTGAACAACAAGGAGTTCGTGGGGAACCATCCGGCGTTGCAGCAGTTTCTTGCCGAGCATCCGGGGGTGCGTGAGGAGTACAAAGAAAATCCGAACGCATTCATGAACCGGGAGGAACACTTTGACCGCCGCGAAGATCAACGTCGTGATAACGACGTAACCCTAGGCGAACTCGCAAGCTTCCACGAGTTCATGGAAAACCACGACAGGATCGCGGATGAACTCTCCAAGAATCCTTCGCTCGCCAACAACCAGGAATATCTGGAGAACCATCCGGCGCTAAGTGACTATCTGAAAGCGCATCCGCAGGTGCACGAAGAACTGAGCGAAAACCCACGGTCGTTTCTGCAATCCGCGCAGCAGTTCAATGCACACACCACCCCCAAGATGCCTGGGGAGCCAAAGGTTAATAAATAGGTTTGTGAGAGGAATGGGCTGCTAACGCAGCCCTTCCTCTCCAGACTTCCAACGGCTTGCTAAGGGCAGGCGAAAGGCTGAAAGGGGGTTGCAATGGAGATTCGTAAGGGCGGCAAGATGCTTTCGATTGCTATGCTCGCGCTCTTACTGGCGAGTCCGGCACTGGCGCACGGCAAGAAAAAACATGCGAACCGTGCCATGATCGAGAAGATGGAAGCTGTTCCCTGCGGCGCAAAACAACACGGCGTGACCGGGCTGGGCAGCATCTGGGCGTCAGTAGGTGTCACGTCCGTGAATTCCGATGAAAAACTCTGCCCCCAGTATCTGCTTCGCACCGATGACATGGAATATCACGTGCGCCCGCTCGATCATAAGCATCCCAGCCTCCTTCCGGTGGGCGAGGAGGGTGAATTCAAAGTCAAGAAGGACAAGCTGGACATGCGTGTAGTGGACGGCGACCGCAAGATGCGCCACTACCAAGTGGTCGCGATGAAGCCGATTGACCACTCGGAAGCGTCAAAATACAGTGTGCCCGCCAAGGAGAACGGCGATAAACCTGTGCCCGACAAGACCTATCAAAACCAGAACGTGGGCAGGCCTCCAGTTCAGCCTAACGACCATCCGCAGTAGGCAGGAGACGGGCGTCCGCATTGACGACGATGTGCTGAATCCCGCCCCTGTTCCAGACCGTGCTGCGCCAAATGTACCCATCAAAGGGCGAGGGTGAGAACCTAGCGGCGTAAACGTCTACTTCTCACCTGCACCCCAAAAAGCGGGATTATTCCTTTGACACCTGAGGGTTCGGGGTTGTGAATGGTCGAAGCGATACTTGCCCCAGCGCCCAGAATGACCACATTACTCGGCCCTCCGTAGACGGTCTGGATGCCTTCTTCCCTCGTCATGTCGGAACCGTCTTCCACGCTCACAATTCCGCGTCTACTCAGCACATCTTGATTTTATGGAAAATCCGTCAAGAAAACCCGACGATGATGTGACCAGCGCGTGCGATTTCGGCGACCTCTACACCTCGGTTCTGCCATAATCTCCCCATGTGCGGTCGCTACAGACTTTCGCGTCGAATACAGATCATAGAAGAGCACTTCGACTGCGCTTCCGACGAACCAGCCTGGGTTCGCAGATACAACATCGCTCCGACCCAGCCTGTCGCAGTCATCCGCCAGAACCCGAAGGAGCCTCGCCCTGAATTGTCCTTGATGCGCTGGGGGCTCATTCCCTCATGGTCAAAAGACTCGTCCGGTGCTGCCCAAATGATCAAGTTCAGCAGGAACAACGGCAAGATGTATTTTTCGGCAAAAGACTGGCTGCGGGAGCGGAGACCCGCATCGCTCCCGCAGTACTGGCATCGAAACGCCGTGAGATTCCAAACCATCTACGCCCCCTGACAGATGGTGGACCGGGCAAGAGTCGAACTTGCACCTGCGTGGAGAAAATAGAGTATTGGGCTGCTCTCCGCGGCTGTGCTGCGTTACACCACCGGCCCCAAGCAAAACCGCACTGTTGCCTTTAACCCTAAAGGTCTCTCGATGGTTGGCGCAAGGGACGGGAACACTCTTAGTTACGTGATGATGGCACGAGATTTCAAACTGAGGCACTACCTAACTCAAGCGTCTGCACTGGTTGTTCGGGTTAGCAAGTACTTTATTGGTACTCATTCCGACCCTCACGACCGCTTCTTCTGTGTCTAATTTGTTGTGTGCGAGGCAAGCCCTCAGGCATTCGATTCTAAGGGTGAGCGCTCTTTATCGGCTGGTACTTGTGGGCATCAAATGCGGCCCGGATTTCTGCTTCCGCTTCTTGCTGCGAGAACTGGCTGGACTCAAATTGGGAATTGCAGTGCTCGCAGACACCGATAGGTGGAAGCGGGGGCTTTACGATTCGGAGCTTACGTTTCTCCATGATTGCCAGTCTAGCGCATCCTGCGCGTTCCGATTTCGCCCGAAACTTCAAATAGCGCCACCACGAAACCTGAGCTTGACAGTCAAAATGAGGGAAGAATTACGCTTCTCTCACAGCCACATCCTCAAGTAACTGCAACTTTCGCAGCGCATCGTTGAGAAGATAGAATTCCTCACCGCTCGGCTGACTCATTCTCTCTATCTCTTCTTCCCGATCTATAATCGCATGACGGGCTTCGGTGATCCGCTGAGGCAATTTGGAACGGTTCGGTTCAAGAATCGCGCACTGGTAGAGGCGTTGCCAGCCCGCAGTGAATGGAATCCCACCGAAAAAGGTAACCGCAGTCTGAGCCATAAGGTTGTACTCTCCTCATGACGAACACTCATGCACCGAAGTTTAATCATATCGGTGGAATGTGTCTGTCCCTGAGCGTACCGATGACTGTGCGGCTATGACCAACTGCCCCTTATGACGAAATGGTCCCCACATCACCGTCGCATAGCAGATGACTTTACGGGCAGCGGGGCGTATGGTACTCCACAGACTGCTTCAACGCATCTTTCCGCCGCGCACCTTACGAGCGGGGGTGACGGTTCCTTGCGACAACAGCCGACCTTCGGTCTGCAAGGAGCTTCCATCATGGCGAGAAATGCGTCTCAATCTATTGCTGTCCCCTCCGAATCCGTCGGAGAACTCTTCGACGCTCTGTCTGCTCTGCCGCCTCTAACGCACTGCCGGAAATGTGGCACCGAACTGTTGCACTTGGATGCCACATTTTTCTCCTATGGGGGCAAGGTCTGGACTCTCCCATTACCTTTCTGTGAAAATTGTGCACGGGCGGAAGACGACATGGCGACTAATGCAGCATAGCGGGGTTTGCACCTGAAGCTGGGAACTTCAACGAAAGTTAGATCGGCAAGAGATAGGGGCCTGTCTGTGTTGGGGATAACACGCGCTGGTGGTGAAGGGTCAATTTCGCGAAACAATCTCGTGCTATATGTTCTGGAATCCACGGTCGGGCCAGCTTGCAGACCGTGGAAAAAGCTAGTTTATTGGAGGTTCAAATGAACTGGTCCTGTTTTTGAAGATGAACTCTACGTTGGTGATTGGCGCGTTGAGGGAAGGGATATTGAGAACGAAGGCGAGGCCTATCTCGCCATTTTCTCCGGCCCAAGGGCTCGCGGGAGAGCGCAAGAATATGCTGACTGGAAAATCTCACGAGAACTGCCCCGGCCACGGCTCCGCAAGGTCAGCTAACCCGCGACCCCAATAATATAAATGTCACGCATACCGAAGGCTCAACATTGGTGAGCAGCGACAACACTGTCCGTCAGGAGTGCTGCCGCTAACAGCACTGAAAGGGAAGATGCCCGTTACCGCAGAAGCTCGTCGTGAACGACGCTAGAGCCGCGTCAGCCTGGGGCCACCGATTAACACGTAGAACTCCTCGGGTCGTTTTTAAATCGTGAGGTTAGCATGATGTCTGAATCGACAGAGGGTCTCCTCGCTCAGTGTTAAGTCTCTTCAGACTAGCGAGTAGATGTTCTGCAAGACCATCGGATTTTGAGAGCACTTCTCTGATACCAGCAGCCGGAGCGTATTTTAAGAGTTGTTCGCAGTTGTGCATAGTAAACATCAGCATTACGGTGTTAGGGGCAAGTTGATTGATCTGCCCGACCGCTTCTAGGCCGTCCATCACGGGCATCTGCAAATCCAAAATCACTACATCGGGATGCAGTTCTTTGACTTGTTCAACCGCGACCTTGCCGTTCTCAGCCTCGCCACAAACTTCCCAATCTCGGGTTCGCTCGATGCAAGATCGGAGCGCATGGCGAACTAAGGCGCTTTCGTCAACGATGAGAATAGTGTGGAGCATGCGGCCTCCGTTCTGCCCACGGCAAGCGGCTGACCGGCATGCATCGTGCAGTTCGACGTAAGGCAGCGACGAAGGGCTGTCTTGACCATACCCTTTGAGGTGGCGAAGTAAATACAGCAGGGACTGTACGCTAGCGCACATTGCCTTGTTCTGGCACCTACGGTCATCGGTACGCTCAGGGACAGACATCTTCTATCGATTTCCTTAAACTTCGGTACAAGAGTGTTCGTCATTTCGTCAAGAGTGTTCGCTATTTCGTCATATGGAGCGTACAACCTTATGGCTCAGACTGGGGTTGCCCTTTCCGTTGGGATACCATTCACCGCGGGCTGGAAATGCCTCTGCCAGTACGCGATACCAAAACCCAGCCGCACCAAATTGCCGCAGCGCATCACGGAAGCGCGTCGTGCGATTCTAGATCGCGCTGTAGAGATAGAGAGAATGAACCAACCGAGGTCTGAGGAATCCGGTCGGTTTGCAGTTCCCCACGGGCGTTCCCCTTGCGTCAAGTCGATTGCCGTGTTTTTTCTGTCTGAAGTAAGCTCGTTGTAGTTTCAAGTTTCACCACGAGCAAGCATATGGCTCATTTGACCACTTTTCCCAAGCAAGACCGGCTTCGTGTTCTAGCGGTAGACAGCATCTCCATGAGCACGCAACTTCTGGTTGAGGCTCTGGCTCGAAGATGCGCAGTTTCAGATGATCGAGTCTCCACCCAATACAGCGGCAATTCTTGACTTGACCAAACGCGAGAAACCGCACGTGATGGTGATCAGTGCGAAGCTGGGCGAAGATCATGCGGGAGGTATCGATCTCCTTCGTGAACTCCGGACGCAGTTGCCTTTGCCGCGAGCGATCATGCTGCTCGACTCTTCCGAGCGGGCAGCGGTCATTGCGGCTTTCCGGGCTGGCGCCCAGGGAGTATTTTGCCGCACAGAACCTTTCCGGTTGCTGGCCAAGTGCATACAGTGCGTGGGCGCGGGGCAAGTATGGGCGAGCGGCAGTGAACTGCAGTTCGTGCTCGAAGCCTTGACTCAACCTGCGCTGGCCCACTTCGGCGGCCAAGGGGAGTCGCTGCTTTCGGCCCGTGAAATCGATGTGGTTCGATGTTTGGCCGAAGGTCTCACCAACCGCGAAATCGCTCGACGTCTCAAGCTTTCAGAATACACGGTAAAAAACTATCTATTTCGTATTTTCGACAAGTTGGGCGTCTCCAGTCGGGTGGAGGTAGTGCTCTACGCTTTGGGTGGCGGCCCTGTGCACCCTGCGCGCGCTTCGTCCACGCGCGGACTGGCTCGCGAAATCGCTGGCGCTCACCCTGATGGAAGCGCATTCTGCGCTATGCGCAGGGGCTTGGCAAGGCTCTGAGGCACAAGCCCCTTACGCTTGTTAGCAGGAACAGTGTGGTTCATCCGCGTGGCTCACCTCCTGACCGAAAACTGATTAGGGCACCAAAACAGATAAGCACATTCTTGGCCCGAATCGGCCTATCATCCCTGAGAGCATTCGGTAGGAGCCACTCGCGAGAGATTATGGCGGAAGGGCAACTAACCGGGAATCATGGATAAGTCCGAAAAACGAGGATTCGCCCCGAAATCCCTTATCAGATTCACGGCCGTTGAGCTAGGACCGGGGCGCGAGAGCTCTCACTGGCTAGTCGAAAAGGTCTACGGTACTCCGATCACGCTTGGCATGATTTGGTGGCATAGTCCGGCGCACTGCTACGCCTTCTTCCCAAAGCCGGACACGTTCTACGAGAAGACATCCCTGCGCGACATTGCTAATTTCTGCGAACGTCAGACGGAGACACGGCGAAGGAGAGAGAGGGGTAAGGCAGGCTGAGGCAACAGGCTGAGGCCGATATTACTGCATTGGCCTAACGAAAACCTGGATTTGGACTGGTGGCAAAGGCGTTGAGAGGCGTGCGGAGAGTTGATATAGCAGGCGGTAGGTCTCAAGCTGGCATGTCCCAGAGGCTACCACATTCTTGACCCACTCGCTTTCTCTTCCATAGGTCAGGGCGATGAGAAATCCCTCCGGCGCTCGAAAGACATTCACTGGCGTCCGGTAGAGCTTGCCTGACTTCCGCCAATGTGCGTAAGAATACCGAAGCCGGGCAATCGATTGGCGAATCGGCTGGTGATTCGGTTCGTAACATCCAAGTTGAAGGCTGCGACCCACCGCTTGCGGAACCGGATCAGGAGGATGGGAGCGAGCAGCATTGCGAGAAGCGCGATGACTGCAGTTGGGATTAGCATGTCCGATTACCTTCATTTCACCTGTAAGTGCTAGCCCGTTGCCCGTCAACAGCTAGGACGACAGTCTTTAGTTCCAACGCCCTGCTTTTTCCACAGCCTGTTCTTATTCCTGTGCATCCGCAGCGTACAATTATCCGTTGTTTACCGCACCAACCCTGCGACAAAATCTGTGCAAATCCCCTTTTTCTCTCTGTTCAAAATTGACCATTTCCTACGCACGGAATCGGGATAGTATTTTCTCCATGATCAAAAAAGAGCACAGTCCAAAAGAGGCCCTCGCCGTCCGTTGCCCGACCTGTGGTGCCAAGCCGGGGGAGAAATGTGAACTCAGCACTGGACTGCCGCGCACCGATCCGCACCGTGACCGCCGAGTAATCGCGAAAGACCAACTTTAGCAACGCCTTGTATTCGTTTTGGATGGGGACTAGCATCGGCTTTAGCGATAGCTTCGTCTCGCCCTGACTCACAGCCCTCCCTAGGGAACGCCGCGAAGGTGGGACGTTTTCATTAGCAACGCACTATTAGGACACTACCGAATCTTCGGCAAACAATTTGGCAACCTTACAGTTCTTGAGTTCCAATACCCGATGAATGCTCTAGAAGACTCTAAATATCAGGGGATGCGCAAAGATCTGGCGGTAGCGGGCGAGGCGGTCTTTGAGGTATCCCTCGGAACCTAGCAATGTGCGCTAGCGTACGGTCCTTGCTGTATTTACTTCCCCACGTCAAAGGGTATGGTTAAGACAGCCCTTCGTCGTTGCCTTACGTCGAACTGCACGACGCACGCTGGTCAGCCGCTTGCCGTGGGCAGAACGGAGGCCGCATGCTCCACACTATTCTCATCGTTGACGAAAGCGCCTTAGTTCGCCATGCGCTCCGATCTTGCATCGAGCGAACCCGAGATTGGGAAGTTTGTGGCGAGGCTGAGAACGGCAAGGTCGCGGTTGAACAAGTCAGAGAACTGCATCCCGATGTAGTGATTTTGGATTTGCAGATGCCCGTGATGGACGGCCTAGAAGCGGCCGGGCAGATCAATCAACTCGCCCCTAACACCGTAATGCTGATGTTTACTATGCACAACTGCGAGCAACTCTTAAAATACGCTCCGACCGTCGGTGTCAGGGAAGTGCTCTCAAAATCCGATGGTCTTGCAGAGCATCTACTCGCTAGTCTGAAGAGACTGAACACTGAGCGCGGAGACCCTCTGTCGATTCAGACATCATGCCAACCTCACGATTTAAGAACGACCCGCAGACTCCACTCGGTCAAACTTTGAAGAAGTGTGTAGGGATGAATTGGTTTGGCAGCAGCCCCTCTTCGTGTGCGCTTCGTAGTGGACGACGCTGGAGCCGCGTCAAGTGTTTGAAGTCCATCCGAATGTGAGCATTCACCGTGATGAACCCACGTGTGGACGCAGGAGTATAGCGGACTGAGACTTCTGTAATCCTCCGCGGGATTGGAAGGTGTGATCATGGATTACGCCAAGCCGGAGACAATTCGTCCAGCACTGCAGGGGGTGGAAAGGATTTTTCTGATCGGACCGCCGATTCGGGAACTGCCAGCGTTGGAAGCGAATTTCGTCAAAGAGGTGCGCGCGGCTGGGGCCGAAGCACATTGTGAAGATTTCAGCTCTAGGTGGGCGGGAGTCAATGTTCCCGAGCGGGCATCGCGATTCGGAAGAGAACATTGAGGCCTCGGGTCTGCCCTACACGTTTCTTCGTCCCAACGGTTTTATGCAGAATCTGGTCAACTACGACGCGGGCACGATCGGGTCTCAGAACGCGTTCTATGGATGCCAGGGAAGTGGCCCCGTCAGCATGATTGAAATCCGGGATATTGCCGCCCGCTTCCTTGTGCACGTCCATGCCGATATACTTGATGTCGCGACTCATGCAGTTGCCTCCTTGAGGGAAAGAACATCGCGCTCAACGGAGTCTTTTCCTCAAGGTAAAGTGCCATTCTTCAGCTGATTTGCCTACCTGTTCCTTCCGTTCTGCGTTGCCGCATTGCATATACGCGCCGCTCTCTCATAATGCATTGACCCCAGTTCCGAGCGCCCGATTGCGTCCCACACCCAATTTGCTAGGCGAATCCAAGCGGAAATCGGCTCTTAGCCTCACTGGCCCAAAAGGGCTTCGCCGCAGCAGCCGCAAGTGAATGAATCTATTGATGCGAAATTTCGGAACTTGCTAGTCCGCCCGGTATACCCTTTGAGACGAGTAGGCGGTTGCGCTCGCAGCTGGTATCAGTGGGTCATCTCAATCGGCTGTCACGAGAGCAGGACCAAAGGTAAACTACCGTTATGCGCAAGCGCCTAATCACGCCGGGTCCGCAGGTAGGTACGCTTCACAACGAAGGCTGGCTTGACCTCGACAGTGCAGCCGTGGTCGAGGTCACATCGGAAGAGAAGGATTATCCGGTGGAGTCTGCGCTGGTCGCAGGAGAAATGCAGGGCTGGCGTGCTGCCGATTCTGGAACTCAAACCATCCGGCTAATCTTCGATGAGCCGCAAAGACTCAGACGCATTGCGCTCGTCTTCGAAGAAACCGAGGCAGCGCGAACCCAAGAGTTCGTCTTGCGATGGTCTCCGGATGGCGGGCGCTCGTTTCGAGAAATTGTGCGCCAGCAATGGAATTTTAGTCCCAGTAGCACAATGCGCGAGGTCGAGGAATATCGGGTTGACCTCTCCGGAGTCACGGTTCTTGAATTGGTCATTGTGCCTGACATCAGTCGAGGAGCGGTTCGCGCTTCGCTCAAGAGTCTGCGCCTGTCTTGACTCGCTGCGAGCGTTCCCGTGAGTGTGGGCGGTGGACTCATCAGAAATCAAACATTGTTTAGCTTATGAAACTGCTACCTTCTCTCATGATCAGTGGGGCTTTGTCCCTACTGGCGTTACTCCTATGCTGCCAACCCGCACTATTTGGCGAGACGCCACCGTCCCCCGTCGTGACCATTCAGCCAGCTCCAGAAAGGCCGATTATCGAGTTGCGGGATGCAAACCAGTTCCTGAACTTCGATTTGATTGTCCACAACGTGAGCAGGATGACACTGCGCGTTTCCGAAATCCAATTGGCTGTATACGACTCGACACATTCATTGGTAACAGTGAAATCAGTCAACACTGACGCGTTTGCGCCCAGCATTGCGGTCATAGGTAAACAGAGGATGGCACCCGATGAACACCTCGACGTGTTTAATCCATTCTTCCAATTCGAGTCGCTCGTGCCATTGACCGAACTTCGATATTCATTATGCCTATTGCGTGAGGAGAATCAGCAAGAGCACGAACGAAACTTGCATCGCCTGCCCGACGACTGTGACTTCCGACAACAGATAACCATTGTTCCGCGCACGTATGAAGATAAAACTTCGCTCATCTTGCCACTGCGAGGGAAAATATTTATTTGGGAGGGACACGATTTCTTTTCCCATCACCTGCGTGTGCCGCTTGGCGATACCGACGTTCAACAGCGGGGCATCACGGCAAACTCCAATGACTTCGCCAGTGACTTCATCTACGTTGACGAGGGAGGACGTGCCTATCATGCCGACCCCCGAAAGCTGGAGAACTGGTACGGTTACGGAAAGCCCGTCTACGCACCCGGAAGGGGAGTTGTTCTCGCCTCAGCCAATGACATTCCGGATAACTGGTTTGAAAATCCGCAGGCAACGATGATCGGGCATCCCAAACTTTCAGCAGGTAAAGACCCGAAAAACATCGGCAATTTCGTGCTGATCGACCACGAGAATGGCGAGTACAGTTTGCTTGTACACATGAAGGCGGGGAGCGTACTGGTGCGTTCCGGCGACCGTGTAAAGCAGGGTCAACAGGTAGGTGCCATTGGCTTTGCAGGAGACTCGATCTTTCCACATCTGCATTATTCGTTGATGAGCGGACCTGAAGTGTTCAAAGCTTGGGGGCTTCCGACCTATTTTCTGCATTTCCGCCGACTGGTGGGAGCGAGTTCAATCCCAGTACGGCAAGATTCCGTAGATTCAGGGGACTTCCTAGACAGTGATGCGATGTATCAGCCCTGAAGCGTTAGGTATCGGGAATACTCGCAGTGGATCGGGCGCGAAGAGCTATTCGAACGTCGAGCGCGAGGTCAGCGTTGATTTCAGCATTTGGGACGAATGCGTTCTGGCGTGTGAAAAGGCGCAAATCGTCTAGAGAATGCTCGCTGCCAGCACAGATGCTAGATTGGGGAGGAGGTTAGGTTATGCCGAGGGAAGCAAAGCTTTTCACGTCAAGCGCGGGTTCCGCGGTTCGCGGCTATCTGAAGTTCCGGGCGAATATCCCGCCTCGCTGGATAAAAAATGCGCGGGGTTCGCGGAAGCGCATCGAGCCAGAGATTGCCGAGGGCTTCCGTTCGCTCAAACGTTTGCGGGTTCGCAGACCACGAGCACGAGTCGCGATTCGGAACGCGCAGAGCGAATTGCGCTCGGTCTTGAATCGGTGGGAAACAGCCTACAGAAAGGAGAACTTTTATCGAGGGATAAGAATCCTCTTGGAATTGCAGCGCGACGGTTCCTCCACTTTGTAAGGCTCATTGAAAGAGGGGTTACTTGGTTGGTGGCTCAAATCCCTTCTCTCTGTTCGACAGCGGCGCGTTCAATTCCTCCACTAGTTTCCCTACCGCTTCATACCTAAGGTTCCGGCTGTTACTTTTACGTTTGCAAGGATGCGACCATATCCAAAGACGCGAGACACGAAGGCTGCATAAATGAAAGCCGCTGTGCAGCAAGAGCCATCCGACTGCGACAGCGGCTAGCCCTCAATCTTTTGCCTACAGTCTAGCTTGCTTTACGGTTCGGATCACGTTCGCTGACAGTTGCTTCGGATTGACGAGTCCGCTGCCATTCATCCACTTGTTTCTTCGCTTCGTCTTTAGCGATGCCGTACCGTTCCTGAATCTTGCCAGCCAATTTCTCCTGCTTTAACTGCTCACTGGAACGTACTCGACTGCCCCGGTGTCGCCGTCCAGAATCTCTTCTTCCGGGAACCAGTAAATCTGTTCGTTCCCGTCATCGTCGACATAGGAATAACCGATGTACACCGTGCCCAAGTCCGTGTCTTGAGGTAAAACGAACGAGGCGTCAGACCGAGTGGCGAACTGGCCGGATCTGGCTGAGGCTCACGATACGCCCTATCTCATGCACGGTGCAGTGGAAGCTGCCCGCCGCGCGGGGAACTCAGAAGCAGTCCATCAATTGGAGGCTATCGCTCCCTACTTTCCGCCTAGTCACCCTTCCTCACTGAAAGACATCTACACTCAACGAAGGTGGCTGGATTTGTACGGGGGAGTGATGGCGCATCGTGACGGCAATTCCGCCGAGAGCGGTCTTGCGCGCCTGTCGCCGGATTACACGGATGAGGAGATTTCTCGTATTTGGGAAGGCAACGACTTCTCCGAGCAATACCTTCTTGCTCAGGTCCTGAGTCTCAATTTGACCAACATTCGAAAACTGGACTGTCCAATGATCATCTTTGCTGGCCGTTATGACGTCAATGTGAACTCCCAGGTAGCGGCTGAATGGTTCGCAAACGTGAATGCACCATCCAAGCAACTCGTCTGGTTCGAGAACTCGGCGCATCTTCCGATGACCGAGGAGCCCGGAAAATTCTTGATCTCTCTAGTGCGCTACGCCAGGCCACTCGCACAGGGAGCGAACCATTCGCTTCCTCTTGTGCCCTGAACCTGAACACAAGCAGATGGATTACTCATCCCCGCCGGTGACAGGCGAACCGGAGGCCAACGTCAACTGACGTAACCAGGCCTTAGCACTCAAAACCCCATCGCCGGGCCAATGAGTGATATGGCGATTTAACAACAGTTGAGAGTGCCCCATTCTCGATCTCGCCGGCCCTCTCAGGCTCTACTCAAGCAATTCGGAATCGAATCGTCGATAAATGTCGTGTTGATGGGCTGGATCGCGATCAGTTTGGAGTGCAGAGATCAGAGCTGCTATCCGAGGGGTAAGAACAATCAAATAGCGGGCATCGGCTCCCGCCGTGTAGGTGTGTGGCATCCCCGCTGGCACAAAGACTGTGGTTCCGGGGCCGACGTTTTCGGTTCGGTCGGCGTAGCGGAAGGCTAGTTCGCCGTCTAGTACATGCCAGGCTTCGTCATCCGAATGGTGGACATGGAGGGTTGCGGGGCCACTGCCCCGCCATTCATGGACGCTGAACGACTTGCCAGAAGCTGAGAAAGACGTTGGTCGCATCGTTAGATTCTACCGCGCGCGATATTGGGTCGATGAGTGATATGGCGATCTTTCAACAGTTATCCCCAGGCATGAGAATCCGATACAATCCTGGAGCGGTTTGCCCGCAATTGTCGCTCGAGCCGTGTATTCGGCCTCATTGAAAAGAGCTTCCCGAAACTGCGACGCGCTGGACATTCGAACCGCGCTGACGGGGGACCCTTACGGAACGCTGACGCAGGGCACGGACGAATGGGACCGCAGAAAGAAATCGCAGTCAGGACGGCCATAGCGGAGGACTCGACTGGAATCCTGCGTTGCTTACGCGAGGCCTTCGAGCCCTATCGCAAGGCCTACACCCCCGCAGCTTTTCTTGACACCGTGCTAACCAGCGCCACGCTCGTAACCCGGCTGCACGCCATGACGATCTTTGTGGCCGCTGCGACCGAGGGGGAGATCTTCGGAACCATTGCCTGTCGCCGGGTAAGCGAATCGCAGGGGCATCTCCGCGGAATGGCGGTGCTCCCCGCATGGCATGGAAATGGGATTGCCTAACTGCTTCTTGAAACCGCACAGGCGGAGATCCGCGCGAGGGGATGTTCGCGGGTTACGCTCAACACCACCCAGCCTCTGGAACGGGCGGTACAGTTCTATCGTAAGAATGGATTCACTGCGACCGGCGCAGTGCGCGATTCTTTTGGCATGCCTCTATATGAGTTCGAGAAGAAGTTATGAGCAGTGGGATTTTTTCATGGGCCCTGTTTCTTGGATTGACTTCCTTGACCCGAGTCGAGAGATCGCACGCCACCGACCTACGGCTTAAACGTCACCCGCTATTCCGTGAAGGGAGCCTCCGCGACGCGATCGCAAAAATTGCGGGGATAAAATTCTGGCACGAACCGCTCACGGATGTCCCGCATAAAAGAACTGGACGCTGTCCGCGGATGCTTCCGTATGACGTCTGCACATGTCTTCACGAACGCATTTTTGAACTTCAGCCGCGGGAATGCTTTCACAATTTCCTCGACATCGCCCTTCTTGATTTGCGAGAAATCGGGCGCGATTATGTCAGCTCCTGCCCCCTCGCCGACCAATGCAATTTCGGGTTGCTTGAACTGTCCAATCGGGGAAGCGTGCATCGCAATACCGTCCCACACCATTCCAAGCTTCTCCGTTGCATACCCGTGTTCCTCTAGGAATCGCCTGGCCGCCTCAGCGCCTTGAATCTCGAATGGCGACTCGCCTTGGAATTTCTCTGTCAGTCCCAAGTCATGCAGGATGCAGCCTAGGTACAGAACCTCCTCGTCAAACTTCTGTCCGAGCGCCCGTCCGACCAGCGAGCCGAATAAGAACGTACGGACCGCGTGGTTAAATAAATAAGGGGGAGAAGCATTCCGGCTGAAGTCGGTTGCCAATCGTGCGATCTCCGAATCTACCAGGCGCACGCCAGCCACAGTCGCCGGCAACGGTTCGGCCGAATGCCTCGCAGAAGCGTTTCGCTTGACCCCTGAAGCAAATGAGACTTTGGGCGAGCCTCCGATAGCCGCGCCTATTGATAAAGCTCCGAACCCGCACATGATTTCTCGTCGATTCATTCCAGCCTCCAACTCAAGAGCATAGTTGAATCGCATAACACGCTTGTGGTCTCGCCAGAGACGTACAAGGATTGATACCTCAGCGCATGGGACAAGTAGACAGTTAAGCACCACAAAACTAACCATGCCTTTCAGTCAGGTGGCTGACGCCAGGGGAGCCCGAAGATCAAATGTCGGCGTTACTAGGGTACTTGTGAAAGAAAATGTCGCCGGTCAAATCGCGGTAGTGGATTGTCAGGGCGTCGTTCGAGAGTCTACTGAAATTTAGAAAAACGTCGGCCATTACTATGTCCATCCATATTTTACTCACGCCCAGCTAGTATCGGGCTTCGTTGGGATGCGTTGATTCGTCAATACCGCCCTGGTATTCGCAGTCAGCAGGAGTGAACTTATCCCTCCGAACATGGATCTCGTCCGCAATGGGCAGTCTCTTGCACCGCTGAGTCACGAAACCCAGCCCGGAGGAAGCGGAGCGTACTTCGGCAAGGGGCAAAGAGAATCAACCAAGGAGAGCCAGATGATGAGGACTGACCGTAGGAGTCGGGTATCAACAAAGTTCGTGCTGTTTGGGGCTTTTTTGTTCTCTGTGCTGCTGCTCGTTGCCCACGTTCTCGGGCAAGAGACGACCGGCGGATTGCAGGGAACCGTCAAAGACCCTAGCGGAGCGGTGGTTCCCAAGGCAGAGATAGTGCTGACCGGTACCTCGTTGGTCGGTTCGAAGAACTCGGAAACCGACAGCGCCGGCTACTATCGATTCGCGAACCTGCCGCCCGGCTTTTACACGCTGACGGCGAAGGCCACAGGATTCTCACAGTTGAAGCGCGATGGCATCGCCATTGAAGTAGGTCACCTTCCCACGGTTGACCTGACACTGGCAGTTGGCGCGGCTGGAACGGTAGTCGAAGTTTCCGCCGCCGCTCCGGTCATTGACGTCACCACAAATGCGAACAACACCAACATCACCAATGACGTGATCGCTGACGTTCCCCATGGCTACAGTTTTCAGTCGGTCATTCAGTTCGCGCCGATGGCCCGAGATGAACCTCTTGCCGGTGGGTCTGCCGGCCTCACTGGCAACGCCGGGGGCTCTGCGCCGGGCAGCGCAGGCAACGGTAATGGCGTCGGTTTCTCCGTCGGCGGCGCTGCTGATTCGGAGAACACTTACCTCGTCGAAGGCCAGGACACGGAGAATATCTCCGGCGGCGCTTCCAATGCCAACGTGCCCTTCCAGTTCATTCAGGAAGTGCAGGTTAAGAGTTCGGGTATCGAGGCGGAACACGGCGGCGCCCTCGGCGGCGTGGTCAACGTGGTCATGAAGAAGGGCAGCAACGCCTACCACGGCTCGCTGTTCACGACCTATGAATCCGAAGCGTTGGATGGTTCTCCGGGAGAAAACTTGCGTTACAATCCAGCTCCAACGCCCTCAGACTTCATTCCCGACCTCGATTCGCAGTTCTACCAGCCGAAGAAGGACCACTTCAGGATTGGTCAGTCCGGCTTTACCGTAGGCGGCCCGATCATGAAGGACCGTTTGTGGTTCTTCCTGGGTTTTGCGCCGCAGTACACTTCCAGATCCAGAATGGTGGATTTCACTAATTCCTCGAATTTGACCAACCAGGGTCTAACCCTTGGGAACCAACTCTTCACCCAGGACATCCAGCAGTACTTCACCACTTTTCGCCTTGACGCCACTCTTACGCAGAAGATCCGTGTTTTCGGTTCGTGGCTCTACCAGTATTCGCGCGAGTCTGGGGATAGCTTGCCAAATCCCGATTCTACAACCGGCCTCGTGAACAGCGGGGGGCTAATCATCGGGCAAGGGCTTACGACCGGAATCGATGCTCCCATCACGCAGTACGCACACGGTCTCGGCTTTTCGAACCCGAACGCGACTTTCAACGTCGGTGCCGACATCACCCTGACCCCGAAGATCGTTGCCACCACGCGCTATGGCTACTTCTTCACTAACTATCACGACTTCGGGTGGCCGACCGCGGGAGTAGACCTTGTGGTGAATGCCGCCGCCAGCCCTCTAGATAACACCGGCCAACCCCTGCCAACCAGTCTGGCATCGCCAACTGGCTCGAGCACTGCTCCCTTCGATGCAACTTTTACTAACGTGAATGCCAGTAAGCACTTCCAGTTCGACGAGGATGTGGCGTTCTTCAAGAGCGGCTGGGCGGGCACGCACAATATCAAAGCTGGCTATCAGCTCAACCATCTGTCCAACGTGATTAATCAGCATGGCAACCTGCCCTTCGCATACGAGTATCTTGGCGCGGGGGCATCCTACCGGGCAAGCACTACGTTCGGGGCGGGGAACTGCGCGTTACTGGCGGCGGAGTGGGGTGGCAACTGCGCCGGCCAGTACGGCTATCTGCAAGTACAAGATTTCGCGACCGTCCTGGAAAACTCCGCCGGTACGCCAGTACCTGCTACGGATTGGAACCATGCATTATTCGTGCAGGATGCTTGGACTGTCGGGCACGGTCTCACTCTCAACCTCGGCCTGCGTATCGAGAAAGAAAGCCTGCCTCCTCCCCCGGGAATCGGGATTGCGGGGATCAGGTCCATCAACTTCGGATGGAGCGATAAGATCGAACCTCGTTTGGGAGCTGCATGGGGATCAGCAAACGGCAAGATGAAGATCTTTGGCAGCTATGGCGTCACCAACGACGTTATGAAGCTGCTGCTGGCCCAGACATCCTTTGGCGCGCAGGGATACGAGCAGTGCATGTATCCTCTTGGTCCAGATGCACAGGGCGCGTTCGTAAACACAGACGTCAGCTCTCTGCAATTCACCTCTATCGGTCGCGCTTGCCCGACTGGCGTGGCCAACGCGGGAGCGAATTTCCAGGGCGGCATCGTCCCGGCAGCCCTCACGGACGCCAAGACCGGCGTTCAGCTGATTGAGAACGTCAACTTCCGCCCGGAAGAACCGGTCTCACCTGGCGTGAAGCCTTATCGCCAGCACGAGTTCGTCGCTGGCGTGGACTACCAGATCGCCAAGGATTGGGCCTTCGAAGCGCGCTACGATCGTCGCCGCCTCGACCACGTAATTGAGGACGCGTCGCTGTCCGACCCGAACGCTTTCGAAATCTATACCATCGTCAATCCAGGCCAAAACGTAAACAAGACACTCAACGGTTATGCCAATTACTTGACCTCGATTGGGGATGCGTATGGTCCTGGGACAGCAGCGTTTAACCCGACGGGCGCCTTCGGCACTTGTCCCTCTTGCCCAAACAACCCCACAGCGATCCGCAACTATGACGGGCTGGAATTCCGGCTGACCAAGAGCCAAGCCAGGGGATGGTCGGGATCGTTTAGCTACACCTGGAGCAGCCTGTGGGGCAACTATACCGGCCTCACCACCACTGACCAGATCGACGGCGGCGTGACAGGCCGCAACTCGCCCGACACCACTCGTTCGTTCGACGAGCCGTTTTATTATTTCGGAGCCAACGGCAAGTCAAACGATGGACCGCTGCCCACAGATCGCCCGAACGTGTTCAAGGGATACGGGTACTACACGCTACCCTGGGCGGGCAAATTCAACGGTAATACCACAACCTTCGGACTCTTCCAGGTTGCCTACCAGGGCAGCCCTATGAGTTCGTTCGCTGACGTGGGATTAGCAAATGGCATAACTCCTCTTGAGTCCGTGTACATCTTTGGCCGCGGCAAGTGGGTTAACGCCACGACTGACCCGGTCACGAACAGCGTCGACTTTGGCAGTGTCTATAACCGCCGCACGCCGTGGTTCACTCAGACCGATTTCAACCTGCAACATTCGATCAAGGTGAACAAGAACAACGAACGCCAATTGCTGGCTCTTAGCGCAAACTTTACCAACCTGCTCAACCAACGCGCCGTCACCGCATACTGGGGAGGATTCAGTTCGAATAATTTCCAGAGTTTTCTCACTCCCGCCGGAGCCTGTGGCGCTGGTGGCGCCACAGCTCCGTGCAATGTCTTTAACGGTGCGGCCTTCTACCAGGCAGCTGAGGCCGGATACGACCCGCAGGCGGCGGCCACCTCCAACCACGTGATACTCAACTCACATTACGGCTCGCCGAACCTCTGGCAGGCCTCACGCAACATCCGCCTCGGGGCTCAGTTCACCTTCTAGCCGGAGTTTGCGTTTAGTCCGAAGGGAGCCGGAATCCCGGCTCCCTTATTTTAGCGGTGTGGGACGTGACTGTCCGGAAGGACATTCTTGTCCCAAGATTCCGCACGGCGGCTCGCCGAAACAGTATTCGTACGCCGGGCAGTATGCGGGACAGCCCGGACATTCGCGATGGTGTGTAGTAGAACACCGAGTAATTGATTGGGCGTCCTGCTCCTCTTCACGCGGGAGTTCGAAGTAGTAATCATGATCGCAGTTCGAGACCGAAGAGATGCATGGGTCGGACCGAGTTCCAGACCTGAATATTGACTACGAGCGAGCCTGGGTTGGCAGAGCAAAAGCAACAGCTTCAACGAGAGCGAAATGGCGCTCTTCTACGAGTGCATGCTGAAGTGTGCTCGAAAACTACTTGACACCGCCGACATTGTCAGAGACGCGATGTTTCGTTAACAGTCTGTGTGGTCGGGGCACTTTCGGCACCCCGGAGAGGAAGAAGGAACTACAATCTTCATGATGGACTTGGAGGTCGTCAAGATGCGGCGCGGATTGCCAAAGTGGGAGTGGACTGTTGGATCCAAGTCGAGAAGCGGGAGCTGTAATATGCGGAAAGGTTGGATACCAGCAATACAAACATCGTCGCCGCGGTTTTGGCACCTGTGAGTTCACAGGCACAGTGGAGAACACGATGGGAGTATGAAGGGGCAAAGGGGCTGAACATTGGAGTAAGCTGGATCCGGACTACGCTCCCTGCAACGTAGGCAAGGAACAGTCTCCGATCGACATTCAAAATGTGGAGAAAGCTGACCTCCCCGCCCTACGATTCGAATCCAAGAGCAGCCCACTCAAATATCTAGTTAACAACGGATACACGATCCGAGTGAACTACTACGACGCCCCAGGAACCGGGAACCTTCTGCTTGTGGGGGCCAAGCGCTACCAGCTAACGCAATTCCACTTTCATCGTCCCAGCGAAGAGTACATTCACGGTAAGCCATACGACATGGTGGCCCATTTGATGTACCAAGCCAGCGACGGGAAGGTGGCCGGAGTCGCAGTTTTACTGAAGGCGGGCAGCGCGAACGCGACCATTCAGCAGATTTGGGAACATATGCCCCAGACCGAGAGCAAGGTGTTAACTGATTTCTCGCATAAAGAGGAGGCGATTGCCGGAGTCGACATAAATCCTGAAGGTGGCCGGAGTCGCAGTTTTACTGAAGGCGGGCAGCGCGAACGCGACCATTCAGCAGATTTGGGAACATATGCCCCAGACCGAGAGCAAGGTGTTAACTGATTTCTCGCATAAAGAGGAGGCGATTGCCGGAGTCGACATAAATCCCGCCGGTCTGCTGCCCCACGATACCGGCTATTACACATACCTCGGCTCGGTAACGGCTCCGCCCTGCACTGAGGGCGTGACGTGGTACGTGCTGAAGACACCCGTGGAGATCTCGGCAGAGCAGATCAGCGCCTTCGCTAAGCTTTATCCCCACGATGTCCGGCCTATTCAGCCGCTCAACGGACGCGCCGTAAAGGAAAGTCAGTGATTGCACCTGCAAATTATGCAGGAACGATCGATGAGCGCTATCACGATTATAACGCCAGTTGAGACCTGCCCTGTTCGCAAGAAGTGCGGTCGGGCACGTTCCCAAGCTAGAATGCTCTAGCTGCTCTTTGGAGGTCTGCAATGAATCCCTACTCAAAAATGCTGCTCACATCGGCGATTCTTCTTGTCGCCTTCAGTTCAATCGCTCAGGAACGGTTCCATTCCCCGGATCCCAACCTGATGGCTCGGTTTTCCTACGACAATTCCGGCGTTGTTATGCGACAGGGGGATGTGCACCACGAGTGTGTTGCCGTTTCTCACGATGGAGATTATCGAATTGTCCGGTCGTTGGATAAGGGCCAGACCCAGAGGGTACATGGCAAGATGCCGAAGGAAGAATTACGCCAGTTGACCAACCTGCTGGAAGCGGCTGAATTGCGAAAGCTCTCGGGGTATCATGGTGGCCTGATTCGGCGGGAAGCTGAGAGTTTCGCGGCGGAGATTCCTTTGCGCGAGGGATGGCACCAGGATGCAGCCGGGAATTGGGTTGAACATGAAGCTTGGCGTCTGCAGTGGTTGAATCCAGAGGGCGAGAACCCATTTCCAGCCCCGGTGTCCAAACTAGTTGATTGGTTGAGACGTTTCCAACCTAACGATGGGAAGTCCTTTGACTACGCTGAGTATCCAGATGTGTGTCCGGCTGGAGGACTACGTTTGCTGTAGCCCTCTGTAGCTGAGAATTCGCACCCTTGATCCAGGTCCACCTGACGAAGCAATAGTGCTCGAGGGGCACCTCACGCTCATTGAAGGATTTTGAGTGCTAAGGCGATTTCTCGTCAGTTGTCTTGGCGAGGTCCTACTGGATCGGCTCTCATGTAGAACTTGTGCTGGTCTTCGTGGGTGATCCGAAATCCGCGCTTCTCGTAAACACGGCAGGCGTCCGACATCAGTCGATTCAGTGCCGGCCGGGACTCCTTGCAGCCCGACACTCCCTTGTCTGTGAATTCCTCAACGATGTGCCAGCCGCGGCGTCCTGCATATTCCCGCAGCTCTGCGAGTTGCATCTCAGGATCTTGATTGTTGAGGGTGCTGACTCTGGCGTAGAGTGCGACCTGAGCGATGGGGCGAGTGGATTCTTGAGCGAAAGTGGTGCTACGTTGCTGTGTAGCCATTGTTGCCTCCTTCGTAGGCGACTGTGGTTAGCGCCGCATCGGTGCTCTAACATCGATGCGGCGCGTTTTGATAGAATGCATGTTATGCTCAGCGATGAGCATTCGTCAAGGCCCGACTTTTCGGATAAAGATTACCAAATGGCAAAAAAGAATTCGGCCGCAGTTCAGCTAGGGAGGTTAGGCGGCAAAGCTACGGCCAGGAATAGAACGGCTCAGCAGCGGGCCGAGCAGGCCCGCAAGGCAGCGCTGGGGCGTTGGTCAAGGAGGAGAAAAGTCATCCTGCAAGCTCATGATTGACCACCTTGCTGGACCGGCCTGATCTCAAAGCCCGAATCACCTAATTCGCTAATCAACGCCTTTACCAAAGCATTGGCGTGGGATTGACTTGTTGGTTGTGGCTTTGCCAAACTTCGGATGATCTCCCCCTGCCGTTGTTGCTCAACCTTCCCGTAGTTCATAAAGGTCGTCAAAGGACTCTCATGTCCCAAGTTCTGACTCCAAGCCTTGAACTCTTCGGGTGTTTTGCAGATCTCTTGGCCCAGCCGTGATAGGGTGTGCCTAAAACTATGCGGGTTGAAGTAGGGAAGGCCCGCTTTCTCGAAGGCTTCGCGGAAGATGATGCGAATGGGTGACGCGCTGTTCCAATGTTCCCGGTCAAGCCCGACGGCTTCGAACTGACGGGTCGCTCCTATTTCGACACGTGTTGCAGGGAAAAGGGGGTTGTCATTGCCCCAGAGCTTTTGATCGCGCAGATATTCAACCCAATCACGCACAATCCCTCGAATTTCATCGCCTACTGGGAAGAAGAAAGTAACGAAAGTCTTGCTGAATTTCGTCTTAACTTCTCGGGCATCTTGATAAATGCTGTTAGCACTCAGATCCACATGTTTCAACTTCATTGAGGCAATGGCTCTGTCCCGAGCCCCTGTGAGGAGCACAAAAGCAATCAAAGCACGGTTCCGGCGTTCGATGTCGGTGTTGCTCGGCATCAGACTGATTACGTGCTTGATCTGTTGTAACGTGGGTACCCTTTGCTCTCGCGTGGCCGTGGCAATCCGGATGTCGTTGTCTGAGAGATTAAAAAACTCCATGTCGGGGTAGTTAAAATGCGATTTGTAACCCGGCTGCCAGGCCAGCCATTGAAAGAATCTCTTAAGCTGACGTAGGGTCGAATGAAGAGTTGCCTTACTCAGCGGTTTGCCAGAGCTTGGGCTCACCTGCTCTATCAAGTGGGCCTTGAACGCTATGGCCTGTTCATTGTGAAACGACTTGAAATCTCGATGTTTTGTGTAAACCTCAAATCGACTCAGCGCCTTTGCGACCCCGTCTACGGTCGGTTCGCTTTGCCCCTTTGCTTCTTTCAGGTATTTGAAATATTCGCGCTTGATTCGTTCGTTGCTTGCGCTGTATTTCGTCATATCTTGCCTTCCTTTCCGAAATCACTATTTACGCTGGGTTGATCGATCTCATTTATTCGTCGCGATGCCTGCGAGAACGTGATGTCGATTTTTCCGCCAACCTGTTCCAGCTTGGCCTTGCTGACCCGGCGGTTCATAATGAAACCGCAGTCAGGACAAATCGCGACTAGGTTCCCGACAGTCTCGTTATCTGGCACATAGTCCGCCATGTTGCCTGCAGGAAATTTCGGGGCACGGCAACGGACGCAAAAAAGTTCCCCAATCCCGCAAGTCCGTTTGTTCTTCCGGCGTCGCTCCTGTAGGAAATCTTTGAGGTCGCGTCCGAGAATCAAGTGAGGCCGTTTTTCGTCAATAATTGGAAGTCCGTCTTTAATCCATTCGCGAACGGTGTTCTTGTGAACGCCTAAAGTCTTACCCGCTTGCTCCACCGTATAATTCCTGTGGACCTTGATCAGCTGCGGATTCGCGCGACGTCTTTCCATTAGAATCACAAGCTGGCGAGCGTCTTCGATACCGCCGAGTTGCATGTGCGAAGACTCGATGGACCGCTAGTCGCCGTTACCAACTGGAAAGGTAAGGAAAGCTGCGCTTCATCAAAACCACTGCTGGGGGTTACGTGTTGTGAATTTGGATCTGACTTTCCTCTTCTGGCCGGTTCGCGTTCACGGAATTCGTGACGGCTGGGTGTTCGGGGAGGAGATCCCCTTGCAACAGCTTCCTCACAAAGACCTGTTGCAAAAGGGAAGACTTCGCTGGCGTCGGAAAAGAGAAATGTTCACCGAGCAGCATATCGAGGATTCCTTTCGCCACTACGAAAGTCTTGGGATCGCAATGCATACTGGCAGGCACCTAATGGAGATCTTTCAGCTTGACGAGCAGCAGTTCACAGATCAGGTGGCTTTGGTACCCGAGGAGAGAGCTAAAGAAGCCCTGATCAAGTTTTTGAATCTTCCCGATCGGGATGACAACGCCGCGGTCCGCTTTATAAAGGAATTTGGTCGTTTTGACGAGTTTGAGGTTGAGGCCGGTAATTTCAACGATCCTCGACTACCCGCGTGGCTTCGGGAAACCCTCCAGGATCTGGGCCGCAGTCCCGCGTGTGGCGACTCCAACTGGCACAAAGCCGATCCATTTGCAACGGATTTAGCTGTTCTTTGGGCCATTCGCGATGACCTACAAGAATTATGGAATTTATCGATAGCGATTGATAAGAAAGATTGCGAAATTGCGAGCCAGGAATGCATTCGCCGACGCCCTAGTTCTACATTCGATCCTCAAACGAGGTGGCTGGAGATGGGAAAGGCAATCATTCGCGTCGACCTTTCGACTATGGTGAACTTAGAGCCGCAGCCGCCTAGAATCATACTTTGGGAGAAGCGGAGAGCTCCGCTGGCAATGACAATGGCTAAGACCGTGAGGAGTGGCCTGTATCTCACCCTCTTGAATCTGATCGCTTCACGTATCAAGTTTGGCAACTGCCCCAACTGCGGCGGCGCCTTCATCGTGACTGCAAAGCAGAATCGATATTGTTCAGACGCTTGCCAAAATGCAGCCAAAGTCAGAAGGTTTCGGGAGCGCAGGAAACAGCAATTGGCAAGGAACATCCAGCAGTAGGTCACATTCACGCACGTCGTTCCGAATCCTTTTATCCGATTTCCCCGGTTCCCCTGCGCGTGCTTAATGCGCAGGTAGCGCCTTGCGCCGCGTCTCTGGGTGCTCGATACCCTACATTTCCTAGAATTTTGCACGTTCTTTTAATCCACAGGTCAGTAACCCCCTATCACCTTTGTTACTCGGCAGGAAAACTCGATACGATTCGCCGAATGAGCAGGTTGGTCCGGAAGAAACGCTTCGCCCAACTATGAGCCAAATGAAGCTTCTCACCACCACCGCAGTTTCCGATCTGCTGTCAGTACCCGAGGGAACCCTTCGTTATTGGCGAAAAGTGGGGCTTGGGCCGGCCTGGGTCAAGCTAGAGGGAAGCATCCGGTATGCCGAGGAGGACGTTTTGGAGTACATTAGGCGGAATCGCCGAACTCCTTCCGTGCGGGCATACATGGAGGAGAAAGATGCTGTATAGGCGAGGTAGCCTCTGGCACTACGACTTCACGGTCGCGGGAAAGCGCAAACGTGGCTCAACCCGCGAATCCGCGGAGTCCAGGGCTAGAAAAGTAGAGTCCAAACTGATCGCCCGTGCCGAGCAGATGGGTCCTTCGGTGGTGCTGCGTCGGGCACCTCTGCTTTCGGATTTCGCGCCCAGGTTTTTGAACTGGGTCGAACACGCACCGGTGATAGGAGCGCAGACGCGCCGCTACTACCGGGTGGGCTGGGCGAGGATCGCAAAAACGCAATTGGTTGGTATGACGCTGGATCGCATAACGTCGGAAGAGGTTGACTCGCTCGGATTTTCTCGGTCGCCCTCTTACGTCAACCAAGCACTGCGCACCTTGCGTAGGCTGCTTGGCAAAGCTGTTGAGTGGAAGGTCATCACAATGGCACCGAGGATCAAACTCCTGAAAGAAGTCGGTCGGGAGCAACAATCGACCGCGAGACTGAAGCGAAACTGCTCGCGGTGGGTAGGCAGCCAATGAAGGATGTTCTCATCATCATCCAGGACACTGGCATGCGTCCGGATGAGGTCTTTCGAATTCGGATCGAGAACATCGACTGGAATCGAAGGCTGATCTTCAATCCTCATGGCAAGACGCGAGCGTCGCGGCGGCATGTGCCAATCAGTCGGCGCATGTTCGAGCTCTTGGTGATTCGCTGCGGCGAAAAGGGGGAGGATTGGCTGTTCCCCTCGCGGCGGGCTGCTTCGGGACACCTCACCACAGTGGCGAGGCAATTCCGGATCGCGCGTCGCAAAGCGGGCTTGCCAGCATCTTTGGTCCTCTACTGCGCACGTCATACCTTCGGTACGGCGGTGTATGAAGCAACCGGCAACCTGGCGATGGTAATGAAAGTCATGGGTCACACGGATGCTCGAACTGCGATGCAATACCAGCATCCCGCACTCGATCCGATCCGTGAAGCCATCGATCAGCGCAACCTGACTGGCAGTTCACGTCACAATTTACGTCACAGTGAATTTTTGGTGCAGTGAGAAGACGCGCAAGTGATTGAAAGAATGGAGCCGACGAGCGGACTTGAACCGCTGACCTGCCGATTACGAATCGGCTGCTCTACCAACTGAGCTACGTCGGCTTCTTGGTGAGACCGTCCCAGTGCCTGACTTTCCCAGTTTATCAAATCGCCGCCGGAGCAATCGCGGATGGCCGACACAGGCCATCTCCTCAATCGGGAAACTGCTATAAGATCAAGTCAATTTATGCGGCGCGAACGGCGACCAGGGACTCGTACTCCTCTTGCGACTGGGCGGGCAGCAGAACCCACAGAGTGTAAACTCCGACGGCGGTACCGAAAGGAACGTTGAACAGCGAGATGAATCCCAGCACCAGCGCGACCACACGGGCCCAGGGCTCACGCTGCATCAGTCCCCATCCGGCGATGAATCCGCAAGCCGCCTTGGCCAGCACGAAAATACCGATCACGCTTAACAGCGGACGCAGAAACCCGGTAGGTGCGTCCGGCGCGCCCATCTCGTGCAGATGAGCGAACAACGTGTTGGCCAGGACATACAGAATCACGCCGCTGATAGTGTTGAACGCGGAGATGGCAAGCCAGAGAATCCCGAGTAAATGCAGGTGCCCCTGCACGCGGCCCGGTCGCTGTTGCACAACTGCCACAGGCCCGACGATTTGTTTGCCGCACCGGCTGCAAAATGCCTGACCCGGTTGTACCGTTGCGCCACATCCATCGCAGAACATGATTTCCTCCCGCGCCGATTCCTAAATCGGGTCCGTTGGCCACCTGTCTCACACATCGATACCCAACAGATGATACGCGAACCGCGCGCAAGAGTTCAGTTAAAGGAAGTTTGGCATCCACTTGAACGTGTGCTTCAAATTGCAGATCGATTCCGCAACAAAACGAAAAGGCCGCCCGGCAACAGGGCGACCTTTTCTTCTTCAAGGGAGAATAGTTCCAACGGAGCTTAGATTTCCGTCAAAACCTTCATGCACAAAATCTTATGAGCCGAAAAAGCAGGGTGTCAAGCAATTTTTGGTAAATAAATGTCTTTAGTTTCAATAACTTACATAATCAATCAACACGTTCGCGTACTGTTTCAAATTGAGACGGGAAGCCGGCCAACCAGTCCTAAGCCAATATTTCTGAGGGACTTAAGAACGATTCGAGGCGTCTGCCGGAGGTGACGGGTGAGCCGTGGCCCCTTGCGCCGCCGTCTCTCCCAGGCGGAGAGAAATGAACTCATTTTGGTCGGAACGGCCGAAAACCCGACCAGGAAAATACTTGCGCAGAAGAACGGGAAGAAAAACGCGAGCGCCGCCGAAAGCGAGTCCCGCCGCCAGCGAGATCGCGCCCACGATAATGCAAAGAAGAATAATGTTCACCAGCAGGTTGGCGATGTTGTTCTTCTTGTCGAAGTACGTGTTCTCGTTCCATGTGACGCTGGGATTCCAGTTCACTGCACCCAGAAGCGTTTGGGCGTCGCTCTGCGAAAGCTGACCGGCTGCAATGGCGACGATTGGTCCAGTGCGCTTGTCAAAAAACGGTCCAAGATTGTCGATGGCCGAAATCCCAGCCTGCGGTTGAGCGGCGTGATGGGCGGCATCGATGCGGCGCAAATGTTCGGCAGCCAGCGCCGGCGTCGGATACTCAATCAACATCAGCGTCGCTCCTCCGCCGGGAGTGGAGTACTGCCCCAGCACCACTTCAGGGCTGGCGCTGAAATCGACCAGGTCCGCGGGAAGCGGAGAAATGATCGCGCCCAGACCCAGTGGCCCCTCCGCATATTTCTCGGTATTCGCCTGGTAGCCGTGGTGCGGCATGAAAGCGAGAATCGGAGGCAGGTTGCCCGCATTTCCACTGGGCCGCGGCAACATCCCGGCCAACTCCCGCAGGCCGGGCGACATAGGCGACAACTGGCTGAACACCGCTTCCACCACGATATGACCGCGATAAAACAACACACGCTGATTGACGGACGCGCCCTGGTCGCCAATCTCTTCTCGCGCCATCTCCGGTTGCAGATAGAAGCTGTAGGCGCCGAAAGCGCCGCTGGCATCGCCAAACCGCGCAGCGCGAATCTTCAGAGTGCGCCCGTCGTCGCTCTTGTAAGTAGCGGACTCGAAATCCGTGAACCCGTATTCCTTGAGCAGCGCGGCGTTCGTAGGATCGGCCGCGGCCGCGTCTTTGCTGGCCTGGGCCGCACCCTGAATCTGCCACCCGGCAAACTGCTTGGGAAGTATCGGAGGCGCAGGCGATTCCGCGCCAGGGACGGCAGCGAAGCCGCTACTCACCACACAAACAACGATAGCCAACGCGAGTAAAGACTTTGATCGGCGCATGGATCGACGGCTAAACACAGAGCCCCTTCTGTAATTAGACCACAGAGGATGCGAAAAAGTTTCCGGGAAGCGGATAGGCTTGTGAATTGGATGCAAAGCTGATGTGGGCGCGAAGGATCTCGCACTTGGAGACCGTCGGCGCGTTCAGAGAAGCTCCGCGCGAGATTCCCCACACGGCGGAACTGCGCCGGGTTTCGGGATGACGGCTCCTGAAAGAGTTAAGCGACCTACCGCGCTGCGCCTTTATCCATCTTGCTCGCCACCTTAACCCCGCTCAACCCATTGGCATACTTGGCGATGCCGCGGTAAAGCGACTCGGCAATGCGCTGCCGGTATTCACTGGTGGAAAGCCTGTGCTCGTCCACAGGATTGCTGACAAAAGAAATCTCGGCAAGAATCGACGGCATGTTCGCGCCAATCAGCACAATGAACGGAGCCTTCTTCACTCCCCGGTCGCGAATCGGCGGACTCTTCGCTGCCAGCCCGCTGTGCAACGATTCCTGCACGTCTCCGGCAAATTCCCGCGACTCCTCGATCTTTTCCTTGAGCGCGATTTTCTTCACCAGATCCCGCAGCTCGTAGATCGATTTCTCCGAAACCGCGTTCTCCCGCGCCGCCACTTCCAGCGCCTCCGGCGAGGAGGTGAAATTCAGATAGTAAGTCTCAACCCCCCGGGCGCTGGCATCCTGGCTCGAGTTGGCGTGAATGGAAACGAACAAATCCGCGCGTGCTTGATTGGCGACGGCCAGTGCGAGTTTCGAGCGGAATGAACGTGTCGTTTTTCCGCGTGTAAACCACTTCCGCTCCCAGCCGCGTCTCCAGCAGCTTGCCCAAACGCCGCCCCACATCGAGGACGAGATCTTTTTCCTCCAGACCGTTAGGACCGATAGTTCCGGTATCGTGGCCTCCGTGCCCGGGATCGATAACAATCTTGCCGATCTTCAATCCCAGGGCGCGAATCAGAGACCGGTCGCCGCCCGCCGTGGGCTTCGCCGCCCGAATGCTTAAATCGGAAGCCCGCGCGACACCCGAATCCGAAGCGTCCGGATCGCCGTCACCATCCTCGCCTGCCTGCTTTTTCGCAACCACCGATTCCCGCGCAGACAATCCCCTCTTCCCTAAGGCATTCCGCCTCGCCAATTCAGCCGAGGACGCGCTATTGTCGTCATCAGCCTCCACGATTTTCTTGACCACCGGCGGCGATACTTTAGTCGCAGCCGCGGTCTCTGAGACAGCATCCGCCGTGCTTTCACCCGCGTCTCTGTCTCTAAGTTGTTGTGTCCGCCCATCCTTGCCATGAATGTCGATGACCAGCCGGTAGGGATTGGGCAACAGAAAGGCGTCGTAATCGGAAAGGTGGTCGACTTCCAGCACAATCCGCGTGCTGTCAGGCGCAAACTGAGCCACGCGAACCTTTGTCAGAAAGCCGTCATCCACATCGAAACTCTTGCCCACCAGTGTAGAGGCCAGTTTGGTGTCGGGTAGATCGAAGAAGATGCGCGCCGGACGGTCGATCCGCCGGGAAACAAACTTCACGTCGCCTTCCAGGTCGATCGCGACCCGTGAGTAGTCGGGAGTCGACCAGTGCCGGATGCCCGTCACCCGCGGCAACCGATCCAAGCGAGCCTCCGCGGATTCGCCCTTCCCCGCCCGCGCAGATAGCACAGAAGAAGACTGCCCAGAAGAAGATTGCCCAGCAGACTGCCCACGCGAAGCATGATCGTCCCCAGCGACTTTCGCGGTCTTACTATTGTTGCCGTTCCTCCCAGCCTGCTTCTTCTCCGCCGCTTTCCGCGCCTCTGCGGCTTTTTCGGCTAGAGCTTTCTGGTTGAGTTCGGCGATGGCCTGACGTGCATCGTCGGCCAGCCGGTTGTGCGGATAGCGGCGCACAAAATCCTGGAAGGTGGCGCGCGCCGCTTCAGAATCGCTGAGATCGTCCTTGTAAATCTCGCCGATGGTGAACAGACCGTCGAAGCGGTACCGGCTGCCGGGGTACTCGCGGCGCAGAAACTTATACTGCTCGATCGCTTCGTTCAGCACTTTGTCGTCGTTGAAGCGCCGCCCCATTTCCACCATCGTCTCGGCTACAGCAACCACGCTGGGATCTGCTTTCGGGGAAGCGGGCGCTCCCAGATAAATAGAGCGGTAGGCATTCAACACGCGCTGATAGTCGCGCCGTGTCCGGTCCGCAGGCGGCCTTCCATTCAGCGCCTCGCGCATCCGCTCGGCAGCGGTGAAATGCTCGCGAGCCCAGGCGTCGGAATGGTGCGCGCGTGCGTGCGCCGCCGGAGCAATGATAGTGAACGCCCCGAACACGGCGACCACCAGCAACGCTCTCCACAGACCACACTGGCGCGATGAGGTCTTCAAGATAACCAGCCCGTGCCTTCGTTACCGCTCGTTTGAACCAGTTGGTTGAAAAAGTGCCCTGGGTGCCAGAACCGAACCTGTAAAGAGTAAAGGAAAACCCGCGCCGTGGAACCTAATCGGTGTTGCTGATGTAGAGTACGCCCCGCGCATCCCGTTGAACCGTAACCGGATCATGCGAGGCGCCCGACTCAAAAACAGACCCGCCGTAGTACAGGTTGGTGATCCGCCGGACGTAGTTTTGGGTCTCGGCATATCGCGGCACGCCCGAACTGCGCGCCACCGCTCCCGCACCCGCGTTGTAGGCGGCCAGGGACAGCTTCACGTCGCCGCCATAACTCTCCAGAAGTCGCTTCAAATGCCGCACCCCGGCGTCCACATTCTGTTCCGGGTCAAACGGATTCTTCAGGTTCAACTGCCTCGCCGTCGAAGGCATCAACTGCATCAGCCCCATCGCGCCTTTCCGCGACACCGCGTTGGGATTGAAGTTCGATTCCACCTTCACCACCGCGCGCACCAGGTTGGGGTCCACGTTATGCCGCGCCGCCGCTTGCTCGATCGCGCTGTCAATATCGGCGGAAGTCGCCAACGGACCGCGGAAGTTCGCGGCAACAATCTTGACGCTTGCCGACTGGCTCGACTCATGCCCAATATACTGATCAACCTCGGCCGCCGCCGACTTAGCCGCCCGCATCACGGCCGCATTCGGCGCTGGCACCGGCTTCCAGCGATTCTCTTTGGAACTCCAATACCTCAACGCGCGCCGGGGCGCGTCGGACTCTTGCGCACGGTGAACCGGAGCCGCCACCACAGAATCATTCACGTAAACTTTGCGGCCATGCTCGTCAGTAGTGCTGATCTTCGTGGCGACAATTTTTTGAGTGGATCCGTCGCCATCATCGGCAGCGCGGAGTTGAGGCGTGAGAGAAAGCGAGGTCGCGGCTAAGCTGCTGGCCATCAGGGCGATTTGCAGGCGCTTTCGCATTACCGGGCTTCATCCTCACTGGGCGAAGACTTGACGACAAGAGACAGACTTCACCCTCGCGCATTTCTACCCGGAACCTGACGGAGAATTCCTAAACCAGAGTGAGACGATTATAGGCTCTGAAGACGGTCGGGACAACCTATCTGAAGTGCTATAGAACCACCAGAGTAATCTTGCTAACCACATGAAAACATTGTGATTAGCGAGTCTCGCGGTTACCACGCAGTTTGCCGTCCTCTGGAGATTGTCATCCCGACCACAGCATCCCCTTCCGATATGGACGCGGAGTGGAGGGACCCGGCTGTTTCTGACCTTCAAGCCTTCTCCAACGCCAAACTCAATCCATCCAGCGACAATGACCGCAGCAGATTGCGCCGCATCCCGCGTTCCACCTCAGCTAACCGGTCCGACGCGGCAGCGATCCACTCGAAATCGGCACCTTCAGCCATCTTCATCAGTTGGCTCTGAATATCAGTGTTGTGAACCATCCCAGGCGCTCCCGACCCCAGAAACATCAGGTCGCGCAGCAAGGAATAAAGCGTGCGGAGAAGTTGCTCCGTCTTCTCCCGTCCCTCAGCCCCCGCACGATACGATTCCGTAATCTTGAAGAGCGCAGTGTGCTCACCTCCCAACAAAGCCGAATTGAGAATGGTCATCGCGTCCGCACGGGCGGCAACATAAGCCTCCACATCGAAGCTGCGAGCCCGGCCCAGCGCGCCTTCGCTCAGTCGTGCAACCAATGCCCGCTGCAGCGGCTTCCACTCCGGACGATACTTGGCCAGATAGCCCTCCACTTCCTCCACCGGCACAGCCCCAAGCGGAAACACCATCGCTCGCGATCGGATAGTAGAAAGCAGTTCGCCGGGATTCTCCGACAGCAAAAAAATGGTAGCGAACTCTGGAGGCTCCTCCAGCACTTTAAGCAGCGAATTCGCCGCCTCTTTCATGAAGGCCGAGTCGGTAAAGATATAAACTCGCTCCCGCGCCTCCGCCGGACGGTAATAGATGGTCTCAATGACGCGCCGCACCTGATCCACTTTGATCATCATCTGCGGAGGATCGGGAGGAACTACCAGCACGTCCGGATGAGTCTGCACAAAGAGCCGCGTATCTTTCTTATCAGCGTCGCGCAGAGCTTCGCGCGCCTCCACCGCTTCGGCAAAGCGGGCATCGAGGTCGCCGCCTGCGCGATGCGGCGGCAGTTCGCGCATTGCCCGCAGAAATCAGGCAGCCCGTCCGTCTCCGTCGGCGCGAGACAATTCAAAGCCTGCGCCAGCATGAGGGCCAGCGTATACTTGCCCGCCCCCCGCGCCCCCGCAAGAATCACCGCATGCGGAAACCGCTTCCGCGCCAGCATATCGCGCAAACGATGAACCGTATCGGCGTTACCGTGAAATTCAGAAAAGCTCATTGGACACAACGCGCAACAGACATGCACCAATTCTACCGGCGTTAACGGATAACGTGAATTGCAACCTTAATCTTCAAGTTCTTCCATGCCCGATCTGCGGTGTAGATGGGCGCGTTGAGAGCGATCCCGAGAGCCAGGCACGCGCGGTCTCCCAACGATAGCCCCAGCAAACGAGTTTGCGGCTGCAGCCTGCCCGCAATCTTTGCCTGTTCTTTGTCGAAGTCCAAAATCTCGGGGACAGGAGCAAGCACAGCTTCCCACGCATCTTCGGGACCGATTCCTCGCCCCACCAGCTTGCCGTATGCCTCAGCGACATTCACGGTGCTCATCGTGGCGCTCTCCAGCAAATCAAATTGCCTCGTGAATACTTCCGCGCCCGGCTCTTGATGGAGAATCGCGAGAAGCGCAGAAGAATCTAGTACGATTCTATTCACGTTTCCCGGCCTCGCGGCGCTCGGCAATCAACTCGTCCACCAGAGACGTCTTCGGGGCCACGTGCGCGCGTACGAGTTGCTGCGCTCTGGCTAGACGCTGCCGCAAAGTAGTGATTCGCAGTTCGTCGTTTTCGATGCGCAGAACAATGGTGTCGCCCGACTGGATACCAAGAGCTCGTCGAAACGGAGCAGGGATCACAACTCGTCCGTTTTCGTTAATGCGGGTATGGCTTTCCTTCACCTTCATGACATTCAACATAATATGTCATGCCAGCAATAATGTCAAATATCATAGCAATGACACGAACTCAGTGCGCCGCAGGATCCTTGGAATCTCTGTTCGGTTGAAGTTATGCGTTTCTCGACGCCAATCTCAGCTTGCGCTGCAAAATCTCCATAATCCGCTGATGCGTCTGTCCCGGCGTCCCGCTCGCATCCACCGCCACAACGCGGTGCGGCTCTCTGGCGGCAATCGCTATGTAGCCTTCTCGCACGCGCGTAAAAAAGCCGCGAGTCTGCTGCTCGAAGCGGTTTTCGTCAGGATGTCTCCCCGCACTCTTGTGTGAAACATGATTCGCCCCGTGCGAAGCCCGCTGGTTCCGCCGCCGCGCCCGCCCCACGCTCATCGTCGGGTCCGAGTCGAGCAGGATCGTCAAGTCAGGCTGCAACCCTCCGCAAAGCAGACGATGAAGCTCAATCACCACCTCGCTGCCCAGCTTCCGCCCGCTGCCCTGATAAGCCTCCGTGGAATCGGTGAAGCGGTCGCAAAGCACAATCTGCCCGCGCTCGAGCGCCGGTTGGATCACCTCCGCAATGTGCTGCGCCCGCGAAGCGAACATCAAAGCCATTTCCGCCAGCGGCGCCAGACCCTCGGTTGACGAGTCCAGCAAAACCCGCCGAATCTTCTCCCCCGTAGCCGTTCCCCCCGGCTCCCGCGTTTCCACCACCTTATGCCCAGCCGCGCGCAACACGGCCGCGGCCTTGCGCAGCTGCGTGCTCTTGCCCGTCCCGTCCAACCCTTCGAACGTAATAAATTTCCCGCGCCGCGCCATCTTGGGGATGATATCAGCCCCTTGAATCACTCTGTCATCTTGAGCGGAGTGTGCCGATTCGCTTCTCTCTCCGCCAGGCTCGGCTCAATAGGGACAGGCAACTGCGGAGATCCATTTCGTTTCAATACCTTACAGCGTCTACGACACTCCCCTCGATCCCATGCGTCTTTTTTCTTCCCACCCACGTATCTATGATCAGTATGAACGCGACTGCCCTTTATTTCGAGAACTCGATGGCGAAAGAGAGCACCGAGATCGCTCGTGGACTTCGACGTCGTGATCCCGACTTGCTCGACCGCCTGATCGAGCAATACCAGCATCGCCTTCTCCGTTATCTCGTGCATCTGACCGGCCGCCGCGAATTGGCGGAAGACCTGTTCCAGGAAACATGGATCCGCGTGCTCGAACGCGGCCACCAGTTCAACGACAAATACTTATTCAGCACCTGGTTGTTCTCCGTCGCGCGCAACCTGGCAATCGATCACATGCGCCGCAAACAGCCGGCAAGCCTCGACGGTTTGATGCATAACGACAATGACGAAGCCGAGCCCTTCGACCTGCCTGCGACCGGAGTCGCCTCGGCTTTTGACCGGACCCTGCAACGCGAGCAGAACGAGCACATCGCGGCCGGCATGCAGCATCTTCCCGCGGAATACCGCGAAGCGCTGGTGCTTCGATTTCACGAAGGCATGTCTCTCGAAGAGATCGCGAGCCTCGCCCGCGTGCCGTTGGGAACTGTGAAATCCAGAATCTACCGCGGTTTGAGCGCGCTAGAACCGTGGCTAAAAGGAGCGCGCCCTTATGAGTTCTGATGTACATGAACGGGCACGCCAACTGATTGCATTATCCGGTCCCGAAGCGGTTTCCGCCGCCGATCAGATGTGGTTGACGGCGCACCTGGAAACGTGCGCCGCATGCCGAGCTTTCCGCGAGCACGCCGCCGACACGATTCACAGGTTGCGCGCGATCCCCATCGCCGCCGAGCGCAGCCTCGTCTCGACGACGCAGACAAGAGTGCGCCGCCGCGCCCTGGAATTACAGCGCCAACGGGAACGCCTGTGGATCGTTTCCGTCAGTTGCACAGCCGTGACCGTGTGGACACTGCTCAGCACCTTTGCTCTGTGGCGTGGCTTTGAATGGCTGGGCGCGCAAGCGCAGTTGCCTTCGTCGGCGTGGCAAGTAGCGTTCCTGGTCTTCTGCGGGATGCCGCCCCTGGTGGCGGCAATCCTGCTGCTGGCCAAGGAGAAAGATAGAGATAGAGATAACGATAAGCACCTGGCGGATCACGCCGGTTCCTACCAGGGCTAATCGAACCGAACAAGATTCTTGCTGAAAACATTGTTGAAACGAAGTACGCAGTCAGGAGATTTATGACGACAGATAGTAATCAAACTTCCGCGCAATCCAAAGACGAGATCCGCATCCTTGCGCCTTGGGCCTACTACTTATTCGCAGCGGTCTTCGTAACCATGGCCGTGCTCTTTGTGACAGTCGTGGGCATGGATCCCAAAGCACCTCGGCTTCCGATTCGGTGCCTGCTGGGAGTCCTGATGGGAACGGTGCTCGGCTGCTACGCCGTGCTGATCGGCTACATCAACCAGGACGCGGGGCGGCGCGGCATGAGCCGCGTGTGGTGGACGGTGCTTGCCATCTTTGTCCCCAACGGGCTGGGCATCGTCCTCTATTTCATCTTGCGCAAACCGCGCGCCGCTCACTGTCCGCAATGCGCTGCCGAGGTCGAGCCCGGCTTCGCCTTCTGCCCTCGCTGCCGCACCCGCCTGCGCCCCGCCTGCCCACACTGCCGGCGCAGCGTAGACCTCGGCGACAAGTTCTGCCCCTACTGCGCCGGAGCCCTTGAGCCGGCCGCCGCAACGGCGGCTCAGCCGCAATAGCACGTCGACGAACTGACTGCCCCGTCATCTTGAGCGCAGCATGCCAAGAGCGGAGCGATTCGGCATGCGCAAAGAGCGCGCAAGAGTGGGGCACTCCCTTCCGTGGCGGCGCATCCTTCAATCAGAAGATTAGTTTCAGGCCTAGTTGGATTTGGCGGGGGGCGAAGGCGGCGTTGGGTTTCAGGAAGCTTTGCGGTTGCTGGTAGTAGGCGGGGGTGGGAACTCCGTTGGCGGTAACAGTGTACTGGACAAAGGTGGTAGCTTCGGCGGTTAGGCCGTCGGAGGTGATCTCGACGCGCTGGTTGTCGTGGTTGAAGAGGTTGAAGGAGTCGGCGGTGAACTCGAGGCGATAGCCCTGGGCGACTTGGATTTTTCGGACCAGGCGAAGGTCGGCGGAGGCGTAGTCGGGTCCGGTGAAGGCGTTGCGGCTGTAGCCGGGAAGACGGTCGTTGTCGTAGTTGCCGTCCTGGTTGGGGTCGCCGGAGACGGTGGCGTTGACGGGGCGTCCGCTGCCGGCGGTTACGATGCTGGAAATCTTCCAGTTGTTGAGGACGTGGCCGAGGAGTTCGTGTTCGCGGTGGAAGGGACGAGGCTCGACGGAAAAGGCGGCGACGAAGCGCTGGCGCTGGTCGGTGACGCTGGGACCGCGCTCGCCGTTGGGGTTGTAAGAGTTCTGCACCGTGGCGGGTGAGCCGGCGACGAGGGCGTCCTGGCCATCGTCGATGGCATGGGCGTAAGTGTAGGAGAGCCGGAGATAGCTGCCGTGAGACATGCGGCGGTTGATGGAGAGAGTTGCGCCGTTGTAGACACTGGAGGCGGCGCTTTGAAATTCGTCGATCGAGCCAAGTTGGGCGATGGGCCGGCCTAATGGATTGATGCAGGGCGGGAACGGGCAGGTCAGCGAACGGGTGTACTGCCAGGTGGCGAAGGAATCGACGGTGTAGTATCCGCCCTGAAAGATGGAGCCGGTGGAATTGAAAATGGGATAGTTGAGGGCGACCGGCGGTGGCAGGTTGACGTCAAGCGCGCGAATTAGATGTTCACCGTGGACGTAGAGATAGGAAGCGGCGACTGTGGTCTTGCCGGCAACTTCGCGCTCGAGCGTGAGGCTGGCTTGTTGCACGCGCGGGGTTACGAAGTTGGAGGCGAATGCGGAGACGTTGTTGGTGGAGACGGTTTCTTCGCCGTTGTCGGAGATGGAATCGTAGGTGACGGGACTGGCTGGGTCGAGGAACACGTTGTTCGATCCCCAGTAGCGGGAAGAGTTGTAACGCAGCGCGAGCTGGTTGCGCGGGGTGATGTTGATATCGAGCTTGGCGTAGGAGGCGTTGCCGATTTGCGCGGCGGGATAGGATCCGGCCAGCGAAGAGAGTTGCGCAGCGGCGGCGAAGACCAGGGCCTGGTCGCTGGCTTCGTAATCGCCGGGGGAGTAAGGTCCGGTGCCGGCCTGGGGGACGACCTGCATAGTGCCGTTGAGAAACTCGACTACGTCGGGGACGTGGAAGTAGTGCTGATCGAATCCGGCGAAGAAGAAGATTTTGTTTTTCTTGATGGGACCGCCGATGGTGCCTCCGCCTTGCTGCTGGCGGCTGTGCGGCTTGAAGGTCATGAAGGCGTCGGCGGCGCCGAATCCGCTGTCGCGGATGTAATAGAGGCCGGTGCCGTGCCAGTGGTTGGAGCCGGATTTGGTGACTACGTTGATGACAGCGCCGCCGGAGCGTCCTTGCTCGGCGCCGTAGGAATTCGAGGAGACCCGGAACTCCTGTACGACTTCGTTCGAGAACTGGTAGGGAGCGCGGTAAAGGCCTCGCGCCTGGGCGAAGAAGGCGTTGTTGAAGTCGCCGCCATCGACGAGGAAGCTGTTCTGGAATCCGCGAAGTCCGCCGAAAGAGAGATCGCCGTTGGTGGCGGAGGTCAGGCTGCGCGGGTCTTGCGTGACGCCGGGCGAGAGCAGCATTAGATCGGAGAAGCGACGGCCGTTGACGGGGAGATCGGCGATGGCGCGTTCGTCGAGCAGAGTGGAGACGGCGGCGGGTTGAGTGTCGACTAGTTGAGGCGCGCCGGAGACGGTGACTTTTTCCTGAACGCTGGCTATCGTGAGGCGGAATTCAAGCTCGGCTGCGGCGCCGACATCCACGTGGAGCTGTGGGGTGATTTGAGGCGACATCCCCGCAGCGAAGACGCGAGCGGAGTAGTCTCCCGGCGGGAGCAGGTCGATGGAGAAGCGGCCTGCGACGTCGGAGGTGGCGGAGTAGCGGACGCCGGTGGCGGTGTTGACGAATGCGACAGTTGCGCCGGGGATGCGGAGGTCGTGCAGATCGACGACGGAGCCGTGAATGGCGCCGGTCGCGGCGTCCTGGGCGGAGGAGAGCGGGAGTGCAAAGAGAATGCAAAGAACAACGAGCGATGCGCGCGGCATAGGAGTCCACCTGTGGTCGGGATGAGGCTCGGAGGGTTGAGTCCCGCGCGGGGTCCGGAGGCGAGCGGGTGGGAAACCAGATTCTTTTGTAGCATGCGAGGGAGCGGAATGGCGGTGACGGGCGGGTTTCTTTTTGGACCAGTGCCGGAGTGGGAATTCTGCTTTACGCGGAGCCGTGGCGGCGTGCTATGTTCAGTGTTCGCCGAATGGCGGTATCGGTTGCGCCCGCAGGTTGCGTGGGTCCCTCAGCGGGCAAAGAGCGCCCGCTTCAGGATGACGGAGCGTAGTGGACATACACTAATGATTCGATCTTTTAAGGGTGTGAGGCCTGTGATTCCGGCTAGTTGTTATGTGGATGAGTCGGCGCAGGTTATTGGCGACGTGGTGCTGGGTGAGCATGCATCGGTGTGGATGAATGCGGTGCTGCGCGGGGATGTGCATGCGATCCGGATTGGGGCGCATTCGAATGTGCAGGATTGTTGCGTGCTGCATGGGATGAAGAATCTGTATGGCGTGACACTGGGGGAGTACGTCACGGTGGGGCATTCGGTTACGTTGCATGGGTGCGTTGTCGAGGACCGGTGCTTGATTGGGATGGGATCGATTATTTTGAACGGCGCGAAGATTGGCGCGGGATCGATTATCGCGGCGGGGACGCTGATTCCCGAGGGGACGCTGGTGGTGGCGGGATCGTTATGGATGGGGTCTCCGGGAAAGTTCCGGCGGAAGCTGGAGGAGAAGGATCAGGAATCGATCATGCGGTACGCGCGGAATTATCTGGGGTATACGGAGGAGTATCTCCGGGAGCGGTAGGGCTTTGTCATCCTGAGCGGAGGAAACCGATTTGCTTTGCGAATCGGTTTACGGAGTCGAAGGATCCCTATTCCCCATGGGTGACGGCAGGCGCGTCAGGGCGTTCTCCTCGCGCTTCGGATGACTCCGATAGCAGAACTCCCCGAGAGGCCGACGGGACGGTTAAGCCGCAAGGGATCCTTCGACTCCGCTCAGGATGACAATTTAGGATAGTAACTGAATGATTAAAGCGGTTCGAGGGACGCGGGATTTACTGCCGCCGGACACGGCGCTGTGGAATTTTGTGGAGTCGGCGGTGCGGGACGTGTTCCGCGTCTACAACTTCCAGGAAATTCGCACGCCGATTTTCGAGTCGACGGAATTGTTCGCCCGGGGCGTGGGCGAAGAGACCGATGTTGTTTCGAAAGAGATGTATACGTGGGAGGACGGAGGAGCTGAGGCTGACCTTATGCTTCTCAACGCCTGGATCGAAAAACACTCTCAGGACTTCACTTTTGAGTATTTTGTCTTCGAGCATCAAGGAGTCGCCGCACGAAGTCGGACGGGACCTACAGTGAAGGGACTGCTACACGGAAGGCCGGCAATTGTCCGGGCGAGACATGGACTCGTGGCCCTCGACCTTCGCCAACTGGAGAGACTCGGACAGGAACTTGGGCAGCGAGGTCGGGGTGTTGAGCACCTGGTCTTCGTTTCAAATGCACTTCCTCCGGCAGGAACTATAACGTCCCCATATCACGGCAACATTAAGGTAGATATACAACATATTCAGGACTCCGGCATCGAGCCGCCGGCTTTCCTTACACTTCGTCCCGAGGCCACGGCCGGCATTGTCCGGGCCTACATTGAACACAATCTAGAAGCACGTGGACTGAACAAGCTCTTCTGCATCGGTCCGATGTTCCGGCGGGAGCGTCCGCAAAAAGGCCGCTATCGTCAGTTTTATCAGATTGACGCTGAGGTCATCGGGCCGCCTTCGGCAGGGAGCGAGTCTCCGGCGCGGGATGCGGAAGTTTTGGAGATGCTGGCGACTTTGCTCGACCGGCTGGGCATTGCGGGATGGACGTTGGAGCTGAATTCGGTGGGGAGCGCAAGCGATCGGGCGCGGTTTAATGAGGCGCTGCGGACTGCGTTGGCGCCGGTCGTGGGTCAGATGTGTTCCGATTGCCAGCGGCGGGCGGTGACGAATCCGCTGCGCGTGTTTGACTGCAAAGTGCCGGCGGACCAGCCGATCATCGAGAAACTGCCCCGCATCAGCCAGTTTCTCGATTACGACAGCCACAAGCATTTTGAGGCGGTTCAGGAGATCCTGAGCAAGGTGGGAGTTCCATTTTCTTTGAATGACCGTCTGGTGCGCGGGCTTGATTACTACACGCGCACAGCGTTTGAATTTACCCATGGGGCGCTGGGAGCGCAAAACGCGATCCTGGGCGGTGGGCGCTATGACGGACTTTCCGAGGCGCTGGGCGGACCGGCGGCTCCGGGGATTGGGTTTGCCATCGGGGAAGACCGTCTGGTGATGTCGCTGCAGGAGGCCACGCCCGCTGAGAGCGTCCTAAAGAAGCCGGATGTGTATGTCGCTCCGCTCGGTGCCGGGATGGACGGCGAAGCGGCGCGGCTGGCGCGGGAGTTGAGGCGTCACGATCTAGTGGTGGATTTGGGGGATGAGAGTTTCCGCCTGAAGAAATCGTTTGAAGCGGCGACCAAGGCGGGAGCAAAGTACATTTTGATCGTGGGTGAGAATGAAGTGAAGGCGGAAGCGTTCGCGGTGAAGAATCTGGCGACGGGCGAGCAGGTTTCGGTGCCGCGCGCGGAATTGGCACGGAAGATACAGGAGTAGCCGTGGGTAAGATTACATTGAAGGAGCTACACATGAAACGAGCGGGGATGATTTTGGCGGCGTTGATGTTGGCAGGGGCGGCGATGGCACAGACGGCGGCTCCAAAGCCGGGGCCGGAATTGAAAAAGCTGGACGTGTTCGTGGGCACATGGTCCCTTGACGGCACCATGAAGCCGGGCGTGATGGGTCCGGGCGGAACGATGACCGAGAGCGAAAAGTGCGAGTGGATGGAAGGCGGCTTTTACCTGGTGTGCCACTCCGACTTCAAGAGTTCGATGGGCAATGGCGTCGGATTGTCGGTGATGGGGTACTCCGGCGAGGACAAAGTTTATACCTATCACGAGTTCAGCAGCGCTGGCGAATTCGTGGACTCGAAGGGCACTGTCGATGGCGACACTTGGACGTGGACTAACGATGAGAAAATGGGCGGCATGTCTATGAAGGGCCGGTTCACCATTCACATGACGTCGGCTGCGTCCTATACATTCGCATTTGATATGTCGCAGGATGGAACGAAGTGGTCGACGGTGATGGATGGGAAGGCTAGCAAGAAGTAGTTTCCTACAGCGTTTAGCATTCAGCACTCAGCCACTGTCGAGCACTGACGGGCTGAATACTGAGTGCTGAGTGCGTTCCTCCACCATTTATAATCTCTGATTCGGCGTTCCGCCCATTTCTCACTGTAAGGACACAGCTTGCTCGACTTTCTCGGCGATCTACGACGAACTCATATGTGCGGGGCGCTGCGCGCTTCTGACGCAGGCAAGAAAGCCGTCTTGATGGGCTGGGTCAATAAGCGGCGCGACCTGGGCAGCTTGATTTTTGTCGACCTGCGCGATCGCACCGGAGTTACGCAGGTGGTGATCAATGCGGAGCGCGACGCGGCGATCCACGAGAAGTCGGAAGCTTTGCGCAATGAGTACGTGATTGCCGTGACCGGCACGGTGAAGCTGCGCGATGCCAGCACGGTGAACAAGAACATTGCGACCGGCGAAGTGGAGCTGGTTGCGGAGGAGCTGCGCATACTCAATGAGTCGAAGCTGCCGCCGTTCCTGCCTTCGGATACCGCGCTGACGAATGAAGAGACGCGGCTGAAGTATCGCTACATCGATCTGCGGCGCGAGGCGATGCAGTTCAACATCGAACTGCGGCATAAAGTGGCGAAGGCGATCCGGGATTATCTGTCGGGTCAGGGATTTTTCGAGATTGAAACTCCGTTCATGACGCGGTCGACGCCGGAGGGCGCGCGCGATTATCTGGTGCCGAGCCGGGTGCAGCCGGGGACTTTCTATGCGCTGCCGCAGTCGCCGCAAATGTTCAAGCAGATCCTGATGATTTCCGGGTTCGACAAATATTTTCAGATCGTGCGCTGTTTCCGCGACGAGGACTTGCGCGCTGACCGGCAGCCGGAGTTCACGCAGATCGATTTGGAGATGTCGTATCCGCAGGCGGAGCGTGTGTGGGAAGTGGTGGAGGGATTTCTCACTGCGGCATTTGCCGCGGCGGGATTCGCCATCAAGACGCCGTTTCCACACATGGATTACGACGAGGCGATCCGTTTGTATGGGATCGATAAGCCGGACTTGCGTTTGCCCGCGTTTACCGACGTGCGGGAATGTTTTTCGGCGGAGAATCTGCAAGAGCTTGCGATCAATCCGAATTTGCCGGTAATGGCAATTCGTACTCCGAAAGTGGGCGAGCTTTCGCGCAAAGAGCGCGATGACATCAAGCCGATGTTCCACTCCAAGGGTGGCGCGAAGATTTTCGAAGATTTCAAGCGCATTGGCAACAAGTTTCCCGAGGCGGCGGCGGCGATTGCGAAGAAGACTGGCATGGACGAGGGCGATCTGATCGTGCTGGTCGCCGGGTCTGCGCAGGCTAGGGCGCAGGCTGTTCCGACGAATAGAAAGGTTACGCCGCAGGAGTTGGCCATCTACGCGTCGGCTGGAGCGTTGCGTCTGGCGTTGGCGCAGAAGTATGCCGAGCGGAACGGAATTTTCAAGAAGACCGGCGATGCAGCGAAGGACTTCCGCTTCTTGTGGGTCACGAACTTCCCCATGTTCGAGTGGGATGAGGGTGAGAAGCAGTGGATGGCGGCGCATCATCCGTTTACCTCGCCGCATGAAGAAGATATGGCGAAGCTAGAGTCGGGCGTGGAATCGTTGCACGATCCGCTGTCGCCGCTGAGCGCGGTGCGGGCGCTGGCTTATGACGTGGTGCTGAATGGGACGGAGCTCGGGTCGGGATCGATTCGTATTCACCGGCAGGACGTGCAGAGCAGAATTTTCCGCGCCTTGGGCATGACTGAGGACGAAGCGCGGGCGCGCTTTGGCTTCTTTCTGGAAGCTCTGGAGTATGGCACGCCTCCGCACGGCGGGATCGCGCTGGGACTCGACCGCATTGTGATGATCCTCGCGGGTGCCGAGAGTTTGCGGGAAGTGATTCCGTTCCCGAAGACCGCGCGGGCCGTCGATTTGATGGTGGATGCTCCGACGCCGGTGAGCGAGCGGCAGCTGAACGAGTTGGGGATTGCGATTCGTAGGACGACATAGGTGGCGCCCTGAAGGGGTGATGCTTCGGGGTTCCAAAACCATCGTCGGCGGCCTGGCCTACGCCTTCTTCGAGGGCTTTCCGACGGAGTCAAGCAGCGCTTCCACCTTATGCGGAATCGCAACGAAAAACCCCTTCTTCGGAGAACTGACGAACTTGTCCTTCGCCAGTTCGGCCGCACGAGCGCGCACCTGGTTCTCAGGCAGGCCGCTGTTGGCAGACAATTCCGCCACTGACACCTCGCTCTTTTGCGACTCGTCCATCTGTGCTGCGATAGCGCGCGCCGCAAGCGTTAGCCGCAACTTCTCGCGGGGGCTCAGCTTCGGATTGTTGAAGTGAACGTTTCCTTTCTTGTCCAGCACGCAATGTTCCAGCGCCTTCGTCGCGATCGCCTCGAGCCGGCTCTTAAGCGCGTCGTCATCAACTATGAATCTTTTCTTGAGTTCCTCAATGCTCATTTGCCGCCTTTCTTTCTCTTCGTGCTCACTTTGAAGTTGCCGAACCTGTACCAATCTGGATTGCCCGTGTCTGGCTCGCACCCTGCTGTCTTGAGTCGCTGCGCGAGCTCGTTCCGTTTTTCGGCGGAGTCATCGAGCTTCACGATGTGTCTGCCGTGAAGGTCGCTGGGCAAGCGAAAGTCTCCTACCTGCACGAGGATCGTCCGGTTCTCTGACCTCGCGAGCGCCATTCCCGCCTCGATTTGGACGTTGGCGCGAGGTTGAAAGCCACTCTCCCGCTCGTACTCATCCAGGTCCGCGCACAACTCTCGGCGAAGCTGTACTTCTTCATCAGGCGTGAGTAGTACGACTACTGCTTGGGCCATCTCGAATATCTTGTCGAGGATTTCGCCGACATAGGGCGAACCCTTGCCCGTCTCCTTCGCTCCCTCGCTCCACTCGATAGGGTTCAGCTTGAGGGCCCTGAGGAAGCTGAAAATGCTGTCTCGAATAGCTTGATCCCTTCCGTAGACCACCATTACGTTTTTGCTGATTCTTGGAACCGATGGGGAGACTGCGGTACGCTCTGATTCTGGCTTTACGCTTGGAGCGGGCTTGAGGTTTGGTACGAGCGCGACCAGTTCCGCCCCGTTTGGGAAAAAGCCGGTCGCTCTAATAATCTGTTCGCGTACTTCCCGTCGCAGCTGCAATCCGGACTTCGTGTTCACGAACGATCCCGACTTTGCTATTGCGTCTGAGATGTTTCCCGGCGCGGGGAGGAAGGCCGTGTCATAGCATTCGCGAATCCTTTTCGGTTGGACCGACGGATCCCTTATCACCTCGGTTAGAAAGAACGCGAAGAACGCCACGAGCTCTCTCTGAGGCATGCGGTCAAGGTTTGGAATCCTGCGCAGAAAATCTTCAAGCTGACTCTTCATTGCTCACCTTCCCGGCGCGGGAGATCGAAGCGGACCGTTCGGTCGCCGTGCGGCGACAATCTGTACCGTCCTCGTCCCCCCGATTCAAGAAAATCATGAGCGTTCTTGGCGTCCCTTAATGCCTGTGAAACAACCTTCGGTGGGCGTACCCCCGCTCGAATATAGGCGCGGCGAATATCGTCCTCTCCAAATTCTTCCTGGCCTGCCGCCTTGAGGCAGAAGGCTAGCACCGCGACGATCTCGTGGTGCCCTCAAGGCTGCTTTGTCGCGATCATCTTGTGCTCCGAGAGGATGTTTGAATCACTTTCTGAAGCGTTGCCATCTGTTAGCAAGAACTTGTTACTGTCCTTGCTTGTAATTGGCGGAGGCGGCGGCGCGGCGTATCTCGCGATCAGATCATCCACGTAGTCTCTTGGTCCTTCAACTACAATTTTAACATCACGATACGTTATCGTAGCTTTGCATGTATCAGACATGAGCCCTGTTCCTCTGAATTATTGTCGTACCAAGAAAGTCTACTGTCAAGGGCTTCCTTGAAGATATCGATGTTGTAGAATGCGATTGAAACTTCCTCCGGGGGCGCGACACGATCACGACAAGGCGGACGTGAGGCCTTCCCCGACGCGCTGTTCTGGATGGTGCTGTTAGAAGCTGATGACGTGGGAGGCTGGCTCGGGCTTGGCCTGAGGGCGATGGGCGCGATGGTGAGGCGCCGCGGCGGATGAGCGGGGTTGGCTGAGGGGGCTGGGGATTGAGGAAGCGGATTTTGGTGGGGGTTCGAAGGCGCAGCGATTTCCCGCTGCGCCCCGAGTCCTTGTCGGTTACCGCCTTGAGGCCGCGGCTCTCTTGCTCCTCTCCCCTCGCAGCAGGTTCCATGCCTCCATGTAGGGTTCGTACTTATGGCCTTTTCGACTTGGAGTCAGCGTTACTTTTCCTTGAAACACTACGATTTTTGCCGGCAGGATGTACCAGATATCCAGCGGGATGACGTAGGCAGCCACGAAATCGATCTGTGCCAGGGTGTACTGCCTGGCTGGGTGGCTCCGCGTGTCGCAAACATAGGAGCCCCACCTTTTTAACTTGAACCTGGTGGATTTTACCTGCACCCGCCTGAATGCGCCGCCATAATCGACAGCAAAGTCGTACCTTTTGTCGCCCCACGGTTTTAGAACGTACAACCCCTCCTCGGTCGCCCTTGTCATAAACCGCAATTCCGACCATTCGCCTACTTGCTTTACGTTCTCGAATTGCATTCTTCTACTCATCACAGAACCGCCCCAAAAAGTGAGAAACGCGGCCTTGGCGGGCCGCGCTTCCACTACGATTTAACCACCTAGTTAAATTATTGGCGGGTCAGGAATTCAAGTCAATGGAATTCTGGAGGCTGTCTACTAAAGTAGACAGCGGACTTGTCAAGCCCTCCCGGTGTTTCCCGTTAAGAGCAACGCTGTGCAGTAACGGAAATGCCTTGCGGCGTCTGCGGCGGTGCAGAAGGGAAGGGATCCCCTCGGCTTCGCTCGGGGCAGGCTCTTCGACTGCGGTTTTGCTTGCTATCGCAAAGCAAAATCCTCGCTCAGGATGACAGCCTTTAGGGGTTCACTTCGATTGCAATTTCTGACGTGCTAGATCTTCCACCTGCGCCAGCACTTCATCTTCATTAAGTTTGGTGGAGTCGATAACTACCGCATCGTCGGCCGCCTTTAGCGGCGACGCTGCCCGCGTCCGGTCGCGGCGATCACGTTCCCGCAGGTCGGCGGCTACGCTTGCCGCTACTTCGCCTTTGATTTTCTGCTGCTCCATGCGGCGCTTTTCGCGGACCACCGGGTCGGCGTCCAAAAAGATTTTCAGGTCGGCGTCGGGAAAAACTTTTGTTCCGATGTCGCGGCCTTCCATTACCACGCCGCCGCCCGCTCCCATCGCGCGCTGATGCTCGACCATCCAGGCGCGCACTCCCGGATGCACTGAGACGCGCGACGCCGCTTCGGTGACATCGCGCTCGCGGATGCGCTCCGAAACATCGCGCCCATCGAGCAATGTGCGGTTGCCTCCCAGCATGGGGTCTAGCTGAATGCGCGATTCCTGCGCCAACCTCACTAGCGCGGCTTCGTCGTCGAACGATGCGTCTTTGTCGATTGCTTTCAGCGCCAGCGCGCGGTACATCGCGCCGCTCTCGAGATTTACGTAGCCGAGTTTGCGCGCCAGTCGGGAGGCGATGGTGCTCTTGCCCGCGCCCGCCGGGCCGTCGATGGCGATGATCAGCTTGCGTTGAAAGTGGCCGGAGTGAGAGTGGTCGGTCATCGTGCGAGTAGACGATTGTACACGGAGAGCGGATCGCGAGGTGTTGTTGGCGCGCGCCGGAATGTTCGCATTTGTAAAGCGCGGCAGACAATCGTTTTACAAACAAGTGACAGCCGGATCCACGTCTTCTTCCCGAATGCCGCGTCAAATATGGCATACACCGATAGGGATTGGTGAGAAGTGCACACGCTTTGCACATGCTGGAAACAGAGGTGATGACGCAGAGCACAGAGGGGCGAACCTGCCCCCTGTAATGCGGCGGTCCGGTTGCAAGCCCGGGCAGGAAGGAGGGTCGTCATGTTGGAGATCGTTTGGCGCAATCCGCAGCCTCCGGCGCGAAGAACGTTGCGGGTGGAGGAAGTAGGGGCCGATGAATCGGCGTCATCGCCCGTGTGGGTGATTTGCTATCACAGCATCGTCGACTCAGGGTGTCCTGAAAACGAATATCAGCTGCTTGTGAGACGGGGCTTCGCGCCGTCGATCGCGGTTTAGAGGAGAGAGGAAAGAGGTGCAGTCGTGTTTGCGATAAGACAAATTGACCAGGCGTCCGAGGAAATTATTTATGAGTTGGCCCGGCGGGTCCTCGTCTACCGGTTGGGCGAGTTCGACCGGGTTTGGGAGTCGGCGAACGAAATCTGCGATCGCTACCAAGTCAAGAAGGCGAGTTGATCGGCTCTGCCGGACGCGCCGCTGCTGCCTGGCTTACTTCGCAGCGCGGTGCGGCCTGGCGGAGGCTAGTACTGGTTCCTTCGCCGGGGTGATGTGCAGCATCGATCGTCCGCTGACGTGGATGAAGCTGAACTCGCGGGCTGCCAGCAGAGCGTTTACGGCTTCTTTCACGCGCGAGCGCGCCACGAAGTTTCCGAAGAAGGTTTCGAGTTCGGCGGACTCGGCGGCGATCACGCAGTCGAGATATTTCGAGAGCAGCGCCGAGAGCGCCTGCTGCACCGAGAGTCCCACGCCTTCGCGGACTGCATCCGGGGCCCAGCGGTAGAGGACATCCCAGAACGAGCCTTCGCCGGCCTTGTAGTCAACGCGGGTGATGCGCAGCTTCGCCGACAAATCACCCAGCGCTTTGTCGAGGGCCGCTATCGAAACGCTGCCGCCGAGAGCTTCCTGCAGCTTCTGCTTGGAGATGGAACCGTTGCGATTGATCAGTTCGTAGGCGTCGCAAGCCAGCGGTGAGTAGGGAGAACGCGGGCTACTCTTGGGGGCGAGCTTGGGATTGCGCTCGCCTACCAGCGCATAGAAATAGGGAAACACCGAAGCGGCGACCAGGAACGCGTTGTTCTCATCGAACAGATTCGCTTCGTAGGCCGCGCGCTCGCGCAGCAGGCGGACCATCAGTTCGGTGGCCGCCAACGCCCGCGGATCGGAATAAGCGTGCTGCCATGTCGGCAGGCGATCGTCGGAACCGACGAAGGCTCCGATGAATGTGGGCACCGGTATGGTGGGGCGCACTGGGTACATCAGGCAGAATCCGACAGCCTCGACGAAGGCGCGCGCCTCTTCGATGGTGCGGATGGGCTTGCCATCGAGGCGCCATTTTTCGCGGCGGAGTTGCTGTAGGTCGGATTCGGTCATCGATGTAGCCGGCCAGCAATTAGCGGTTCGCAATTAGCAAGAGCGCTCGCTAAATGCTAATGGACAATTGCAGGTTTGGTTTCAGATTCTCTTGAACGCCTTCTGAATGTCCTTTACAGAATACCTCAGGACGACGGGGCGGCCATGCGGGCAGGACATGGGGTGGTCGGTCTTGGCGAGTTCGGCGAGGAGCCAGTCCATTTTATTTTGCTCGAGCGGCATGTTGACCTTGATGGCGGCGTGGCAGGCGATGGAAGCGGCGATGCGGCCGCGAATCTTTTCCAGGTTCAGCGACTGCTCCTCGCGCGAGATTTGATCGAGCAGTTCGTGGAGCATGTGCTCAACCGCGGGGGCGTCGACTCCGGCGGGTGCGACTTTCACGGCGACACTGCGCGCGCCGAAGGGTTCGGCCTCAAAGCCATTGTGCTGGAGTTCTTCGGCGATCTCGGAAAAGACGGCCTGCTGCGCCGGAGACAGCTCGAGCACGATCGGCATCAGCAGGCGCTGGCTTTCTACTTTCTGCGCGGCCCGCTGTTTCAGGATGCGTTCAAACAGCACGCGCTCATGCGCCACGTGCTGGTCGACGATCCAGAGTCCATCTTCGTTCACGGCGAGGATGAACGAATTGCGGATTTGTCCCAGGGGACGAAGGGTGGAGAGCGCGGCCAGCGTTGAGTCTTCTTCACGGACGTTTTCTGAGCCGTCGAGCGCGGGGGCGCAGCCATTGTCTGGAATCGTCTCTGGAATCGTCGCGGGAATTTCGGCGAAACGGTTCTCCAGTCCGCGGGGTACGGGAATGGCGGCGTTGGCCTCGACTGCAATTCCGCCTTCGAACTGGAAGCGCGCGGAAACCGGCGGCGCAGTTGGCGCTTGCAGCGCGAATCCGCTTGCGGGTTCATACAGAGCGCGCGCGGGCGCGCCCGAGGCGGCGGCCAGGTCGGAAGGCGGCTCCCACTCTCTTGCGCCCGGTGTGAGGCTTGAACCGGCTGTGGCGCGGGCGTGAATTTCCGTGGTGAACTGTGGCGCGGGGCGCGCCTTCATCAGAGCGGCGCGAACGGTGTCGCGCACAAAATCGTGCATCAATGTAGGTTGTCGAAAGCGCACCTCTGTTTTTGAGGGATGAACGTTCACATCCACCTCGCCCGGCGGCAATTCCAGAAACAACAGCACTACGGGATAGACCGTGGGCGGAATGATGTTGCGATAGGCTTCGGTTAAACCATGCTGCACCAGGCGGTCGCGAATCAGGCGGCCGTTCACGAAGATAAAAATCGAATTGCGATTCAGCTTCTGGATCTCCGGCTTCGAGACGAAGCCGTGAAGTCGCATCTCACCGGGAGCGGCGGGTGCGGCCCGATCTTCACTGTCTTCTTCTTGTCGCCGCCACGGCGGGGGCTGCGGCAAGCCGACATGTTCCAGCGGCTGCACGGCGGCCACGGCAATCAACTGGTCGAGGGTTTCTTTGCCGAAGACCTGATAGACGCGCTCGCTGTATCCCGCGACCGGCGGGGCCACCAGCATCGCGTTGGTCGCGGAATGCAATTCGAAATGCTTTTCGGGATGCGCCAGCGCGTAGTGCGTAACCAGTGAAGCGATGTGCGAGAGTTCGGTGGACTCGGCTTTCAGGAATTTTTTCCGCGCCGGAGTATTAAAGAAGAGATCGCGCACCGTGATCGACGTTCCTTCGGGCAGGCCGGCTTCTTCGACCCGCGCCATCTTGCCGCCATTGATCTCGAGGATGGTTCCGGCTGCGGCTCCGGCATCTCGCGTTTCCAGCCGCAGGCGGGACACTGACGCAATCGACGGCAGCGCCTCGCCGCGAAATCCCAGCGTGGCGACACTGAGCAGATCTTCGGCGTCTTTTATTTTTGAGGTGGCGTGGCGCTCGAAGGCGAGCATGGCATCGTCACGCACCATGCCGCATCCGTTGTCCGTGATTTGAATGAGCTTCTTGCCGCCGGCCTCGATGTTGATCTTGATGCGTGTGGCGCCGGCATCCAGCGCGTTCTCCAGCAACTCCTTCACCACCGAAGCAGGGCGCTCCACCACCTCGCCGGCGGCGATCTTGTTGGCAACATGCTCGGGAAGTACGTGGATGCGGCCCATGGGGCAGTTCTCAGTTCCCGGTTCTCAGTTCTCAGTGGGTGGAAGTTAGTTTCGCAGATGGTGGGGCGGAAGGCAAAGAATCGGAGTGCACGGAGGGTGGGGGGCCGCGCCTTCGGCCCCGCGTTTTGCTGATGTCTAGGCGTACTTGAAGCATCTTTCTTGCCTCTGTGTAGAATCAAATCCCCAGGATCGCGAGACGAACTATGCCCCCTGCGCCGCACTCCGTTCCGAATCCCGCTTCCCTCAGCCTTGGCATGCAGCGGCAGTTTGAGATTTACCAGCTTGGCCTGGCCGGGAAGAAACTTTCCGTACCGATCCCTCTGGCGCAGCTGGAAAAGAAAGCTGCCGAGGTCCTTCCGCCGCCGGCCTACGACTATGTTGCCGGAGGCGCTTCCGGAGAGCGCACCATGCGCGCCAACCTCGCCGCCTTCGACCGCTGGCGCATCGTTCCGCGCATGTTGCGCGATGTGTCGCAGCGCGATCTTTCCGTTGAACTGCTCGGGCACACGCTGCCTGGTCCCCTGCTGCTCGGTCCGGTCGGCGTGCAAGGCATCCTCCATGCGGACGCAGACCTGGCGTCGGCGCGCGCGGCTGCGAGCCTGGGCGTCCCTTTCGTTTTGAGTACGCTGTCGTCGCGGTCGATAGAAGACGTGGCGCACGCCATGGGCAACGCCCCGCGCTGGTTTCAACTTTACTGGGGAAAAGATCACGAGTTGACCAGCAGCATGTTGCGGCGCGCCAAACGGTCGGGATATTCCGGTCTGGTGGTCACACTCGACACGGCCATGCTGGGCTGGCGCGAACGCGATCTGCAGCATCCGTACCTGCCGTTTCTTTTGGGGCAGGGACTCGCCAACTACTTCACCGATCCTGTGTTTCGCTCGCGGCTCAGCGAAACGCCGGAAGGCGATCCGGCGGCCGCCATCCGGTTGTGGGCAACGTTATTTTCAAACACGGCGTTGACCTGGAGCGACCTCGACTGGCTGCGGCAGCAGACTCGCCTGCCGATTTTGTTGAAAGGAATTCTGCACTCCGACGATGCGCGGCGCGCGCTGGACAGTGGAGTGGACGGCATCATTGTTTCCAACCACGGCGGACGGCAGGTGGATGGCGCGATCGCCGCGCTCGACGCCCTGCCTGCGGTTGCCGATGCCATGCAGCAGAAGATACCCGTGCTGTTTGACAGCGGCGTTCGATATGGCTCCGATGCTATCAAGGCTCTGGCGCTGGGCGCGCGGGCGGTGCTGCTTGGACGACTTTATCTATGGGGATTGGCCATCGCGGGCGAGCAGGGAGTTCGCGACGTGCTGCAGAATTTCCTGGCGGATTTCGATCTTACCCTCGGGTTGAGTGGATACAAGTGTTGCCGTGAGCTGGACGGGTCGGTGTTGAGGCCCGTACAATGAGGTTCCTCAGGGGCTAAAGCCCGCAGTCCCTGTAGAGCCGTCGCGGCGCGGCTTGAAGCCGCGCCCTTTCAGAACCGACCGCACTCTTTCAAAACGGTATCCGATGAATTGATCAGTTCTCCGTGGGTTCTACTTTCGCTTTCGGCGGGGGCAGAGACCTGGGCGGCTTTGCCGGGGACGGAGGCGCGGGCGGGGCCGCGGCTGCCTTGGCTGAGGCCTTCCGGATCTCGATGCTGTCGTGCTCGTTGTTGAGCACGATGTGCGAGGAGCCGTTGCCGACGGTGCCGCTGGCCTTCGCCTCGTGCTCACCATTGTCGATCTTCAACTCCGGGAAGTCGGACTGGATTTCACCGTCGCGGGTGCGGGCGTCGACGTGGAAGCCGGCTTTGTCGGGCACGCCTAAGTGGATGTCGCCGTTGCGGCTGTCGATCTGCACGTTGCCGAGCGAGCGCATGGAGACTTCGATGCTGCCGTGTTCATCCTGCAGGCGGACATCGCCGGAAACGTCGTCCAGGCGGATTTGCTTGGAGCGCGTCGTCAGGCGTACGGGACCGGTGATCTGGTTGGCGTGGAGGTCGTCGGAATCAAGATTGAGTTCGCCGTCGAGGCGCGAGAACTCCAGTTCGGTGCGCGAAGACTTGAAGGCGACGGTCTTGCTGATGCGGGCGAGCTTGACGCTCTCCTGAAATTCGCCGTCGAACTGGGCCGAGCCCTTTACGTCGGTGACGGAGACTTCGTTGAGCCGGCCGTCGATGTGGACGTCGCCGTTGATCTGCTCGACCCGGGCGGAGCCTTTTTCGAGATTCACCTTCACGTTGCCATTGACGTCTTCCACGGAAACGTCGCCGTGCTGGGTGGTAATCTCCACTTCGCCTTCGCGGCCGGTGACGGAGACATCGCCACGGCGCGAGACGACATGCAGCTCCATCTTGCGCGGGACTGAGATATCGAGATCGCTCTGCACGGCGTGATCGCCGGCGGCTTGCGTCCTGGCTTCGAGCATGACCACATTGCCGGCGAGGGTGATCGTGGGCGAAGCCTGCTGGTTGTATTTCTCGGCGTCACTCTTGCTTTCCGCGCCAACGCGCTTGCGGACGAGGACGGTGATCTTGTTGTCGTTGGCCACGCTGATCCGGACGGCGCCGTGATCGTCGTTGACGCGCAGGCTGGTCGCAGTGGGCGGTACGGTTTGTTCGAGGTGGTCGTCGAAGGCGTAAGTCTCACCGAAGAGATTATCCAGATCGCTGTCGTCGATGTTCATGTTGTCGCGGATCTCGCCCCAGTTGAAACGCGAGGCTTGAGTGGCCATGAGTCCGAAGACGACGATTATGATGACGAGAAAAATTCCGCCGGCGCCGATGCCGCGGGCGGGCACGCCGTCGCGCTGCGCCTGCTGATACTCAATCAGCTTGATCACGCCCCACAGGATCAACAGCGCCGGCCAGTAGTGAGCGAAAAGAGTTCCCAGCCGCATCCAGGACAGCATGTGCAGGTTGCCCAGCAGGAAGACGATGCCGAGGACAATCAGCACAAACGGTCCGGCGAATGAGCGGCGACGATGCCGCGGTGGAACAAGAGGCGGAGGAGTTTGAACTGGATTGGGTTGAACTGGGCTAGACATTGTGCACCTCCCCTGAAGAAGGCGTTGCATCCGGATTGGAAGTTGATGGCGGTGGAGTTGGCGGCACCGCGACTGCGGGAGGCGCCGGAGGCAACGGACCGATGTGTCCGGCCGACGAGGCGCTGCTCTGGATCAACTTGACGATGCCTACCACCAGAATCCAGGCGGGCCAGGTGTGGTCTAATCCGGCATTTCTTATGTCAAGGGTCTGCAACAGCAACAGGACGCCTGTTGTCAGCACCATCGCCGGACCCATCAGCCAGCGTGTACTGCAGCGTCCGCAACTGCAGATACGCTGGGATCGCTCCCGCTGCCGGTAAAACAGCCAACCGCCGAAAAAAATGAGAAGCAGCGGCCAGAAGCGGTCGAAGCCAAAGTTCATTCCCATGGTGTGCAGCAGGAAGAGGACGCCCAAGCCAATAAGAACGATGGCGCCGACGGGAATCTTGCCGGTGTCGAACTTCTCGCCCATGCTGAACGTCTGGGCCAGGCCCAGGGGATCGGGCGCGGGCTGGCCGGCCTGAAGCGCGTGGGCAGTACGCACCGCGTCGATGATCTGATAGACCCAGAAAAACGCCACGCCGAGGCCAAATACCCAGCCCCAGTCTCCGGCATGATTGGCAGCGACAATGAGCAGGACGAAGATAACCAGGTGTGCCAGTCCCTTGGCATATTGCGAGCAGTAAACGGCGCCCACACCGAAGGGAAAAAATCCGGCAAGAATGCCTGCGACTGCGGGATTCGGGTTAGGACCCGCAGGCCGCGCGATCGGACCAGGCACTCCAATGGCGGGCCCTCCGGCAGGCGGATAAACGGTTTGCTGATATGTGGTTTGCGGAGGCACGAATCCCGCCGGCGGCGCAGTGCCTTCCAAACGGTCTGCGAGGCAAGGCTCGCAGTAAATCACTCCGCGAACGTCGCGGGTGCAGGTGCCGCAAAGCGGCTTGCCGCAAGTGCGGCAAAATGCCACTGCGGCAGTATCTTGGTGCGTGGCGCAGTTCATACGAACCTCCTGTACGTGGTCACCGACACTACAGGCAGATCCGGATTTGACGGATCCGGGTTTAACGGATCCTGATTTAACGGATCAAAGACAGATGGACCCAGCGGAGCGCACGCCAGAACGAGATGGTTCTCGTTCTGGCTGTAATTGCGATCCTGTTTCTGCTCGGGCTGTTGTGTTGTGTCGTTCTTGCGGTCTTTCTTGGCCGGCGTAGCTGCGGCGGGCGCGACGTTGCGCTTGAGCATACGCACTGCGGCCTGCACCTCATATACTAGCTTGATGTTGTCGTAATAGCGGACTACGCGGGCTTGCGTATTGTAGTACGTGTGCCGTATCGCAGCGGGACGCAGGCTCACTGAACGCAAGTCGGCGGGTCTTACGCCGAGCATGCTCAGAGCCACCGACAGCGAGAAGAACGCCATGCCGAACGACATGACAAACCGCGGCTGCCGCACCGTGCCCCAGATGGGCTCGACTGCTCCCGAGGCCCAGGCTTGCGCGCGCTCCCACCACGAAGCTCGCAAAGAAGAAACGTGCGGTTGCAACAGCGACGAAGCTACGTTCACCCGCAGGCGTTGGGTGTCAACGCCCGTCGTGGATGCCAGAATATTCGTGACCAACCCGGCTGGAGGCTCCACCTCCGTGAGATCCTTCAGCCAGTTGCGGCCCGCCTCGACGTCAGCGAACAGCGGCCCGCACACGGAACAACTCCGCGTATGGGCGTGGAAGCTTTCGAGCCGGCTGCCGGTCAGAACGCCATCCAGCGCGTCGCTGACGAGGCCGTCGAACTCGTGACACTGCATTCCGTTATTGGTGTCAGCTTTACTGCTGTGATCTGGCATCACATCACCTGCCTATAGGTACGTTGTAATATGCGGGCAAGTTCCGCCCGGCCACGATTTATTCGAGATTTCACGGTGCCCTCCGGAACCTTCAAAACGGTTGCGATTTCACGGTAGTCGAAATCCTGTAAGTCCCTTAGAATCACAGCCTCACGAAGCTCTGGCGAGAGCTTCGCCAGGGCCGCGTGAACGGTTTCCCCCACCTCCCGGCTGCGCACCCGGGCGTCGGGAGGGGCGGATTGGTCCTGAATTTGCTCACTGAGGGGCTGAGCGTCCTCGTGCGCCGACGACGCGTCGAGCGAGTCGGTAATCCGGTCCTGCTTGGTTTTGCGGAAATGATCCACCAGCAGGTTGCGCGTTATGGTCGTGACCCAGGTGACGAACGCTCCTTTTGAGCTGTCATAGCTGGCGAGCGTGCGGTACATCTTGATGAAAACTTCCTGGGCAAGGTCTTGAGCGTCTTCGGCCGATCCGGCGAAGCGGTAGCAGATGTTATAGATACGCCGGTTATAGGTCTGGACGATCTCTTCCCAGGCAGCAGCATCGCCGGCAACACAGCGGCGCACCAGCATCGCAACTACCTGAACGTCTTCCAACCTAAGCTCCCCGGAAAGCTTGACGACTGCACTTTGATCGACGACAACGCTTTGACGACGACGCTTTAAAAGGGCGCGGCTTCAGCCGCGCCATAAAGCCAATAATTCCAGAGCGGCTTCAGCCGCCGAGCTTGAGGATGATCGAGACGGCAAGGCACCAAGCCCCTACAAGACAGTACGCGGACAGAACCCCGCAAGTTCGCGAGTCCGACCGATCCCCGCAAGGTATGTGAAACAGGGCATTGTAGCAGTGGGGATATGCGGACGCCGTATTCCAGCGCGAGAGCTTCTTCCAGTCTCCTGGGCAACAAAAAAGTGGCACACCGGAGTGCGCCACTAGTTGAACACGAATTGTTAAGCCTGCTCCTCCTCGACTATTGAAGCTCGAAGAGTCCCAGGGTTAGCTGGGTGGCGTCGTTTTCGATGACCACCACGCTGGTGCTGTCGATTAGGTAGTAGGTGAACAGGTCCGAGTTTGTGGGGGTGACGGGATCAGCGATCATGCCGGTAAAGACCCCGTTCGTCGCGGTGACGGCGAAGGTGCCCGACAGCGCGAGATCGGCTACCGGGGCTCCGTTGCTCTCGTTGACATCGAGGAATCCCGTCAGCTTGCCCACTCCGTCGGCCACAACCGTACCCACGCTATCCTGCTCGAACAAGAGGCCCCCGGATGGCACAAGCGTTGTGAAGTCCAGCGCATAGTTTCCACTAAAGGAAGCAGCGGTGAACGAGCCAGAGGTTTGCCCTGCACCCGGACCAGACAGTACATCAGCCGTGTCCATGGAAATCACCAGTCCTTGGCCGTTCCCATCGAGATAGATCTGGAGGTTGTAGGTAAATGTGGCACCGTCGGTCACGCCGGTCGCGGTTACCCGGCCGGTCGAATCTACGGTGTAGGTTCCGCCGGTGATAGCGGTCCCGCCCTGTGCATTCTGAGTGGCAGTATCGTTGAAGCTTAGGTTACCGCTCACGGTGGTGCCGTCAACATTGGCGGTTACGACGCCAGCCACATCAAGCCCGCCGGTTACAAAGTCGTAACCAACCGCGCCGAACACCAAGCTCTTACCCTCGATGGAGCTGGTGGTGAAGCCTCCAGTGGAGGCCCCTTGGCCAAAAGCGGTGCCCCCAGTGGTACCAGCGAGGACATCGAGGGTATAGTTCTCGACCAATCGAATGTGGCTTGCGTCAACCATGTAGCCGACCAGCGTGATCTCCCCAACGCCTGCCACACTGTTGTTTAGGGTGAAAGTTACTAAGCCGAGGGCATCCGGAGCAGTGACTGTGCTCGCCGTAAAGGACTGCTTCGCCAACGGGGCGCCATTGTCGTTTATATCGAAAACACTCCCCGTGCCTGAGATGCCGCCCGCGCCGCCTGAATTGTCGACGTTGATTACGCCTCCAACGGCTAACGGATTGCTGCCGGAGTCCAAACCGAGAAGGAAGAATGCGAAGCCGCCCGAGGGTGTGGTCAGCCCAGTTGCTTGCAGATCCAGCTCTCCACTGGAGCTTGCGGAAGCATCGAATTCCGTGATCAGGGCTTTAGAACTCGAAACCAGCGTAGCGTCCAGTGTTTCAGTTCCGCTCACGCCGACGCTGGTGTCTCCGGTGTTTAGGGTAATGATTAAATTGCCGTCGGCGCTGGCGGCGACGCCGCCACTCGGGATGGGGTCATGCGCGTAAATGTTGAAGTCGGAGAGATCCTGCTCACCGCCCGTGATCGCCCCGAGACCGTTGAGGGTGAAGACTCCGGCAACGGTGTAAGGCCCGTTTGCGTCGGCTCCAGTCAGCGAAAATACGTAGTTGCCCGGGGCCAACGCTGTAGTGGTGACGGGCACGTTCGTGAGGCTGAAGCTGGCCGTCGCCGTCGCTCCTGGAGCTGAGGCCGTCACGGTATAAGTGCCGGCCGTCGTGCCCGCTGTGAACGCTGTCGACGTGGCCACGCCGCTCGAGTTAGTCGTTGCCGTTGCCGTGGCCATCCCACCCGCGAATGTGCCATTCGGTTCCGCTGACGGAGACGTGAATGTCACCGTCACGCCGCTCGTCGGCGTTCCACCGGTTGTTACCGTCGCTGTCAGAGGATTTGTAAACGGCGCGCCGACCACTGCGCTTTGCCCGCCTCCGCTTGTCGCCGTAATCGCTACGACCGGGGGAGGAGGCGTCATTTTCGTGCTCGAACTGCTGCAACTCGTCAAGAAAGCCACGGTTGAGAAGATTAAGGTCGAAATAATCAACGCAGGGATGCTCCAGTAAGATTTCCGGCTCATAGCGACTCCCGTTTCTGCTCGGTCTTGGCGTCCTTATTGTCCGGTTTGGAATGCGCCGCGCGAGACCCGTGCGCGCGCACGAGGAAACCGTTTTCGCTTCTCACCGTGACCATGCGTCCTCCGAAGATCACTTGGCGGGCCAGCAAAAAGTTCTTCCCATTGAGGTCCTGCATTGCTCCAACGATCTGCACCGGCAGACCGGGGTGCAGGGCTTCCTGCGTGTCCTTGGTTAAGAAAGCGCCGAGGTGAGCGTCAACGATGCCGTCGGGACCGGCCACCAGCAGATGCATGCCGACCGGACTGCCCGCGACACGTTTGGTGACGACTTCCTGAAGGGTGCCGTTGAGAGTGATTTCATGAACCTTGTCGTAGCCGAGGCTCAACGGACGGTGGGCGCGGGATTCTGCCGCAGTCTGGGCGCTGGGTTGGATGGTGACGACAGCAAACAGCAGGCCGGTCAGCAGCCCCGCGATCATCTGAGCGGGTTTCTTCAAACAAATATGCCTCATGGAGTCGCTCCTTAGAAATTTAACTTGTGATTGTTTCCCAAACTGGTTTCCCGGTCGACTGCAGCACGGAAACACAAGGCTGGGGGTTTTTTGAACGAAAGCTCCGCCTTTTACTGGCTGGGGTCAAATCCGCGATGGAGAACGATGGCGGGATTATGCTCTGGACGTCGCCGCAGCGTCAATCATGAAATCAGTCTGGATGTTTGATTTCTTGATACGTCACGCGGGGCGCCGACGCAACCAAGCGGCTTACGGCTGGAACATTCAGCCGGTTAGTCCGGTTCCTACTCGCTGGTGAAGTAGTCGACCGTCACTGGATTCTCGAAGAGCGAGTAGTCGCGCGTGACGACGGTGATGCCGCTGTCGGTAACGAAGTAGCGCGAGCGGTCGGCTTCGGTGTCGTAGCCGATCGTCGTACCTTCGGGCAGGTGGACGTTGCGGTCGATGATGCAGCGCCGGATGCGGCAGTGGCGTCCCACGGCGACGTGCGAGAACAGGATCGACTGCTCGACTTCCGAATACGAATTCACGCGCACGTCGGGCGACAGGATGGAATTCCTGACCAAGCCTCCGGAGACGATGCAGCCATTGGAGACGATGGAATCGAGCGCAGTCCCCATGCGTTCTTTTTCCGCGAACACAAATTTCGCGGGTGGGTACTGGCGCTGGTGAGTGCGGATGGGCCAGTCGTTGTCGTAGAGGTTGAAGATGGGCGAGACGGAGACGATATCCATGTTGGCTTCGTAGTAGGCCTCGAGCGTGCCCACGTCGCGCCAGTAGAGCGCCTCTTTCTTATTCTCGTCAATGAAGTCGTAGGCGAAGACGCGGTAGTCGTCGACCATCTTAGGCAGGATGTCTTTGCCGAAGTCGTGGCTGGAGGCCTGGTCCTCGGCGTCTTTCAGAAGGACTGGGATGAGCACGTCGGCATTGAAGAGGTAAACGCCCATGGAGCCGGCGACCTTCTCGGGGTTCCAGGGGGAGCGCAGCTTGGTGTCTTTGGGCTTCTCTTCGAAGCCATTGATGCGGCCGTCTTTGTCGAAGTCGACCACGCCGAAGCGGGGGCACTCTTCGAGATCGATCTGAATGGTGGCGAGGGTGATGTCGGCGGAGGAATCGAGATGCTGCTTCATCATCTTGCCGTAATCCATTTTGTAGATGTGATCGCCGGAAAGAATGAGGACGTACTTGGGCTGCTCGGAGCCGATGGAATAAATGTTCTGGTAAACCGCGTCGGCTGTGCCTTGATACCACTGGTCGCTGACCCGCTTCATGGGCGGAAGCACTTCGACAAACTCTCCGACTTCGCGGCCGAGAACGTTCCAGCCTTCGCGGATATGGCGGTTCAAAGAGAGCGCCTTGTATTGCGTGAGGATGTAGACGCGGCGCAGGTCGGAGTTGAGGCAGTTGGAAAGAGTGATATCGATAATGCGATACATTCCGCCGAAGGTGACGGCGGGCTTGGCGCGGTCGCGAGTAAGAGGATAAAGGCGCTCTCCAGCGCCGCCGGCGAGAAGAACTCCGAGAGTGTCTTTCATGGTCATGCAACCACCCCAGAGAAACAGTAGATGGTAGCACAGCCAGGAACGTTGCCGTAGGTCTGGGCGAAGCGAAGCAGGAAGTTGAGTGAGTGAGGATGAGCGCGCCCCCGGCGGCTAAAGCCGCTGTTGATCTCGCAGAGGCTTTACGGCGCTGAAGCCGCGCTCTTTCAAAACGATTTCTAGATTACTTTTCTTTTTCTTCTTCGATTTTGATGCGGAGGGATTTCAGGAATTTTAGATCCTGGTCGTTGATTTTGAATTCGGGGTTGGTGGAGAGCGTGGTGACGAGGGACGTCTTGTCGGAGGATTTTTCGCCCTGCTTGCTGACGCCGATAGTGGCTTCGAGGACCAGGAAAATATCGTAGCCGCCTTCTTTGATGCGGGAGACGACTTCGGCGATCTGTTCGGAATCAGATAGAGATTCGTTGATGGCTTCGCCGAGTTCTTTCATGAGCTGTTTGAGTTGTTGGTCCACATCGTCCCCCGATCGCCGTCCGCCCTGGCTCAAAACCTACGACTGATGCAACGTCACTTGATTGCTTAGATGCCGGCGGCTGCCGAATCGTTACGCTCGCGGACGCGGGTTGCGTCATTGTAGCGCTGGAGGCTGTTAAAATCGAGGCCGTGAGCAAGGTTTCTACTGTACGAAAGTTAGGGGTGGTGGCGCGCGTGGCAGGGCAGCAGGTCATGCGCAGCCGGACGGTGCGGGCGGCGACGGGGGCCGTGGCCGCCACGGGGCGCGCTTTCAGTAAGGTAGTGCATCAGTTGTGGCTGGAGGTTACAGGGCTGGTTTTCCTGGCGATGGCGGGGGCCGGGGGGATCGAATCGGCGAAAGAGTATGCCAAGTATCATGCCGGGCGGGGTGGGTTGCGGGGTATGGTGGTTGCGATTTGTTTCACGGTGACTTTTGCGTGGTTTGGGGTTAGTTCGTTCTGGAAGGTGAAGCAGAAGGGGCGCCGGTGATGGCGGGCTTGGCGGCTCTGCATGCGACAGCAGATTTCTCTGCGCTGCGCGCTTCGCAATGACAACGTTTTACGGGTTTGGGAAGAGAGTTTGATCATGGCGGATGTCGTTAAGGTAGCGAATCATGGCGTGGCGGCTGACGTGGAGACGTCTTCGCAGATTCCGGTGAAGGCGCTTTATACTCCGGCGGATCTTAAGGGTTCCGATTACGAGAGCGAGATTGGGTATCCGGGGGAGTATCCGTTTACGCGGGGTGTGCAGGCTACGATGTACCGCGGACGGTTGTGGACCATGCGGCAGTACGCGGGCATGGGCGACGCCGAAGAGTCGAACAAGCGCTACAAGTATCTGCTGGCGAATGGGACTACGGGGCTTTCGGTGGCGTTCGATTTGCCGACGCAGATTGGGATGGATTCGGATCACGCGCTGGCGGCGGGCGAAGTGGGCAAGGTGGGAGTGGCGATCGATTCGATCGAGGATATGGAACGGCTGTTTGCGGGCATCGATCTGACGAAGATTTCTACATCGATGACCATCAATGCAACGGGATCGATTCTGCTGGCGTTGTATACGGCGGTAGCGCGGCGGCAGGGTGGGGACCTCCGGAAACTTTCGGGCACAGTGCAGAACGATGTGCTGAAGGAATACATCGCGCGCGGGACCTATATTTATCCGCCGCGACAGGCTCTGCGCGTGATTACCGATATGTTTGCCTGGGCGAAGGAGAACGTTCCGGAGTGGAATACGATTTCGATTTCCGGATATCACATGCGGGAGGCGGGATCGACGGCGGTGCAGGAAGTGGCGTTCACGCTGGGCAACGGCATGGCTTATGTTGAGGCGGCGGTCAAGGCCGGACTGGATGTGGATCAGTTCGCGCCGCGGCTTTCTTTCTTTTTTAATGCGCACAACAATTTTCTGGAAGAGGTGGCGAAGTTCCGGGCGGCGCGGCGGATGTGGGCGCGGATCATGCGGGAGCATTTCAAGGCGAAGAATCCGAAGTCGTGGATGTTGCGCTTTCATACGCAGACGGCGGGATCGACGCTGACGGCGCAGCAGCCGGAAAACAATATTGTACGCACGGCGATTCAGGCGCTGGCAGCGGTGCTCGGCGGGACACAGTCGCTGCACACGAATTCTTATGATGAGGCTTTGGCGCTGCCGACCGAGCAGGCGGCGCGGATTGCTTTGCGTACGCAGCAGGTAATCGCTTACGAGTCGGGCGCGCCGCAGACGGTCGATCCACTGGCGGGGTCTTATTATGTTGAATCGCTTACGAATGAGATTGAGAAGCGCGCGGCGGAATACCTGGGAAAGATTGAAGTGATGGGCGGGATGCTGAAAGCGATTGAGCGCGGATTCGTGCAGCAGGAGATTCAGAACGCGGCTTATGAATATCAGCAGGCGGTGGATCGTGGGGATGCGGCTGTGGTTGGAGTAAACCGGTTTGGGGTGGAAGAGGAAAAGCCGATTCCGACACAGAAGATCGATCCAGGGCTGGAGCCGAAGCAGATCGAACGGGTGCGAGCGCTGCGGACGCGGCGGGATGCTGGTCCGTGGAAGAGCGCGCTGGGGGCGGTGGAGACGGCGGCGCGATCGGGTGAGAATGTTATGCCCCAGATTCTGGCGGCGGTAGAGGCTTACGCGACCGTGGGTGAGATTTCGGATGCGATGCGGAGAGCGTTTGGGGAGTACCGGGAAGCGGTGGTGATTTGAGGGGCGGTCGTTAGTCGTTGGACTAATCGGAGGTTTGGTAGTCGCAGGCGGCGCGGCAGGGTTCGCAGTACATGAGGCCGTCTTTGCAGATCCGGATATCGAGCTGCGACTGGCAGAGGACGCAGAACTTATCGCAGTTGCACTGGTCTTCTGGCATTTCGCACTGGCCGCAGCGGAATTTGGCGTGGGTGGTTCCGGTGGACATAGTTGTAATGTTATCGCTGGGTGTCGGGATGCGGAACGTGCCGTTGGTAACCCGCGATGGTTGGGGTTAGCGGGGTCGCGTGGTAACTCTCTTTCGTCCCTCCGGGACTTGTTAACCTTTATCCCGCCTACCAGGACTTACGCCCCTTCGGCAAGCTCAGTGCAAGCTGTGGGCTGCATTCTGCCGCCGCTTCGCGGCTTGCCGAACTCTACGTGCCATATAATTCGTAGCAATGACCTTCCAACAGGTGCTGGATGGAGCGGAAGTCCTCGCGCACAGTGGGGATCCGGTGGTGAGTAGTGTGGAATATGACTCGCGGCGGGTGAAGCCAGGGTTCTTGTTTGTGGCGATGCGGGGCGAGTCGAGCGACGGCAACCGCTTTATCGATCAGGCGATTTCGGCTGGAGCTGTGGCGGTGGTGACGGATTCGGCGGGGGAGAAGGCGCGTCCGGGCGTGGCTTGGGCAGCGGTTCCGAACGGGCGGCGGGCGCTGGCGCGGGTTAGCGCGAATTTTTATAAGAAGCCGGCGGAGCGGATTGCGATCACCGGAATCACCGGGACGAATGGGAAGAGCACTACCGCGTTTCTGGTGGAATCCATTCTTAGGGCGGCGGGGCGAAAGAGCGCGCTGATCGGGACGATTGAGTATCACGTGGCTGGAAAAGTTTTGCCGGCGCCGCATACGACGCCGGAGGCGCTGGAATTGAATCGCATTTTCAGCGAGGCTTTGGGGAACGGCGCGACCGACGCGGTGATGGAGGTTTCCTCGCACGCTTTGGCGCAGGAGCGCGTGTTTGGCGTGCCGTTCGATGTCGCGGTATTCACCAATCTGACGCGCGATCACCTCGATTATCACAAGACGATGGAAGAGTACTTCGCTGCGAAGCGGGTGCTGTTTGAGGGCTGCGGCACGGATGCTCCGCGAGCGGTGGTGACGAATGTGGATGATGAGGCGGGCGCGAAGCTGGCAGAGTTCAGCCGGAGGCGGAGTGCCGTCGTTCTGAAGTATGGGTGGGAGCGCGGCGACCTGCACGCGGAGAAGGTGGAGATCACGACGCGAGGGACACGGTTTGATCTGGTGACGCCGGAGGGGAAGATCGCGGTTTTCTCGGCGCTGATCGGGCGGGTGAATGTGTACAACATTCTGGCGGCGGCGGGAGCCGGGTATGCGCGCGGGTGTCCGGGGGCGGCGATTGCGGCGGGGATCGGCAGGCTGGGTTCGGTCCCGGGAAGGTTTGAACGCGTAGAGTGCGGGCAGCTATTCACGGTGGTGGTGGATTATGCGCATACTGACGACGCTTTGCGGAATCTGACGGCGTTGGGGAGGGAGTTAGTCTCGGGCGCGAAGGGACGAGTGCTGACCGTGTTTGGATGTGGCGGGGATCGCGACCGGAAGAAGCGTCCGTTAATGGGCGAGGCGGCGGGGCGGGGGAGTGATTTTGTGGTGCTGACTTCGGACAATCCGCGGAGTGAGGATCCGCTGGCCATTATTAATGATGCAGTAGTGGGGCTGCAGAAGACTGGGGTGAAGTACAGCGTGGAGCCAGACCGGCGAAAGGCGATTGCTCTGGCCGTTGGCGAGGCGCGGCCGGGAGACATTGTGCTGCTGGCTGGGAAAGGGCACGAGAAGGTGCAGGTTGGGCGGGAGGGCGCGATTCCTTTTGATGATTTGGAAGTGGCGCGGGGGGCGCTGCGGGCGGCGGGATTTGAGTGCGAGGCGGCTCAGGCGGGGGCAAAGTAGCTCCGCGGAGTGGGTCACGGAAGTGCGAAGATGACTATTGTTAGTCCCAACCACCGATTTTGGTATCGGCTAGCTCTAGTGCCCCTTGTCTTTGGAGCGTCGGTGGCACTCCTTAAATACGCCGGGTGGGCCGCTGTCATCAGCGCCTATTATGGCCTTGCTTCAGAGGCCGGGCGACTGAGGAATGCTGGCCTTAACGCCAATTTTTACTGGTGGCTTTTCGTAAGCCTGTCAGGGGCAGCGATAATCTTAGCCACGTTGCTTATCCCGCCCATCAAGTCAGAGAGCTTTCCTGCAGGCCTGAAGGCGATAATTCGGTTTCTTTCAGCGGTTGCGCTCGTTGTTGCGTCGGTCTTCCTCGTCGCATACGGATTTTCCGCAGCGGGGCATTATTTGAAATGAAGCTGGCCCTATCCAGGATTGCTGAGTTTGTTTCCGCGTCGGGATCGTTTGCTCCTGACGATTTGGCGCAGGGGTATTCGATCGACTCACGGACTGTGGGTGCGGGGCAGCTTTTTTTTGCGGTGAAAGGTGAGCGGTTGGACGGTCACGACTTTGTGGAGCAGGCCCTGGAGCGTGGGGCGGTTGCGGCGGTTGTGCGCAAGGATCAGTTGGGCCGGTATCCGGTGCAGCTGCGTTTGCTGCCCGTCGAAGACACGCTGGTGGCGCTGCAGACTCTGGCTACGGCGGTGCGGAAGCTGTGGGGCAAGCCGCTGATCGGGGTGACGGGGTCGATGGGAAAGACAACTACTAAGGAAGCGATCGCTCATGTTTTGAGCGCGCGGCTTCGGGTGCTGAAGTCGGAGGGGAACTTCAATAATCATTTTGGTTTGCCGCTGATGCTGCTGAAGCTGGAGCCGGAGCATGACGTGGCGGTGATCGAGATGGGGATGTCGCACGCGGGGGAGATACGTGCGCTGGCGAAGATCGCGCAGCCGGAGATTGGCGTGGTGACGAATGTGGCTCCGGTGCATCTGGAGTTTTTCGATTCGGTGGCGGACATTGCGCGGGCTAAATATGAACTGATCGAGTCGCTGCCGGCGGGTGGAACCGCAGTGCTTAATGCCGATGATGAATACGTCTCGCAGTTTGGGCGCGACTTCAAGGGCAAGGTGGTGATGTGTGGGACGCGGGCGACCGCGGATGTGCGCGCGGAGAATGTTCGGAGCCGCGGAGCGGAGGGGTCGGAGTTCGATGTAGTGATCGGGAGCGTGCGCGAACGCGCCAGACTGCCGCTGGTGGGGGAACACAACGTCCTGAATGCGCTGGCGGCGGTGGCGGTGGGTCTGGCGCGCGGGTTGAAGCCTTCGGAGGCAGTGGGGACGCTGGCGGATCTGGCTCCGGCGGATAAACGCGGAGAGGTTCTACGACTGGGCAACATCACGGTGATCAACGATTGTTACAATTGCAATCCGAAAGCGCTGAATGCGATGGTGGATGCTTTGGCGGCGATGGCGGCGCGGCGCCGCATTGTCGTGGCGGGCGCGATGCTGGAGCTTGGTCCGACGGAGCAGGAATTGCACCGGCGGGCGGGCGTGCACATCGCGGAGAAAAGGATCGACGTGCTGCTGGGTGTGCGCGGACCTGGCCGAGGCCATGGTGGAAGCGGCTCGGCAGGCGGGGATGCGAGCGGAGTTTGTTGCTACGCCGGAGGAGGCCGGCGAATGGCTGACGCGCGAGACACGGGATGGGGACGTGGTTCTGATGAAGGCTTCGCGGGGTGTGAAACTGGAGAAGGCGCTGGATGTGTGGAAGGCACAGCGCGACGGAAAGTAATCAAGCTGGAGTCTGTTAAGAAATTTTAAGCGGGACGGAGGCTGATTGCTCTACTGGCTGTTGTTCCTGAAGCTGCAGCATTATTTTCCGCCGTTCCGCATCTTCCGCTATTTGACGTTCCGCACTGCATTTGCCAGCCTTACCGCTCTGTTTACCGCGCTGATCGTGGGTCCGCTGGTGATCAACCGGTTGCGGGAATTCCAGATTGGACAATACATTCGCGAAGAAGGGCCGAAGGCTCATCAGAAAAAAGCCGGGACGCCGACGATGGGCGGGCTGTTGATTGCGATCGCAATTGTGGTGCCTACTCTGTTGTGGGCCGACCTGAGCAATCGCTTCGTTTGGATTGCGGTGTTTGCCACTTGCGCGTTTGCGGCGATCGGATTCAGTGACGATTACGCCAAGGTGGTGCATCGGCGAAATCTCGGCCTGACCGGGCGGGCAAAGCTGGGACTGCAGATTGCGACCAGCATTGTGATCGCCGTGATGCTGATCGCCATGCAGACCTACGGAATGTATTCGACGAAGCTGATTGTGCCGTTTCTCAAGCAGTTTCATCCGGATCTGGTGGTGCAAAGCCTGGAGCGGTTTCCACATCTTTGGCCGCTGGCGTTTCTGCCATTTATTGGGTTCGTGGTGCTGGTGATTGTGGGATCGAGCAACGCGGTGAATCTTACGGATGGGCTGGATGGGCTGGCCATCGGTTGCACCGTGATTGCGGCTGGGGCGCTCACCGTGCTGACTTATGTGAGCGGGCACGCTACGTTTGCTACTTACCTGGAAATCCCTCGCATGCCGCAGGTGGGTGAGCTGACAATTTTCTGCGGGGCGATGGTGGGGTCGTCGATCGGATTCCTGTGGTACAACGCGCATCCGGCGGAAGTTTTTATGGGCGACGTGGGATCGCTGGCGCTGGGCGGGGCGATTGGGACGGTGGCGGTGATCATCAAGCAGGAACTGCTGCTGCCGTTTATTGGCGGCGTGTTTGTGATCGAAGCGGTGTCGGTGATCCTGCAGGTTGGGTCGTACAAGCTGCGGAAGAAGCGTATTTTCAAGATGGCGCCGATCCATCACCATTTTGAGTTGATGGGATGGTCGGAGTCGAAGATTATTGTGCGCTTCTGGATCGCATCGCTCGTGTTTGCGCTGTTCGCGCTGACGACTTTGAAGCTGAGGTGAAAGTGCAGTGGTCAGTGGTCGGTGGTCAGTGGCCAGTGAAAGGCCTTTGGTTTTACTGACCACTAGCCACTAGCCACTGACCACTGCTTTTGATGGAACTTAAAGACAAACGCGTGCTGGTGGTTGGGCTCGGCAAGTCTGGGGTGGCTTCGGCGTTGTTTTTGAAGGCGCACGGGGCGCGGGTTACAGTTTCCGACACCAAGAGTGGAGATGAATTGCGCAACGAGATTCCCTCGCTGCTTGATCATGGGATTACCGTTGAGACTGGCGGGCACGGAGAGCGCACTTTTCGCGGGCAGGATTTGATTGTGGTTAGTCCTGGGGTTCCGGTGGATGCGCCACTGCTGGTGCAGGCTCGCGCCATGGGCGAGGCGGTGATTGGCGAGGTTGAACTGGCGGCGCAGTTTTTGCCGGGACCGATCGTGGCCATCACCGGGTCGAACGGAAAAACCACTACTACTACTTTGACGGGCGAAATTCTGACGGCTGGCGGATTGCCGACGCTGGTCGGAGGGAACATTGGTACCCCTGCGATTTCGTTGGCGGAGCGGGCTAAGCGTGAGACCGTCATTGTTCTGGAAGTCTCGAGTTTCCAGCTGGAGACGATTCAGACTTTCCGCCCGAAGGTTGCGGTGGTGTTGAATGTTACGCCCGATCATCTAGACCGGCATCGCACGTTTGAGGCTTACGTGGATGCGAAGGCGCGCATCTTTGAGAATCAGAGGGGCGATGATTTCGCGGTGCTTAATGAGGATGATCCGACTTGCGTGACCATGGCGGCGCGGACCCGGGCGCAGGTGTTCTGGTTCAGCCGGCAGAAAGAAGTGAAGCAGGGCGCATGGGTGCGCGAGGGGAACATTCTGTTTCGCGATGGCCGGGGGTCGCAGAAAAATGCGCAGCGCGAGATCATGCAGGTCTCAGAGATTCCGCTGAAGGGCGCGCACAATCTGGAGAACGTGTTGGCGGCGGTGTGCGCGGGGGCGCTGATGGGATGCGCGCCGGAGAAGATCCGGCAGGCGGTGCGTGATTTCAAGGCGGTCGAGCACCGGCTGGAGTTTGTGGCGACGGTCCGGGGCGTGGATTATTACAACGATTCGAAGGCCACGAATGTGGATGCGACGATCAAAGCGCTGGAGTCGTTCCCGGCGAACATCCACCTGATTCTTGGCGGCAAAGAGAAGGGCAGCGACTACACCGTGCTCAACGACCTGCTGCGGCAGCGGGTGAAGCGCGTGTACACGATTGGCGCAGCGGCGGGGAAGATCGAGTCGCAGATCGTTTCTCCGAAAAGCGGGAACGTTGAAGTTGTACACGCCGAGACTTTGGAGAATGCTTTGCGCAAGGCGAATGCCGTGGCCGAGCCGGGGGATGTGGTGTTGCTGGCTCCGGCTTGCGCTAGCTTTGATCAGTTCAAGAATTATGAGCAGCGCGGGCAGGTGTTCAAGGAGATTGTCCGGGGGCTGGGGTGAAGGGACGTTTCATCACGGAGAGATACGGAGTCACGGAGAAAGCAGGAAGACAGTCAGTGGTGGAAATACCTTTTGAGGGCGCTGGCAGCACAGATTTGCTAGGGATCCTTCGACTCCTCAAACGCTTCGCTTTCGCGAAGCGCTTGCTCCGCTCAGGATGACAGACTGAGATGCGGTCAGGCCCCTGAACCAAGACAATCAACAATCAAAAATCAACAATCGGCAATTCGCTCTCGCTGACTCCGCTGCTCCGTGGTGAAATGAACTTCCCATGGCAAAGCGGGTTAGTGTCGATCGCTGGCTATTTACCGTGACCATGCTGTTGGTGTTTGTGGGGATGGTGATGGTGTTTTCGGCGTCGGCGGTGATGGCGCGGGAACGGTTTGGGTCTCCGTATGCGTTCTTGTTGAAGCAGTTGATTTGGGCGGCGGCGGGGCTGGTGGCCATGGTGGTGGCGATGCGGGTGGATTACAGGCGCTACAAGCATCCGGCGCTGGTGTTTTCGCTGCTGGGACTGACCACGCTGCTGCTGATCTCGGTGTTCTTTCTGGACCGGTCGCACAATACTCATCGCTGGTTCCGCGTGGGTGGGTTTTCTTTTCAGCCTTCGGAACTGGCCAAGCCGGTTCTGATTCTATTTCTCGCGTATTTTCTCGAACTGCGCACGAAGACGATGGATGACTGGCGCAACACGCTGGCGCCTGCCGGCGCGCCTGTCCTTTTGCTGCTGGGCCTGATTGCGCTGCAGCCGGATCTGGGAACGGCTATTGCTTGTTCGGGGATTGCAGCTTGCATCTTGTATGTGGCGGGCATGCGGCTGCGGTATTTCGGGTATGCATTTGGGGTGGCGCTGGTGCCGCTTTATTTTCTGATTTTCCATGTGAGCTTTCGGCGCGACCGCATTCTGGCGTTCTTGAATCCGTATGCGGAGCGGCAGAAGGCCGGGTTTCACCTGATCCAATCGCTGATTGCCGTGGGCACCGGAGGCTTGACAGGCACAGGGTTGATGGAAGGCAAGCAGAAACTGTTTTACCTGCCGGAGCCGCATACCGATTTTATTTTTGCCGTGACCGCGGAAGAGTTGGGGCTGGTGGGAGCGATGTTTGTGGTGGCGCTGTTTGCCATCTTTCTTTGGCGCGGGATGCGGGTATCGTGGCGCACGGAAGACGTTTTCGGGCGCTACCTGGCGGTGGGGATCACGAGCATGGTGGTTTTGCAGGCTTTCATCAATATCAGCGTGGTCTTGGGAATGATGCCGACCAAGGGGATTCCGTTGCCGCTGGTGTCGTATGGAGGGTCGTCGCTGTTTGTGACGCTGGCTTGCGTGGGCGTGCTGCTGAATATCACCAAGCAGGCGGAGTGACTAACGGCACCGCTGGCGGCGTACCAGCTATAGGGATCCTTCGACTCCGCAAGCGCTTCGCATTCGCGAAGCGTTTGCTCCGCTCAAGATGACAGTTCGTTTATAGTCACTGCATGCGGGCCATTCTGGCGGGCGGTGGAACCGGTGGACATGTGATCCCGGCGCTGGCCATCGCTAATGAACTCAAGAAAAGTTATGGGGCCGAGGTGCTGTTCATTGGGACGGCGCGCGGGATTGAGAACCGTCTGGTGCCGGCAGCGGGGTATCCGCTGCAATTGGTACGGGTGGGAGCGCTGAAGAACGTGAGCCTGATGACGCGGGCGAAGACGGCGTTCGATTTGCCGCGGGCGGTTTGGGACGCGAGCGGCATGTTGAATGAATTCGCGCCCGACGTGGTGATTGGCGTGGGCGGGTATGCGTCGGGCCCAGCGATGCTGGCGGCGGTGGTGAAGCATATTCCGACATTGGCGTTTGAGCCGAATGTGGTTCCGGGATTTGCGAACCGGGTGGTGGCGCGGTTTGTGTCCGGTGCGGCGGTGCATTTTGAGGAGACGGCGAAATATTTTCGTCACGCCGAAGTGACTGGCGTTCCGGTGCGGCAGGCGTTCTTTGAGATTCCCCTTTTTGAAATCAATAAGAAGCGAGGCGGGGTGCCGACTCTGCTGGTGTTTGGCGGAAGCCAGGGCGCGCACGCGATCAATGAGGCGATGATGCGGTGCTTGCCGGAGTTGCAGCGGCAGGCTCCGGGGATTCACATCATCCATCAGACGGGCGAGCGTGACTATAATGACGCGCTGGCGGCATACAAATCTTTGGGAGAGTCTGCGGAGGTCTTCAAGTTTATTGAAGACATGCCGGCGGCGTTTGCGCGTGCCGATCTTTTGGTATGCCGATCTGGCGCGAGCACCGTGGCGGAAATTACTGCTGCCGGGAAGCCTGCGATCTTTGTGCCGTTTCCGCGGGCGGCGGATGATCATCAGCGCGTGAACGCGGAGGCGTTGGCGCAGGTCGGGGCGGCGGTGGTTGTCGAGGAGTCGAAGCTGGAGGGAGTCTGGCTGGCGGAGACGATTGCGGCTTTGCTCGGGGATACGCGGCGATTGGAATTGATGAGTGCGGCGGCGCGTGGGTTGGCGCATCCGAATGCGGCGCGGGATATTGCGGCGATGGCGGCGCGGGTGGCTGGGATCGAGGGTGCCGAGAGAACTCCCTGACGAGTCCTTGGTAGCGTCCTAGTGAAAGAGGTCCTTCGACTGCGTAAGCGCTTCGCTTTGGCGAAGCACTTACTCCGCTCAGGATGACAGAGCATGTTTGCGAAGATTCAGCAGATTCATTTCGTGGGCATTGGCGGGATCGGCATGAGTGGGATTGCCGAGGTGTTGCTGAATCTTGGCTATCGAGTTTCAGGATCTGACCTGAAGAGTTCTTCCGTTACGCAGCGGCTGGCTGGCCTTGGCGCCGTGGTATTTGAAGGACATCGCGCGGAGAATATTGCCGGAGCAGAAGTGGTGGTGACTAGTTCGGCGATCGGGGCCGAGAATCCTGAAGTGCTTGAGGCGCACAAGCTGCATGTGCCGGTGATTCAGCGGGCGGAGATGCTGGCGGAGTTGATGCGGTTGAAGTATGGCATCGCTATCGCCGGGATGCACGGCAAGACGACTACCACTTCGATGGTGGCGGCGGTGCTGGCTGGGGGCGGGCTTGATCCTACGGTCGTGGTCGGCGGGCGTGTAGATGCGATGGGATCGAACGCGCGGCTGGGGAAGTCGCAGTATCTGGTGGCGGAGGCGGACGAGAGCGACCGGTCTTTTTTGAAATTGTCCCCAATTCTCTCTGTCGTGACCAACATCGACCGCGAGCACATGGATTGCTACCGCAACATGCGGGACGTGAAGAAAACGTTTCTAGAATTCATGGACCGGGTGCCGTTCTATGGGATGGTGGTGGTGTGCAATGACGACGCGATGCTGCGGCGATTGCTGCCGCAGGCGCAGCGACGCACTGTGACCTATGGGACGAAGCGGGGATCGGATTTCCTGATCAAATTGGAAACGGATTCCGCGCGGGCGAGCCTGCAGGGGAAGGGCGAGGCCTTGAGCCGTTTTCGCGTGAGTTACCGCAAGAAGGACCTGGGCGAGTTCACGCTGCATGTGCCGGGCATGCACAACATTCTGAATGCGACGGCGGCGATCGCGGTGGGCATTGGGCTGGATGTTGGCGTGGAGGCGATCCGCGTGGGGCTCGACCGGTTCCGCGGAGTGGACCGGCGATTTCACCTGCGCGGGCGGGCGGCGGGCGTGAGCGTGATTGATGATTATGGGCACCATCCTACGGAGATCAGGGCGACGCTGGCGGCGGCGCGGCAGTGCGGGTTTCGCAAGGTGCATGTGGTGTTTCAGCCGCACCGGTACACGCGCACTCGCGATCTGATTGGGGACTTCGCAACAGCTTTTGCCGACGCGGATTCGCTGTTTGTGCTCGATATTTATGCGGCGAGCGAGAAACCGATTGAGGGGATCAGCGGGGACGCGTTGGCGCGGACGATACGCGAGAAGGGCGGGCGCAGCGCCGAGTATATGAGTTCGTTCGCGGATGCGGTAAGCGCGGTGGCCGATGCGGCGGAGGATGAAGACATGATTCTTACGCTGGGGGCGGGCAGCGTTTCGCAGTTGGGGCCGATGATTTTGGAGAAGCTGAAGGAGCGGGAAACTGCGGTTGCGATTCCATGACAGGCGCTGCTAGCCTGATGCTCAACTGACCTTTATGCCGCGCCTTTTCACGTACACAATTCCGATTGATGACGGTGCTGCTCCGAATCCATTTCGTGAGATGTGTTCGCTAGCCATCTGTAAACCCGGCATCCGTCGTGTAGCGGAAAAGGGTGACTGGATCGCCGGCCTTGGGTCGAAGAATTCTCCAAGCGGTGATCTCAGTGGACATCTCGTGTATGCGATGCAGGTCGAGGAGGTCCTTTCTTTGAGAGACTACGATCTTGAAGCCGCTTCCAGATGGCAATACCGGATACCGAACGTGTTCAGTGCTGACCTTGCGGACAGACTGGGAGACTGCATTTACGATTATTCACAAGAGGTTCCGTCGCTGCGTCCAAGCGTTCACGGCCGCCAAAACGTGGAAACGGACCTGAGCGGTGAGAACGTGCTGATTTCGTGGGACTACTACTACTTTGGGAGTTGTGCAGTTGAACTTCCCGACTGTCTATTGCCTATTTGCCACCAAACTCAAGGCCACCGAAGTGACTCAAACGCTCCATACCGCGATCAGTTTGTGTCTTGGTTACGTGGCCTGAAGCTGCGCACTGGCATGCATGGGTGGCCCGATTTCGCAATTAATTGGGAAGAGGTGGCGTGCGGAGGGGGATGCTCCCCTCGCAAATCGGATAACGAGAATGACGCGCCGTGTTAGTCCTATGACGGCTTGCGTTTGCTTTCCCGCGCTATGGAACTATTTTCCTGCCGGCTGGGTATCTTCCACTGCTAACGGATTTGGCCGAGGCTCGTCCAATCTGCCAGATGGAGCGAAAGCGATGAAAACTACACAGGGCTGGGGATGGCTGGCGGCTGGGGTGCTGGCGCTGGGATTGAATGGCATTTATCACGACGGAGGCGCGGCCTGGGCTCGCCGGAACGTCGATGGAGTGATAGCCAGGATCGTGAGCCAGTCGGAAGCCGTGATCGCTCTGGCTTCGGGACGCGCTGACCGGTTTGTGACGAACGCCAGCCTGGTGGCGGCGCGGGATGAGACTGCGTCCTGCCGTTTGGCAGCAGCAATGGCGCGAGTGCAGACCAAGATCGCCCGGACGCAAAACGGGATGGCGCGCTTTGAAGCGATGTCGGCCCGGCAGGAAGCTGCGCTGGCCCGAGTGGAAGCGAAGCGGGCGCGAATTGAGGGACAATTGGTGCGCGTGCGACTGGCTCCGGTGGCGTTTGATTCGGTCGAGATTCCGTTTGTGGCTTGTCCGCGGGTGCGGGTGGATGTTCCCCGCGTGAATGTTCCTAAGTTGCCAGTGGTAAGGATTCCGGCGCCGATGGTGCATGTCGAAATGGCGGGCGCCGGGCCGGTTTAAGAGTTCTCTCCTTCTGGATAGCGGGCGGGGAGAAGTTGCCGCGGCCGCTTTTTTGTCCGCTCACTTTACTTGTCATCGCCGGGTTCAAAGATGGCTTCAATGGGTTGCCTGAAGAGTTGGGCGATGGCAAACGCCAGGGGCAGACTCGGGTCGTACTTCCCGGTTTCAATCGCATTCACCGTTTGGCGCGATACTTTGAGCCGGCCAGCGAGGTCGGCCTGGGACCACTCGCGTTCCGCTCGGAGAACTCGAAGACGATTTTTCATCGCGCACCTGCTCGCGTGCGGAGGGTTTGTGGGGAATCGGTTCGCGGACAATCAGTTGTTAGGCGATCCGTTCTTGGGCGATGCGTTCCTAAGCGATCAGTGGCGCTCTCCCGGTTCACCGGTACCTCCAGGCTGAAACTGCGTAGACGCAAGCCCAGAGCAGCATCATGAGGCCTCCTACCTCTCCCCAAGGTGGGCGGGCGATTCCGGCTTGCTCGAGGCCGCCGAAGACGGCAGTGATGATGAGAGTCAACAGGAACGCAATGGATGCCGACTCAAGACAGATGCGCTTTTGCATCTCGTCCATCTTCAGGACGCTGCGTACCATCGCTCCGAAGAAGAACATGTACGGCAGAAGCGGCAGCAGCCCCGCCCAACGGGGAACTTGCTTATGAACGACAAGCCATGTCACTAGGATCTCCGTTACTGCGGCGGCAACCGCCCAGAGAAAGACGGGGCGGGCGAAGCGGGAAGCAAACGTTCGATTGGCGGTCATAAAGTACCTCTTCGAGTAAAGTAAAGCATACTTTACATATTGTCAAGTGTTATTTACTGCGAACGTAGACTCGAAATTGGAACCGACCCGCCGCGATATAGGGCGCGGGGCTGTGAGCCTAAGCTTGAAGACGAGAAGTCCACAGGCGGAACAGGCCGTTGCCAACTTCGCTGCGCAATTTCGCAAAGAGGTGCGAAGGGCACAATAGTCGTTGACAGATGGCTCGGCACGAATCCTTCGCTGTACTGGAGGAGAACTAAACGCGATCGGAGGTGCCGCGAGGCGGAGCGCGCATGAGGCTTCCGGCCAAAGCCCCACCTTTCGCAAAGCCAGACATCCCGAGGCGGCTGTTCTCCACGTGGTTCTCTCCTATCCTGACGTTTCTAACCTTCCTCGATGATGTTCACTCAGATTCTCACCGGTGCAAAAGAACCAAGATTTTGTCTATCTCTCTGCGCGAAAAAAAGTTATAGTTTGAAGGCTCAGCGATTCCTCTACGACAACTGACCCTGAACTGATGGCGCGGAAATCGGCTTCCACCATCTTGCAGGAAGAGTTGTATCCACCCGGTGCTCAATCTGCGCACCGGGGTCTCCATGATTTGCGCGAGCATAATCTGCACGGGCATGATCTGCACGGGCATGACTTGGAGATGGACGATGCGCGACTGGTCGACCTGGATGTAGACGAGGAATCTCCGTTCCTGCGCGCGCAAAAGCGCGTCTCCGCCCGGCGAAGCACTCTCCCGAAAAAAACTGCAAACGGTTTGCTGTGGGCTGCCGTGGCCGCCGGCGTAGTGTGCGTGGCGGGATTAGGCGCGGCGTGGCTTTATCACTACGGTGAGCACTCGTGGCGCTTCCGCGTGGAATCGAGCGACAACATTGAAGTCACGGGCATGCAGAACGTGACCAAGCCGCAGATCATGGAAGTGATGGGCGCCGACATTGGACGCAATATTTTTTTTATTCCGCTGGCGCAGCAGAAGGCGCAACTGGAACAGATTCCATGGGTGGAATCGGCCAGCGTGATGCGTTTTGTCCCCAATCGGCTGAAGGTCGAAATTCACGAGCGCACGCCGGTGGCATTCGCGCGCGTCGGGCCGCGGATGTCGTTGATCGACGCCGGCGGAACTTTGATGGAATTGACGCCGAAGCACAAATATTCCTTCCCTGTGATTTTGGGAATGAATCCGGGCGAGCCGCTTTCGACGCGGGCGCCGCGGATGAAGGCTTACGCGGAGATGGTGCGGGAACTGGACGCGGGCGGGGCGCACTATTCACAGGATCTGAGTGAAGTGGATTTTTCCGATCTGGAAGACGTGAAGGTGCGGGTGAACGATCCCGCGGGGGATGTGCTGGTGCATTTGGGATCGTCGGATTATCTGCGGCGTTACAAGATTTATGTAACTCATGCCCAGGGCTGGCGGCAGCAATTCCAGAAGCTGGAGTCAGTGGATCTGCGCTATGACAACCAGATCATCGTGAATCCGGAGATTCAGCGAACGGCGAAGCAGGCGGCATTGAGTCCGGCAGCGGCGAAAGCGGCGGCAGCGGCGGGAGTGAAGCCAGCGGCATTGATCACTCGCTTGCCTCCGCATGATCGCACCGTGCCCAAGCCCGCGTTCGAATTGACGGAGAAGAAACTTAATCCGAAGTCGGCTGCCGTCGGAATCAAGAAACCGGCCGCGAAAACCAAAGTCAAGAAGACCGCGACTAGGGGGAGGGCGGCTGCGGTTGCGAAGAAGAAGCCGGCGGCGGCCAGGCCGGCATCCATCGCGGCGAAGAAATCGTCCAGTACGAGCGGTGGTCAGAAGCCAAGTCCGGCGGTTGCCAGGACTCAGAGTCAGGGGCGGTGAAGATCGACCTCATTGCGGTGCGCGGAATTCATTAAGAGCTTTATTGGGGAATCTACTTGGGGAACTTATAAAGAATGGGGAATCAGCAGGGAAGCTTTCTGACGGCAATTGACGTGGGCAGTGCGAAAACGTGCGCTCTCATGGTGGAGGTCACGGACAACGGTCTGCGCTACCGCGGGCATGGCGTGGCCGAGTCGCGGGGATCGCGCAAGGGCGTGATCGTGGAACTCGATAAGGCAGTCGCGGCGATTCAGAAGGCGGTGGAAGCGGCCGAGGATATGGCGGGTGCGGCGGTCGAACACGCGATTGTCGGTATCGGCGGAGCGCACGTGCGCGGGGTGAATAGCCATGGCGGCATCAGCCTGGGCACGCGTCCGCGGGAGATTGGGCGCGACGAGATCAAGCAGGCGGTGGAGCGGGCGCGGGCGATTCCGCTGCCGGCAGATCGTGAAGTGCTGCACCTGCTGCCGCAGGAGTTCATTCTCGACGATCAAGCTGGCGTGCATGATCCGCTGGGCATGATGGCGGCGCGGCTGGAGGTGCGCGTCCATCTGGTGACGGTGGCGGCGAGCGCGGCCCAGAACGTGATTACGGCGGTGAATCGCGCCGGCGTCCATGTGGATGACACGGCGTTTGAACCGCTGGCGGCGGCCGATTCCGTGCTGCGCGCCGACGAACGCGAGATGGGAGTATGCCTGGCGGACATTGGAGCAGGATCGACGGAGCTGATCGTTTTTCTGCAGGGAGCGGTGGCCTTCACGGGAGTGATTCCGGTCGGAGGCGACCATTTCACCAGCGACTTGTCGGTCGGCATGTGCACGCCGCTGGCGGAGGCGGAAAAAATCAAGAAGGCGCACGGCAACGCGATCGTCACTTTGATTCCGGAAGGGAATGAAGTCGAAGTTCCCTCGGTGGGTGACCGGCCTTCGCGTCTTCTGCCGCAGCGGCTGGTGGCGGAGATTCTTCGAGCCCCGCGCGCGCGAACTTTTCGAAATGATGCGCGAAACTCTACGGCAGAGCGGCATGTTCGACGCGTGCCTGGCGGGCATCGTGCTTAGCGGCGGAGGTTCGCGGCTGCCGGGAATCTTTGATGTGGCTGAGTCGGTGTTGCGGCGTCCGGTGCGATTGTCATGGCCGACGCCTCTGGCAAAAATGCCGGTTTCGTTAGCTGAACCGGAATACGCCACGGTGCTCGGCATGGTGGCTTACGGACAGCGGGCGCGCGTGGCGCGCGGGTTTCAGGGGGATCGGTGGGGATCGAGATTGAAGGCGATGTTGGTGGGATGAAGAAGCAGTGGTCAGTGGTCAAAGGCAGTGATCAGTGATCAGTGATCAGTGGTCAGTAAAACCGGGATTACAACGCAGCTTCAGATTTTACTAGCCACTGACCACTGGCACTGACCACTTCTGTACAGGGGGTACGGGGCGGACACTAAATTTACAGAATGGTGGAGAAAATGAAAAAAGATTCGAGCATTCGCATCAGCTTCAACGAAGAGCCTCTCAACGATGCCAAGATCAAGGTGATCGGCGTGGGTGGCGGCGGCGGCAACGCGGTCAACCGCATGATCGATGCCGGAATGGAGGGCATCGAGTTCATCGTCGCCAACACGGACCTGCAGGCGCTGCGCCTGTCGCGAGCACCGGTGAAGCTGCAACTGGGCGTGAAGCTCACCAACGGGCTGGGCGCGGGCGCGAATCCGGAAGTGGGGCGCAAAGCCGCGCTCGAGGACTCGGACAAAATCATCGAAGCGCTCGAGGGCTCCGACATGGTGTTCGTGACCACGGGCCTGGGTGGAGGCACGGGCACGGGCGCGGCTCCAATCATCGCGTCGCTCGCCAGTGAGATGGGCGCGCTCACCGTCGCCGTCGTGACCAAGCCGTTTTCGTTTGAAGGGAAGCGGCGCATGACGCAAGCGGAAAGGGGTATTTCTGAATTGATGGAGTCTGTCGATACGACGATCGTGATTCCCAACGAAAAACTGCTGGCGGTCGCCGAGAATGCTGGGTTCTTCGAATCGTTCCGCGTTGCCGACGACATTCTGCGGCAGGGCGTGCAGGGAATTTCCGACATCATTACGATTCCCGGCATCATCAACCGCGACTTCGCCGACGTGAAGACGATCATGGCGCGCATGGGTTATGCGGTGATGGGCACGGCGACGGCGAGCGGCGCGAATCGCACGACGGAAGCGGCGCGGCGGGCCATTGCCTCTCCGCTGCTCGAGGCCGGCGCGATCGATGGAGCGCGCGGCATTCTGATCAACATTACCGGTTCTGCTTCGCTAAAGCTGGCTGAGGTGCAACAGGCTTGCACCATCATCCAGAGCGCGGCGCATGAGGACGCCAATATCATTTTCGGTGCGGTGATGGATGAGAAGATGAAGGACTCGGTGAAGATCACGGTGATCGCCACTGGATTCCGGGAAGTGACTCGCATACATCAGCGGACGGCGGAAGCGCATCATTCGTTCGCAGCGTCGCACGACGACGCCATGGATTTTCCCGATCCTATCGGCCCGGCGCCGACGCCGTCGTTTCCGGAACCGATGCCCGACCTGAAGATGGAAGATCCGAGGATGGCGGAATTGTCTCCGGTGGCGATGGCTCATGCCGGCGGCGACGTGGTTTCGCTGGACACCATGCGCAGCGCAATGGTGGCGAACTTCGAGCAGGACGATCTGGATGTTCCAGCATTTCTGCGCAAGCGCGGCGAGGTCATGTGAGCGCAGAGGGCTAGGAACGAGAGTGAAGGATTCGAGCTTAAGAGTGCAAGGTTCTGGGACGAGGCCGGAGTTGAAGAGGAAAATCTTTGCGCCACAGAGCCGTATCTTTTCAGTAACTAGGTAGCTGTTACTGGAGGCTGTCGCACCAAGGTAATTCCCGTTTAAGCACATGTTCCATAACGGGTTAGATCGGAATTAGTGTTTCCTCCGATAGAAACTTTGTTGTTGCCTCAAACGGTGTAACTCCCGTAATATCGCGGGGATGGGTGACGTTGTCGGTCAGGGCTGACCATTGGCAGGCTTCGTGCATCGGAGTAGATAGGAAATCGGGGCAAGCAGGGGAACGAATCTAGATGTCGAAGTTGGGAACGCGCCGTCTTCGTCTGGCAGTGATGGTGGGAGGACTTTTGCTTGCGCCCGGCATGTGGGCTGCGCACGTCAACCCGCATACGCTGAATCCTCCGAAATCGAAATCCACAAAATTGAGCGAGAGCCAGCGGACCAAACGCCGCATGCGCCATCTCGCGAGCGGTCGCACCACGACTCACAGCGCGACTGCCCGCAGCAGCGCGATACACCACACTGGCAGCCACAGCACCACCGCGCACCCTGCGAGTGGCTATGCTACTGGCAGCAATGGTGTGAATCTAACTCGGACCTCGGCTGGCAGGTCCTCACACCGATATCACGAGCGCTTTCATATGAATTCGTTCGCCGCGGGGATTACCGGCGGCGATCTTATCGAAGGGGAAGACCCGGTCGTTCGCCAGGCGGCCATCGATGCCCTGGGAAACATGAACGGCACAGTGGTCGCGATTGAGCCGACCAGCGGACGCGTGCTCGCCATGGTGAATCAGAAGCTGGCGCTGTCGAGCGGCGCGCAACCTTGCTCGACCATCAAACTTTCCGTGGCACTGGCGGCGCTGAACGAGGGCTTGGTGTCGAAAGACACCGAAGTTCCGCTCGGGGGCCGCAGCCGCATGAATCTTACGGAAGCTCTGGCCCACTCGAACAACGCATATTTCGAGGCGCTCGGACGCAAGCTTGGCTTTGAGAAGGTCGCCTACTATGCCCACCAGTATGGCCTGGGCGAGTTGGCAGGCTACGATATTCCGGGCGAACAGTTAGGGGCTTATCCCGAAGAGGTGATTCCGCAAAAGCTCGGCGGTGTGGGCAAGATGTGTTCGTTTGGTGAGGGCGTTTCGATGACCCCGTTGCAGTTGGGGGCAATGGTTTCCGCCATCGCCAACGGAGGCACACTTTATTACCTGCAGCATCCGACGACGCCGGAAGAGATCACTACCTTTCAGCCGCGCATCAAGCGCCAGCTTGATATCGCTGCGCTGATCCCGGAACTCTCCGACGGTATGGCTGGTGCGGTGCAATACGGCACGGCGCGACGGCTCGGGCTTAACTTTAACGAAGAAGAAATTCTTGGCAAGACTGGAACCTGCTCCCACGCCGGCACCCGCTTCGGCTGGTTCGCCTCCTATGCGAACACCAGCAGCGGACGCATCGTAGTGGTGGTTTTCCTGCAGGGCGGGCGGCCTACCTTTGGTCCGAAGGCGGCCGAGATTGCGGGGCTGATGTACCGAAACCTCTACGATCACAACTTTTTCATTGCGGGCACTCGCACGCCGGCGGACACCGCCGCATCCCGACATCCGGGCACGACGCCATAGCCGAACCCGACCTGACAGCAATTCTCACCAGGGCCTCTCGTCAGAGGGGCTTTTGTGTGTTGCATTACGAACACTTAATCGCGCTTCGAAGCTTGACCGCGATTCCCTCCGGCATGTGACGTAGGTTCAACAAACTTGGAGTTTTCTAACACGGGATGGCGAATGCCGCCGATGTGTAGTGTGGGGACTCCAGCGGGAGTGTGGCCGGCAGACTCCGGGCTTCTGACTGCTCTTACAGTATCTGTGAAAGCTGAAGCTCGAGGGTCGTGGGTGACAGATTGAATTCCAAGAAATGAATTCGATGACCGTACTAAACGGCAGCTACGATTACGGGTTGGTGGCGATCTCTGTCATGCTGGCATTGTTTGGTTCGTATGCGGGGCTGGATCTTGCGGGACGCGTAACTGCGGCGCAAGGCTGGGCGCGAGCTGTCTGGCTGAGCGCCGGGGCCGCGGCGATGGGCTTGGGAATCTGTGCAATGCACTACGTTGGCATGCTCGCCTTAACCATGCCGATGCCGGTTTTTTATCATCTTCCCACCGTGGGGCTTTCTCTGTTGGCTGCGATCGCTGCTTCCGCGGTTGCTCTATTCGTAGTCAGCCGGCCGAAGATGATTGTCTGGCAGGAAATCGCCGGCAGCGTGGTCATGGGCAGCGGCATCGCGGCCACGCACTATATCGGCATGGCTGGCATGCGCTGTTCGGCCGTAATTGTCTACGACCGCGGAATTGTTGCGCTCTCGCTGGCGCTGGCCATAGCGATCTCTCTGGCCGCCCTGCAACTTGCCTTCCGGCTCCGGGAGGAGAAGAGGACGACCCGCCGAAAGATCGCAGCGGCGCTCGTGATGGGCAGCGCCATTTCGCTGATGCATTACACGGGGATGTGGGCCACGACCTTCCGCGTTTCCGCGTTAGCGCCCGATCTCTCCCACGCCATCGGCATTTCCACGATTGGCGTCGTGGCCATTTGCGCGAGCAGTTTCCTGATGCTCGGAGCTGCCGTTGTTTCCTCCTTTTTGGCCGGTTCATGGCCATGCAGACCGGCAATCTTAATTTATCCCGGGAACGCGAGTTGTATTTCCAGACCATGGCCGAGGCGGTTCCCGAGATCATCTGGACCGCCAACCCCGATGGAATGGACGACTACTTCAACCAGAAGTGTTTCGATTACACAGGCATGACATTTGAGCAATTGCGGGGAACAGGATGGACGGTGATCGTCCATCCAGATGATTTGGGCGTGTGCATAGAGACTTGGGAAAGTTCCCGGAATGCCGGCGAACCTTACGACGTGGAGTATCGCCTGCGTGGGAAAGATGGGAGCTACCGCTGGTTCTTATGCCGGGCCAATCCCATTCGCGACGCTGCGGGAGAGGTCGTCAAGTGGTTCGGAACATGCACGGACATCGAGAGTCAAAAGAAAAATCAACAGGTTCTCGAAGACCAGATTCTGGAACGGACCATGCAATTGGCCGATACCAACACCCGGCTGCAGGAGGAAACTCTTGAGAAAGACTCCGCCCGCAGGCAATTCGATCGGCACAACGAACGAATGATGGAGGAACTGAAAAAGCGCTCGGAGCGGGCGACCCTGCTGGCGAAGATGGGCGAACTGCTGCAGAGCTGCGTAAATCTGGACGAAGTCTTCGCGACCGCCATGGGTTTTGCTCCCAAGATATTTCCTGCCGCGCGGGGAGCGATGGCGCTGCTGAATGCCTCAAGGAGTCTGGCCGAAGTAATCGGCTCCTGGAATGAATGCCGGCTTCCTGCAATGGAGTTTGAGCCTGCCCAGTGCTGGGCCTTGCGCACCGGGCATCCGCATCTGGTAACGGCGGGCGATTTGACCGCGCCTTGCGCCCACGCCGCGGGTGTGAAGAATACCTACTTGTGCATTCCGATCCTGGCACAGGGTGAAACGCTCGGCATCCTGCACCTTCAGGCAACGGACGAGGCGCCGCAACTGAACTCCTCGGAACTCTCGTTCAAGACAACGTTTGCGGCGCAAGTTGGATTATCCATCGCCAACATCAGATTGCGGGAAGCGCTGCGAACCCAGTCGGTGCGGGATGCCTTGACCGGCCTCTACAACCGGCGATATCTGGAGGAAGTGCTGGAACGCGAAGTGCGCCGCGCGGCCAGAGCAGCGCAGTCGCTGGGAGTCCTGATGATCGATCTCGACCATTTCAAAACGTTCAACGACACCTATGGCCACGATGCGGGCGATGTGGTACTGCGCGAAACCGGAGCGGCCCTGGCCCGGGGCATTCGGGCGGAGGATTTCGTATGCCGCTTCGGCGGAGAGGAATTTGTTGTGATCCTGCCGACCGCGAACCTGGAATCGGCTTGTGCGCGAGCCGAACGCTTGCGCCTGAAAATGAAGGAGCTGACCATCCTGCACCAGGGCAGATCGATGGGGATGCTCACGATTTCGATCGGCGTCGCCGTGTTCCCCGAGCACGGTGTGTCTCCGAAAGAATTGATGACAGCGGCCGACGCCGCCCTGTATGAGGCCAAACACCGCGGCCGCGACCAGGTGAGCGTAGCATCGTTGAAAACTGTGGAGGAACCGGCCAAACCGGGCGCAACGAAATTGGCCACCAGTTGGAGTTAGTTGTCAGGATGTTCCGCTAAAACGCTCCCGACTTACAATTCTGGGGTGCTCGGGATGACAAGTTCGAGATGACAGGTTGAGAAGAGGGCGGCGGCGCTGCAGCCCGATTACTTGTTCTTCCGCTCGTCGCGCTCGACGACTCCATCCTTGATGTTGACGATACGGTGAGCGTACTCCGCGATGTCGTGCTCGTGAGTAACGAGGACGATCGTATTTCCCTCGCCGTGCAGGCGGTCGAACAAGGCCATGATTTCGCTTCCGGTTGCGGAGTCGAGATTGCCGGTGGGTTCGTCCGCCAAAATGATGGAAGGCCGATTCACCAGAGCGCGGGCGACGGCGACACGCTGGCGCTGGCCGCCGGAAAGCTCGTTAGGCTTATGCGTCATGCGCGATTCCATTCCCACTGCGGTCAACGCCGCCTTGGCGCGTTCGATGCGCTCCGCCGTCGGAATGCCGGCGTAGATCAGCGGCAGCTCCACATTATGCAGAGCGGTGGCGCGGGCCAGCAGGTTGAAGGTCTGAAACACAAAGCCGATTTCTTTGTTGCGGATGCGCGCCAGTTCATCGTCGTCGAGTTCGCTCACCAACTGGCTATTCAGCCAGTATTCGCCTTTGGTCGGAGTGTCGAGGCAGCCGATCAGGTTCATCAACGTGGACTTGCCCGAGCCCGAAGGCCCCATGATGGCAACATACTCGCCCCGCTCAATGCGGAGGTTGACGCCGCGCAGAGCGTGTACTTGCTGCTCCGAGCCCATGTCGTAGGTCTTCCAAAGATCCTCCGCCGCGATCATGCAGGACTCAGGCGGCGCTGCTACGGCGTTGGGGGTCATGCTGATTAGTTCTGCAGTTGCCATTTTTTTCTCCTGCTCTGGTGCCACTGGATTCTCCGAATTGAATTCGACTCCGAGAACTCCGTTTGATACCCGAGACTGCTGTTCGAGACCGCGATTCAGACCGGCTTCTCCGTTGGACGGATGAAGCCGCCGAAGGTTAACTCTCGTCTTCCTTCTTGGGGACGGAGTTATCGATTTTCACGCCACTGCCAGAGCGCAGCGTGCGCAAAACCTTATAACTTCCAGTGATGACCTCGTCCCCTTCCTTCAAGCCATCGACCACTTCAATGTCGCTGGTGCCCGCGATGCCGGTGGCTACGGGCACGAACTCCGCTTTCTTGTTGCGGATGATGAAGACGCCCTGCACGTCCTCTTTCTGATCTTTGTCCCTGTCCTTAGATGCGTCTTTCGACACCGGAGCGGCAGCATGTACGGCGCCAGGAGCAGATTTTTCCTGCGCCAGTTGGGCCTTGGTGCGCACCGACAGTGCCTGAATGGGAATGGTCAGCGCGCCGCTGCGCGACGCCGTCGTAATCTTTGCGGTAGTCGATAGTCCCGGACGCAGATCTGGTGGAGAATCGGTCACGGTCACAACCACTTTGAAGTCTTTGGCTTCTTCGCTGGCGCTAGCCTGTTGCGAGGTGGCCACGCCGGTCGAGCGCACGATGGCGTTGTCTCCTATCTCTGAAACCGTGCCGTGAAATATCTTTTTGGGAATCGCATCGATGGTGACTTCCGCGGGCTGGCCCAGGCGCACATTCACGATGTCAGTCTCATCCACTTTCACCTCGGCGGTGATGACCGACATGTCGGCCAGAGTCAGCAAAGTGCTGCCCAGCGCATTTTGAATACCGATGACCACCGACTCGCCTTCCCGAACAGGCAAGTTGGTGACAACTCCGTCGTAGGGAGCCGCATAGGTAGTTTTCTGCAGCACATCGGCGACTCGCGTGAGATTGGCGCGCGCTTGCGCGACATGCCGGTCCGCCGAATCTTTCTGAGCCTTGGCCTGGGCAACGCGCGCCTTGGCTTGCACCAGTCCGGAGTCCGCCGTGGCCCACGCGTTCTGGCGGCTGTCGAAATCAGACTTTGCGATGAGCCCATCCTTGTAGAGATTTTGCGCGCGATCCCAATCCAGCTTGTTGCGCGCGTAGTCGGCCTGAGCACGGAGCAGGTCCGCGTCGGAGGTCTTCAGCGCGGCATCGGCCGCAAGCTCATCCGTTTCCGCAGCCTGCACCGAGGCCTGGCTGGCGCTTACGTCCGCTGTCGACTGCACGTTTTCCAGTTGCGCCAGCAATTGACCCTTCCTTACGTGATCCCCTTCCTTAACATACAGGTGGGTGATCTTGCCATATGCGTTCGCGCCGATATTGACGTACGTCTTGGGTTTGATTTCGCCCGAGGCGCTTACTACCGACGCTAAATCCTGCCGCTGCACCTTCCCGCTCTGCACTGTAACGACATTCTTGCCGCTCTGATAGACCGTGAAGCCAACAATGGCCGCCAACAAGACCGCCACGCCGCCGCCAATCGCAATTTTCTTCCAGAGTTTCATGGCTCCCGTCACCATCCAGGGCAGTTGTCTGATCAGGCCAGCAGCTAGGTCGGCCTCGGGCGTTTACTCCCGAGACTATCTTGCTGATAACTACTGACTCATCCGCGACATACCGATCTGCACCATACCGACTCCGCACCATGACGAGCCCACATTCAGGGATACGATCCTGCCGGAAGGAAAGTTCCAATCTGAATGGAGTGCCAGGATTCTGGAGAATCCGGAGAGCAGCGCCGCCCCGTAAACGCAAGATGATAGCAACCTCGAATTATAGCTTGGCCGGGCCTCCGTCCTAAAATATTCGAGGTTTGGCCGGGCAACTCGGCAGGAGGCTCTCCGCGTCCAACGGATCGGAGATGGCACGGGTCTTCAATCCATTCTTTTGATGTGACTTAGCCTTGCTTTCGCCCAACTGAGGGCCTAGAATAAACCGACGAAAGTTTGTCGTGGCAGGAGTCCCTCTCATGGTTCGGGTTGGTTCACCTTATCTCTCGTCGCTGGTGGTCCTGGCTGTCGCCGCGGGCCTTGTGGTTCCGGCTGGAGCGCAGAGTGACAAGTCGGGTCCTCCCGCCCAGCCGTCATCCACCGAGCCGGCAGCTAGCACGCCGGTTTCCACCGCACCGGCCTCTAGTACATCCGTACCCAGCACCTCGGCACCCGGCACATCCGCATCCAGCCCAGCGGGTGGCTCTCAAGCGCAATCCACGGATCAGGTCGACCCGCTCAAGCGCAGTCCCTCGGAGAAGCAGAAGAAGCAGCAGAAGGCATCTCTCAAGATCGAACTCAGCAAGACGTACAAGAAGTGGCTGAACGAGGACGTAGTCTGGATCATCACCGACCAGGAAAGAGCCGCCTTCAGGCAGCTCTCGAACGACGAAGAACGCGACAACTTTATTGAAGCCTTCTGGCAGCGACGCGACCCCACGCCCGACACCGAAGAGAACGAGTACAAGGAAGAACACTACCGCCGCATCGCGTATGCCAACGAGCATTTCGCCGCTGGAATTCCGGGCTGGAAGACCGATCGCGGCCGCATTTACATCATGTATGGTCCGGCCGATGAAGTCGACTCGCATCCTTCTGGCGGTACTTATCAGCGGCCCATGGATGAAGGCGGCGGAGAGACCTCGACGTTCCCCTTCGAAGACTGGCGCTACCGCTATCTGGAAGGCATCGGGCAGGAAGTGATCATCGAATTCGTTGACTCGTGCATGTGCAACGAGTACCGCATGACCATCGACCGGTCGGAGAAGGACGCGCTCAAACAGACGCCCAACGCCGGTCTGACTCTGTATGAGCAAATGGGCATGGCCAACAAGGCGCAACGTTTCAGTGGAGGTGGCTTAGAACAACTGGGAAACGGCCCCGACTCCTCCGGCCAGGCCGCCAAGCAGTTCGACCGGTTGGAACAGTTTGCCAAGCTGCAGGCCCCGCCACCCGTCAAGTTCAAGGATCTGGAAGAAATCGTCAATACGAAGATCATCACCAACCTGATGCCCTTCGACGTGCGCACCGATTTTGTGAAGGTCACTGGCGACACGGTGCTGGTACCGATCACCGTCCAGTTGAAGTATCGCGACATTACCTTCGCCAACAAAGATGGCGTGCAGCGCGGCACGGTGAATATCTTTATGCGCGTGAGCACGTTGACCGGACGCATTGTGCAGACCCAGGAAGAACCCGTCCAGGTGGATGTGCCGGCGGAACTGTTGCCCCGTACGGCGGAGAATTCCGCAGTGTATTGGAAGGCGCTGCCGCTGCGTCCGGGACGCTACAAAGTCGAGATCGCGGTGAAAGACGTTAACGGCGACCGCAAGGGTCTGTGGAGCCGCGGGATTGTCGTGCCTGAGTATACCGACGATAAGCTATCGACCTCGTCGCTGATTGTGGCCGACGTGATGGAGCCGGTGCCTACCAAGGATGTGAGCACCGGGCAATTCGTGATCGGCCTGAATAAAGTTCGCCCGCGCGTAGCTCCGGCAGACGGCAAGCCCGCCCTCTTCAAACGGAGCCGCGACCAGAAGGTGAACTTTTGGATGCAGGTTTATAATCTCGGTGTGGACGAGAAAACGCACAAGCCTTCGGCCACGTTTGAGTTCGACATCATCAACGTCGCAACCAACAAGCCGGTGGTTCAGAAGACGGAATCCACCGATACGATGGGAAATATCGGCGAACAGGTAACGTTGCAGAAATCGATTGCCGCAGCGAATCTGCAACCTGGCGTATATCGAATCGATATTAAAGTGAACGACAACATCTCCAAGCAGACCATTGATCCTTCAGCGACTTTTGCTGTAGAGTAACGGGCTGCTTGATTCCCCGGGGGTTGGAGTGAAGCTTCGCCATCTCGGATCTTGGGCGTTTGTGGTTGCGCTATCGCTTCCGGCGTGGGCCGCGGAGCGGCCGGGCGCCATTACGGGATATGTGCGCGATTCCTCGGGCACGCCCCAGATGGGCGCGGTAGTTGAGATCGCGGGTCGGGGGGCGCGCAACCTGATCGTGTTTACCGATGGCGCCGGATTCTTCTCGGTGCCGAACCTGCTGCCAGGGCTGTATTCCGTCAAGGTCTCGGCGCCTTCCTTCCTTTCGGCCTTGCATGAGAAAGTCGGCTTGCAACCCGGCACTAGTATTCGGTTGAACTTTACCCTCAACACTTTGCTGAACGCCATGCGGGCGGGTCCTCTGCGCGGGGCCGCCGATGATGACGACTGGAAGTGGACGCTGCGCTCGGTGGCGAATCGTCCCGTCTTGCGCGTGGTTGACGATCCCGCTGCGGGCCCGGAACAACAAAATCACGACCTGAAGGCAAGCCTCTCATTCCTGGCCGGCTCCGAGGCAGCCGGTTACGGCAGTGGATCGGACATGAGCACAGGTTTCTCGGTGGAGCGCTCGATTTTCTCCGCCAGCCGCGTCGGGCTGAGTGGAAACGTTGGCTACGGAGACAGCCTGCCCTCTGCTGTTCTGCGCGCCGCGTACTCGCATACCCTGCCCGACGGCTCTGGACCTTCGTTCGCGGTTACTATGCGCCGCTTCGCGCCCTCCGACTCCAGTCTGCACTACGCTGCATTGCAGGCGCTGGCGCTCAATGCGGGGGATGATTTCGCCGTCGGCGAGGTATTGGAACTAAAGTTTGGCAGCGAATTGCAGACCATACAATTTCTCGGGCGTGTGACTGCGTTCCGCCCCTACGGCTCGATCGATGTTCACGCTTCTCCCAACACGCTGGTGGAGTATGCCTATGCGACCTCTTTGCCCAACACGCGGGAGGAGAAGGGTTTCGATTCGGCGCCCGCCGATCTGAGCGAAGCCGATCCACGCATCAGCATGGTTAACTTTACGACCCGGCTCGAACGCGCCCACCACCAGGAACTGAATCTCTCCCGGCACATCGGCAAGAACAACATTCAGGTTGCCGTGTTCAGCGATCGCGTTGCCGACACCGCATTGATCGGCGCCGGCGAGGTCACCGCCGCCGGCGGCTTCGTGCTCCCCGATATTTACTCAGGCACGTTTACCTATGCCGGAGACACGCTGCACGCACATGGATTGCGGCTTGTACTGCAGCGGAAGTTTTCTTCCGATCTCACCGCCACTCTGGATTATGCCTGCGGCGACGTCCTGGACTTGGCCAAGCCTGACGTCCAACTACAGGATGCCGGGAAGTGGATCACTACCAGGAATCGCCACGCTCTCGCCGCCAAGTTCAGTGGTACGGTGCCCGGTGCCCACACCCACTGGATTGCGTCCTATCGCTGGGTCGATGCTCCGGCGCTGACTCAGGTGGATATGTTCAACGCTTCGCCGGGACAGAGCGATCCTTTCCTGAATCTCTTCATCCGCCAACCCATTCCGACCATGGGCTTTCTGCCAGCCCACATGGAAGCGCTCATCGACCTGCGCAACCTGCTGGCGCAAGGCTATGTGCCGGTCATGGGCCAGGACGGCCAGACCGTCTATCTGGTCCAGGCCGCCCGCTCCATCCGCGGCGGCGTAACTATCACCTTCTAGCTCGATCTTTCCAAGTGAGCCGTCCATCGATCATTGGCGGGATCGCGTTTGCCCTTTACCACCCTGGTTCACATGATTACCTGTGGGTTACCTTATTCGTAAAATCTATTGCTTCCATCGGAACTCAATGGTTGACTCTTGGGATAGGTTTGGATAGTGTTTCCTGTGCGGCCGGGCGCTGCAACTTCTTAGTATGCAAGGAATTGCAAGACCTGCAAGACTTGAGGCTTGAGAGAAGCCCGGTCGGTTGCATCGAACATTATTCCCTCAAACTCATCGCGATATCTGAAGGAGATTCTATGAAAGTGCGCATCGTCCTGGTGTTTGTGCTTCTGGCCGCAGTCAGCCTTTCCGCACAAACTTTCCGTGGCACCATTCTCGGCACCGTCACCGATGCCCAAGGCGCTGTAGTCGCCGGCGCCAAGGTGACCGTCAAGAACGTGGGTACGGGATCGGAGCGCACCACCGAAACCAGCGCCGACGGCAGCTACGCGCTGCCCGAATTGCAGATCGGCACCTACACGGTGACGGTCACGCAAACCGGCTTTCAGACCTTTGCGGCCACTGGGGTGGTCGTAGATGTCGCTTCCGAGCGCCGTGTCGATGTCGCGATGAAGCCGGGCCAGGTGTCGAGCCGGGTGGAAGTGTCCGCCGAACTGGTTCCCCTTGTGGACACAACCACCAATGATCTGGGTGGCGTGCTCACGCAGAACGACGTGAAGGATTTGCCCATCAATGGCCGCGACTATACCAAGCTGATCTTCTTGAATCCCGGCGTGGCCGGCTCCCCTGACCAGATCACGGATTCTCCAGGCTCTTTCGGCGAGTTCTCCATGAACGGCGCCCGCGGCCGCTCCAACAACTATCTGCTCGATGGTACCGATATGAACGATGGCTACCGCAACGACCCGGCCATTAACCAGGGCGGGGTGTTCGCCACGCCCTCGGCAATTCTGCCCATCGACGCTATTTCCGACATGCGCGTGGTTTCCAACTTCCAGCCGGAATATGGCCGAAATGCCGGCGCTGTAGTCAACATCGTGACCAAAAGCGGAACCAACGCCATCCACGGAGACTTCTTCGAATACTTCCGCAATGACGGTCTTGACGCTCGCAACTATTTTGACCCGACGTCAGCCCCCAAGACTCCATTTCACAACAACCAATTCGGCGGCTCCGTCGGCGGCCCCATCGTGAAGGACAAGACGTTCTTCTTTCTCGATTACGAAGGCCAGCGCGAAACCGTCGGAGTTGTTTCGCTCGACTGCCTCCCGACCCTGGCGCAAATTTCCACCGCTGAGGCGAACATCGCCGCCGCCGGAGGCACTGTCAGCCCCATCGGTCAGGCTCTGGCTAACTTCTATCCCCACAACGCCGCGAACTACATCTCGGGAGTCACATCCAGCGATTCAGGCTGTTTTAACGGCACCAACTTTGCTCCCGACTACATTGCCAACGCTCCATCCCTCAACAATCTGAGCAGCGTGATCGCCAAGATCGACCACACCTTTAATACCAACAACAACATAAGCGGACGCTATTTCTTCGGCGACAGCACCCAGCAATTCCCCCTGCAACTGAACGCCACGGGCGGGCAGTTGCCTGGCTTTGATACCGTTACGCCCACGCGCGTGCAACTGGTTTCGATTTCATATGTGAGAGTGCTCTCCCCGACCAAGGTGAACGAATTCCGCTACGGATGGAACCGGTTCGCCGAGGGTTTTTTCCCGCAAGACCGGAGCTTTAATCCGGGCAGCATCGGGTTCTGCAACGTTCCAGCGAGTTTCGGCACGTGCAACTCCCAGGGCTTGCCGATTATTATTCTGTCCCCGAACGCCACGGGAGGAGCAGGCTTCTTCTCCCAGTTGGGCGCGACTTCCGGAGATCCGCGGCAGCGCGTCGATACCAACAACCAGGTGCTCGATAGCCTTTCCTGGAAAATAAACAAGCACGACATTAAGTTCGGAGGCGAATTCCACCGCACCAGCGTCCAGCAGCATTTCGACAAGTATTCCCGAGGCAGAATTCGCTTCAACGACCTTGAGAGCTTGCTGGAGATGGCGCCGCAGCAAGGCGCATTTGGACTCTTCGACTACACCGGCGATACTCTGCGCCACACCTACCAGAACGGCTTCGGCTTTTATTTTCAGGACGCGTACCATGCCACCCCGCACGTCGTGCTGAACTACGGCTTGCGTTGGGATTACTACGGCGTGGTCGCGGAGAGAAATCACCTGTTTTCTGACTTCAATCCGAGCACCGGCCTGCTACAGCAGGTTGGCGGTTCCGGCGGGCTTGATGGCCTCTACAAACCCGACAAGAAAGACTTCTCGCCCCGTGTCAGCGTCGTATGGGACGTAACCGGGAAAGGCAATACAGTTGTGCGCGCCGGATATGGCCTTTTCTTCGATGCCTTTTCGCAGGACATGATGCTAGGACACCTGCCCTATCCGACTTTTTACGCGCCGGGTCCGGCCTACAACAACACTGGGCCCGATCCGGTCCAAATGGCAAATGCCAACCCGGCTGCTTTCGATGTCAACGGAGTCTATATTCCCAATACGCCGATCTATGGCACGCCGAACTGCAACGTGGAATGCGATACTTTCTCCTTCGACCGCAACATCAAGACGCCCTACGTGGAAAACTACAACATCAATATTCAGCATCAGTTTTCCAGTAAGATTTCGATGCAGATCGGCTACGTTGGCTCGCAAGGCCATCGCCTCTTCCGCTTCTATGACCTCAACCAACCTTCGCAGGCGACGATTACTGCGGCGGACCTGGGCTGCAACTGTATCAACGATTTTGCCGTACCTCGGCCCTTTGGTTTTCCTCCTGGTTCCCTTAATTCTGCCGCAGGTTCGACGTATATTTTCCAGGAAAATTCCTTCGGCACCTCGAACTACCATTCACTGCAGACCCAGTTGCGGGTGGCCAACTATCACGGGTTCACTTCGCTCATCAATTATGTCTGGTCGAAATCCCTGGATAACTCGAGCGACGGTGAAGACTTCGTTGTGAACGCAGCGCAGCCGCAAGACAGCAACAATCCTAAGGCGGAATACGGCCCGTCGAACTTCAACATTCCCCACCGCTTCGTCTGGATCGCCAGCTACGCCTTCCCCAAGATGACCGGCAGCATGGCAAAGCTCAAGAATGGCTGGGGTATCGAGAGCGCCGCTACCTTGCAAAGCGGGCAGCCATTTAACCTGAACTACAACTTTGAGGATGACTATAGCGGGGGCGGCGATGGCTTCGATCGGCCCGATGTGGTTGGGCCCATCCAGTACGACAAGCGTAATCCCTTCAACTATCTCCAGTTGGGTTCGTTCGCCATGCCTTGTATATCGGCTGCCACTCTCGATACCTACAACGGATTTGCGGACGACTGCCAGCCGGGCACGCGCCACTACGGAAATCTGGGCCGCAACTCGCTCAGCGGTCCCACATTCAAACAGTGGGATCTTGCCATTTACAAGGACACCGCTCTTACCGAGCACGTCACCATGCAGCTTCGGGCTGACTTCTTCAATATCCTCAATCACCCGAACTTCTCGAATCCGGTGCTGCCTGCTTTCATCGCCGACCCAGCATCGAATCTTATTTCGCCGTTGCTTACCTATCCGGATGGCACGGCAGGTTGCGCTTGCGGGTTTGCTCCGCCCAATGCTGCCGGCCGCGAAGTCGGCAACGGTGCCTACCAGATCACCGCCACCGGCGACGTGGGCATCGGCAACCCGTTCCTAGGCGGCGGCGGCCCCCGCGGCATTCAGCTGGCGGCCAAGTTCACGTTCTAGCCGGCTCCCAATTAGGCCCCTGTCGGATCGTCGGCAGGGGCTTTTGTTTTTCTTGCTTTGATCCGCTTGTCGTGTGACTTCCGTCACTAGGTAACCTGATTCCGGCGATGCTACGCTTCAAGTCGTAATCCTTTTCCCCCAAAGCGTCTGTTGCGGAGACCTTGATGCGTCGCTCCATTTACGCTGTCCTTATCATCATCGCTATCTTTGGCGTGTGTTTTTCCGCGCCACTCTACGCCCACCACCTCAAGCAGGCGGACACGGCTTCGCTGCCCGTGACCACCTCGTCGGCCGAGGCTCGCGCGCTCTACGCGAAGGGCATGGCTGACTACGAGAATCTTTATCTCGAGCGCTGCAACGACGACTGGCGCGCGGCCGTCAAGGCCGATCCCAACCTTGCAGTCGCTTGGGCTTGGATCGCTTTCAACAGCGGTGATCCCAGGGAAGTGAGCGCAGCCCGCGAAAAGGCCAAGGCGCTTGCGCCCAAGCTGACTCCGGGCGAGCAGTTGATGATTGCCTGGATCGCAAAGGTGCAGGAAGGCGACTTCATCGGCGGCATCTCCGCCATGAACGACATGCTCGAGATGTATCCCAAGGACAAGCATTTGCTGTACCTCGCCGGAAACTGGCTGATGGGAGAAAACGGCGACGAACAGGCCATGCGAATCATGGAGAAGGCGCTGGCCCTCGACAAGAATTACCCGGCCGCGTTGAACGATCTGGCTTACCTTCATGCCCGCAATCGCGAATTTTCCAAAGCCTTCGCGGCCATGGATCGCTACGTCGCGCTGCTGCCCAATGAACCCAATCCGCACGATTCCTACGGAGAACTGCTGCGCATGGCGGGAAACTTTGAGGGATCGCTGCAGCATTATCGCGCCGCCTTGAAAATGGATCCTGACTTTGTTACGTCTCAGCTTGGCCTGGGAGACACCTACGCATTGATGGGCAACCAGGAGCGAGCGCGGATCGAGTACGACAAGGCCATCCGCTACGCGCACAATGAGGCGGACCGGCTCGACTACAGCATGCAGAAGGCGATGACCTGGGTGCGCGACGGAAACTTCTCCGAGGCCGACAAACTTTTCCAGGAGATCGCGCAGACGGCACGCGCCAAGGATCAGAACCTGCGCGAAGCGCAGGCCTACCGGCACCTGGGTGAGTATCAGACCGACGATAAAGCGGCGTTGAAATATCTGCAGGATGCAGAGGAATCGCTGGAACACGGAACGATTTCCAAGTCCGACAAAGGCGAAGAACTATCCCGCATTCTGCGCAACCGCACCGTGCGCGCCGCGCATGCCGGCGATGCCGCTTTGGCCGAAACATCCTTGAAGCAACTCGAGGCCTTGGCGACCGGCAGCCGCAACCGCGTCATCCAGAGTTCCTACAATGGCGCAGCCGGAACGCTGCTCATGGATCAGGCGAAACTGAGTCCCAAGAATGTGGATCAGAATAAGCTCGAAGAAGCCATCGGCCATCTGGAAGAGGATCAGGACAATCCCTTCACCATGGAACTCCTGGTGCAGGCCTACTACCAGACCAATCAGTCCGACAAACTGGCCCAGACCGAGGCCAGGCTGCGAGGCACCAATGTTCCCACCATGGAGCAAGCCCTCGTAGTGCCCGCCGCGCGCCTGCGCCGCCCGGAAATCTAGGAGACTCGTAATCGGAGTCTCGTTCCCGGTCACAGCGCTTCGGGCTTCGCTATTTGTACCAATGATAGGCGAGGGTGAGTTGCACTCCGTTGAATTCGGGATTTTTCACCCCAAGGTTGGCGTTTGAGATGTGGGACCAGCGTACGCCAAGGTCGAAAGATTGCCGCTGCCGCATCCACAGATAAATCCCCCCGCCTCCTTTCGGAGTGAAATTGAAACTGGAGGTGTTCCCCGGGGGCAGGTTGGAAGGAGTGATCAAACCTCCGCCTGCCAATTCGATGTAGGGCGAAAAGCGGGAGGTGTGGAGGGCCGAGTTCCACCGCACTATCACTGGATCGAAAGCGTAGCCATGAGTGCGTTGATTCCCAAAGGTCTCGAAGACCGGAATCAGATCGAAGGCGTACTCGATGTTGCCGCATCGCCAGCCCCGCCCGTGTTCGCGAGTCATTACCCGGCCGACGAATATTCCGGCCGACCAGATTTGCGCTTCCGCAAATGAGTTGGTGTTCTCTTCGCCGGTTTCTGCGGCGGCAAAAATACTAAGGTCCCAACTTCCTTTCTGCGCTGCCGGCGGGCGAGTTTGGGCGTGGGCCGGACAAAAGGCGAAGAGCAAAACCAGGCCCAGCAATGCCAGCAGGAGCTGGCTTGCTAGCGTTTGGTATTCCCTGCAGGCCTGCGGCCGAACCGAGGATCGCATTTCCATACCGGTAGTTTCAGAAACAGCTAAAATCGCACAGCGAAGCCTGAGGACAGGCGAAGGTTGCGACGCTCGAACGCAGGCGATCCCGTCTTACGCTCATCCACCTGATTGCGCCAACTCAGCCGCCGCGTCAGCCGGAAATCGATGCCGAGGCCCAGATCTTCGGCAAAAGTTGTATCCGAGGTAGATCCTGTGGAGGCATTTTCCCGCACATGCACGGCTCCGATCGTCGCCTGCGCGAACGGCCGGAACCTTCCGATCGAAGCTCCCCCGCGAAGACCGAACAGGAAATTAGTCTCGCCCGCGCCGCCGTACTGTCCGCTGAACTCGGCAACCGCCCCAAAATAGCGAAGGTACATCTTCTCGATAGATGTGTCCCAGCCGCTGAGGTTTGAGCTTGCGCTCGATACCGGGTCGCAGAGCGTGGCGGCTCCAGAAGCTACCACTTCGCAGTGAGATCCACCGGTGTAGGAGTATCCGAGAAATACGTTTCCATGGTTGGGAAGTTGCTGTTTCACAGTCTCATCCGTCGGAACGGCGATCTTCTGGTCACTGAGAAAGCTCATTCCCTGATCATCGCGCGAGGCCCGATACCAAGGATGCTCTCCGTGAAGGATATTGGCACCGGCGCGGATCGGATTGAGAGCGACTCGGACGGCGTCAATCAGGAGGCGATTTTGGGTTGCGCCCTCTACGTGTCGCACAACCTTCTTGTCGAGGAAGTCTTCGCCTATCAGCCAGCCGGTGCCACCCAGCGGCGTCATCACAATGTCGATCTGACCCACGCCGGTAAAGCAATGGTTCGTGTTGCAGGGAAATGATCCGTTCGCGTTCCACGGCGCCCGTGCTTTCGCGCCGTACTTTTCGACCGTAACCTCGCCTATGGGTCCGAGGTTCCACTGCGTGCTGTAAACGGCGTTCCAAACGGCAGCCTTCAGGCGACTCTTCCAGTATTCCTTGGTCTTGGAGAATTCCAGCCCCTCTGACCGAGGATCGTTTTGGATCTGGATGAAGCCGGTCAGGGCACCTTGAATCGGATGACCTATGTAGCCGAACCAATTGGGATCGCCATCGTCCCATCCAGATTTCGTCCATTCGGAGAGGGACTGCTTGTAATCGCGCCAATAGTGATTAAACGGAATTCCGTTTTCAGTCACGACCCAACGGAAGTCGGTGTGCACCACATATGCTTGTTCGATCACGAGAAAAGTAAACGATTCGGTTAAAGCCCGGCCCCAGTGAAATCCCTCCCGCGCTGGAGAAGTCCCTACAGAACGATGGCCATTTAGTGTGCCGGATACTGTCGCGCGAGAACTTTGATTGACCGGAGCGCCGTAACCGAAAACATTTGCGGCCGGCGCCTGGCTTCGAGGGGCGGGCGCATCCAGGTTTACCTTCTCGACCAGGGCGCAGTGTGGGGAAGCGTTATCATCTGACGCGCATCCAGAGAGTGGCATTTGAGCGACGGCGCCGCCGGCCAAAAGCAACGAACACACGCCGATCATCGCAAAACCGTACCGCATCGCCGTAGGCAATGAGCATAATTCAAATAATGCAGTCGTTAAAGATTTTGTGGCGTATCGCAGAATGGACCTTCGCTCCGGCTGAGGCGTGGCTCGGCCGTTCTTAAATGTTGCGCTTAGCCGGCGGCACCGTTGCCTTTCAAAGGAGCGATGATAGAGGGTCCGTTGATTGCCGTCGGAGTCTGTCACCCATCAGTATGCTTTAGCTTGTTCAGTAGTCTATACTTGCGTGCGCCCGCGGAGTAAGCCGGGCTCACGGTATTCACCATGTCGAAAGCCGAAGCGTCGAAAGCCGAGCGCCGATCTCGCAAAAGGTTGGTGAAGCGGTTGCCTGTCGGCGTGCGCAACCATCCCGGTTCCACGGAGGTGACGGCTCACACCCGCGACGTGAGCACGAATGGCGTATTCCTCTATACCCAGTCTCCCATGGCGGAAGGTTCGGAAGTCGAATTGATTCTCATCCTGCCTCCCGAACTGACCTCCGGAGAGAAGTGCTGGGTGTGCTGCCACGCCCGGGTATTGCGCGTCGAGGAGGGCCCCGGTAAGGACTTCGGGGTCGCGGCCGAGATCGAGCGGATGGACATACTGCCGGAGATTCCCGTCTAGCTTATGCGCCATTTCTGGTGCAGTCGAATCCGCTCCAAAACCCGGTCCAACCAGTGACGCGAAGCCAGAAACTTGGCCAAAATATACAGCTCAGGCAAGCCTTGCCCGGCTTTCGACAGAATTATCGGAAATCTGTGAAAAATTGCTTCCCCTCGCACCGCCCTTGGTGCAATAATGGCGGCCCTGGAATTTGCTCTGGCCAAACTCAGCACTCAGGTGGGCCTAAGTTATGTGGATTGAGAAGCTCGCGGACGGTGTAGTGCAAGTGCAAACCCCTATCGGGCCGCGTTACGTGATGCCATCGTTTCTTCAGCGCGTGTATTTTCTCTGGATGTTCCGTCATTTCCCCATTCTTCCTCACGCCGTGCTCAGCACGGGGCAACAGCGGATGATCGATCGCTTGTGTTCCGAGCAACGGTTCGTCTCCATGGCTTACGCCGATGGAATGGACGACGCTCCCGTAATCGGCACAGTCGAGAGGCGCCCCAGCATGAAGATGGAGCCGGACACGTTGCCGCCGCGCCGCCCCGTAGCCAGCGAAAGTTCCAGCGGACTGGCGGCGGAACTCCGCCAGCGTTCGTAAGAAAAAGTTTTGTTCGCCCGCCATGGAACCTCGCGCGGAGAGCGGCTCAATTGAGATCAGTAATGCCAGCGAGATTGTCGGCAAGGCCCCTCCGTCTGTCACTCGAGCGCGGTTTTCCCCCGCGCTCATCAGCACCGATTTCTGACTGAGCGCGGCGCGCGCGATGACCGCGCCTGCGGGAAATGTTACAATCACAAATTGTCCCGCCAGTAAAATTCCCCATCGTGGGCGCGTAGCTCAATTGGCAGAGCAACTGACTCTTAATCAGTAGGTTGGAGGTTCGATTCCTCCCGCGCTCACCAGCGTTCTGGGTTCCTTGGAGTCGACTGGGCAACTCCGCAAGTTTAGCCGGTTCCCCCCTTCATTTCACGGGCGGCAAGTATGGAATGTAGCGCGCAAACAGCCAGCATAGAAAGAACACGACTGGGATGTGGACCAGCAACTGCAGCACTCCATATCCCACGATGTCGCGCGCCTTCAATTTCAAGATGCCGAGCAGAGGCAGCATCCAGAAGGGATTCACCAGGTTGGGCAGCGCTTCTGACGCGTTGTAGATCTGCACCACCCAGCCCAAATGTACTTGGTGCAGATTCGCGGCCTGCAATACATAAGGTGCTTCGATGACCCACTTGCTGCCGCCAGAAGGAATGAAAACGCCGAGCACCGCCGAATACATCGCCACCAGCAACGGATAAGTATTATGCGTGCTGACGGAGGCGAAAAGCTTTGCCAGCGCGTCAGCGATCCCGGTTCCAGTGATCATTCCAAAGATCACGGCGTAAAATGGGAACTGGATTATTACGCCGCCGATAGCTGGAATGCACTCCGCCACGGCCCGCATAAAACGCTTAGGGCGCCAGTGCAGCAACAGCCCACCCGTGATGAACATGAGGTTGTAAGTATTGAGATCGAGCGCAGCCAGCGCGCCTTGCGGCGAGGTGCGGAATACGTCGATCAAGTAATAGCACAGCAACGCTGCAACCAGAACGGTCAGCAGCGGGCTGTATTCCAGCCATTCGCCGGGCTTGCCTCGTTCCTCAAGGCTGGAGCGAATCGGCGCATACTCGATACAGTAGGATTCTGCGGTTCGGGCATTCTCCGGCGACGGCGTGGACAGGTAGGCGATCAGCACCGACAGCGCGATCAAAATCGCCGTCGTCGCGATGCTTGGCCACAAGAAGAGAGTCTGGGTCAGCGGGATCAGGCCACTAATGCTGAACAAGGACGGCGGCATCGCTGTCTTGGTTGCCATCAACATGGCGGCGGAGGAAGACAACCCCATCGCCCAAACGGCACCCAGCCCGAGATACGCAGCCGCACCCGCGGCGCGATAGTCCATCCCTTTCACGCGATGGGCCAGCTCCCGAACAAATAGTCCGCTGAAAATCAGACTCAATCCCCAGGAGATCAGCGAGGTCAGCATCGAGAACAATGCCACCAGCGCGACGGCCTGCCGCGGCGTCTTCGGAATTCCGGCCAGGGCGCGGATGGCGCGGTAGACGATCGGCGTCGAGGCGACGACATATCCACCCACGATGATCATCACCATCTGCATGGTGAAGGGGACGAGAGTCCAGAAGTTCTTCCCACCCTGAATGGCCAGCTTGGCAGGGCTCTGATGAAGCAAAAGGCCGGCAACAAAGACCACCATAATTCCCAGCAACGCAAAAATCAGCGGATCGGGGAACCATCGTTCACTCCAGTTGGCAAGCCCCAGTCCAAAGCGGACGAGACTCTGCTCCTGAGTCACCGCTTGCCTTTCTGTCGCCATGTCCATGCGCGATCCTCTCGGTTCGGCAGTGACATTCTAAACGCACCTTCAAGGAAATAGCTTGACATCCGATTGCTTGTATCAGTATCTAGGGGCATCTGCATCCATTCGGGACGGATGCGACCTTTCATTCTCTTCATAGGTAACGGTCTCAAACTTAATCCTTGGAGGCTGTCACAATGAGAAGAACCGTCTCTCGATTGATTTTGTTGACTTCTGCGCTGCTCCTGACCTTTTCGGCTATGGCCCAGCAGCAGGAAAACCACGCAATCAATAACAACCCCCTCGCGGTATTGCTGCAGTCCAAGGGGATTTTGTCTCCCAGCGAGGTCGCGATGATCAACCAGGCGTCCTCGCCGGAGGATGCCAACGCGCGCCTCGCTCAGTTACTCGTGGAGAAGGGCCTGATTAGCTCGCAAGAATACACGGCCACGGTTACGCCCGCGGTCGCACGCGGGGTCACCCCCGCGGTCACAGCCGCGAGCCTCGAATCGTCCAAGGCGCGGCTGTCAGACGCCGTGCTGCACACATCCACCGTGGTCGCGGCAGCCCCGGCCCGGCCCGCAACTCCGCCAGACTCCCAGGAGCCGCCTATCATCCCTGCAGTTGCGCCTCTCCGCGTATTGCCCATCGACCTCCCCAAGCAAGGAGGAATGATTCCAGATATCCATCTCGGAAGCGGCGCCAATATGAAGATTTACGGCTTCTTCAAGGCCAGTGCCGTCTCTGAGACGGCCTCTAGTGGAGGGCCCACCTTCGGCAGCCAGGACTGGCCGCTGCCCCTCCTGCTCGCCGATACAGGCCCGACCTCCGACCCGCAAGTTCATATCAAGGCCCGTAGCTTCCGCATCGGTGCCCAGACGGAATGGGTTCCCAAGGGTTCCGACTTCACGATCACTGGCCGGGTGGAAGGCGACTTTGAAGGCGACTACACGGACGTCAGCAACCGCAACATCAGCTCCTACCGTTCCAGCCAGTTCACCCTCCGCCTTGCCTGGATGCGGCTCGACCGCAAGGTCGGCGGCCTGCCCTGGTACGCACTGTTCGGGCAGGATTGGTCGCTCGTGTCATCCACTCTTCCCAACCTCTTCGAAACCACCGGCTTGGGCATCGCCATGGGTTCTCTCTGGGAGCGAACCCCCCAGTTCAGAACCGGTATTCAATTTCATACCGGTGACATCAAGATTGAGCCCGAGTTCGCCATCGTGATGCCGATTGCAGGCTCCTCCGCCCTTACCACGGACCAGCGTCTGCGCTTCGGCGACCGTGCTGGCGCCGAATCCAATCAGCCGGGCCTGGAGGCGCGCCTCGTCTTCCAGTTCCCGCTCTCCCACAACTGGAAGGGTGTGGCGCCGGCTCAGTTCATTGTCAGCGGCCATCACTCTCGCGTGAATGAAATCATTCCGCATGCGGGACAAGTCGCTGCTACCAGCGTTACCTGCACCGTTCTTCCTTGCACGATTCCGCCATTTCCCGTCTTTACGAACGCCAACGCGCCGAATCTCGGATTCAACACCACCGAGACCATCGTCGGGGCCAGCAATTGCGGCGAGGCATCCGGAAGTTGCACCCTGGAACAGATCTTTCCTCGTGGCACGCAGGTGGGCAACCCGCAGAACGTCTACACCGCTGAAATTCAATTGCCAACACCCTGGGTAACTTTTGTCGCCAAGTTCTATCGTGGCGATGACCTGCGATACTTCTTCGCTGGCCAGCTCAACGACGTTTACTCCAACCTCGGAGCCTTGGTCGATCCCGGCGGTATCTTAACCGGCATATCAGAAAGCGGACGATCCATCACATTCGGCTGCCTGGGCGGAACCACCGCCGGCCAGCCCGCCGCCACGCTCAATTGCCAGGGTACGCCGATCCAGTCTGCCTACCTTCAGCCCAGCGGCGGAGTCGGGGGATTCGCAGAGTTAAGCTTCCCTCTCTCGCGCATCTTCCACGCCAATCCGGAGGGCCACAATGCCGGATGGATACTGCACGTCCAATATGGCACAGACCGCGCTCCCTATTTCGATGCCCAGCACGGCAATCACCTGGGACGCACAGACCTCGACACCGTATCGCTCACCTACCGGCTCAATAAGTGGGTCACGTTTGTGCACGAGGCCAGCTACATTAACACGCGCACCGCCAATAACCACGAAGCCGACGGCGTGATCCTGCCAGAGTATCTGCCGTTCGCGGGCGGTGTGACTCGACAGGCACACAACTGGCGTAACGAGTTCGGACCAATCTTTACGTTCTGATTGGATTCGGAAGTCAAACTCCTGCGGGACTCTCCTTTAGGGATTCCCGCAGGAACTTTCAATTTCGTTGCCCGATTTCGGCGCGGCTTCCCGGGGAAGCCGTTGTACCCGATTCTGCGACGGGTGTAGGATGTGCGTTCGATTGGGCTGCAAGGATCGGCTACAACCTGCTTGATTAGGAGGGGATCATGAATACCTTCCCCGTTTTGTTGGGTGCGCTGTGCGTGTATGCCCTGGCCTACCGTTACTACAGCGCGTTCATTGCCGCGAAGACATTGGCGCTCGACGATCGCCGCACCACTCCGGCGCACACCTACGCCGACGGGCATAACTATGTCGCATCGCCGCGCTGGGTGCTCTTCGGACATCACTTCGCAGCCATCGCGGGCGCCGGTCCGCTCGTCGGCCCGACTCTGGCCGCGCAGTTCGGGTTTGCTCCGGGCTTTCTGTGGCTGCTGATCGGAGCAGTTCTCGCCGGGTGCGTGCAGGATTTTACCGTGCTAGTCGCGTCTGTGCGGCATCGCGGCCGCTCGCTGGCGAATGTTGCGAGCACCGAAATCAGTCCTTTTGCCGGGCTGGTGGCCATGATCGCCGTGCTTTTTATTTTGCTGGTCACGCTCGCCGGCCTCGGCATCGTGGTGGTCAACGCGCTTTCCAACAGCCCGTGGGGCGTTTTCACCATCGGCATGACCATCCCCATCGCCGTCATCATGGGATTCTGGATGTTCAAAAGCCATGCCGGAAGAATCACCGTCACCGGACCCAGCATCTTCGGCGTCGGGCTGTTAATCGGCAGCGTGGTCGCCGGACACTGGGTCGCACAAACCGGATTTGCCACAGCGCTAACTTTCACTCCGCATCAGATCACGATTCTCATGGGCATCTACGGCCTGGTGGCGTCGGTTCTCCCAGTCTGGCTGGTGCTCGAACCTCGCGACTACCTCTCGACCTACGTCAAGCTGGGCACGATTGCCGTTCTCATCGTCGGCGTCTTCATTGTTCATCCCAACATTCAATTTCCAAACTTCACGTCGTTCGTGCATGGTGGCGGACCGATCATCAAAGGAACTCTGTTCCCGTTTCTCTTCGTCACGATTGCCTGCGGCGCGATCTCGGGCTTTCACTCGCTGGTCGCCTCGGGTACCACGCCCAAAATGCTAGACAAGGAAAGTGACGCCCGCTTTATCGGATACGGTGCCATGATCGCCGAGTCTCTCGTTGGTGTGCTCGCTCTTATTGCAGCCTGCTCGATGTATCCCGGCGATTACTTCGCCATCAACACCACGCCGGCGGTCTTCAGCCATCTCGGCATGACCACGGTGAATCTGGACATGTTCTCCCGCGAAGTCGGCGAGAAACTGGCGGGGCGTACGGGAGGCGCGGTGTCACTGGCCGTCGGCATGGCGCAAATCTTCCGCGGCCTGCCCGGCATGGATCGTCTGATGGGTTACTGGTATCACTACGCCATCATGTTCGAAGCTCTTTTCATTCTGACTACGGTTGACACGGGAACCCGCGTGGCCCGCTACGTTCTGCAGGAACTCATGGGCAAGGTGCACAAGCCGTTCGGAAACAGCGCATGGTGGCCGGGAAATCTGATCACCAGTTCGGTGGTGGTTCTGGGCTGGGGATACTTAATCTACACAGGAAATATCTCCACGCTGTGGCCGTTGTTCGGAACCGGAAACCAGTTGCTGGCGACTATCGCGCTTGCGGTTACCACTACGTTCCTCATTAACATGGGCAAGCAGAAGTATGCGTGGATTACCGCTGTTCCGATGTGCTTCGTGGGTGTGACTACGGTTACGGCTGGAGTGCTCGCGATCAAAAACATTTTCTGGCCCTTGACCTCGAAGCCCAGTCAGGAGTTTACGGGCTATCTGGATTCTGTTCTTATGACCATCTTTATTCTGGGCGTGGTGCTCGTCGTGTTCGATGCGGTGCGGCGCTGGATCGCGGTGGCCAACGGCGCGCCCGCGCCCCAGGAGGCCTTCGGTCCTCCGCTCACCGCGACGGGCGAAGTGAAGATGGGTTGCTGCTAGGCGAATGCGTAAAATTGCGTCACCAAGTCGGACCGACGCGATCGCAAGCTTCCGGCTGCGGCGCCACCACCTCTTGGATGAACCTCCCGCGGATGCAGTCACCATCTCCCGCGATATGTGCGGCGTGCAAGCGCAGGTCATGGGGCCGGCCCGTCTTCAGCTTTGGACCCGCAATCATGCCCTCACGCGAGCCGGGATTGAAGACGCACTATGGAAGTCCCGCACTATGGTAAAGACCTCACTGATGCGCCAGACGCTGCATCTTATTCCAACCGACGAATTCCCCATCTACATTGCTGCCCTCAGACCAAGCCGCTTCGCTCAGGCGATGCGCGTCATGGACAGATGTGGGATTACGCGCGATGAGAGCGAAGCACTCATCCCATTGATCATGCAGACCCTCTCTGCGGGGCCACTTAGCAGGCCTGCTATCGCCGCTGCCATTCGCCCCAAAACGAGCAAGCGAGTGCGTTTCTGGATGGAGAACTCCTGGAGTCTGGTTCGTCTCCCGGTGGCAGAAGGACTGGTCTGCTACGGCCGGGGTGAAGGCAACGCAATCGTTTTCATACGCGTGGACCACTGGCTGCCGAAGCTGAAGCTTGAGCTGATGTCTGCGACCGAAGCGCAATGCGCTCTCCTGCGGAAATATTTGCACGCTTATGGCCCGGCGACGTTGACTGACTTTTCCCACTGGTCGGGTATTTCCATGCAGGAGGTGAGGCCGCTGCGCGCTTTGCTCGAATCCGAGTTGGCAGAGATTCCAGGCGACAAAAAGAGTTGTCTCTTGCTGCGCAAGGATGTCGCGGTTCTAAATGGCAGCCCTGCGGCAAAAGGCTCGATTCGTCTGCTGCCGAACTTCGATTCCTATCTTCTGGCTCATCGCGAAAAAGATCACCTGCTGAGCCCGAAGCACTACAAGCGCGTCTACCGCAACCAGGGCTGGATCTCGCCGGCCGTACTCATCGATGGCGCAATCGCAGGTATCTGGTCTCATAAACTTCAAGGCAAGAAGTTGCAGGTGGAGATTGAGCCGTTCGGCAAGCTCTCGAAAGCCGAGCGAGCCGGGATTGAGCGAGAAGCCGGAAGTCTGGCGCAGTTCTTCGAAAGCAACTTGGACCTGAAATTCGCGTAACCGGCACTCTGCTCATGTGGGGACAGCGGCCTCGGCTGTCCGTCGAGCGAAGCGAGACGGCCTCTCCCTCAAAGTCGACAAAACTGAGACACCACAACAATCCCGGAGATTTGCTTTTGTGGCCACGGCATATGAGGATATCAGTGCATGATCGTGAACTTCGCGGAGCGGGCGCACAATCACAACTGGGAACTCGATCCGGTCACGCGATCTCTGCTCGACACAGATTTCTACAAACTGCTGATGCTGCAGTTTATCTGGAAGCATTACCCAAAGACCCATGTGCAGTTCACACTTTACAACCGCTCTTCCAACGGCCCCGTAGACACCTTCGCGCACGAAGAACTTATCGAGCAGCTCGACCACGCCCGCAACGTCCGCTTTCGAAGGTCCGAGCTGGTCTGGCTGGCCGGCAACACCTTCTACGGCCGTCGCGGAATCTTCGAGCCGGCATTCCTCGAATGGCTGGAGCGCGATTTCCGATTGTCAGACTACGAGCTGTCGATCAAGCAAGGCCGTTTCCACTTATCCTTCGACGGCCTCTGGACCGACACGACCATGTGGGAACTCTACTCGCTCTCCATCATCAACGAGCTGCGCACCCGAGCCAATCTAAAAAAGCTGAGCGAGTTCGGCCTCGACATCCTCTACGCTAAAGCGAAGACCAAACTGTGGGACAAGATCGAGCGCCTGCGCGGCATTCCCAATCTCAGCGTAGCCGACTTCGGAACCCGCCGCCGTCACAGCTTCCTCTGGCAGGAATACGTGGTCGAGGCTATGGCGACGAACCTGGGCAGCGGATTCACTGGAACCTCGAACGCCTTCCTCGCCCACAAGCACGATCTGGAGGCGATTGGAACCAACGCGCATGAGATCCCGATGGTCCTCGCCGCGCTCGTGCCGCAAGATGATGACGAGGCTCTGAAGGCTTCTCAATACCAAGTCCTCGAGATGTGGCAGCAAACTTACGAAGGCGCGCTCCGCATCATGTTGCCCGACACGTTCGGCACCACGCAATTTCTCGAAGGTGCGCCCGACTGGGCCGCCGACTGGACCGGCCAACGTATTGACAGCAAGGACCCTTACCTAGCCGGAGATGAATATATCGAGTGGCTGCAAACTCGCGGCCGCAATCCAAAAGATAAGCTGATCATCGCCTCCGATGCGCTCGACATCGACGAGATCCTCGGCCTGCATGCCTATTTTGGCGGAACGATAGCCAGCGGAAACACTGTCAGGGATTTTCGCAACGCGTCCGACTTCCGCGATCGGCGCAAGTGGACTCCGGGGCGCCGCATTCGCTTCAGCGCAGGCTGGGGCACGCTGCTGACCAATGATTTTCGCGAATGCGATCCCAGCGGCGACGGCGGCTTCGATCCCATCAGCCTGATCAGCAAAGTATCCAGCGTCGAAGGCCGCCCGGCCGTGAAGCTCTCCGACAATTATGCGAAAGCGCTGGGCCCGCCTTCGGAGATCGAGCGCTACCGCCGCGTATTCGGCACGGCAGGAGTTACCAACATTCCAGTGGTCGCCTAATATACTGGCGTTAAAGGGCTTTGGGGCTCGCATGAGTCACCACACGTTCGTGCCCGGTAATGGCACGGTAGAGCCATATACGTCTTTGTCGACCTACGCTAATCTCGTTCTTGAGCAGCACTTGGGGGAGGGCTGATCAACATACGCCTCAAGACTCAAACTGAGTCTGGGGCGTTTTGTTTTGCCCTCAACTTCGGTATCGCTCACCATCACGACGTCGAGCCCGCACTGTATAATCGATTTCCTGCCTATGCGAGCCTCGGTTTCCACGTGGATTCTTTTTCTGTGGACGGGTTCGCTGCTGAGCGCCAGGTTGCCGGCACAAGCTGCTCCCGCCAGGCCTCCGGCGAGTTCACCGGCGGAAAAAGCGCCGTCCCTTCCGCAGTTCGAAGACGTCGCGCAGAAGGCCGGCCTTAGCGTCGCGCACATTTCTTCTCCCGATAAAAAGTACATCGTCGAATCGATGAGCGGCGGCGTGGGGCTGATCGACTGCGACAACGATGGCAGGCTCGACATCATCACCGTCAACGGGTCCACGGTGCAGCGCTATAAGCAGGGCGGCGACCCGATGATCACGCTTTATCATCAGGACACTGATCCCAGCAGCAAAGATCCCAAGAATAACGACCCTCATTTCACCGACATTACAAAATCCGCGGGCCTCACCCACAAAGGCTGGGGCATGGGTGTGGCGGTGGCCGATTACGACAACGACGGATTACAAGACATCTACGTCACTGGCTACGGCGGCAACGCGCTCTATCACAATTTAGGCAACTGCAAGTTCGAGGACGTAACCGAGAAGGCCGGCGTGGGCGCCGGAGGATTCAGCACCGGAGCGGCCTGGGCCGACTACGACCGCGACGGCCGCGTGGATCTTTTCGTCTCGCGTTATGTGCACGTGGATATCGACAACCTGCCCCAGTTCGGCAACGATCCGCGCTTCTGCCGCTTCAAGGGAGTGCTGGTGCAGTGCGGTCCGTGGGGACTGCCCGGCGAATCCGATCTGCTGTTTCACAACAAAGGCGACGGCACCTTCGAAGAAGTTTCAAAGAAGGCGGGCGTCGACGATCCGCATCATTACTACGGCCTGGGCGCGACCTGGGGCGACTACGACAACGACGGCTGGCCCGACCTCTACGTGGCGAACGATGCGGGCCCGAATTTTCTGTATCGCAATAAACATGACGGAACCTTTGAAGAAGTAGGCCTGCTCGACGGCGTCGCGCTGAGTGGCGACGGCCTTGAGCAAGGCTCGATGGGAGTCGACTGGGGCGACTATCTTCACGAAGGCCGCCTGTCGATGATCGTAACGAATTTTGTTGAGCAAGGTTCGACCTTGTATCACAACCTCGGCAAAGACAACTTTGCCGATGTCAGCGTTCGGGCCAAGCTGATGAAGCCGACGTATCCCTTGGTGAGTTGGGGAACCTCATTCTTCGATATGGACAACGACGGCTGGCTCGATCTGTTCATCGCCAACGGCCACGTCTATCCCCAGGTGGATACGATTCCGGGCGGCACGCCCTACCGGCAACCGATGCTGTTATTCCGCAATCACCGCGATGGAACCTTCGAGGACGTTTCTTCGGCGTTAGCGAGCATCCCCGCGCAATCAAGGCGGGGCGCGGCTTTTGGAGACATCAACAACGATGGCAATGTCGACATCGTGGTGCTGAATGTGGGCGAGCCGCCATCGCTCTTGCTGAATCGTAGCGACAGCACGAATCACCGCGTGTTGTTCAAGCTGGTAGGAACGAAAAGCAACAAAGCCGCAATCGGCGCGCGAGTCAGTGTAAAAGCTGGCACGCTAGTCCAGTTCAGCGAAGTGCGCGGCGGCGCCAGCTACCTCTCGCAGAACGATTTGCGCCTGCATTTCGGATTAGCGGCCAACGACAAGATGAGCGAAGTAAGCATTCGCTGGCCGAATGGCGAGACAGAAGATCTGCGCGACGTGCCCGCGGATTTTATTTATACCGTGGTCGAGGGATCCGGAATTCAGCAGAAAGTGGCACTCCCACCTTTGCCGAGAAATGGAGTCAATGAGTGAAATGGCGATTTAACACCAATTGACCAGCAGCTTCGTTCTTAGAGTTGCGACCATCCTCCCAAGAAACATCCTCCAATCCCATTAATGGCTAACTTCCGGAGTGCTACAAAGGTGCACGATGGGTGAGAACCCTGCGCTGGCCTGCACTATAATGACACGCACACTTTTATGGCTCTGGCTTCGGGCACCAAACTCGGCCCCTACGAAATTCTTTCCGCACTGGGCGCGGGCGGCATGGGCGAGGTCTACCGGGCGCGCGATCCTCGCTTGGGACGCGAAGTGGCGATCAAGATTCTGCCTTCGGGCTCTGCCCCCGATTCCGAGCGCCTGCGCCGCTTTGAGCAAGAAGCGCGAGCCACTGCCGCTCTCAATCATCCGAATATTCTCGCCGTGTTCGACATCGGTAGCCAGGACAATTCCCCCTACATTGTCTCCGAATTGCTCGACGGGGAAACGCTGCGGTCGCGCCTGAACACCGGACCGCTTCCCGTGCGCAAAGCGGTCGAATACGCGCTACAGATCGCTCGCGGACTTGCCGCCGCTCATGATCACGGGATCTTCCATCGCGACCTCAAGCCGGAGAATATCTTCATCACGCGCGACGGCCATGTAAAAATTCTCGACTTCGGCTTGGCCAAGCTGACCATGCCCGAGCTGGCCGCCCCCGGCATGTCTGCACAGGCGACGCTTGATTCCGTTACTGGCCGCGGCGTGCTGCTGGGAACGCTCGGTTACATGTCTCCAGAGCAATGCCGCGGAGCGGCCATCGACGGGCGCTCTGACTTGTTCAGCTTCGGCGCGGTGCTCTATGAAATGATCAGCGGCAAGCGCGCATTTCGCGGCGATACCACGGCGGATACCATCAGCTCGATTCTCAAAGAAGAGCCTCCAGACCTCTCGGCCACCGGCCGCGATGTGCCGCCGCTGCTGGAACGCATCGTTCACCATTGCCTCGAAAAAGATCCAGCTGCTCGTTTCCAGTCCGCGCGCGACATTGCCTTTGCGTTAGAGTCCTTGTCTTCCACTGCATCGACAGCACCGACACTAATACCCGCGCCCGCGGTCGCCACACCGGTGCCGCGAAAATCCTGGCTCGTTCCCGCGCTACTTGGAGTGATCGGGGTCCTAGCTGTGGCCCAGGCCCTGCTTTTAGTTCGCGGGAACGCTCCTCCGCCCGAGCCGCCGAGCTATCGTCAGCTCACGTTCGCTCGCGAATACATCTCTTCTGCCCGCTTTGCACCAGACCAGCGAACAATCATCTACAGCTCGGCGCACATCGGGACTAACAGCGAACTTTTCTCGCTCGCGCCCGACAGTCACGCTTCTGTAAGCCTAGGTCTGAAAGATGCCGAAATCGAATCCATCTCTTCCACCGGGGAGATGCTCCTGATCCAGCAGCGGCATTCTCTCGTTCGTGTTGCCAGAGTTGGCGTGCTGGCCCGAGCGCCGCTGAGTGGCTCCGCTCCCCGTCCTATGATGAGCGATGTCGCGGATGCCGATTGGGGCCCGGACAACCAGATCGCAGTCGCTCGCTATGTGGAGGGACACTTTCGCATTGAGTACCCCATCGGCCACGTCCTGTATGAGCCCACCACGGGCTATGTAAGCAACGTGCGCGTCTCGCCCAAGGGGGACTGGGTCGCATTCGCCGAGCATCCCACCCTGGGAGATGATGCGGGCTATGTGGCGATGGTGGACTCTTCCCGACGCAAGCGCATTCTGTCCCCACGGCAGACGGCTATTGAAGGCATGAATTGGGCTTCCTCGGGCAAGGAAGTCTGGTTCACCGGTGCGATGGCGGGCATCCAGTTTCAGCTAAGGGCAGCCGACCTTTCGGGACATACCCGCGTGGTCGACCGAATTCCGGGAATCCCAGCCCTCTACGATGTTGCCCGCGATGGGCGGGTTCTTCTTGGGCAAAGTATTTTTCGAGTCCTCACCTATGCGCGGGGACCCGGTCAAAATCAAGAACATGATGTGACCATTCAGAATTGGAGTGAAGTTACGGCTATTTCACCGGACGGTCAACAGGTCCTGTTGAGTAATGAGGGAATCGATAGCGGCCCTGACTACGACGTTTATGTCCGCGCAAGCGACGGCGCAGCACCCATACGCATTGGCGATGGCTACGGTTATGATTTCTCGCCCGACATGAAATGGGTGCTGTCGTCTCTCACCTTGCACATTCCGCGCCAGCTTTTTCTGATTCCCCTTGGCACCGGTGAAACCAGGCAGATCACGCATGATTCAATCGACCGTGGCCGCGCTAGCTTCCTCCCGGATGGGAAGAACGTTGTATTTACCGGCACGGAACCGGGCCACAAGTCGCGCATCTACGTGCAAGCAATCGATTCGGGAACTGCACGCCCAATTTCACCCGAGGGAGTGAGCGGATTCGTCCCGACCCCGGACGGCAAATTCGTGCTTGGCCTCTCCGATTCGGTGGCGATGTATCCCGTGGATGGTCAGGGAGCACCCCGCCCGGTTCCCCGCATTCATCCTGACGAGACAATCTTTTCTGTGTCACCTGACGGGCGCTCCACGCTGGTTGGGGTGCTCAGTAGCTATTCGGCGGATGTGATGCGCGTGGACCTGGCTAGTGGCCGCCGCGAGTTGTTCAAGAAGATCGGACCACCTGACCCCGCGGGGGTTCTCTTGGTCGGTGCAGCGTTCACCCCCGACGGCAAATATTATGCCTATTCCTGCTTCAACGCTCTGAGCCAACTGTATCTCGTGGACGGACTGCACTAAGACAAACAGGCAGGAGGAGATTCGGGACCGACGGGACATTCCCCATTTTTTCCCGCGAACAGAAAGATTTCCACAGCCCAACCTTGTGACATCTGCCCTTGCGCACCGCCTCCATTTCGTTCCATCATTGTCCCAGCAGAGGAAGTAGACGCAGCAATATCGGCAAGGGCGCTAGCGGTCAAAAATCGGCCCGTAAGTCCCATGCTTTCAAGATTTTGACTTATAAGATCTTTGTTATGAGGATTTTGCAGGGAATTTCGCGGGTCGAGATCTGTAAGTTGCTGATTCTAGATATTTTGCAGAATTGGGGGGGTAGGGTAACCAAAAGATAAACTCGCAGCCCGATACGGACCCCATGCGCTCGCCAGCATGGCCGGCAGGCGGCTTTTAGCTCTTTCGAAGCGGTGATCGCAATAAGATTTGGTTTCAAACAAGAAGGTTTACCCCGTGAACCCCCGTGCCCTCTGTGGTAAAGGTCTTAAGGTTTTAGAGCTGAAGGCTGAGAGCTAACAGCTAAGAGCTCTCGGAGAATTCGTCGGCCCTAAACGATTCGCAGTCGCTTCTGGATTTCCTCCAGCGGCACGCCCTTCGTCTCCGGAACCATGGTCTTCACCCAAATGAGTTGCAGAACCATCATGCCGGTAAAGAACAAGAAAACATAACCGGTCGGGAACTTGGTGACCATCGCCGGAAAGAAAGTTGTGAGCAAGGCGGCGAAGATCCAGTGCGTAAAGCTGCCGAGTGTCTGGCCCTCCGCGCGATGACGATTGGGAAATATCTCGGAGATGAGAACCCAGATTACTGCTCCCTGGCCGATCGCGTGGGCAGCGATGAACGCGAAAATGCAAACCGGAACGATTGAGTAATGGTTCGTAAAGAAAGCCCACGCAACGAGACCAAGCGAGGTGATATAGCCGAACGAGCCAATATAAAGAAGAGTGCGCCGTCCCAGCCGGTCAATCAGCCAGAGCCCGACAAACGTGAAAACGAGATTCGTAAGTCCAATCCCTATCGATTGCAGCAGCGCGGCCTTTGCGCCAAGGCCGGTCAGTTCGAAGATGCGTGGCGCGAAATACAAAATCGCGTTGATGCCCGACATTTGATTGAAGAAAGCAACCAGGATGGCGAGCATAATCGGTTTGCGAAGACGCCTCGTCCAGAAATGTCCCGACGACGCTTGCTCCGAAGATGCGGCGATGATCGCGTCCGCCTCGGCCTCCACTTCGGCCTTCGAAGCGTCAGGTTCAATGCGTTGCAGAACTTGTAGCCCTGCCTCGCGGTCGCCCTTCTTGCCCAGCAGCCAGCGTGGACTTTCCGGAAGGCCGAAACAAAACGCAGCGTAGAGCAACGACGGAAACGCCGCCACCCCCAGCATCCAGCGCCAGGCATTCTCGCCTATGCCCGCCAGCAGCGCGTTCGAAACGAACGCGACCAAAATGCCAAAAACAATATTGAACTGGAACATTCCTGCAAGCCGTCCGCGATACTTGGGCGGGGCGATCTCCGAGACGTACATCGGGGCAACCACGGTCGAAATGCCGATGCCCAGCCCTCCGATGACGCGCGCGGCGATGAAAACAGCAACGTTCGGCGCCAAAGCTGAACCCACAGCACCAGCAAAATAAAGAATGCCGATCCAAAGCAGCGTGGCTTTGCGTCCAAATCGATCAGCCGGCCAGCCCCCGAGCAGCGATCCAACCACGGTGCCGTAAAGGGCCGAAGCCATGGCAATGCCGTGCAGTCCGGCACTCAGTCCCCAAAGCGTCTGAATTGTCTTTTCTGCGCCGGAAATCACGACCGTATCAAAACCGAAAAGAAATCCGGCAAGCGCCGACGTCAGCGACCAGAAGACGATGCGACCATTCATAAGTCGGAACTGAGAACTGCCCTCACTCCGTAGTAAGCGGATATCCCTTCTCCCGCCAGTCGCGAATTCCGCCGTCAATCGAGATCACATTGGTATAGCCCATCTTCTGCAGATTATCGGCCGCCAGCGCCGATCGGAAACCGCCGCCGCAGTAAAGCACAATCTCCGCATTCAAATCGGGCACCCGGGCCTCGATGTCGCGTTCGATCACGCCTTTGCCCAGGTGAATCGCCCCCGGCAGATGGTCTTTGGCAAATTCGCTCTCTTCGCGCACGTCCACCAGAAAGAATTTCCCGCCGCGATCCATCTTCTTCTTCACATCGTCAACGTTAGTCTCGCGCACGCGTTTCTTGGCGTCGTCCACAATCTTCAAAAAGCGCGGAGGATGTTGATGGGCCATTGAAAGCTCCTTTCCCAGTCAATCAACGATAGACATCCTATCAAGTTGCGAGATACAGTGCAGTGTCCATGCCTTCGTGCAACTTCGTGTCCTTGTGGTTCATCGCAGTTAGCATGAACGAGTGAAGAAAAATAGAGAAACCCGGCAAATAGGACTGGCACGCGCTCTGTCGAAGCTCGGCTATTGTTCGCGCTGCCGCGCGGCACAGTTAATTCTAGCCGGACGAGTGAGCCTGAATGGAAAGGTCCGTCGCGATCCGGAGACGCCGGTTTCTGAAAAGCATGATCAGATCGCAATCGATGGGAAACTGATTGAGCTGCGAAGCAAAATCTACGTCATGATGAACAAGCCTCGCGGCGTGGTGACGACGGCATCCGACGAAAAGGGGCGGGAGACGGTGTACGATATAGTGAACAGTAGTTCATCTAATCGAGCATCATTACCGCCCGAAACCCTTCCCTGGTCAGCCCCGGTCGGCCGTCTCGATAAAGCCAGCGAGGGCTTGCTCTTGTTGACCAACGACTCTGAGTGGGGCGCGCGCATCGCCGCGCCGGAAACGCACCTCGACAAGACCTACCATGTTCAAGTGGCAACGGTGGCAGACGAACAATTTCTCCAGGTATTGCTTCAAGGAGTGAAGGCGAATAACGGGGAAGTGCTGCGGGCGAAGCGAGTGAGCCGCCTGCGCGCGGGTCAGAAAAACTGCTGGCTCGAAATTATTCTCGATGAGGGAAAGAACCGCCAGATCCGCCGCATGATGGAGGCCATGAGCGTCGAAGTGCTGCGCCTGGTACGCGTGGCCATCGGACCGCTGCAATTAGGCGATCTCGCGAAAGGCAAATACCGCGCCCTGACCGCGGATGAGAAGCGAATGCTCGATCGCGCCATGCGAGAGATTGCATGAACGCCCTGACCTTTCTTCCTGCAGTCGCCATGGCCGAGCAAATCCGGAAGAAGAAAATCTCTCCGGTCGAACTCGTCGAAGCTCACCTGGCGCAGATCGAGAAACTGAACCCGAGACTAAACGCATTTGTGCAGGTGGACGCGGAGCGGGCGCGCCAGTCCGCTGGCGCAGCAGAGGTCGCCGTCATGCACCAAGATGCGCTCGGCCCTCTGCACGGCGTACCCATCAGCATCAAGAGTTCCGTGGACGTAGCGGGATTGCGTTGTGAGGCCGGGACCCGGCTGCGCGCCGGACTTGTCGCTACGCAGGACGCGCCCTTGGTGACGCGCCTGAAGAATGCCGGAGCGATCGTTCTCGGTGTGACGAATACTCCCGAGCTTCTGATGGCGTGGGAAACCGACAACCTCCTCTATGGGCGCACCAACAGCCCGTGGGATTTGGAGCGCACGCCCGGCGGTTCGAGCGGTGGCGAAGCGGCAGCGATTGCCTCGGGCATGTCCGCCGGCGGAGTAGGCAGCGACGGCGGAGGCTCGATTCGCGTTCCCGTACACTTCAGTGGCATCTGCGGCCTGAAGCCGACGCCCGGACGAATTCCCTCGACCGGACACTTTCCCGTCTCCGCCGGACCGTTTGCATTGATCGGCGCCGTGGGGCCGATGGCGCGCACCGTCGCCGATTTGAAACTTCTGTTCGAGGTGATGCAAGGTCCAGACATCGGCGACACCTGCGCCGCCCCAGTGCCAGTGCGTTGGCCCAGAGACGGCAAAGTTAAGAAACTTAGCGTCGGTTATTTCGAAGATGACGGCCGCACGCCGGTCACGCCGGAAACCCGCACGGCTGTGCGCACGGCGGCGGAAGCCTTGCGGGGCGCGGGATGTCGAGTAGATCATTTCCAGCCCGAAGGACTCGAAGAAGCGCGCCGGCTGTGGCACAAGTTCTTCGTGGTCGCCGGTGGAATGCTGTTACGTCCCATGTTCAAAGCAGCGGACGCCGATCTCAGTCCGATTCTCAGGCAGTTTCTGGAATGGTCGGCGGCCGAACCCGCCCACACCGGGCGGACGCTGCTCAATACCTGGATCCAGCGCGATCTGCTCCGTGCGAGGTTTTTCGCGCAGATGCAGCGATATCCCATCTTGTTGTGCCCGGCGGCGGCGATCCCCGCGTTCCGGCACGGCGAACGCAGTTGGCAGGTCGAAGGCAAAACCGTCCAATACCTCGATGCCTGGAGTTACGCGGAGTTCTTCAACCTGTTGGGCAATCCCGCGGCAGTGGTTCCAGTCGGCCACTCGCCTGAAGGCCTGCCCATCGGCGTGCAGATTGTCGGCCGACCGTGGGCGGAAGAGCAGGTGCTCTCCGTCGCCGCCGCGCTAGAGAAGGAGTGCCGCGCCTGGAGGCTCCGACTGATTGTGTGAAGATGCTCGCTCTCCGATAGTATTTTTGCACTATTCCCCCAGCCCGCCAGTCTGAGTAAGTTGGTTCGCACGCGAGTTCAGTGTGAGACTGGACTCTGCTACCGTAAGCTGCTGACTGTTTCCGATGCCGAATGACTCATCATACGGGAGTTTTGTCGGTCGAGGTTTGTCCTGGCTCCTCCCATTTCTGGTTCTTTCAGCCGCCTACCTCTACACTTTCCCGCAGCCAAACATTTTCTATGCCGGCGTGGTGCTGTTGCACGCGCTGGCCGGAGTGATTACTGCGATCCTGCTCGCCTCCGCGCTCATTCGCCGGCTGCGCAGCGGCACTCGGTTTGCTCGCGCGGGATGGCTGCTGGTGGCGGCGGGCGCCGTCCTCGGACTCATCCTCATCAAGACCGGCACGCCGCGCACCGAGTGGAAGTGGCTTTACCTGCACATCGTGATCTCGCTCGTCGGGGTGGGCCTGCTGATCGCTGACAAGTTGGGCGAGGGGGGATGGTTAGCCGCGAACGCGGGAACGTCAATTCTCCGTGCCGCAATTTGTTTAATCGTGCTCGCCGTCGTCGGTTACGCTGCGCGTTACACGCGTGAAAGTTGGCAGACGCGAAGCCGCATTCAGAATCCAAGGATGCCTCCCGATAACATGAACGGCGAGGGCGACGGTCCCGAGGGCTCGTTCTTTCCCAGCTCCGCGCAGGTTTACGGCAGGCAGAAAATTCCCAGCAAGTTCTTCATGGAGTCCGACTCCTGCAAGCGCTGCCACGAAGATATCTACAACCAGTGGTTCAGTTCAATGCACCACTTCTCTTCGTTCAACAATCAGTGGTACCGCAAGTCGATCGAGTACATGCAGGATACGGTCGGCACCAAGCCCTCGAAATGGTGCGGCGGATGCCACGATCCCGCCCTACTCTACAGCGGCTTGATGGATACTCCGATCAAGCAGATCGTGCATCGTCCGGAATCACAAGCGGGCCTTGGCTGCATGATGTGTCACTCCATTGCCGACGTGAAGAGCACCATGGGCCAAGCCGATTTCTATCTGGAGTATCCCAAATTGCACGAGTTGGCGGCCGCGCAGAATCCCGTGGCGCGGGCCCTGCATGATTTCATGATCCGGCTGAATCCCGAGCCGCACCGCCGCGTGTTCCTCAAGCCGTTCATGAAAACCCAGACCGCGGAGTTCTGCTCCGCCTGCCACAAGGTGCACCTCGACGTCCCGGTGAATCACTACCGCTGGTTCCGCGGCTTCAACGAATATGACAACTGGCAGGCCAGCGGAGTATCCGGGCAAGGCGCGCGATCGTTCTACTATCCGCCCAAGCCGCAGCAGTGCGCCGATTGCCACATGCCCATGGAAGCATCGAAGGACGCGGGCAACATCAACGGGTTCGTGCACTCGCATCGCTTCCCGGGAGCGAACACCGCGGTCCCAACCGCGAACGAAGACGTTCCCCAACTGAAGCTCAACGAAGCGTTTCTGAAAAGCGGCGCTCTTACGGTGGACATTTTTGCCGTGTCTCCGGCGCAGTCGCCTCTGAAGTCGGGCGCGGCAAGCCCATCGGAACTGGCCACAACGTTCGCCGTGGGCGAAGAAGCGGAAACCAAGATCACTCCCGGTTCCGAAGCCGGTGCCGGCGGAGAAGTTGCGCCGGTCACGGCCCCGCTGAACCTCGTGCAGCCGGCTCTTCGCCGCGGCGACACAGTGCGCGTCGATGTAGTCGTGCGCACCAAAAAGGTTGGGCACTTTTTCCCCGGCGGTACCGTCGACGCCTACGATACCTGGCTGGAGCTAAAAGCCACCGACGACAAAGGCCAGATCAGCTTCTGGAGCGGTATGGTTGAGGATGACGGCAAAGGTCCGGTCGAAAAAGGCGCGCACTTCTATCGTTCTCTGCAGATCGACGCACACGGCAACCCCATCAACAAGCGCAACGCGTGGGCGACGCGGGCTGTCGTGTACGTGCGGCTCATCCCGCCCGGCGCGGCAGATACGGTGCATTACCGCATGTCGATTCCTGAAAATGCAGGCAACAAGATCACGTTGCATGCGCGCCTGTGCTACAGGAAGTTTTCGTGGTATGGCACGCATGAAGCTTTCGCCGGGCAGCCCGAACCGGCAGCGCCGAACTCGGTTTCCCCTGAGTACGACGACCGCTCGACCGTGTTCACGGCATCGCTGAGCGGTGTTTCGGCGAAGCAGGAAAAGATTCCCGACCTGCCCATCGTGACCGTGGCGGAAAACGAAGTGACGCTGCCTGTGGTCGCACACAACGCTCCCGCTACCGAACCGAAGACCATCGTGAAAAAAGAAGAGTGGCAGCGCTGGAACGATTACGGAATCGGCTTGTTCCTGCAGGGCGATCTGAAAGCTGCGGCCTCGGCCTTTCAGAAGGTGACCGAGGCCGATCCTAACAATCCCGATGGCTGGGTGAACATCGGCCGCGCAGCCGTGCAGGAAGGCGACATGGAGCGCGCCCGCACCGTGCTCGAGAAAGCGTTGGCTTTATCTCCGAATCTGGCCCGGGCTAATTTCTTCTATGCCCGCGTGCTGCGCGCCGACGGCAACTATGAAGGCGCAGCCGAGCGTTTGCGCATCGTTCTGTCGCAGTATCCGCGCGACCGCGTCGTGCTCAATGACTTGGGGCGGATTCTTTTCCTGCAACGGAAATATGCGGAGGCGGTGACGGTTCTGCAATCCGTGTTTGCGATCGACCCCGAGGACTTGCAGGCGCACTATAACCTGATGCTCTGTTACAGCGGCCTGGGCGACGAAAAGCAAGCCAAAGAGCATCAGGTGCGTTACCTGCGGTTCAAGGCTGACGAATCTTCACAGGCGATCACAGGACCGTATCGCCAATCGCATCCGGAAGACAACAACGAAAGGCAAACGATTCACGAGCACGTATCGGTACCGCTGCCGGCGCTCACGGCAAAACATGTAGGGACAGCCGCCCTTCGGCAAGCTCAGGGTAGGCTCTCAGCTGTCCTGCCGAGCAAGGCGAGGCTAGCGCCCAGAGCTTCCGCGGCAGGTGGATCAAGATGAAATTCTCTTTAGGCTTCCTCCGTGCCTCAGTGTCTCCGTGGTGGATTCTCTTGCTTGCCATCCCCACCCAAGCCCAGCAAATTCACTTTCGCGACATCACCGAGCAAGCCGGCGTTCATTTCACCCACAACAACGGCGCTTTCGGAAAAAAGTGGCTGCCCGAGACCATGGGACCGGGCTGCGCCTTCATCGACTACGACAACGATGGATATCCCGATATTCTTCTGGTGAATGGCGAAGACTGGCCCGGGCACCTTCACGCCGGACCGACAACCCCAAAGCTATACCACAACAATCACGACGGAACCTTCACCGATGTAACCCGCAAGGCCGGGCTGGCCGTGCCCATGTTCGGACTCGGAGTAGCCGTCGGCGACTACGACAACGACGGCTTCGACGACATTTTCATCACTGCGCTGGGTCAGAGCCATCTCTTCCACAACAACGGCAACGGCACGTTCACTGACGTTACGAAATCGGCCGGAATGTCGGGACCCGATGAGTTCTCCACCAGCGCCGCCTGGGTAGACTACGACCGCGACGGCAAACTCGATTTGATAGTTGCGAACTATGTGCAATGGAGCGAGCAGACTGATCTCTACTGCACGCTCGATGGCGCGCACAAGTCCTACTGCACGCCGGAATCGTACAAGGGCACGTCGGTGCGGCTATGGCACAATCTCGGCGGCGGCAAGTTTGAAGACGCCACGCACAAGGCTGGTCTCGGAGACTCGACCTCGAAAAGCCTGGGCATCGCTATCCTCGACTACAACGCCGACGGCTGGCCCGACATTCTGATCGCCAACGACACCCAGCCCAACAAGCTATATCTGAACAAGAAAGATGGGACGTTCGAAGAACGCGGCGTAACTTCTGGTATAGCGTTCAGCGAAGACGGCCTGGCGCGCGCCGGCATGGGTGTCGACGCCGCCGACTACGACCGCAGCGGACATCCCAGCGTGATCATCAGCAATTTCGCCAATCAGATGGTCTCGCTCTATCACAACGAGGGCAACGGCTTGTTCGTCGACGAAGCTCCGCAATCCGAAGTGGGCCGCGCCACGCTGGTCACACTCGGATTCGGCTGCTTCTTTTTCGATTACGACAACGACGGCTGGCCAGATATTTTTGTCGCCGACGGCCACATCGAGGACCAGATCGAGCGCGTGCAGAAGCGCGTCAGCTATGCCGAGCCTGCGCACCTTTTCCGCAATCTTGGTGGCGGCAAGTTTCAGGAGGTGACGGCGCAGATGGGCCCGGCCTTTGCCGCGCCAAGAGTGGCGCGGGGAGCGGCTTACGCCGATATCGACAACGACGGCTTTCTCGATGTGCTCGTCACCACCAACGCCGGCCCGCCTTTTCTGTTCCACAACGAGGGTGGAACGAATCACAGCCTGCGTCTGAAACTCGTAGGGACAAAGTCGAACCGCGACGGCATCGGCGCAATTGTGCACGTCGCCTCGGGAAATAATAACGACAAGCAGTGGAAGATGCTGCGCTCCGGATCGAGCTACCTTTCGCAGAGCGAACTGGTGCTGACCTTCGGCCTGGGAGCGCAAACGAAGGCTGACACTGTCGAGATTCAATGGCCTAGCGGCCAGGTGGATAAGCTCTCGAACGTCAATGCCGGACAAACCCTCACGGTCGAGGAAGGCAAGGGCATCGTCGCGAACCGGCCGTACGGCAAGCCCGTCGCAACGGCCGGGAAATAGCCTTGTCATTCCGAGGAGCGAATGCGGAGGAATCTGCCGTTTCTCGCCATCACACAAACGGAGATTTCCTGTTAGCTCTATGCCCTCTGTGGTTAAATCTTTGGACAGATGACTTCCCGCATCTCAGTAGCACTTGCCGGCATGCTCCTGGCAGCATTTGGCCTGTTTGCCACAGCGTTTCAAACTCAGCCGAAGACGAATCCGGCCGAGGCCGCGCGCCTGAATAATCTTGGCGCCGCCTACATGAACCAGCAGCTTTTCGAGAAGGGACTGAAATTCTTCCAGCAGGCCGCTGAGCTTGATCCGAAACTGACAATCACTCGCCTGAATGAAGGCATCGCGTACCTAAACCTGCAGAAGATCGACGAAGCCAAGGCCGCGCTGGAAGACGCGCTCAAGCGGGATCCGAAGAATCCATACGCGTGGTACAACCTCGGCCTGCTCGCCAAGAATACCGGAGACGCCCAGGCGGCGATTGACGCCTTTCATCACGTGGTCGAGATCAATCCCAACGACGCCGACACCTGGTATTTCCTGGGCGCTTCGCATGTGCAAGCCAAACAGTTTCCGCAGGCCGTAGAGGCCTTCCAGCACGCGCTGCAACTCAACCCGTTGCACGCCTCCGCCGAATTCGGACTGTCGCGCGCCTACCAGCAGTCCGCCGACATCGACCACGCCCGCGAGCACCTGAAGAAATTCCAGTACATCACGCAAAACAAACTCGGCGCGCCCGTGAGCCTCGCCTACGGCGAACAGGGCCAGTACTCGCGGGCTGTCGAGTCGCCGTCGGCAGTGTTGAAGGCACCGCCGCAGATCAAGGTGCGGTTTGTGGATGTGACGGCGCAGGCGGGCTTGGTGTTCAATCCTGCGCACACGGGTGTGACTCCTTATAACGGCTTTCCTTACTACCTTGGCAGCGGGGCGTGCTTCCTGGACTACGACAACGATGGCAAGATCGACCTTTTCGTAGCAGATGACGGTGCGCATGGCGGAACGTCCCTGTATCACAACATAGGGAACGGAAAATTTGAGAACGCAGACAGTAGGCTGACTTTTAACTCCGATATCCATGGAACAGGTTGCGCTGTCGGCGACTATGACAACGACGGTTTCGAAGATATAGCGTTTACGTCTGTTAGAGGACTAAATCTGCTCCACAACGAAAAGAATGGCAGTTTCAAGGTTGCGCCAACGCCTATGACTCCCAGGCTCGCTGTTGGGATAGGCAGTGGCACTTCTGGCCCAGAGAGAAAGAAGGCCGACTCAGAGTCTCAGCCGCCCGAACTTCCCGTCCTCCCGGACACTTCTCAGCTCAGCCCATTATTCCCGTCGTTGGCCATTGGTGTGACGTTTATCGATTTCGACCACGACGGTGACCTTGATCTCTACATCACGCAGACAAGTCAAGTCGAGGCGCCGGCATTTAAGGATAGCCCTCCGACTGAGAGGACACCCCCGCCCGGTCGCAATCTGATGTGGCGGAACAATGGGAACGGGACATTCAAGGATTTCACGGATCCTACTGGTTTATCCGACGGCGCGAGAAGCGTTGCTGCAGTCGGCACTGACTTCAACAATGACCGCGCCGTCGATTTCGTGATCGCTGGTCAGGATCCTGCAATTTTCGAAAACCCGCGTGAAGGGAAGTTTCTGCCCCGCAAGCTTTGGAGTGCGCCAATGCCTGCCCAAACGGTGGGCGTTGCCGTTCTCGATTTCGACCACGACGGCTGGATGGACTTGGCCTTCACCCACATGGGAACGCCCGGCCTTACACTGTGGCGCAACAACCATGGCAAGAGTTTTGATCGCGTCCAGCTTCCGGAGACGAACTGGGTGCGAGCCTTCGGTGTGGCCGCCTTCGACTACGACAACGACGGCTGGGTCGATCTGGTTGCTGTCGGCGAAACCAAAGAGGGCAAAGGCGAAGTACGCCTGTTCCGCAATCTCGGAGCTAATGGTTTCAAAGACGTCACCGCCGACGTTGGCCTCGACAAGATTCAACTCAAAGAACCGCGGGCCGTCATCACCGGCGATTACGATGGCGATGGCGCTACCGACTTGCTGATCACGCAGAATCACGGTCCTGCTGTGCTGTTGCGCAACGAAGGCGGCAATCAGAATCATTGGCTGCGCCTCTCGCTCAAGGGGCTTGCCGACAACAAGAGCGCCATCGGGACGAAGGTCGAAGTGTTCGCGGGCGGAAACCGGCAGAAGTTTGAGATCGCCGGTTCGAACGGCTATCTCGGCCAGAATTCGCCGTATCTTACCGTCGGCCTGGGCGATGCGAAAGAGGCCGACATCGTTCGCATGTTGTGGCCCACGGGCGTGTTGCAAGACGAAATCCATGTTGCGGGCGATCGGCAGCAGAACTTCACTGAGATCGATCGCCGTGGCAGTTCCTGCCCTACGCTGTTTGTGTGGAATGGCGAGCGCTACGAACTGGTTGCCGACATGCTTGGCGCGGGCGTGGTCGGGCACTGGGTTGGGCCGGGCCAGCGCGACGTTCCGCGGCCCGTCGAATACATCAAGATCGATCGCAATGCCATTCGCGAGAAAGAAGGGAAGCTCAGCTTTCGCTTCATGGAACCGCTGGAGGAAGCCGTCTATCTCGATCAGGTGCGGGTGCTGGCGGTCGATCATCCCGCCGATCTTGAGGTTTATCCCAACGAATATTTCGCGTCGAACCCGCCGTATCCGGAGTTCAAGGTGGTGGTGAGCCGCGATGCGCGTCCTGCGGCGGGCGCTTGGGATGAGCACGGCCACAATGTGTTGCCTGATCTTCTGGCGCATCGCTACTTCGGCGATTTTGCGTTGACCCAGTTTCAGGGCTTTGCCCAACCGCACAGCCTGATTCTTGACTTGGGCGAGGCTTACCGCGGCGGTCCGCTGTGGCTGTTGCTGCATGGCGAGGTCGAATATTTTTCGGCTAATAGTATGTATGCGGCATCGCAGGCCGGCGTGCGGGCGATCTCTCCTTACGTGGAAGCGCTGGTTGGGAACGAAAAAGATGCGCATGGCAAGTGGGTGCGTGTGGTCGACGATATGGGCTTTCCCGCCGGGGTGCCGCGCACCATGACTGCCGACCTTACGGGCAAGCTGCCGACGGGCACGCAGAAGATTCGGATCACGACCAATCTGCAGGTTTATTGGGACAGCATTCTGGTGAGCCGGACGTCTCAGAATCAAGACAAGGCCCAAAGCCCACGTCTGACGCCGGTTCCGCTCGTTCGCGCGGACCTCGGTTTTCACGGATTCCCGCTGAAGATTGAAGGCACGCCGCCAGGGAATGTGCAATACATTTATGAGAAGACGAGCGCGACCGGGCCGTACACGCGTCCGGCAGGAACTTACACGCGTTACGGCGATGTGTTGCCGCTGCTGACCGCGCTGGACGATCAGCTTGTGGTATTCGGCTCAGGCGACGAGGTACGCCTCGACTTTGATCCGTCGAAATTGCTAGTGTTGCCCCACGGCTGGGTGCGCGATTATTTCTTCGCGGCTAGCGGCTATGAAAAGGATATGGATTTCTATGCCGCCGAAGGCAACTTCGTAGCGCCGCTGCCATTTCTTCGGATGGGCGACTATCCCTATGCTTCGGGGAAGTCGTTCCCGCTCGACGACGCGCACGTGAACTATCTTCTCGAATACAACACGCGGCATGTGTCGGGAAACGAGCAGCGCGGATATTGGTTCGACTACGGCGAGAAATGATCTAGGCCGGCTAGGTTATGGAAACGTTTTAATATTGACATTTTGACCCCTCCATAATCCAATAGCCGGACCCATGGAAACCGCCCCTGCTGTCTCCGCGTCTGCGCCGCGCTTGCGGCGCACGCTCACGCTTTGGGATCTCATACTTTACGGCATCATCGTCATTCAACCCACGGCGCCCATGCCGGCTTATGGAGTTTTCAGCAACGCGGGGCAGGGGCACGTGGTTACATCGATCCTGATCGCGATGGTTGCCATGGTTTTCACCGCCATGAGCTATGGACGTATGGCGCGCGTGTATCCCAGTGCTGGTTCGGCTTATACCTACGTGGGGCGGGAGCTGCATCCTTCGCTTGGCTACGTCACCGGGTGGAGCATGACCATGGATTACATTCTCAATCCATTGATCTGCACCATCTGGTGCGCCAAGGCGATGGCCGATCTGCTGAGCGGAACACGGTATCAGATTCCTTATCCCGGCCTGCTGTGGCCGTTAGTCTTTGCCGCTTTGTTCACCGCGCTGAACCTGCGCGGGGTGCAGACTTCCGCCCAGATCAATAAGACGCTGTGCGCGATCATGGGCGCGGTGATCCTGGCATTCTTCTGGTACACCATCCGCTACATCTTTCACCTGCCGCAATATCCGGAGGCGTACTTTCTGCGTCCGTTCTACAACCCGCAAACTTTTACGATCAATCGCGTGTTTCACGGCACGTCGGTGGCTGTGCTCACCTATATCGGATTCGATGGCATCTCGACCTTGTCGGAGGAGGTGGAGAATCCCAAGCGAAATATTTTTCTGGCGACGGTGCTGGTCTGCGTGATTACGGGCTTCCTGGCGGCGGCTGAAGTCTATGGCGCGCAGTTATTGAGCTACGCTCGGTTCGGGAGAGACTTCGGCGTCTTCTCGGAATTCGGGGATGAAAACGTATTCAGCCACGTCGCGGGTATCGCGGGCGGCGTTCTGATGACGAAGGCCATCAGCCTGACGCTGCTGATCGCCACTGTCGGCTCCGGTATGGGGTCGCAACTGGGCGCGGCGCGCCTGCTTTATGGTATGGGGCGCAGCGGCGCGATTCCGAAGAAGTTCTTCGGAGCCATACATCCCAGAACGCGGATTCCGGCGAACAACGTTCTCTTTGTGGGTTTGATTGCTTTGGTGGGAGCCTTTCTGATCAGCTATGACGATGGCGCCAACCTGCTTAACTTTGGAGCGCTGATCGCATTCATGGGGGTGAATCTGGCAGCGCTCACTCACTATTACATTCGGGGCAATGACCGTACGTTGGGGCAATTGATTCCACCGGTTCTCGGTTTCATCATCTGTTTTCTACTCTGGATCAGCTTGAGCCCGAAGGCTAAGATCTTTGGCGCGATCTGGATGGTGGTGGGAATCGCGTATGGGGGGTGGAAGACTAGAGGCTTCCAGAGTGAGCTGGTGAATTTCGACGTGCCTCCGGAGGAGTAGGGAGAGCATAGAGTAATTTGGCGATTTGGTAATTGTGTAGTTTGAAACCTCGCAAACCTTCGCGGGGCGGATTTCCGCAAGGTGAGGAGGATTGCATGCTTGGCTCGATCGACATCGTTGCTTTCGTTCCTACCAAGGACGCTGAGAAAGCGCGGGCGTTTTACGTGAGGGTGTTGGGGCTGCGCTTTGTGAAGGATGATGGGTTCGCGCTCGTGCTGGATGCGAATGGAATCAAGGTGCGAGTGGCCAGAGTCCCGCCGCCATTCACGCCTGCGCCATTTACCATTTTGGGATGGCAGGTCACTGATATCGAGAAGGTGGTGACGGAATTACAGGGGAAGGGCGTGCAGTGCGAGAGATTCGGGTTTTTCGAGCAGGACAAATTGGGAATCTGGACCGCGCCGAGTGGCGACAAAGTGGCGTGGTTCAAGGATCCAGATGCGAATATTCTGTCAGTGTCACAGCATGTGTGACAGCAACTCAACTTGGGCAATTGATTAATTGGGCAAGTTGAAACCACGTACATGCGAAGGTCCGGATGTCCCCGGGTTTCAACGCTGCCCAATTAACGAATTACCCAATTTGCTTTCAATCGATAGTGTTTTGAATGCCTTACCGCACCTCTTTCTGCTTTGTTTCTGCTTCCTTACCGCTTTCTTTGCCCTGCCTTGCTGCAAAATCGATGGTAGTGATCACCACCAACACCGGGCGGCAGCCCTGAGCTATTCAGGGTAGCTAACCTGGTCGCCCTGATTAGATGTCCCACTGTCCGACGCTCGCATGGGGTGGTTGCGGGGGCCGTGAGTTTCCTAGGACTAGGCACGACTCAACATCCAGGCCTTACATTATCGAGTTAAACAGACAGTGTCTGTGGAAGGAAAGGTTAGATGTCACATAGGGAAGAAAAAAGCTGTGGAAAACTTTGGGGACGCTGCTTCATCAAGACCGACGACGGTGATGCGAGGACTCCCTGTAAGGTTCGCTTTTACGCGCGCTCATAGGGATCCTTCGACTGCGGGTGTGCTTCGCCTTCGCGAAGCACGCCCTCCGCTCGGATGACACAGCTAGTTTATAATTAAGCATTCTGCTGCATACTTCCGGAGTGATAAGAAAATGATTCGATTCTTGCAAACTGAAGGACCGATCAAGAAAATTGTGCTTAGCGGGTTGCTGCTGATCATTTGCGCCGCCATGGCGATCACGCTGATCCCGGGCGGTTTGGGCAATGACCTTGCGGGCACGCCCGGCAAGGGCATTATCGCCAAGGTGAGTGGCGAGAATATTACCGTGGAGCAAGTTCGCCAGACGGCGCGAGACATGGCGGAACAGCAGGCGCAGCAATACGGCAAGAACGCGTCGATGCTGCTGCCCTTTCTGATCCAGCAGGATACTCAGCGGGCGGTTGACCAATTGATTGGCCGGGAGGCGTTGCTGACCGAGGCGCAGCACCTGGGGTTGAAAGCTACTCCCGAAGAGGTGAAGGACGAACTGCAGCACGGCCGCTATTCCTCAACATTCTTTCCAGGGGGAACCTTCATCGGCGAGGCCGAGTACCAGGGGTTGCTGCAGCAGCACAACCTTACGCCGGCGATGTTCGAAGACGATGTGGCCAAACAGATTGTGATCGGCAAGCTGCAGGCGATGATTACCAGCGGCGCGTCGGTGAGCGATACGGCCATCCGGCAGGAGTTCACCAAAGAGAACACGAAGGTGAAGTTTGAGTATGCCGTGTTGAAGCAGGACGACATCAAGAAGGGCCTGCATCCGACGAACGAAGAGCTTAAGGCTTTCTACGGCAGCCACCAGAAGAGCTACGCGAACTCCGTTCCCGAGAAGCGCAAGATCAAGTATGTCGTGCTGGACACGGCGAAAATTCAAGCCGGAGTGCAGATCACGCACGACGATCTTCAGACTTATTACAATCAGCACCGCGATCAGTATCGCGTGCCCGAGCAGGTGAAGGTCAGCCACATCCTGATCAAGACGCCGCTTGCTGGGGCCGATGGCAAAGTGGACGAGAAGGGCGTGGCCGAGGCGCAAAAGCGCGCGGAGGATTTGCTGAAACAACTCAAGGCTGGAGCAAAATTCGAGGACCTGGCCAAGAAGAATTCCGAAGATCCGGGCAGCGCCAAGGAAGGCGGATCGCTGGGATGGATCGGCAGGGGGCGGACGGTTCCGGAGTTTGAGAAGGCTGCGTTTTCGTTGTCCAAGGGGCAGGTGAGCGATCTGGTGAAGAGCAGTTACGGCTTCCACATTATTCGCGTGGATGACAAGCAGGATGCGCACATGAAGACGCTCGACGAGGTGAAAGGCGAGATCGAGCCGGTCCTGAAGCAGCAGAAAGTTCAGGAGGCCGCGCAGAAGCAGGCGGAGGAATTGCTGGCGCAGGCCAAGACCCAGGGGTTGGAGGCTGCTGCCGCGGCGAAGGGCGTGTCGGTGGTCACTTCGGACTTCTTCGGCCGCCGGGATGTGGTGCCGGGATTGGGGCCCTCTCCGCAGTTCATGGACGCAGTCTTCACCTCCGCGGAAAAATCTCCGCCGGAAATGGCTTCGACTTCGCAGGGCTTTGCCGTGTTCCAGTTGCTGGCGGTGAAGCCGCCGTCGACGCCCACGTTCGAGGAGATTCGCGCTCGAGTGGAGACGGAATTCACGAACGAGCGTTCGAGCATCCTGCTGTCGCAGAAGACGCAGGAGCTTTCCGACCGCGCTAAGACCGAGCATGATCTCAAGAAGGCGGCGAAAGAGCTGGGAGCGACGGTGAAGACGAGCGACTTCGTGTTGCCCGACGGCCAGGTTCCCGACATCGGATCGATGACGGGAGAGGCTTCAGTGGCCTTCAATATGAAGCCGGGAGACATCAGCGGGCCGGTCAACAGCGGAGCGAACGGTGCGGTGATTTCGGTGCTTGAAGTGCAGGCTGCTACCGACGAGGACTTCGCTGCCAAGCGCGATGAGATTCGGGAGCAGTTGCTGCAGAGCCAGAAGCAGGAACTCTTCGGGCTGTTTGTGAACAACGTGCGCCAGCAGATGGAGAAGTCGGGCAAAATCAAGATCAACCAGGAAGAGCTAAAGGCGCTGACCCATGCGGAGAGCGAGTCGGGAATTTAGGTAGGGTCTCAGGTTGCCAGCGTGGCGGCACCGGTAGCGCAGGCAAGAACCTACATCCCTCGCTTCGCTCGGGATGACAAGCTTTACTCGGGATGAGAAGTCTCGGGACTGGATGACGGTCCGGGACGGGTGACACATAGGTTTAGGAAAATCAGGAATTCCAGATACTGACCAAGTTGCATGGCGTTTCCACGCTCCGCAGGCATTTTGTTGCATCCCACGTCGTTGCCTTCGGGCGGCGGCATCGGTGATTTTGGTCCGGCCGCGTATCAGTTCGCCGATTCTCTCGCCTCGGCGCGCCAGGCACTCTGGCAGGTTCTGCCGCTGGGACCGCTGGGCTATGGCAATTCTCCTTATTCTTCCATCTCTGCGTTTGCCGGCAACCCGCTGCTGATCAACCTGGAACGCTTGGCCAGCCACGGTTGGATCGACGCGGGAAAGCTTTCCGCAACTGCTTCGGCGAGCTCCTCCAACTCTGGCGCGGTGGAATACGATCGCGTGTTTGCGGCGAAGATGCCTTTGCTGTTTGAGGCGGGGCGCAATTTTGTTACTTCGGCCTCGGACGCCGCGCGGCAGCGCTTTGAGCGGTTCTGCCGGGAGAACGCGTGGTGGCTGGACGATTTCGTTTTGTTCGATGCGCTACGAGCCCAACGCAAGCTGGCGAGCTGGAACGACTGGCCGGCGGAACTGGCGCATCGTGAACCGCGTGCGCTCGAACAGGCGCGGAAGGATCTGGCGGTCGACCTGAAGATCCGCAGCGCTTTGCAGTTTGCGTTCTACGAACAGTGGCAGGCGTTGCGGCGATATTGCTCGGAGCGCGCGATCCGTATTGTGGGCGACGTCGCCATCTTCGTGAACTACGATAGCGCCGACGTGTGGATGCATCGCGAACTCTTCCGGCTGAATGAGAATCTCGAGCCTGACGTCGTCTCCGGCGTGCCGCCTGATTTCTTCAGCAAAACCGGACAGCGCTGGGGGAATCCTCTTTACCGGTGGGACGTGATGAAGGCGGAGGGTTACGAGTGGTGGGTGCAGCGAATGCGCTGGGCGACGCGAAACTGCGACTACATCCGGCTCGATCACTTTCGGGGGTATGACCAGTTCTGGGAGATTCCCGCGGGCGATCCCACGGCGATCAACGGGCACTGGGTGGATGGTCCGCGAGACGATTTGTTTCACAAACTGCGCGAGGCGCTGGGGGGCTTGCCATTCTTTGCGGAAGATCTCGGCTACATTACGCCGGAGGTCAATGCTTTGCGAGAGCGCCTGCGGATTCCGGGGATGGCCGTGTTGCAGTTCGGCTTTGGTGACGAGGGCGCGCACATGTATTTGCCGCATCGTGCCGGCGGCAAGGTCATCTATACGGGAACGCACGACAACGACACGACGGTGGGCTGGTGGCACTCCGGATGCGCTGAGCACGAGCGCCGCAATGCGGAAGCGTATCTGGGCCGCTGCGATGATGGGATTCATTGGGCGTTCATTCGAGCGGCGCAGACCTCGCCGGCCGACCTTGCCCTGATCCCGCTGCAGGATGTGCTGGGCCTGGGCAGCGAGGCCCGCATGAATACTCCCAGTCTGCACGGAGGAAACTGGAGGTGGCGGTTTGCTCCGGGGCAGTTCACATCTGAATTGGCCGCCAAGCTTGCGCATCTCGCGGAAGTTACGGACCGCCTGCCTCAGGCTTTTCCGGTCCGGGCGGATGAGAACTTTGAGGCTTGAGTCTTGGGTTCCTCGCGACAGCCGGCGGGTAGCCGGCGCTACCTGATTGTGAATAGATGGTTACAAAGGCGCGGATGCTTTGCGCCTTGTCTCGAATCGTGTATAGAGGTTACGGAGAGTTTTCTTGGCGACGGAACCCATTATCGAAGCACGGGCGATTGAGAAGTCGTATCCCCAGCCGGACGGGACGCGGATTCAGGTGGTCGGGCTTACGGACTTTTCCATTGAGCCGGGGAAGATCATCGCGCTGCTGGGAGCGTCCGGCTGCGGCAAATCCACGCTGCTGCGCATTCTGAGCGGTCTTTCGCAACCTTCGTCGGGAGCGCTGTTCTGGCATGGGAAGCCGCTGAACGGTCAAGATCCGAATGTGGCGATCGTCTTCCAGAGTTTTGCGCTCTTTCCCTGGCTTACGGTATTGGAAAACGTGGAGGCCCCACTCGAAGCGCGAGGCGTGGCTGCGGTAGAGCGCCGCAAACGCGCGCTGCGCATGCTGGACACGGTGGGTCTCGATGGTTTTGAGACAGCTTATCCGAAGGAGCTTTCCGGCGGCATGAAACAGCGCGTGGGCTTTGCGCGCGCTCTGGTGGTGGAACCGGAAGTGCTATTTATGGACGAACCGTTCTCAGCGCTCGATGTGCTCACGGCGGAGAACCTGCGCGGTGAACTGCTGGAACTCTGGCTGAACAAGAAGATGCCTACCAGCGCCATCTTCATCGTCACGCACAACATCGAGGAGGCGGTGATTCTGGCGGACCGCATTGTGGTGCTGGGTCGAAACCCGGCGCGTATCCGCTCGGATTTCAATGTGCGTCTCTCGCAGCCTCGTGACCGCAAATCCGAGCGCTTTGTGGAACTGGTCGACTACATCTACAAAGTGATGACCGAACCGGACGTGGAACATGCCCTGCCCGATCCGGAAAGCACGGGGAAAATCGTGGTGGCGCCGGGAGGGTTGACGAAAGGGCAAGCGCCGGTGCGGACCAGTAAATACCAGATACTGCCTCACGCGCGCGTGGGCGGAATCGCCGGCCTGCTCGAACTGTTGCACGATCGCGGCGGACGCGAAGATCTGTTTCGTCTGAGTGAGGATTTGGTGATGGATGTTGAGGATCTGTTGCCCATTCTGGAAGCCTGTCAGTTGCTGGGTTTCGCGTGGCTGAAGGAGGGTGATGTGCAACTCTCGAAGCAGGGAGCGGAGTTCGCCGACGCCGACATTCAGACTCGCAAGGTTCTGTTCCGGCGGGCGGCGCTGGAACACGTCACCATCCTGAAGCAGATCGACAGCATTCTGAGGCGGAAGTCGGATCACTCGATCAACGACGAATTTTTTCACGACATTCTCGACGAGCATTTCTCCGAGGATGAAGTGCAGCGACAGTTCGATACGGCCGTGAACTGGGGCCGCTATGCGGAGATTTTCGACTACGATCGCGGAATCGGGCAGCTGGCACTTACCGAGGCGGCGCCGACGGAAGGGGTGCCTGTGGAGAATCAAAGCTCGGCTCCGGCGCCTGACTCCAAGTAGAAAAAGGGATTTTTACGATGCGGGATGCTATCACGGGGGCTGAAGCCCGTGCGGGTCGAGCTTTACGCGGCGCTGAAGCTCCGCTCTTCCACGAATACCATCCTGACTTCTGAGTTGCCGCAAGGTTTAATCTGAGTTCTCTGCAAGCTTTAACAGGAAAGTCATGGCATGAAGAAGAGCATTACCCTGCGGGGATTCTCGGCGTATCGCTTGTGGGCGCAACTGCCGAGCATCGAAAGTTCGCGCCTGCCTGATGTGGTCATGTTCGCCGCGGGGATTGCGATCTTTTATGGAGTGGCGAGCGTGGGGCGGTCATGGTTTGGCCCTTTCACGCCGACAGTTGAGATTTCGCGCAGCGTTTGGGCGCTGCCGGCCTATGCCGGGTATTCGCTGTTGCGCATTACCATCGCCTACGGGTTGAGCCTGGCGTTCGCGTTGGTGTACGGCTATGTGGCGGCTTATAACGCGCGCGCCGAACGCTTTATGGTACCGCTGCTCGACGTGCTGCAGTCGATTCCCGTGCTCAGCTTTCTTCCTCCGGTGATGCTGGCCATGGTGGCGTTTTTTCCGGGCAGGCAGCTCGGGCTGGAGATGGGGACCATTCTCTTGATCTTCACCAGCCAGGTTTGGAATATGACTTTCAGCTTCTACGCCTCGCTGAAAGGAATTCCGAACGAGATGCGGGAAGCCGCAGCCGTTTACCGCTTCAGTTGGTGGCAGCGCTTTACGCAATTAGAGTTGCCCTCTTCGGCGATTGGCTTGGTGTGGAATTCGATGATGTCGGTGGCCGGGGGATGGTTCGCGCTGATGGTGTGTGAAATGTTCGTGCTGGGACAGCGCGATTTTCGTCTGCCCGGACTGGGATCGTATCTGCAGACCGCGGCGAGCGCGGGCGATATGACTTCGATCCTGTGGGGCGTGGCCACGATGGTTCTGCTGATCGTGCTGCTGGACCAGTTTATCTGGCGGCCGGTGATTGCGTGGGCGGAGAAATTTAAAGTTGAGCAGGTGGAAAGCACCGACGCGCCGCGATCGTGGGTACTCAACCTGGTGCAACATTCCAGCAGTCTCGCCCGGCTTCAGCGGAAGACGCTGCAACCGCTGGGAGAACGTCTGCTGCTGTATTTCGCAAAGAAGCGCGGGGAGGAAAGTCCGGAAGAACTCGCGCCGGCATGGCGGGAGTGGCTGGTGCGGGCGCTGGCCGTGGTGGCGCTGGCCGGCATCGGCTACGGCGTGGTTCGCGTCGCGATCATTCTCAGCGGGCTCGGGAAGGCTGAATTGCATGCGACGGCTCTCGGCCTGGGTGCAACTTTCTTGCGCGTGAATCTTGCGTTGCTGCTTGCCGCTCTGTGGACGATTCCGGTGGGAGTGGCGATCGGCCTCAATCCTCGACTGGCCCGCATTGCACAACCGCTGGCGCAGATTGCAGCTTCTGTCCCGGCCACGGCTTTGTTGCCTGTGATTCTCCTGGTGCTCATTCGTCTCGGCGGAGGACTTGGGATCGCGTCGATTGTGGTATTGCTGCTGGGCACGCAGTGGTATGTGCTGTTCAACGTGATCGCGGGTGCGATGGCGATCCCTACCGATTTGAAGGAATGCTGCTCCATGTTCCGCGTGCGGGGCTTCGAGCGCTGGAAGAAGCTGATCCTGCCGGGAATTTTTCCTTACCTCGTGACCGGGATGGTGACGGCCTCGGGCGGAGCTTGGAACGCCAGCATTGTAGCCGAGTACTTTCATTTCAAAGGACAGATTTACACCACGAGCGGGTTGGGTGCGACCATCCAGCAGGCGACCGACAGCGGCGACTTCCACCTGCTGCTGGCCGCAACCATCATGATGGCGGCCACCGTAGTGACGGTGAACCGGCTGCTCTGGCGCAAGCTGTTTACGCTGGCGGAGACGCGTTTTCGGCTGGAAACGTAAGAGCAGTGGTCAGTGGCTAGTGGTCAGTGTTGTACTTTTTGCACTCGAAATAATCCTGTCCAATCCATATATATGTCTGGGGCACATAGCATAGCGGAACTGACCGCTGATGGCTTTTCACTGACCACTGCTCTTCTGGTTACTTTCGAGTTTCTCTCGATCTACATTTCATGAGCTTTTAACCTTCTCTTTATCCTGCCGCAAAGTGTCTGCGCTATTTCTCTAACATGCCATCCAACCATTTGCGCGGGGACGAGACCCAGGGGGAAGTGCTTTCTCAGGTTGAGGGTTTTCCCGGAATATCGGCTCTGGGGGAGAAGTTTGTTCCCATGGACAAAGTGCGGGAGCTGTACCGGCGGGTGCAGAAATCTCCCGAGGGTTTTGGGCTTGAGAATTTGCTGGCGGAGATGCGCGTAGATTTGCGCGTGGACGCGGCGGATACGGCGCGGATTCCCGCTACCGGTCCGGTCGTGGTTGTCGCCAATCATCCGTTTGGCGTGCTGGATGGCGCTGTGCTCGCTGTGTTGCTGACGCGCGTGCGGCCCGACGTGAAGGTAATGACGAATTACCTGCTGAGCGATGTCCCTGAACTGGCGCGGCATTGCATATTCGTGAATCCGTTTCAGATTGATCCGTTTCAGAATGACCGTGCAGTTAACGCTCACGGCATTGACATGAATCGGCGCGCGATGCGGGAAGCGCTGGGCTGGCTGCGGCAAGACGGAATGCTGGGCATCTTTCCCGCGGGGGAAGTTTCGCAGTGGCAATTTCCCCAGGCGGAAGTCGCCGATCCGGTGTGGAACGATACTGCGGCACGTCTGATACGGCGCACGAGAGCGGCGGCGCTGCCGGTTTATTTTTGCGGCAGGAACAGCGTTGGTTTTCATCTTTTCGGGATGATTCATCCGCGGCTGCGAACTGCTTTTCTCTTGCAGGAATTTCTGCATCAAAAGGGACGAACGGTGGAGGTGCGCGTGGGCAGCGAGATTCATGGTGATTCCGTCGCCGGCATCGCGGACGATCGGGAGGCCATCGAGTATTTGCGCTGGCGGACTTACCTGCTGGCGCGGCGGAGCCGGCCGGAGAAATCCTGGCCAGTAGCTGTGCGTTCCAAAATTTCAGAAAAAGTGCAGCAACCCGTTGCTCCGGCGGAGCCGGCGGAATTGCTGGCGGCGGAATTGAGCAAGCTTGGTCCTGATCGCTGTCTGGCGGAGAGCGGCGATCTAGCAGTCTACTTGACAAAGGCGAACGAGACGCCGCGAATGGTGCAGGAGCTGGGGAGATTGCGTGAAGTAACATTTCGCCTGGCGGGCGAAGGCACGGGCAAGCGGCGGGACCTCGACCGCTTCGACCGCTACTACTGGCAAGTGCTGCTGTGGCACAAGGCGAAACAGGAACTGGTGGGCGCTTACCGCGCCGGAAATACGACTGAGATCGTCGCGGAGCGAGGAGTGGGCGGGCTTTATACGAGCACGTGTTTCCGTTACGATGCGCGCTTGTTCGAGAAGATTGGTCCGGCGCTGGAGTTGGGGCGTTCCTTCGTCAGGCCGGAATACCAGCGGCAGTATGCTCCACTGCTTTTGTTGTGGAAGGGAATTGCGCGCTTGCTGGCGACGGACGCGGAGACTCCAGTGTTGTTTGGCGCGGTAAGCATCAGCAACGATTACAGCAAGGCTTCGCGCGAGATGATTTACCGTTTCTTCGAGGCGCGGATTGAGGAAGACGAGTTGTCGGGGATGATCGAGCCGCGGCGGCAGTTTCGCCCGACAAGGTTGCGGCCGTGGGATTGCCGAGCCATGTGCCTCGCTTTGCGCGATCTCGACGAACTCTCGCAGCCGATCACCGACGTGGAAACTGACGGCAAAGGCTTGCCTATCCTGCTGCGGCAATATGCGAAGATTGGCGGCAAGCTGCTGGGTTTCAATGTGGACCGGAAGTTTTCTAATGTGCTCGACGGACTCGTGGTGGTCGATCTAAGAAAAACCGCACCGGCCATACTGGAACGCTATATGGGACGCGAAGCGGCTGTGCGATTCAGGGCGCGCCACGGGTTGTAATTGTGAGACGGCTAACTTCTTGGCAGCAGCTTCGTTGCCTCGTTCGGCAGCATGCAGCACCGCGCGGCATCTTTAAGCGCTTCTTCCAGGTGAACCCCGAGAGCTGCCAGATCCTTCGCGTTCATCATTTGTTGCAGGTGTTCGAAGACCTGGCGTTCTTCTTTCCGGATGTGTGCGGAGAGTCGCCGGGCGAAAGCGGGCAAGCTTTCGGCGGACATGGCGCGCGCTCTTGCCTGGGTGAACAATGCGCGGAACGCTGCATGATCGGCGATCAGTTCTTTCACCAGCGGGACTAGTTCGGGGAAACGACTCGCAGCCGGGAAGAGCACTTGTTCTTCGGCGGCGAAATGAATATTGATTTCCTGTTCGAAGTGTTGGTCGATCTCCGTTTGCCAGGATTCAAGATCCGCGGCAGGGATGGGTTGGGCTCGGTCGATGCGCACGCATAGAGCCAGGGCGCGCTGATGCTGGTGGGAAAGCGGAATCAGGCTTTTGTCGCGCAGCATGCAGCGCCTGAAGGCGCGCCTCATTTCTCAGCTTACGGCACGCCTGAAGGCGTGCCCTGATACGAATCTTGTCTTGTCAGCGACTGCAACGACCGCGAGCGGTCACGCCACGGGCACTGGTTCCTCGGGTTCGGGGATCGCGGGACGCACCGTGAGCCAGTCGGTGCGAACGCGCTCCCACTCCTGGATGAGCATGCCGTTTTTTTCGAAGAAGCTGCGAATACGGAGACGTTCCCATCCGGCGATTTCTTCGAGAATTGGCGCCAGCACCGCCAGCGCGCTTGCGCTCAGCACGGTACGCTTCGCGATTTGCGAAACGTGCGGCGACTCCGAGACCGCGATGGTGAGGCCGTCGCGCGCGTTGAGCTGCAACATAACGTGAATATCGGAGCTGCCATCTCCCGAATAAATTACGTGATCGGGGCCGGTGACGTGTTCGGCGAGCAACTGGTTGAGCACCGCGACCTTGCCGTAGCCCGCGGTGGCGCGAACGATGGAATCGATCTCGCCGTTAGGCTTGTAGCGGAACTCAGTGCCGTAAATGTGATCCTTGGGAACGATACCCTCGAGCGCCGAGTGAATTACCTCGACGGGCGCGGCCGATAAAACGTAAAAATCGAAGACGTATCCGTCCATACCCTTTTCGAGGATCTGATAAAGAAGTTTGATATCCCCTTTGAGCCGGAGGCGCTTGCCCACTTCGTAAAGATGTTCCTTTCGCACTTTGGCTTTGAACTCGGGGTCGTGGAGCAAGAGGTAAGCAAGTTCCGCTCCCTGTTGCACCAGGTTGATCTTCGCCATCCCCTTGGCTTTGCGTTCGAACTCCGCGGTGGGAATGCCGACCACTTCTGCGAGCACGTAGCCGGAATCATTGAAGGTTAACGTCTGATCGAAATCACTTGCGAAAATATAGCGTTTTAATGGTTTATCTGGCATATGCCTTAGATTCGCAGTGCACTCGGAAGGCCCATTAAAAGAATCGATAGAGATTATATGCGCTTCCGGTTAAGTGATTGTCGAAAATGATTCGTCGAATGAGGCGATGAGATTTCGGCGAGGTCGATGGCGCAGGATAGGGGGTCGGTCGGTGGTGATCTTGAGATTCAGCGGCCTCGCCTCAGCAGTAGACATCCTCCGATGAAGGAAAGGACCCCCACGACCACTAAGATAGCCACGCCTGCCAGGAAAGAAGGACTGTGAACATCTTCGTGAGATGCGTGAAGAAAATGGTGGTGCAGCAGATGGGCAAAGGCTAGCGTCGTGAATAGTACCGCAAGCCCGCTGAGGATATTCAGGATTCGCATGGTCGCCTCGCGCAGTCTCACATACAGGCGACAGTCTCACATAAATGTCCGCAGGCTGCAAACGGCTGGCGCTCCTGCCTTTACTAAATTCGCAGACACGTCCAAAATAGAAGGTCGGCTCGTGGCGTTTTGGTTGACTGAGAAACACGGAAGCAGCCGTCAGAGTCAGTCGGAAAGCTGACAAATATACAGGAGCATTCATGCCAGTATCTGGAGAACTGATCCGTGCGATGAATTACGTGGAAGATATAACGACCACGTTGCGCCGCATCTGTATTTACATTCCCAACATGAACGCCGACGAACGCAAGCGCCTGGGGGAGGCCCTGCGCACGACCATCGGCGCAATCAATGCCGCGATTGCGGACCTCGAAAAGGCGGGCCCCTAAGTGGCGCAGGTGAAAACCGTCACGGTGATTGGGGCTGGGATTATGGGGCGTGGCATTGCCCATGCCGCGGCGCTGGGCGGCTACCGCACCATTCTGGAAGACCTGCTGCCGGCGGCGTTGCGGCGGGCTGAGACCGAAATCCGGGCTAATCTCGACAAGGCTGTTGAGTTGGGAAAGGTTGCGGCTCCCGATGCCGATGCAGCTTTCCAGCGGCTGGAATATGCGGGCTCGGTGGAAGAGGCCGCGCGCGAGGCCGATCTGGTGATCGAGGCGGTGCCGGAAGAGATGGAGTCGAAGATTGAGATTTTTACTCTGCTCGACAAGATCTGCCGTCCGACCACGATTCTGGCTTCGAACACCTCTTCTTTAAGTATCACGGAGATTTCCAGCGTTACTTACCGCGCGAAGAAGTGCGTGGGCATGCACTTCTTTAATCCCGTGCATAAGATGAAATTGCTCGAAGTGGTGCGGGCTTTGGAGACGGACGAGGATACGCTTGCCACTGCGATTGAAGTAGGGAAGCGGATGGGCAAGGAAGTGGTGGTGATCAAAGAAGCGCCAGGATTTATCACCAGCCGCATTAACGCGATGATCGGCAATGAAGCGTTCTACATGTTGCAGGAAGGGATTGCCTCGGCAGCGGATATCGATAAGGCGCTGAAGCTTGGGCTGAACCATCCCATGGGGCCGTTTGAGCTGGTCGATCTGGTGGGACTCGACACACGGCTGAATATTCTGGAGTATCTGCATAAATCGCTGGGAGAGAAATATCGTCCCGCGCCGCTGCTGGTGCAGTATGTGAAGGCGGGGCGGTTGGGACGGAAGTCGGGGCGCGGGGTTTATGAGTATCCGGAAGCGCCTGTGAAACTATGAGTTGTCCGACAGGCGGCTTAGCCGCCTGTCGGGGAAAGGGTTTCAACGAAGTTTGGTGACTTCAGTTTTTACGCACTGCGACACTTGGTGAAAACGAGTGGAGCAGGTCTCATTAGGATCCATCCGTGGCGTGCCGTCGGTGACGCAGCGATAGAGTGTGCGTACCAGTTTTTTTCTGATATACCTCCTTTCATCTCCTTAATACTCAGAATTTCGCTTGGGACGTCTTTGGGGAGATTCTTGCTGGAACCTTCGGTAAGCGACATGATCTAAGTCATTTGAATACAGAGCCTTGCTGGCTGTTGCCCCCGCCCTTTGATTTTTCTCGTGGCCGCCCCGCCGAAGTTGAAACCTGCTAGGCCCGCAACTTGCTCCTGTTCGACTCCTTTACTCGCAATCAGCACATGAAAGCTTTCGCCCATGCCTGCGGGCATGACCAGGTGCTTGAGTTGCAGGGCGACTTTCGCTCGCTCCTGCGGCAGGCGGCAGTCTTCGAAGGCGTCGGCGAACTGATTCGCCTCGCCGATGCCCATCAGAAATTGGGATTGGGTAATCAACCTTTGTGTTTGCATGCCTTGTTTTTCTGCGGCGGCGGCGAGCGCTGTGAAGTTTACGTCGGCGGTGATGTCCTGCTCGCCGGGGGCTTCGTAGGGGTTGGCGCTGATGGAATGCTGGCGCATCGCTTTCAACGTTCCGCGATGTCGGCCGGCGAGCTGCTCTTCGCGGGTGTAGCCGTAGTCGATGGCGATGAAGAATCCGCGCTGGATGCTGGCGGCGATTTGACCGATGGAGTGTTGGGCTGCGAGTGGCGCTTCGATGCGTTCGTACGGCTGGGGATAGATTGAGTAGCGGTCGAGAAATTCGAGTTCCTCTGGGGACGGCTTTGTCCAGGTTTCGACGAGGTGGCCTTCGCGCATATCGATGCGGAGGGAACCTTTCGCGCTTAGGATTTCGACCGGGAGGGCGTCGAAGAATTCGTTCGCGAAGACGATGGTCGGGGCGCTGCTGACGGACGCTTCGCTCTTGGAATCGGGCGCAGGTAGTTTTGCCTTTCGGGATTGAATGTGATGTCCCAACGTGTCTTGGATCCGCTGGCGCAAGGCGGGCGAGCTTTCGATCAGGATGTAGCGCAGGGCGTGGAAGAAATCGGGAAACTTCTTTTCGGACCAATCGAGAACGTCTTGCGCGAACAGGCCGCGGCCGGGGCCGAGTTCGACCAATTCGATTTGCCCGGGCGAGCTGAGGGCGCGCCACATCTCGTCGAACTGGCGGGCGAGAAGGCGGCCGAAGACGGCGTGGACGTCGCTCGATGTGTAGAAATCGCCGGCTTTGCCGAACTGCTCCGCGTTTCGCGCGTAGTAGCCGAGTTCAGGATGGTAGAGGCAGAGTTCCATGTAGCGCGAGAAGGCAATGGGGCCGCGCTTGCGAATTTCCTGTTCGATCTGATGACGAAGCGGATTCACAATTCCTTCCGGCGGCGGTCGGCGCGGTCTTGCGGAGTGCGGATGAACATTTCGACGAAGTAGTCGTGGAGGGCGTCGTAGAGCTGGCGCTGGAAGCTCCATTCGAACTGCGGGTGGTCGAGGTCGCGGGGGTGGAGATCGAAATGGTACGTATGCACCGGGATTGAGGCGTCTCTGAACTGAATGATTATTTCCACTCCTTCGCCTTTCGAGCGCGCGGAAAAATTCAGCAGAGGATGTTCGTAGAGGCGGAGTTGGGCTAGGACGCGGTCGACGCGTGTGGCGGTGGTTTCAGGCACGAAAGGATTCTAGCGGAAGAAGAAAGACTTCACCACAGAGGCCACAGAGTGTACAGAGGCAAGCCGCAACTCGCCTGGTCTGGGGAACTCCTCGCTGGGTCGCCGGTGATGTCTAGTTGCTGCGGATCTTTCGACTCCGTAGTTGCTTCGCTTCGCGAACCAACTACTCCTCTCAGGATGACAGTCTTAATTTGAGAATCCAACAAAGCTACTCGTAGCGTAGGGCTTCTATCGGGTTTAGTCTTGCGGCTTTGATGGCGGGCAACATGCCGCTGATGATTCCTACGAAGCTCAGAATCGCTGTCGACCAGATCAGCGTGGCGGAGTCGATGAAGAGATGGATGTCGCCTTCATTGGCGTTTTCTTCAAAGGCGCTCCACAGTGTGAGCGAGCCTACGCTCCAGGAAACCAGGTAGGCCAGCAATACTCCCAACAGGCCGCCCAGAGCCGTGATCGCGAGGGCTTCAGTTAAGAACTGGAACAGGATGTGCCAGCGGCGAGCACCCAGGGCCTTTTCCACTCCGATTTCGCGGGTGCGCTGGGTTACCGAGACGAGCATGATGTTCATCAGGCCAACGCCCCCGATGCCCAGCGTGAGCAATCCGATGAAGCCGAGCAGAATCTTGATGCCGGTACTGATGACTTGCAGGTCGAGCAGGTCGGCGAAGACGTCGAAGACGAAGATCGCGCGGCGATCCTTGGGATCGAAGTTGTGGTGGAAGGCCATAGAGTTGCGGACCGCGGTCACGATCTTGGCGTGGTCGCCTTCGTATTCCATCACGATGGAATTCAGATAATAGGTTTTGGTGAGATCGCTCATGGCACTGAACGGGACGTAGACGTGGCCATTGATGTTGTCGTCGCCGTTCTGGACCTGATGCCTGAGCACTCCGATGACCTGATAAGAGATGCCATCGAGGCGAATGCTTTCGCCGAGGGCATTCTGTCCGGAGAAAAGTTTCTTTCGCACGTCGGAACCGATGATGGCGACGCGGGTGTGCGTGAAGTCGTCGGATTCGCTGAAGAAGCTGCCTTCGGAGGTGTCGAGACGGCGCATGCGGCCATAGGACGCGTAGATGCCGCTGACGCCGTAGGTGGCGCTGCGGGTGCCGTAGGCAACGAGGCTTTGCTTCTCGACCTCGGGAGAAACGTGCTTGAGCAGAGGAACTTCGTCGCGGATATAGTCGAGGTCGTCGACGGTTAGTCTGACTTCGGAGCCCGCCTTGGTTCCTCCCGCCTGCAATTCGGTGCGGCCGGGGAAGATGAAAACCAGATTCGTGCCGAAGGAGCGGAACGCTACCCAGAGACCGCGCTCGAAGCCCGATCCGTAAGCCAGGAGGAGAACGACTGTGGCGATTCCCCAGGCCATGCCGAGCATGGTCAACACGCTGCGCCGGCGGTTGTGGCTTAGCGCGTGGTAGGCCTGGCTGGCGAGATCGACGATCATGCAGCTCTTAGTCCTAGCTTCTGGCTTGCGCACCAAATAACTCTGTCATCCGGAGCGACGCGAGGCATCTTGGTTTTTGCTTGTGCCATCCGCCTTGCCTGTGCCGGCAAACACCGAGATCCTCGCGTTACTCAAGATGACAGTGCAATAGTTGATGACAACGTAATGAGTGATGACGTCGCAATCGGAGTTGACATTATTCCTGCCTCAAAGCTTCTACCGGCTCCATTAGCGCGGCTTTGCGCGCTGGGTAGAGGCCGGCGGAGATTCCCGCTATGGCGAGCGAGCCGATTGCGGCCAGCGCGGACGCGGGAATGATTCGCGGCGTATCGAATCCCTCGGGCGACGGCAACATGGCCAGCAGCGTTACAAAGCCGGTAGCTAGCGCCAGGCCGATACCGCCGCTGAAGGCGGTGAGAAAGGCTCCTTCCACAAAGAATTGCGTGAGAATATTTTTGTGGGTTGCGCCCAGCGCTTTGCGCAGGCCGATTTCCTTGGTGCGCTCGCTTACCGAGACCAGCATGATGTTGATGATGCCGATCGCGCCGAGTCCGAGCGTCACGACTCCTACCACGCCAAGGAACCAATCCATGGCGTCGAAAATCTTGCCCACGCGCTGCATGTTTTCGATGGTGTCCCAATCTTCAAAGGCGTCTTCGAGCTTCGGGTCGAAGCCGTGGCGGCCGGCGATGATCTGGTGAATTTCGTTCTTCGCCTGGGTGTGAAGGTCTTTGCGGATGGGCGCGTAGTTGATAAAAGAAATGGCATCCTCGGAATTCGCCTTGGTCAGACGAAACAGGTTGCGCATGGTTTCGATGGGGATAAAGATGCGCGAGTTGGTGCCGTTATTGCCGTCGCGGCCAACTTTGTCGACTACGCCGATGACATTGAAACTGATTCCGTTGAGAAGAATCGTGGAGCCCACGGCGGGGAGTCCGGGGAACATGTTCTTCAGCATTTCCCATCCCACGACGGCGACGCGGCGGCGCTCGGTGTTGTCTTCCTCGTTAAACCAGCGGCCGGGGCTGATGGGAACGTTGCGAATCTGGTTGTAATCGGAGGCTACGCCGAAGACCTGGCCGTTGGTTGAGCCGTAATCGCTGACGGCGCGAATGTCTTCACGATTCAACACCGGCGACAGAGCACCGACAAACCTCGCCTGCTGGCGAACGGCGGAATAGTCGGCATAGGTGAAGTAATAAGTTTGGCCGGATTGTGTGCTGCCCTCGACTGCGGGGATGCGTCCGGGAAACATGAACATTATGTTTTGACCCAGCGTGCGGAGCTGTTTTTCCTGACCGCTGCGGAAGCCTTCTCCCAGACCTACCAGAAGCAGCAGCGAACCTACGCCCCAGGCGATTCCGAACATGGAGAGGAAGGAGCGCAGCTTGTGCGCCCACAGCGTGGAGAGCGATTGCCGGACGATGTCGAGGAGTATTCGCATAAGACGCACCCCCACGCCTCCGGGGAGGTGCGTGGGGGTCCCGGGGGACGTTCGGGCGAGGGGTCTCAATCCCGCCCAGCCGTTCCCGTTCAAACATCTGATTGGTAATACGCAGCCGGGCCTTGTGAAGTTCCCTGCTGTGCTTACTTCTTAGACCACGGAAGGGCGAGAAAGGTTAGCTGAAGATGACCATTGGGACGGTTCGATTGATCTGCGTTGTGATCGGAGGAGAAAATGCTTTGGGGCGTTAGAACTCGAAATATCCTGCGGCTTGGGCTGACCGGGGTGCGCCTTCAGTGCCGGTTGCGGGCAGCAAGCCTAAGACTCCGCTCAGGCTTTCCCAGGCAGCCTGATTCAGGGCGGGGTCGGAGCCGACGAGGTCGCGGATCATATCCCATGCGGCCATGTTGAGAGCGCCTTCGGGCGGCGGTCCCATGGCCAGGGAGACTGAGCATTGCGGGCAGAACGAAATGCGATGCGCTGTGGACTTCTGGCGCGGTTTGATTCCTACGGTTTGCGCGAACATGTAGAGGGCGACGGATTTGTGGCCGGGTTCGAGTTCGCGATTGCAGCGCAGGCAATAGATGTTCTCCAAGAACTATCCCCCGGGTCGGGTTGATGAAAGGTAAATATTGTCTTCAACGCACGGCGGGATGCAAGTATGCAGGAAGATTCTGGGGAGAATGGCAGGCGGATCGGAGACGCTAATCCAATGGTCAGGCAACCCAGGGATTGACGAGCGGCGAGAGGATGTCCTCAAAGTGGGTGGTATTGCGTGTGGCCAGAGCGGCGTGTTGGGCGACCACAATACCCTCGATCATCGTATTTCGCAGGTCGCTAGGACGGCCTCTCTTGTGCCGCCGGGACGCCATGAGGTCGGCTGCCGCCTCTGCAGCGGCGATATCAAACGGAACAAGTCGATTGCCGATTCTATTTAGAAGTTCCTGGAACGACGGGATCACTGCCGACCGGATATCACTTTAGAGTTGGTGGAAATCAAGGTGGTTACGCTTCTGGTAATGCCCCGGTTTGCTGGCCTCTGTGAACGGGCCGCCTCGCTTGGCGGGACAGCCGAGGCGGTTGTCTCCACATGGGCATTCCTGGGAACTTTCGCGATCTGGAACCATGATTTGCTCTTGGCAGGGGTGCGGGCGTCGGGCACTCTGATGTGATGAGCCTCAAGTCCAGGAAAGGTCGAGCTTCGGAACGGTTTGTTCGACTGGCGCAGCTTCGCAAATTGTGCGCGTGCGAGCAGGTCGCGGCGGTTTGCTACAGGGTCCACAGCGGCGCTATCGAGTTCCTGCTGGTTCGCACACGCGGCGGCGGGCGCTGGACTTTTCCCAAGGGCAGCGCGGAAGCGGGACTGACTCACGCGCAGGCGGCGGCGCTGGAGGCGTTTGAGGAAGCGGGAGTTCATGGCCGGATCGAGGAAGCCTCGTTCGCGAGGTATCGCCGCAGGCGGGGCGATGGGGAGAGTCGTGTTTCGAGGTCTGACGAAAAACTAGTTTCCGTCAACGCTTATCTCTGCGAAGTGTTACGGCTCAGTCCTCCGCAGGAGCTCAAGCGAGACCGCACCTGGTTTTCCGTCGAGGAGGCGCGGCGGAGCTTGCGGGAGGGACGCAAGGACGACGGCGGGGCCGAGTTTGTGCGTGTGGTTGACCGGGCCGTAACGCGCATTCGGCGAATGCGAGGCAGGATTGGGGCGGTGGAGGATGATCCGCGAGTGGAGGGTTCAAAACTGGAGGCGCCGCAGAAAGACGCGCTGCAGAAGGTGCATTTCGATTTTGCGGAGGCTTATGGCCGGGTTCAGGAGGTCATTCCGCACATTAGGCGTCCGCTCGGGGGCATGCGAGGCTCCTCAGGGGCTGTTGTCGACGTTCAATCCCGCGGGGTCTTGCAGTGTGAGGTTCTGGAATTCGGCCCGGCGCGGGAGAAGAAGTCCAAAGCTTTGGGAACCGGCGCAAGGAGCGGCTGACGCGATCTTCTTTCCTAACTTGTTAGGGGTTTGATTATCTTCCCGACGGAAGTACAGGAACGTCAGGAGGTGAAGGCCAGGTAGTTGTTTCAGACGCAGGCCTGAAGGTCTGCTCCACCCTGTCTACTCCTTAGTTCTTAGGCCGCTCGAAGGCCTTGGCCAAATATTTGCGGGCCTCTTCGAGGGCGGCGAAGGTGTCGTCGTTGGTCTGGATGGCTTGCCGGTATTCGTTGATGGCGCGCTCGCGCTGGCCGGTCACGTCGAAGATCTTGCCTAGCTGGACGTGGCTCCAGACTTCGGTCCAGCGGGGTTCCCCGTTGCCGTTGATGGCAGCGCGGTAGGAGTTGGCCGAGGACTGGTAGTTTTTCTGCAGGAAAAAGATTTCCGCGATGCGGTAATGGGCGAGTGAGCTGTTCTTGTTGAGGTCGAGCGCTTTGTTGTACTCGGCGAGTGCGCCGGAGAGATCGCCCTGCTGCTGCATCGCCATGCCGCGGAGAATGGAAGAACGGAGCTTCACGTCGGAAGAATTAGTGAGGACGTGATGGTCGGGGTCGACGGCGATGCGCCGCGGGCGTCCGAAGGTCTCGATGGCGAAGGGCGAGTTGGTACCCACCACTTCGAGTTTCTTGTCTTCCGTTTTGCCGTCCGTGTCGATGCGCAGGTCGACAGGCATGCGGAACAGGTCGAGATCTTGGGAAATCTCGCCGGTGACGCGGAAGCCCGGAGGTCTGGCGTCTTTGTCTTTATCTTTGTCCTTGGACGACTTGACCGTAGCCGGGGTTCCTCCCAGACGATAGACAGAGTACTTGACTTTAAATTCTGGAGCGCCTGTGGAATCGAGCCACTGGGAAAAGAACCAGGTGAGTTGCTCGCCGTAATATTTCTCGGCGATGGCGCGGAAGTCATCCATGCTGACCGATTTGCCTGAGTAGGTTTCGGAGAACTCTCGCATGGTCTTGAGATATTTGTCCTCGCCCAGCACCCAGCGCAGCATGTGCAGGATCATCGCGCCTTTGTCGGTGACGAGCGACTGAAATTCGGTGGAGAAGGGATCGAGCTTGCTGGCGCTGGAGAGTGGAACCGTGTCGTAGGCGAGCGCACCCACCGACATATCCTTAACGGCCTCTTCAAGGCCTGCCGCGCCGGCAGCATTCTCCACGTACATGGCTTCGGAATAACGGGAGAATCCGTCGACCAGCCACCAATCGTCCTTTGTGGCCGGACTTACGGAAACTCCCCACCATTGATGCGCGATGGCATTGGCAAGCAAGCGGTAGTTGGTTTTCTCGGTGATCGACGGGCTGGCCAGACCAGCGATTTCCGGAGCCCACGCGTAGGGGACGGTGTCGCCCGGCAGCTCCACGACATTGAGCTTCTGCGACAAGGGAGTCCCGTAAAGCGTGATGTAGTACGTGAATTCCTGGACTGAAGTAGTGGTGTATTCGGGAGCCAGTGCTTGATGAGCGGGCTTGAAGTAGACGTGCAGGTCCATTCCGGCTTCGTCGCTTTTATATTCCTGAAAGATGCCGGCGACGATGGTGCCGGGGAAGCTCGGCTTTGCATCGACGAACGTGAATGTCTTGGTAGGAAGACCATTGGTGTTGGGTTTCTTCGAGGGCGGATTATCGGTGACCGTGGACTTTCCGCTGCCGATCACCAGCATATGGGCCGGGACGGTGACGCTGATAGTCGAAGTGAAGCGGTTTAGCCCGTAGCCGCTTACGGGGAACCAGCGTCCGGCGTAGAGCAGATAGCTAGTATCGTCGCCGACGTAGGCGAGTTTGAGGCCGGGAACCGGGCTGTCGTCGGCGGTCTCGAGCTGGCCTTCGTATTCGAATGTGAGCGTAGTGGAAGCGCCCTTGGAGAGGCCGGCGGGCAGAGAGACGCGAACCGTGGAATCCTGGGTGACGCGCTCGGCCGAGAGCGGCTGGTTTTTGTCATCGAGGACGCGGGTGACGCGCAAGTCGTTGTGGAGTTCGAAGACGGCGACGGTCAGATCCTGAAGGGCGGTGAACTTGACCCTGGCCCGGCCCGAAATCTGATGAAGATGAGGCGTGAGTTCGACCTCGATCTGGTAGTCCTCGACGCGCAAGTGGGTCTTCTCGGCGGCCCGCGAGGGGATCGCGACCAAAGCCAATAGCAGCAGGGTGAGGGAACTCGACAGGACGCTGCGAGCGCGCCGGGGGCGATTCTGCATTAATGAGAGTCTCCAGGAAACGGCCAGCCATTCCCTATGATGAAGATTCTCACCTAAAAGATGCTGGGAGCACAAGATGGGCGGCTTCCGGCTTTCGGCCGCCGGTCTCCGGCTTGCGGGCCTGGGGGCGAATTCCATTCCATCTTTGGTGTGGCTGGCTGGCGATGCCAGGTTCTACGGTTTGCCTGCGTTTTGCGAGGGAACGTGGGACGTTAGCTTGCGGAGGAAAAACTCCTGAATGACATTGCCCATTGCGCCAGCGCCAACTGCTATGGCTGCATTCTCAAAGGTTAGCGCTGCCCCATTGCGATTCTGGGCAGGATAGTACAGATTGGAAATGCCGCCGGCAGCCAGGTCTCCGACAATGAATGAGTAGTTCGGCTGCCAGCGCCCGTTGTCGCCCTTACAGATGACTGAATTTGCGACGGCATACAGGAACCTCGACTTGCGGCTGCCGGTTCCCTTATAAAAATAGCGCGGGTCTTGCTTCAGCAGGGATGGCAGTATCGCGCTGCCAATAAACGTTCCCGAGACGAAGTCAGCGTAGGCAGCGCCGTAGCGTTTCGCATAGCCTTGAGCACCCTGTCCGTATCCGCTGAAGGCATTGTCGGCCTGTTCAATGCCAGCAACGGCGCCGATGATTCCGAATGAGACTGGATCGATGATCGTCTTCCAGGCAAGCTCAAACTTTTGTTTCGCCGTGAGCGGAACTGCATTGGGAACGTAGCTGACATAGAAATTCGGAAAGACTCCCAGCAGCCGCTGCTTCTCCTCCACCCTAATCTCATCTTCCGCCACCTGCTCTCGCGGCAGCACGACCTCAACATCTACGGTGCTTGGGGCAACAGCAAGTGTGGCCTGGGGAAGAACGTTGTCTTCGCCAGGGTGAAGAACTCCAGACTGCTCCAGGGGCGCGAAACCGGAGGCTGCAAAAGAGAGTTGGTACGCTCCGGGGGAGACGTCGGCAAAAGCGAAGTGTCCTTCGCCATCGGAATGCGTTTCTCGGTTTGAGTTTTCCCCGGTTGAGGCCCCGGTTGAAATCGCGCCGGTCGAGGCCGCGCCTGATTGCGCCAGGGTTATGTTCACATTGGCGATCACTGCTCCATCCTGATCGACGACGGTGCCGCTAATGCTTCCCGACTGTGCAGGAGCAGGCGCCGCCTGCTGGGCTGGAGTTGAGGTTTCCGGTGGGCCAGTTACTGGGGGTTGCTGCGATGGGGCCGGTTGGGATTGAGCGAAGATGGCGCTGTTCGATACGCTAACGACTGATATCCATAGTACGACGACCCACTTGGCGGCGCGAAGCAGATACCGCAGATTTCTGTTTGCGCCGTTGAAGCGCGGGGTTATTCCCGTCAAAGCTAATCCTTGTCCATACCAAGACTAGTTGTTGTTCACAGAGCTTATCCAAACCATCTCTTTTACCAAGTTACATGATTTCTTATCGTAAGTATGTCCGATGCGAGACCCTAGGCTAAGGTCAGCTGTTGATGTTCTCGATTCTCCGATGAACGATTGGCCGGTTAGCGTTGGCCGACGGACAAAATAAATTCGGCAGCGCGGTCCGCCGGATGTGGGGTTAGGCCAGCAGCGGCACTTTGCGGTGGGAGGAGCCGGGCTTTTACCTGGGTCAGGCCTTCCAGCATGCGGCTGCGCGCAGCGCCATCGGGGAGAATTTCCTGTAAACGGGCAACCACATTTTGCGCCGTAAAGTCCTGCTGCACAAGTTCGGGTACGACTTGCTCCCCGGCGATCAGGTTGACCATGGCGAAGCGCGGGACTTTGACTCGCGGCTTGCCCAGCATGTACGTGAGCGGAGAGACGCGGTAGACCATCACGAACGGAGTGCGCATCATTGCTGCTTCGACAGTCGCCGTGCCGCTGGCGATGATGCCGGCGCGGGAGTGCCAGAGTGCGGGTAGGGATTCAGGGACGAGCGTGATGGTTTGGTGGATGAGGCTTTGCAGGAAAGTGCGGTCGAGTGTGGGCGCGACCGGGAGTAGAAATTCGTAATCGGGGCCAAGCTGTGCGGCCGCTTCCAGGACTGTGGGCAGGTTCATGCGCACTTCTTTGACGCGGCTGCCGGGCATCAGCGTGATCCAATGTTTTGCGGGATCGAGATGAAATTGTGCGGCATAGTCGTTGCGGGCGACTGCCGGGTGCGGCAAATCGGCTAGAGGATGGCCGACGAATGTCGCATCGACTCCACGGTCGCAATAGAACTTTTCTTCAAAGGGAAAAATCACCAGCGCTTTGTCGACGTAGTCGCGAATGAGGCGAACGCGTTCCTGACGCCACGCCCAGAACTGCGGTGCAACGTAGTAGGCCACGGGAATGCCGCGCTTTTTCATCTGCCGCGCTACGCGCCAGTTGAAGGCAGGCGAGTCGATCACGATGGCCAGGTCTGGCTTGCGCTTGTCGGCTTCTTTGATCAGATGCCGGTACAGGCTGTAGATCTTTGGCAGATGGCTGAGGATTTCGGTGATGCCGACGACGGAGAGATCTTTCGCGTCGACCACAGTGTCGCAGCCGGCGGCGCGCATGCGGTCTCCGCCTGCACCGAAGAATTCTAGCTGCGGATCGCGGCGATACAGAGCTTCGATGAGCTGCGCGCCGTACATTTCTCCCGAGGCTTCGCCGGCTGAGATCAGGATTCGCAAGAGAGCATTGTAAGACTTAGTCGTCCGCGCGGGCGGTGACTTCCGGCTCCGTGAAGCCGTCCGCATGCGCGGGAGCGGGCCCCGCGTTGATTTCCTGATCTTTGTACTGTAGCTGGTAGAGCTTGAAGTAGATGCCGCGCTGGGCCAGCAGTTGCTGGTGCGTGCCCATTTCGCGGACCTGGCCTTTGTGCATAACGATGATCTTGTCGGCGCGCTGCACGGTGGAAAGCCGGTGGGCGATGATCAGGGAGGTGCGTCCCTCGACCATGCGGTTGAGGGCGTCGCGCACGCGGAATTCGGTTTCGGTATCGACACTGGAAGTGGCTTCATCGAGAATCAGGATTTTAGGTTCGTGGGCCAGGGCGCGCGCGAATGAGATCAGCTGCTTCTGGCCGGTGGAAAGCGTGGAGCCGCGTTCGCGGACTTCTTCGTCGAAGCCTTTGGGCAGGGCGCGAATGAAGTCGGCGAGGTTCACGTCTTCGGCGGCCTGTTCGACGTCTGCGTCCTGAATGCGCTTCGTACCCAGGCGAATGTTTCCGCCGATGGTGCCGCTGAACAGGAACGGATCCTGCAGGACTACGCCGAAGCGGCTGCGCAGGTCAGCTAGGTCCATGTCTTTCACGTCTACGCCGTCGATTCTGACTGCTCCTTTTTGGACATCGTAAAAACGCAGCAGAAGAGAGATCAGCGTGGTCTTGCCGGCTCCGGTGTGGCCTACTATGGCGACCGTTTCTCCGGGCTCGATGGCGAAGGTTACATTGCGGAGGACCCAGTCTGGGGTCAGATCACTACTCACTGCATTACTCTCCGCCGCCTCGCGGTAGGCGAACCAGACTTGATCGAATTCTATGCGGCCAGGGCCTTCAGGGCGCTTGGTCACGGCTGGCGAAACTACCTGCACGGGCGTGTCGAGCAACTTGAAGATGCGTTCGCTGGCGGCCATGGCCGATTGCAGGATGTTGTATTTTTCGCTGAAATCCATGATCGGGCGGAAGAAGCGCAGAGCGTACTGGATGAAGGCGACCAGCACGCCGATCTCTGCTGCTCCGCGCACCAGGCGGAATGCGAGCAGCGTCTTCCAATTAAAGCTGACGGCGACACTGGTCACGGAAATGTTTCGCATCACGCCGGCGCCGCCGAACCAGATCACGCAGGCAATCGCGATCGAGGAGAGAATGTCGATCGCGGGGTAGTAAAGCGAGTATGCGAGGATCGCGTCTTTGTAGGCGTCCATGTGGCTGCGATTGATTTCCGAGAAGCGGTTGTAAGCTTTGCGCTCGCGATTGAAGAGCTGCAGCACGACCATGCCGCTGATGTGCTCTTGCAGATAGGAGTTGATGCGGGCGATGGCGACGCGGATGCGGCGGTAGGAATCGCGTACCCGGTCGCGAAAAATCTTGGTCGCCACCACAATGAAGGGAAGCACGGCGAAGGTGATCAGCGCCAGCTTCCAGTTCATGCACAACATGACGCCGAGGATGCCCGCGAGCACGAAGAGATCTTCGAAGATGGATACTACGCCGGAGGTGAACATCTCGTTCAAGGCGTCCACGTCGGTGGTGACGCGCGTTACCAGGCGGCCGACCGGGTTCTTGTCGAAGAAGGCGACGTGCAGGCGCTGCAGGTGGCGGAAGATCTGGCGGCGTAGGTCGAACATCACTTTCTGGCCGGTCCACTGCATGTAGTAGGTTTGCAGGAACTCGAGCAGGAAGCTGAAGACCAGCAGTCCGACGTAGATGGCCGCGATCTGCGCGATGCCGGTAATGGCGTTCTGGCTGAGCCAGCTCCAGATGCCGGAAGACGTCGCGGTAGCCGCCCCTTTGGGGGCGAGGTAACGATCAATCGCCACCTTGGTGAGATATGGACCGAGTACGTCGGCGAACGATTTCAGAAGAATTGAAGCCAGCGCGATTGCTACCTGCCAGCGATAGGGACGCAGATATTTCAATAGCCGCGCCATGAGGCGGCTGTCATAGGCTTTGCCTAATACCTCTTCTTCCTGAGCCATCGGATTCTTGCGACCGGGTGGTAAGGCGGCGCCGGCGGCGCTGCCAACAGGGTACCTCAATCAGGTTACCTCATATGGATGGCGGATGCAGGCCGGAAGATGGAAAAGGTTTGTGGGTTGCGCAGTGGGATAATAGTTCTGCATGCCGCTCGGCGTTTACATCTCGGTGCCCTTCTGCCGCACCAAGTGCAGCTACTGCAACTTTGCATCCGACATATTTTCGCGGGCGGTCTTCGAGCGCTATGTGGATCGGGCTTGCGCCGACGTTGAGAACGCTCCGCAGCTCGCGGCGGAGATGGGCGCGCAAATGGAGAGCACGGTGGATTCCATCTATCTGGGCGGCGGAACTCCGACCGTGCTCGAGGCCGGTCAGTTGGAGCGAATCTTCGCGACGGTGCGGCGGCAGTTCGACGTTGAGCCTTCAGCAGAAGTTACCGTCGAATGCGCTCCAGGGACGTTGACTCCTGCGGTGCTCGAGAGTCTGGTGCGCTGTGGAGTGAACCGTGTGAGTCTTGGCGTGCAGTCCTTTGTGGATCAGGAAGCGGCGGCGGTTGGACGCATGCACAAGCGTGCGACTGTGCTGGAGGATGTTGCCCGGTTGCGGGCCGCGGGAATTACTAACATCAACATCGATCTCATTGCTGGCTTGCCGTACCAATCCGCAGAGAGTTGGGAATTCTCTCTGGCGGAAACTGTCGCTGTCGGCGTTGGGCATGTGAGCGTCTACATGCTCGAGGTGGATGAAGATTCGCGTCTCGGACGCGAGCTCTTAGCAGGGGGGACGCGCTATCACGCCCACTTTGTTCCGGATGAAGAAGCGATGGCGGATTTTTATCTTGAGGCCTGCGAGCGGCTGCAATCGGCGGCAATTGTTCAGTACGAGATTTCTAACTTCGGGGGTGAGGGTTTCGAGTCGCGGCACAACTTGAAGTATTGGAGGCGGCAGCCCTACTTCGGTTTTGGCGTGGACTCGCACTCGATGCTGGCTTCCGCTACGCCGGACATCGCTTCGGTGAGGTTCGCGGCAGCGGATTCCCTGGAGCGGTACATGGGCGGCGGGACAGCTTCGGTGCGGACTCCGGTCTCGCAGCGCGCGGCTTTGGAGGAGAGTTTTTTTCTTGGGTTGCGGATGACGAGGGGCGTCAACCTGCGGGAACTCGCCGCAAGTTTCAGCGAGGAAGCGATCGAAGGAGCGCGGGCGGCAATTGCAGAGTTAGTCGAGAGCGGGTTGATGGAACAGCGCGCAGACTTCGTTGGGTTGACGGCGCGCGGACGGTTGCTTTCGAACGAGGTGTTCGAGAGATTTATTCTGGTGAATGAAATCGCTCTCTGATTTTTTTTGCGGCGTCGAGAAGTCGGCAGGGTGAAATTATCGGCAAACCATCCGGTCGGTTGAAGTGAGGGCTTCGATGTGCAAAATCTCCAATGATGATGTGGCTCGCCGCACTTTCCTTTTTCACTGCCCGAGGTAACTTTGTCCTCTTCCGCGGCTATGTTCTAATCGAAGGTCAAATCAAAGCGGGTGGAGGAATCTTGGATTTTCAATTGAGTGACGAGCAGCAGCAGCTGAAGAAAACCGTCCGCGAGTTTGCCGAGCGCGAGATCTTGCCGAACGTGATGAAGTGGGACGAGGCATGTGAGTTTCCTTTGGCGACCGTCAAGGAACTGGGCAAGCTCGGATTGTTGGGAATGGTTTTCCCCACCGAGTACGCGGGCGCCGGCATGGGCTACGTGGAATACGTGATCGCTATCGAAGAGTTGTCGCGGGTGGACGGTTCGGTGGGCATCATTCTGGCTGCGCATACGTCGCTTTGTTCTAATCACATCTTCCTCGCCGGCGACGACGCGCAGAGAAAGAAATACGTCAGCAAGCTGGCTACCGGCGAATTCATCGGCGCATGGGGGTTGACCGAGCCTTCTTCAGGATCAGACGCGGGCAGCGCCCGCATGACCGCGAAGCGCCGCGGCAATAACTGGGTTCTGAATGGCACGAAAACTTTCTGCACCAACGGCCACTACGCCGACGCGATGGTGGTAATTGCTGTAACCGACCGCGCCGCCAAAACGCATGGGCTTTCCGCCTTCATCGTCGAGAAAGATACCAAGGGGTTCCGTCCCGGCAAGAAAGAGAACAAACTCGGGCTGCGGGCGAGCGACACTGCCGAGATGATCTTTGAAGATTGCGCGATTCCGGCGGAGAATCTGCTGGGCAAGGAAGGCGACGGCTTCATCGACGCGATGCGCGTGCTCGACGGCGGCCGCATCTCGATTGCCGCTTTATCGCTGGGCATGGCGCAGGGCGCTTACGAGGCCGCTCTGAATTATTCCAAGGAGCGCAAGCAATTCGGAAAAGCGATTGGAGAATTTCAGGCGATCCAGTGGAAGCTGGCTGACATGGCCACGGAGATTGACGCGGCCCGGTTGCTCACAATGCGCGCGGCGTCGATGAAAGACGCCGGCATGAAGACAATGCTGGAATCCTCGATGGCAAAGCTCTATGCCAGCGAAGTCGCCGTGAGGTGCGCCAATGAGGGTGTGCAGATTCATGGCGGATACGGGTTTATCAAAGACTATCCTGCTGAGAAGTATTACCGCGACGTGAAGCTTTGCACGATCGGCGAAGGGACCAGCGAGATTCAGCGGCTGGTGATTGCGCGGCAGTTGCTAAAGGACTGACGGCTTTAGGTCGTGGATCAGTTTCCGGGTTAACCCGTTATCCGGCCAGAATCGCGTCCTTGTAATTGTTGGCGCGCCCATGGAGCCACGCAAGTTCACGGGGCTGTAATCATATTGCTGTCCAAAGTGACCGCGCCGTTCTGCGCCAGCGCCCTGCCTTCCAAATTCACGCCTGTGGTGATTGTGATTGAGGTCAGCGCCAGAATGTTTCCCTTGAATATAGAGTTCGTTCCCAAGGTCGCTGAGCTGCCAACCTGCCAAAAAATATTCTTAGCCTGAGCGCCGCCGGCCAGAACGACCTGCGTACTTGTTATGGTCGTGAGTGTGGACCCTATCTGGAAGATGAAAACAGCGTTCGCGTTACCCTGAGCGTCGAGAGTGACGTTTCCTCCCGAGAGCATGACGGTGGTTGAGGTCTTGTACAAGCCCGGGGTAAAAGTCAGGCCGCTCATATCTCCGGGCAGGAGTGCAGCTCCTGTTAGTCCGGCGGCGTAGTCGTATGCGATGCTCAAATCGAGTCGGCCCTGCGCTGCGACCGGATCGGTCACGTGCATGACCGCAGGCGGAGTGAGTGTTCCCGGCGGAAATCCGGTCACCGAGGAGCCTGGGCTAAGCCCCAAATCCCCACCGCTAATGATGGTCGGGCCGGTGTTGGTTACGGTGGAGGCACCCAGGATTTCGAAATTCGCGGCCGACCCCATCGGCACGGGCGCCTGACACGCCAGCATTGCAGTGGTGAAGCTCCATACAAAGTCACTGGCGAGCGGGTTGCCAAACAGGTCCTGGACGCCAGTGGTGATCGTGGCAGTGTAAGTTGTGCTCAGTGCGAGATTGCCGGATGGGGTGAGTGTGGCGATCCGGCCCGTTCCGTCCAACGCGACTGTCCCGCTTACCCCGGGTACTACAGTAAAGGTCGTATTGTTGATGGTTGCAGGGTCCATCGCTTCACTGAATGTGGCAGTTATCACGGTGTTGGGACATACCCCGACCGCAGCCGCAGCGGGGGCTACGGAAACCAATGTGGGCGGCGGTGGAGGCGCACATGACGTGGTACCCGTGGTGAAGCTCCATACAAAATTGCTGGCCATGGCATTGCCAAACGGGTCCTTGGCACCAGTGGTAATCGTGACCATGTATAGGGTGCTCAGCGCGAGATTGCTGGACGGAGTGAAGGTAAAGATAGTGTTGGAGGCATCGTGGGTGATGGTTCCCGCTACGCCCGGAGCGACCGTAAAGGTGGTTGCATTGATCGTTGCAGGGTCCATCGCCTGCGGGAAAGTGGCGGCAACTACTATGTTGGGACATACTCCGGCGGAGCCGTTGGGAGGAGTCACGGAAATAGGCGGGGCCGGCGGCTGACACGGGTTTGCGCCCGTGCTGACGATCCATACAAAATCGGCGGCTAGAGCGTTGCCAAACATGTCCTGAGCACCGGTTGTGATCGTCGCGGTATACAAGGTACTGAGTGTGAGACTGCTGGTCGGAGTAAAAATCGCGGTGTCGCTTGACGCATCGTAGGTAACTTGTCCCGCCACCGGTGCGGCGCCCGGTCCGGTTAACGTGAAGGTGCTGCCATCGATTGATGAGGGATTCATGGCCTCGCTGAAGGTGGCGGTGACGATCATGTTGGGACAGACGCCGGTGGCAGCGTTGGGCGGGGTGACGGAGACGACGGTGGGGGGCGGGTTGCATCCGTTGGCGGCGGTGGTGAAGGTCCAAACGAAATTGCTGGCGAGGGCATTGCCGAACAGATCTTTGGCTCCGGTGGTGATGGTGGCGGAGTAGAGGGTGCTGATGGCCAGAGGGCTGGAGGGAGTGAAGGTGAAGATAGTGTTGGAGGCATCGTGGGTGATGGTTCCGGTGACGCCGGGAGTAACGGTGAAGGTGGCGGCGTTGATGCTGGCAACGTTCATGGCCTCGCTGAAGGTGGCGGTGACGACGGCGTTGGAACAGACGCCGGTGGAGGCGTTGGGGGGGGTGACGGAGACGACGTGGGGGGCGGGTTGCATCCGTTGGCGGCGGTGGTGAAGGTCCAAACGAAATTGCTGGCGAGGGCATTGCCGAACAGATCTTTGGCTCCGGTGGTGATGGTGGCGGAGTAGAGGGTGCCGACGGCCAGAGGGCTGGAGGGAGTGAAGGTGAAGATAGTGTTGGAGGCATCGTGGGTGACGGTTCCCGTGACGCCGGGAGCGACGGTGAAGGTGGAGGTGTTGATGGTGGCAACGTTCATGGCCTCGCTGAAGGTGGCGGTGACGACGGCGTTGGAACAGACGCCGGTGGAGGCGTTGGGCGGGGTGACGGAGACGACGGTGGGGGGCGGGTTGCATCCGTTGGCGGCGGTGGTGAAGGTCCAAATGAAATTGCTGGCGAGGGCATTGCCGAACAGATCTTTGGCTCCGGTAGTGATGGTGGCGGAGTAGAGGGTGCTGATGGCCAGAGGGCTGGAGGGAGTGAAGGTGAAGATAGTGTTGGAGGCATCGTGGGTGATGGTTCCGGTGACGCCGGGAGTAACGGTGAAGGTGGCGGCGTTGATGCTGGCAACGTTCATGGCCTCGCTGAAGGTGGCGGTGACGACGTGTTGGGACAGACGCCGGTGGAGGCATTGGGGGGGTGACGGAGATCACCACTGGAGCTGGGTTGCATCCGTTGGCGGCGGTGGTGAAGGTCCAAATGAAATTGCTGGCGAGGGCATTGCCGAACAGATCTTTGGCTCCGGTGGTGATGGTGGCGGAGTAGAGGGTGCCGACGGCCAGAGGGCTGGAGGGAGTGAAGGTGAAGATAGTGTTGGAGGCATCGTGGGTGACGGTTCCCGTGACGCCGGGAGCGACGGTGAAGGTGGAGGTGTTGATGGTGGCAACGTTCATGGCCTCGCTGAAGGTGGCGGTGACGACGGCGTTGGAACAGACGCCGGTGGAGGCGTTGGGCGGGGTGACGGAGAGTATGGTGGGGGGCGGGTTGCATCCGTTGGCGGCGGTGGTGAAGGTCCAAATGAAATTGCTGGCGAGGGCATTGCCGAACAGATCTTTGGCTCCGGTGGTGATGGTGGCGGAGTAGAGAGTGCTGATGGCCAGAGGGCTGGAGGGAGTGAAGGTGAAGATAGTGTTGGAGGCATCGTGGGTGATGGTTCCGGTGACGCCCGGAGTAACGGTGAAGGTGGCGGCATTGATGCTGGCAACGTTCATGGCCTCGCTGAAGGTGGCGGTGACGATCGTGTTGGGACAGACGCCGGTGGAGGCGTTGGGCGGGGTGACGGAGATCACCACTGGGGCTGGGTTGCATCCGTTGGCGGCGGTGGTGAAGGTCCAAACGAAATTGCTGGCGAGGGCATTGCCGAACAGATCTTTGGCTCCGGTGGTGATGGTGGCGGAGTAGAGGGTGCCGACGGCCAGAGGGCTGGAGGGAGTGAAGGTAAAGATGGTGTTGGAGGCATCGTGGGTGATGGTTCCGGTGACGCCCGGAGCGACGGTGAAGGTGGAGGTGTTGATGCTGGCAACGTTCATGGTCTTACTGAATGTAGCGGTAACCACGGTGTTGGGGCATGCCCCGAGGGCACCAGTAGGCGGGGCGACGGAAATCACGGTAGGCGGGGTCAGATCTGGGTTCCTGAAATGATCGGGATCGCCGCATCCAGTCACGAAAATGATCATCAGGAATGCCGTGAACCAGACCTTATGAGTGTTCGGTTTGCGCACCAGCCTTGACTTTCCTCGTTACATCGCTGCATAGAAGACTCCGGCAGCGGATTCTGTTTGAGTGTGCCGCACAACTGGCAACGAACACCTCCGCAATTGGTCCCATCTGCCGGCACCATTGGGCGGTGGGGGTTTCGAAATGGGAAACCAGGATTTGATTTGTGGTGCGCAGGAGTACTGCAAAAGAATCGAAAAAATCGATTGCTGGCTCAAAGGATTTTCCTCCCCCTCAACCGTCTTGTTCAGATCGGTGGCAACATTAGAGCCGCTTCCCGCACGGTTGATTTCCGGATCATCGGCCATCCAGCAACAGACCGACTACCAGTCTGATTGAATTTCTTCTTCTTCGTCCGCTGCTTTACACTGGTCGTTTGAACCCCGACATCCAAACTTGGATTAAGCAGCTTCGCTCCGGCGACGTTCGCGCGCTGGCTCGCGCTATTTCGACCGTGGAGAACCGCGTGCCGGGATGGTCTGAGCTGCTGAAAGCGTTGTTTCCGCACAGCGGGAAGGCGCGAGTGCTTGGGCTGACGGGGCCGCCGGGGGCGGGGAAGAGCACGCTGGTCGATCAGCTTGTCCGCTTCTATCGCAAGCGCAATCGCTCTGTGGGCATCATCGCTGTCGACCCGACCAGTCCTTACACTGGTGGGGCGATTCTGGGCGACCGCATCCGCATGCAGGAACATTTCTCTGATCCCGGGATTTATATTCGCAGCATGGCGACGCGCGGATCCCTCGGCGGACTGGCGCGCACAACCGCTGATGTGACCACGGTGCTGGATGCTTCGGGGCGCGACCTCATCATGATTGAGACCGTCGGCGTGGGCCAGGATGAAGTGGATATCGTGCGGCTGGCTGATGTGACGATTCTGATATTGGTCCCGGGCATGGGCGACGATGTGCAAACGATCAAGGCCGGCATCATGGAGATTGCCGACATCTTCGTGATCAACAAGAGCGACCGCGACGGGGCTGAGCACGTGGAGCGCGAAATTCGCGCGCTGCAATCGCTGGCCATGCGCCACGATGGCTGGACGCCGCCGATCGTAAAGGCTGTCGCCAGTCAGGGAATTGGAATCGAAGAACTCACGGGCGCGATTTCGGATTATGAAGCGTATATGGAGAAGGAAAATCTGGCGCTGAACCGGAGCGTCGAGAACTGGCAGGAGCGGTTGGTCGAGATGCTGCGGGACACCCTGCTGGAGAAGGCGCGGAAGCAACTCAAGGACGGCAACCTGGCGCGGCTGGCGGCTGAAGTGGCCGGGCACAAGCGCGATCCTTATACGCTGGTGGAGGAGATCGCGACGAAGGCGGGAAAAACTGATTGAGTAAATCGCACAAGGCGCAAATCGATCATCTCGGCATCGCGGTGAAGTCGCTGGCTGCGGCGAAAGCGATCTACGAGAAGCTGGGCTTGAGCATTTCTCCCGAACAAACGGTGGAGCAGGAGCAGGTGCGGCTGGTGATGGTTCCGGTGGGCGAAAGCCGGTTGGAGCTCTTGGAAGCTACTTCGGAAAATTCAACGATCGCGAAGTTCATCGCCAAGCGTGGCGAAGGGTTGCATCATGTTTGCCTGCGGGTTCCGGATTTGCTGGCGGCCGTCGAGCGGTTGAAGAAAGGCGGCGTGCGGCTGGTGTCTGAGGAAATAAAGATTGGCGCGGGCGGGCACAAATATGTTTTTGTGCATCCGTCAAGCACCGGCGGCGTGCTGCTGGAACTGGCGCAAGAATAGAGTTCTTCATGCTTCTTCTCGCGATCGATACTTCCGGCAGGAAGGGCAGCATCGCTTTGGCGCGAGCCGGGGAACGGTCCGGCGGCGGCGACGATGTCGAAGTGATCGAGATTGCGCCCCTGGTTGGCGGGACGTTTTCCGCACAACTTATTCCGCAGATTTCCGATTTGCTCGCCACGAACGGATTCATCAAGAACGACGTCGGCGCTTTCGCTGTGGCCTCCGGGCCGGGATCGTTCACGGGGCTGCGAATCGGCCTGGCGGCGGTGAAGGCTCTGGCTGAGGTGTTGGAGAAGCCGATCGCCGCGGTATCGCTGCTGGAAGTGTGCGTTCTCACCAGCGGTGTTCAGGGCAAGATCATGGCAGTGCTGGATGCGGGGCGTGGCGATGTCTACTTGGGGGAGTATGAGATGCCGGCAACGCCCGGCCAAGTTCCGCGCGAGCATATCGCGAGCCGGAACGAATTCTTTGCCCAGGCGAAAGGATGGACGGTGGTGACTCCGGACTCCGTTCTGGCCGAGACGGCGGATGCGGCCGGATTGGCAGTTTCAACGCTGCCGCCGATCTCTGCCGCTGAGGTTGCTCGGTTGGGATGGCGCAAGATTCAATCCGGCGAGATGGTGACACCTGAACAATTGGAGGCGAACTACATTCGCCGCACCGACGCCGAGATGCTCGATAAAATTGGATAAGGAAGCGAGCCGAACGCGCGATTGTTCCGTCGCAAAGAGCGCGACCCCTCGGCGCGCTTCGCTTGCTCGGGGCAGGCAGCGTCGCACGGCTCGCCCGGATCCTTCACTGTGCAAAGAACGCTTGTTCAGGATGAAAAATCACCTTGCGTGTCAGACGGGCACAAGCCGCCGACCTTTCCGCCATGATGGATCTGGATCGCCAGAGCCCGTCTGCCGCCCATTGGTCGCGGAATCGATATCAGGCGTTATTTGTCACGGGAAGCGCTCAGAAATCTGAGCGCCTTGCATGGGTTATCGAAGATGAGGGCGAACCGCCTGGAATTCTGGCATTCATGGTGGCGCAGCGCGTTGACGCGGAGTGGGAGTTGGAGAACATTGTTGTTTCGGGAGGGGCTCGCCGCTGCGGCTTGGGCGCGCGGCTGCTTGGCGAACTCGTTGCCCATGCACGCGCTGAAAAGGGCAGGGAAATATTTCTCGAAGTCCGCGAGTCAAATCGAAGCGCGCGCGCGCTGTATCGGAAGACGGGTTTTGAAGAAACGGGTTTACGCAGGAGTTACTACTCCGACCCCCCGGAGGACGCAATCCTTTGCCGGCTAAGGCTTTGTTAGATGTATCGGTAGTGGGCTAATGGGCGTGTTGCTGACCTTCTCCCATTTGCGGCGCACCTTAGTAATCTTTTGTACCGTTACCGGTGAGGCTAAGATCGCAAAATGATGAGGCCTAAATTTCATGCAACCCACGGTCTCGTTGCACTACTCCTTCTACTTCTGTGGACAGTTCTGCTTAACCCATCGCCATTGCACAGTTCCCCCGCCCTTCAGTTGCAATACATCGGCTGGAAGACCGAGTTCGATTCTGTTAGGGTGAAGTTGAACGCTCAATTCAACGAGTTCGCGGGCCAATATCGCGCGTTGCGTACTGGAATCCTTACTAGAGTTTTCAGCCGTGAACCGATTATAGAAATCCTTTCCCCGCTCGCTGGTTCTATAGAGAAATTCCACCGCAATTTCTCCATGACCCCCGAATCCGTAACTGCCATCCAGCACGATTTTGCTGGAATGCGTAATGCGCACCTTGTGAGTCGAGTCGAACAAAGGCACATCGAATCCGATTTCCACCTCCTCAACCACCAAGGGGTCGGACTTGGCTGTATTAGCAAATACTGCGCTGGCAAGAGCACCATCGAGAGTCCTTTTCCTAACCGCCTGAATAGTGGATGGCTCGGCGAGGGCCTTCACCATTCTAATCGTCCACTTATCAGCCACACGCGCGACAAGGGTGTTCGTGGAACCAGTTTTGGCCTCACTCCTCCATATTCTTCGCGCCATGTCGAAAGCATCCCATATAACCTTGCCATTTTCTCCCTTGCTAGCGATTCCAACCGAAGAGAAAACGAATTGAGGGCCGAATGCGGAAATCTTGCACTGCGCATCCTCGTGCCTTCCGCTGGTCATCCCGGTTACACGACTGTCAGTCGCGACGGTCAATTCGTTTTGCTGGCGCTCAAAAAACAAAACCGATCCGGTCTCGACTTGGGGCCATGCCGATTGAGCGAGCAGGACAATGAACAAAGCGGACAATTTCACCTTCGCCTCCACGACTCGCCGACTGCGACTGCCTTGTCCGCTGGTGACGTTTTAACCATCAGAGGATACCGAACCGATATTACTTGGGACGGAGTTAGTTGGTTTCAAATTGTAGCAATTCACGAACTGACCAAACGTGATCTGCTAGCCCCGCTTCCATCGCGGGAGTAGTACCCTTGAGAGTCTGATGCGGACGGCAGAAATTGTAGAACGCGATGTAGAGGGTGATTGCTGCCTTGTGATTGTCGAGCGACTTGCTGAAAGCGTTCGTCAGGCGAGTCAGTCTGCGAAGGTGCATACGCACAGTCAAATTGGCGCGTTCGATATGCGAAGTAGAAATGCGAGTGAAGTCCGGCTTTCCGATTTTGACGTGTGGGACCGCTCCAATCACTTTGCCAGAGCCGTACCAATCTCCGCTGCGAACCGACATATCAATTCGCCCATAAATCTTGTGAAGCTGCGCGTAGTCCACGTTCTTTCCGTACCATTCATTGATTGCGCTAACGTAGGCGTGCAGCGAGTCGGTAGTGATCTGATACCGTCCCAACGTTCGCGCCCGAAGATCGCCGGCGATACGGAATGCGTTGATGCCATTCCGAGAGCCTACAACATGGCTGATAATCAGCTTTGTTTCACTGTCCATCGCAAGCCACAAAAAGGCCGTACCCCATTCGTTCGGATCATCATCTCCAAGGTTTTGCTGTTTAGTGTGGACGAATCCGAACAGCTCATCCATTTGAACGTACCTGGGGTCAATGTTCTGTACTTTGGCATCGAGCAATGCCTTCGCCTTCTGCGATGCTGTGAGCATCAAGTCAACGACGGTTTGCTTATACAAACCAGTGCATCGGCTGATAGCGCGAATGCTCATGCCTTCCAGCATTAACTGAATTGCCTGTGCGATTTTCGTGGGGTCTGTCGAGTGCTTAGGTCTAACGTAGGCGGGCGCGGTCGGATCGTTAAATGTGGCAGCGCAAGAATTGCAGCGCCATCGCTGTACTTTGCGCTTCCCGTAGGTTCCAAACTTCTTGCAGGATTCGTGCTGGCATTTGGTGCAGGTCATGTGGTTTCTCCGCTTGCGTTTTGCGGAGAAACCAGCCAAAATACGTTTGGGTCTGAGGCGTGGGTCACTCCGCGCTTTGGATTGCCCGCCGCCTGTTTCAGCAGGAAGCGGGGCGCTTATTCAGCGGGTTAAATTGGTGGCGGTGGCATCGTCACCTCCGATTTGCGACGGCTCAACGTCTTGTCCACGTTGGGCCGTTCGTATTTGGGCTCCCAATGCATAGAATGATCTTACTTAAATTATCCTTTTCTCGTCAAGGATAAAATGAGGATAATTTAC
>CAVYVQ010000012.1:0-74417 GCA_963771895.1 uncultured Acidobacteriaceae bacterium | reverse complement strand
TTCTTTGCCCAAAGAAGGATCTGGGCGAGCCGCGCGAAGCGTCGCGGATTCTTGCGAGGCAAAAATCGCGCGTTTGGCTCGCTTTCTCATCAGACTGCACCGCTACCCTGGCTTGTATTTCGGGCGTAACAGTGCCCTGCTTCTGAATACCACGCTCTGGCCCATTATCGATGCGCTTTCCGGACCACGACGGTTACTTTCGGCACCTGTCGGCGAGGGTTAGATTTGCCGAGTATACTTACAAAGGTTATGCCCGACCGAATTCTGGTAGTCGACGACGAAGAGGCCATCCGCGAGATTGTCTGCGCCATCCTGGCCGCCGCCGGCTACTCCTGGAAGCAGGCCAGTTCCGGCATGGAAGCCCTCGCCCTGCTCAATTCCGGCGAAGTATTCGAACTCATGCTCTCCGACCTCATGATGGCCGACCTCGACGGCATCGGCCTGCTCGAACGCACCAAAGAAAAGTTTCCCGACATGCCGGTCGTGATGGTCACCGCCGTCCACGACATTTCCGTCGCTCTCGCCGCCATCCGCAACGGCGCTCATGACTATCTCCTCAAGCCGTTCGAACGTGAACAACTACTCAACACTGTGGGCCGGGCTCTTGAACATCGCCGCCTCAAAGCGGAAAACCGCAACTATCAAACCAACCTGGAATCTCTAGTCGAAGCCCGCACCGACCAGCTTCAGGCCGCCATGGCCGATCTGGAGCGCTCCTACGACATCACTCTGCAAGCGCTAGGCGACGCGCTCGATCTAAAAGACGCCGAAACCGAAGGCCACTCCCGCCGCGTCACCGCATTCACCATCGCCATCGCCCGCGCCATGGGCGTGCCCCGCGAACAAATCCTCGTCATCGCCCGCGGCGCTTTCCTGCATGACATCGGCAAGATGGCCATCCCCGACAACATCCTTCGCAAGCCCGGCAAGCTCGACGACAACGAGCGCACCATCATGCGCGAGCACTGCTATCACGGCTACCAGATGCTCAAGAAAATTCCCTTCCTGGCCGAAGCCTGCGACATCGTTTATTCCCACCAGGAACACTTCGACGGTACGGGCTATCCCCGCGGTCTCAAGGGCACGGAAATCCCCCTCGGTGCGCGCATCTTTTCCGTCGCCGACACCCTCGACGCCATCATCTCCGACCGCCCCTATCGCCCCGCCAGAACTCTCGCCGAAGCTCGCAAAGAGATCAAGGTCTGGGCCTGCCGCCAGTTCGATCCCGAGGTAGTCGAGGTCTTCCTCAAGATGCAGGACGACATCTTCGAAGACCTCCGCCGCGAAATCAACGCCCAAAGTTACCCTTTCAGCTACTCCGCCAGCGCCAAAGGCTGATCAGCAAGTTCTCAGAAGTTGGAACTAACTTGGCTCTGTCATCCTGAGCGAAGCGAAGGACCTACGCAACCTGCCTGCGCCGCCGCTGCCCTTGACGCGTTCCTACGTTCTGCGTCTTCTCCCATTCCCCAGCGTTGCAAGATCCAGCCATCCCCGCGTTCAAGTAGCAGGCGCGGACAGATGCGGACAGATTAGGATCTTGAATCGCGCAGCGCTTCAATACCGGGACAGATACGAGGGTGGAGCGGGCCTTCAGGCCTGCGTCCAGAGCAGCCAAGCCTATGGGGCTTCACCCCGAGGGACTTACAATTAAAGAACTTCACCACGGAGGCACTCATGAAATTAGCGTCAACTCTCCTAGCGCTCTGCATCCTCGCGAGCGCATCCTTAGCGCAAGAGCATCCCGCCCTCACCGCGTTCCCCAACTCCGTCTATGTCGGCGCGGACGGCAAATGTGAATCCGCTCCTGACACCGCCGTCCTCCAGTTCAACATCTCGGTGCAGGACAACAAATCTCAAGCCGCTTATGAAAATGCTTCGCGAAACAAGCCGAGCAGGTTCGCCAGGCCCTGCGCGACAACGGCGTTGAACCCAGAGCAGCTCACATCGGATTCCTTTCCGTCCAACCGGTCTACGAGTACAAACCAAAGCAAAAAATTATCGGCTACCGCGTCACCACCGACGTCACCCTCAAGCTCAAAGATTTTTCTAAGATCGGTCCCATCACCCAGCAACTAGCCGACGCCAAGGTCAGCGAAACTCAAACTCTGAACTACACCCTCGAGTCTATCGATGAAGCCAAAAACAAAGCTGTCGAAGACGCCTACCGCCGCGTCCGCAACTCCGCCGATGCCATCGCCCGCGCCAGCGGCCGCACCGTGGGCGAGCTTTCCTACGCCTCCGTCGACACTTTCGAAAACCAGCGCATCCCAATCCCCCGCATGGCCCGAGCCATGGCAGACAGAGCGCCAGCCGCCCCGGCTCCCACGGAAGAATTCACCCCGCAAACGGTAACCGTAACCGCCCACGTAAACGCCCTCTTTAATTTGAAGTGAGGTTCCTTCGACACACTATGTGGGGACCGCCGCCTCGGCTGTCCAGCCGAGCACAGCGAGACGGGCCGTGTAGAGCGGGCACTCCTCCCAGCCGCTTTTGATTTTGTTATCGAGTGCGTGAAGTACCGTGGAAGAGCGGCGCTTCAGCGCCGCGTAAAGCATTCCTCATCATTTGGGGCTTCAGCCCGTGCCATCGCTAGACCCTACGGCCCCGCCTTAGCCATCGCAATCCGCGTAGCATCCACCGCAACCGGACGCTGTATCTCCATCTCAATCGAAGTTCCCACGTCCAGCTTCACATCGTTTCCGCGCTTCAGCAAAGCCCACGCAATGCCCGCAGCAGCTCCAGCTCCCGCCCCGACCCGCGCGCCGTTCAGCGTCCCCGTGGCCAGACTTCCAGCCGTGGCTCCTCCCAGGGTTCCGTAAACGCCTCCCTTGGCTGCGTCTTCGACCTTCTTCCCAGTATCTTTGTCCTGCTGAATCGTCCCTTCCGAATCCTTCACCGACTTGTTGTCCGCCCCCGGCGTGTTCTCCACCGACCCCGGCAGCATCACGGTATATCCGCTGGGATAAATCATCGAAGTAAAGTGCATCAGGATCTCCGCCCGCCCGTGCCCGTGTCCCGCGCGCTCCACGTGCGCAATCGTCCCCTGAATGAAAGACCCCGCCGGAACCACTACGCGGTTGGCGATGACAAACGGAAACGCCGTCTCCGCGTAAACCGAATCACCCTCGCGCGCATTCTTGGTCGAGATCGCCTGCTTCAGCGACAAAGGAATCCTCGTCCCCGCCGGAATCGTAACGATATTCGGATCGGCAGCCGCAGCGGGCGCAGAACTAGGCGTTGGAGCCGGAGCGGGACTTGGCGCCGCCGGTTCAGGACTAGGCGTCGCCGCGGGAGTAGCCGCAACCGGTGCTGCTGCCGAAGGAGCCGTCGGAGACTGCGGCGCAGCATCCTGCGCAATCAACATTCCAGAAATCAGCAATACAGCCAATAGCAACCGCATCGCAACCTCCAAAAAGCGAAACTTAGCAAGCACCACCACATCAGCCCGAGAATATCACGCAACTAAACACCTGAGATGCAAATCCACGGTGACCAAGGTGCCTAGCTAAACGCAGCCGCAAAGCGGCGAAAGAATGCAGCCCCAGCCCAAGCCGTGGGTAACTACATCAAGAGTGGAACCAGCCCAAGCGGGCGAAAGAAACCGTGTCATCTGAACCTTGTCTTCACGCATCCAAGCATCTACGATTGCAAAACCGCACTTCCTCGGCGAAGGAGTGATTCAGTGATACGCGCAACCCGCCTCCGCAAGAACCGGACGCTCCCACTGCTATTCGCTTTATTGTGTTTATCCCTGCCAGCCCACGCCCAGGTACTGCTTCGCGTTCCGGATGGGCCCTACCGCAAATGGCTCAATGAGGACGTCATCTGGATCATTACCGACAAGGAGCGAGCTGACTTCAAGAAGCTTTCCGATGACAAGCAACGAGATCAATTCGTCCAAGCGTTCTGGGAGCGCCGTAATCCTACAGGCGCCCCAGAAAACACGTCTAGGGAAGAGCATTATCGGCGGATTGCCTACGCGAATAAACAATTTGCCGCCGGAATTGTTCCAGGCTGGAAAACCGACCGCGGCCGCTTCTACATTATGTACGGGCCGCCGGACAAGGTCACACGCCACCTGAGCTCAGACAAGCCGCGGCCGCACGGCATTCAGAGGAGTTTTTTTGACTCTGAGGACTGGCACTGGGCATATATTGAGGGCCTTGGATGCGACGTCGTTATCGAGTTTGTGGACACCTGCGAATGCGGCGAATACCAGCTGACTAGCGCGGGGAATAGCGTCAGTCAAGGGGAAATCGGGCCCTCAACTCTGCGCTCCTTCCGCTCGTCTTGCCTAATAGATCAGATACTTTTTCCGTAGCTCCTCAAACCCCTCCAACTCCTCCTGCCAATCCTGAGCAATCCGCCGCGGATCTTTCCCCGCCTCCAGCCCATCAAAAGCCGCCTGATTCACCAGCAACTCCGCCATGCGCTCCATCTTGAAATCCGCGGGATAAAGCCTCTTCAAACCCGCCGCCAATTCAATCCCTAGCTCCGGAGCATCCAAAGCATTCCGCTCCGTCAAAACAACGTTCACCCCCTCGCATTTCACTCCGTTATAAACCGAAGCCGCAGGCGTAAACGTAACCGGCACAAACCGAACTCCCGCAATGCCCCGCTCATTCAAATAAGCCGCCAGCTCCCTGCTCTTGATCCAAGGCGCCCCTATCACTTCAAACGGAGTATCCGTCCCGCGTCCCAACGGAAACATTTGTGCCCTCAATCAAAGCCACGCCCGGATAAAGCGCCGCGTCAGTCACGCTCCGCAAATTCGGCGAAGGATTCACCCATCCGAGCCCCGTAGAATCAAACCAATCTCCACGCTGCCACCCCTGCATGGGCACGACTGTAAGCCTGGCATTAATCTTCCGCTCCGCGTTAAACATCTTCGCCAGCTCGCCCAAAGTCATTCCATGCCGCACCGGCACAGTCCAGTAATTCGTAAAGCTCTCGCGCCCCGCATCCGCCACCGGACCCTGCACAAACGACCCCGTGATCGGATCAGGCCGGTCCAGCACAATCACCTCAACGCCAGCCGTAGCCGCTGCCTCCAGAAAATAACCAAGCGTAGTCTCGTAGGTATAAAATCGCGTCCCCGCATCCTGAATATCAATCACCACAGCGTCCAGAGTTTTCATCACATCCGCCGCCGGCCGCCGCGCCGCGTCTGTCGCACCATACACGCTATAAACCGGAACTCCAGTAGCCGCGTCCTTCGAATTATGAATGTCAGTCGTATCGAGCGAACCCGTAACCCCGTGCTCCGGACTGAGAATTGCTTCCAGCGAAACTCCCGCAGCCCCAGCCAGCACATCAATCGTCCGCCGCCCGTTCAAATCCACTCCCGTCTGATTCGTCACCAGCCCAATTGTTTTCTTGCGCCCCGCAACCTGCAGCACATCGAACCCATGCTCCTCGAGAACATCAATCCCATTCTTAACGTTGCCATTGCGCGAGTTCATCCGCCGTGCCGCGCTCTGCGCCTCGTTGTAACCAGTGATGCTCTCCCACCGCAAACCCTCTTTCTCGCTGGCAGTCAAATGCAAAGCCGCCGCCACCGCCGTAGCCACCTTCGACCGCAAAGCAATCGCATTCCCCTTCCCGCGCGGATGCACCGCATTCGTCAGCAAAACAATATAACTCCGCGTAGTAGGATCGATCCACATCGATGTTCCCGTAAACCCCGTGTGTCCAAATCCTCCCACCGGCAGCAAATCCCCGCGCTCCGACGAAAATGGAGAATCAATGTCCCACCCAAACCCGCGCAGCACCGGAGCCGACGGAGGCTGCTCCGGCCGCGTCATCTTCTCCACAGAAAGCGCCGACAAAATTCCATCGCCTCCATTCAACAAAGCCTGCGCAAATTTCGCCAGATCATCCCCGGTAGAAAATAGCCCGGCATGCCCCGCCACGCCGCCCATCCGCCGCGCCGTCGGATCATGCACCGCCCCCCGCAGCATCCGCTCCTTCTCGTCATACTGCGTCGGCGCAATCTTTTCTATCCACCCAGCCCGCCAAGCCGCCGGAGGCACATACCGCGTCCGCATCATCTTCAGCGGCAGAAAAATATGCCGCGTAGCATACTCATCCAGCGTCTCGCCCGACACGCGTTCCACCAGCGCGCCCAGCACAATAAAATTAATATCGCTATAGGAAAACTTCGACCCCGGCGGATCGGCCGGCGTCTCCGCAAAAGCCATCCGGTAAGCCGTCTGCTTCCCCTCCCAACTCGTTTTCAAATCCAGATCCGGCTCCAGGCCAGAGTAGTGCGTCAATAGTTGCCGCACCGTGATGTCTTCTTTCCCATTCTGCGCAAACTCCGGCAAATACTTCGCCACCGGATCATTCAGCCTAACCCTGCCCCGCTCCACCAGTTGCATTACCGCCGTAGTAGTAACAATCACCTTGGTAAGCGAAGCCACATCAAACACCGTGTCCAAAGTCATCACTTCCCGCCGAGGCTCCAAAGCCCGCGCCCCATAAGCCTTCCGGTAAATCACGGCCCCGTCGTGACCAACCACCAGCACCGCCCCAGGAATGCTCTCATCAGTAATTGCACTCTGGATAACAGCATCGACCGCAGGCAGCGCAACTGCCCGTGTGGGGATAGCCGCCCTCGCCTGTCCATCCGGGCGCAGCCCGGATTTCCCGCCAGCAGCCTTGCCTCCGGCAGTCTGGCTCAGCGCAGGTCGAGGAATCGCCCCAGTCAGAAGGGAGAACAGCAACACTCGGCCGATTAGCGAATTTGTCTGAAAACGAAGGATGTTCTGACTCTACACAACCCCGGCCGCATGACTCAAGAAACTCAAGTAAGGGGGTGCCACTTATGCCATATCATGGACTTCTCGATGACCGCACCCTATCCCTCATCGCCACTAGTCGAAGCCATCGAACATCAAGACGAAGTCTTCGCCCCGGCTTTCTCCATCTTGCAGTACGCCATCACTCGGCAAACCTTCCCAGCCGCCTCGGTAGCAGTCATGCATCGCGGCCGCCTGATAGCCCTGAAAGCCCTCGGCAGCTTCACCTACGATGAGGGTGCTCCACTTCTCGCGCCCTTTGCCAGAAATGGGGGCCGCGCCGTCACCCCCTCCACACTCTTCGATCTAGCCTCACTGACAAAAGTCGTAGCCACAGCCCCGATGGCAATGCTCCTGTACGAACGCGGCCTCCTGGATCTCGAAGCCCCAGTCTCCGCAATAGTCCCCGAATTCATTCACGACGCCGCAAAAGATCCCCGTCGCCAGGAAGTAACCATCCGCATGCTGCTCTCCCACTCCTCCGGCCTGCCCGCCTACGAAAAATTATTCCTGAAAGCCAACACGCGAGCCGAACTCCTCCAGGCTGCCTTCACCACACCGCTAGCCGCCAACCCAACCACGCGAGCCGAATACAGCGACATAGGATTCATAATCCTCAGCATCGCTCTGGAACGCCTGGCCGACGAATCCCTAGACCGCTTCTGCCAGCGCGAAATCTTCGCCCCGCTAACCATGACCAACACCACATTCAATCCCCCAACAGAACTCCGCGCAAAGATTCCCCCAACCGCCGACGAACGCGAAGGACCGTGGGGGTCGGACACTCCTGTCCGACAACTGCCGAAAGCGGATGACCAGCCACGCGCAAGCCAGCGAAGCACCTTCCGCCAAAGAATCATCCAAGGCGAAGTCCAGGACGAAAACGCCAGCATCCTCGGCGGAGTAGCCCCCCACGCCGGACTCTTCTCCACGGCCCGAGACCTAGCGAAATTCGCCCAGGCCATGCTCAACTCCGGCAATCCCATCCTCCGCCCCGAAACCGTTTCCCTCTTCACCCGCCGCGAACCCACGCCCCCAGGCACGACTCGCGCCCTCGGCTGGGATACTCCCGCTACCTCGTCGCAATCCGGAAAATATTTTTCGCCTAACTCCTACGGCCACCTCGGCTACACCGGAACGTCTCTCTGGATCGACGCGACGCGCCAACTCTCGATCACTCTGCTGACCAACCGCACCTGGCCCGACTGCTCCAATCCAGCCATAAAACAACTCCGCCCCAAATTCCACGACGCCGTAATCGAAGCCCTGGAAAAGTCTTAGCGAGTGCTTTTGGCTGGCGCAGCGCTTCAGCGCTGCGGTAAATCACCACGGATGATTCCGGGCTTCAGCCCCGAGGTACATGCTTCGACTAAGCTGCGGTTAGAATGAATCCCGAAAGGCTCCAACTTGAAACCCAAACCATCCCCGCTCCGCCGCCTACGCACCGAGCAACCCAACCAGGCCGCCGACAACCTCGATCGCAAATCTTCCCTGGAAATCGCCCAACTAATCAACGCCGAAGACGCCACCGTAGCTCTCGCAGTAAACCGTGCGCTGCCCCAGATCGCCCGCGCCATCGATCAAGTCACGGCCGCCCTCCGCCGCGGCGGACGCCTCATCTACGTCGGTGCCGGAACCAGCGGCCGCATCGCCGCCCTCGACGCCGTCGAGTGCCAACCCACCTTCAACACCGACCGCGTCCACTTCATCATCGCCGGAGGCGCGAAAGCTCTGGCGTCCGCCTCCGAGATCAGCGAAGACGACTCCCAAGCCTGCCGCCGCGAAATGTCCCGCCGCAAGCCCGCGAAAAACGACATAGTCCTTGGTATAGCTTCCAGCGGACGCACTCCCTTCACCGTAGCCGCCATCGCCGAAGCCCGCCGCCGCGGCGCCCACACCATCGCTCTAACCTGCAATCCCAACTCCCCGCTCGAACGCGCCGCGAACTTCGCCATCGTCACCCAGGTCGGCCCAGAAATCTTGGCCGGATCATCCCGCATGAAAGCTGGCACTGCCCACAAAATGGTTCTCAACACGATCTCCACCGCAGTCATGACGCGCCTCGGCTACGTCTACGGCAACCTGATGGTCAACGTAGTTCCCAGGAACGAAAAGCTATTCCAACGCGCCATCGGAATCCTCGAACAAGCCACCGGAGCCAATCACGAGTCCGCCGCCCGAACTCTAAAAGCCTCCGGCAACCGCACCCCGGTAGCCCTGGTAATGCTAGCCGCCGGAGTAACCCGCCCGCAGGCAACAGCAGCCCTAAAGAAAGCAAAAGGCCACGTCCGCCAGGCCATATCGCAAGCAAAATAGGACAGCAAATCAACTCATGTGCCGGAACAGCCGTCTCGTGAGCTTGCCTTGAGCGCAGCCGAAGGGTCCCGTCGAGCGCAGCGAGACCCTGATTGACCGGCACTCACACCTGGCATATACTATTGTATATGCCATGAACTGTTGCCCAAAAAGGGGTGAAACATGCAGCGCAAAGCGAAAGTCTTCATGAATAATCGAAGCCAAGCCGTACGCTTGCCCAAGGACTTCCAGTTCAAAACTCAGGAAGTATTCGTCCGCAAGGAGGGCAGCGACGTAGTCTTGTCGCCACGTCCGTCAGATTGGTCGTCCTATTTAGCCGAGGGCCCGGTCGCTTCGGCGTCCTTCATGGAAGGCGTCGAAGACCTGCCTGTGCAAGATCGCGAACCCTGATGCCGCGCTACATGCTGGACACCGACACCTGCTCTTACATCATGAAGCGCTCGCATGATGCTGTTCTGAAGCGGCTGGCGAAAGTTCCAGTCAGCGACGTTTGCATTTCGGTGATCACGAAATCGGAGTTCCTGTTCGGGGTGGAAGTGTCTCCGAAGCGCCGGCAGGATGAGGCCGCGCTCGACGCCTTTCTGCGCTACGTTGAGGTTCTGGATTTTCCTGACCAAGCATCTTCGCACTATGCGAAAATCCGCGCCGACCTGAAGGCGCGTGGCACTATGATCGGAGCCAACGATCTCCTAATCGCCGCCCACGCCCGCAGCCTCGGCCTGACACTGATAACGAACAACACCCGCGAGTTTCGCCGAGTCCGCAATCTATCCATCGACAACTGGACGGCGGGCACCTAAGGGAATCCTCGGTGCCCGCGCGTCCTTTGCGCGAGAAGTGGGGGGCTTCCCGGCCCAAGAGACCGCACCCTCCCGATTACCCACCCCCACCACATTTCCCCATTAAAATAACTCCAGGACTCCCAATGGATAAACTGGTAATCCGCGGCGGCGAACCTCTACTCGGCACCGTCCGCGTAAGCGGAGCCAAAAACGCCGCGCTCCCCTGCATGGCCGCCGCTCTTCTAACCGAAGAGCCGGTAATCCTCGAAAACATTCCCCAAGTCCGCGACATCCAAACCACCCGCAACCTCTTAGCCGCCATGGGAGCCGAAGTCGAACTAGGCTACGGACGCGCCCACCACCGGACCACCATCCACTGCCAAAACCTGGCCAGCCCCGAAGCCTCCTACGAATTAGTGAAGACCATGCGCGCCTCCACGCTCGTCCTCGGACCGTTGGTAGCCCGCTGTGGACGCGCCCGCGTCTCACTCCCCGGCGGCTGCGCCATAGGCCAGCGCCCCATCAACCTCCACATCAAAGGCCTCGAACTCCTGGGCGCAAAAATCACACAAGACCACGGCTACGTGGAAGCCACGGCCGCCCGCCTCCGCGGCGCCGAAATCGTATTCGACCGCATCACCGTAACTGGCACCGAAGACCTCCTGATGGCCGCGACGTTAGCTGAAGGCGAAACCACTCTGCAAAACGCCGCCCGCGAGCCCGAAGTAGCCGACCTCGCCGCGCTTCTTAACAAAATGGGAGCGAAAATCCAGGGCGCAGGCACGCCCACCATCCGCATAAAAGGTGTGACCAAACTAAAAGGCACAAAGCATCGCATCATCCCCGACCGCATCGAAGCTGGAACATTCCTGATCGCCGGAGCCCTGACCGGAGGCGACCTCAACATCGCCGCCTGCGATCCCACTCACCTCGACGCCATCCTAGGCAAGCTCAAGCAGGCCGGAGTAAAAACCAAATCCACCGCCAACAGCGTCCGAGTCATGGGAGACAATCCCTTCACCGCCTCCGACCTCAACACCGAAGAATATCCCGGCTTCCCGACAGACATGCAGGCGCAATTCATGGTCCTGGCCACGCAAGCCGAAGGCACCAGCATCGTCACCGAAAATATTTTCGAGAATCGCTTCATGCACGCGCAGGAATTAGTCCGCATGGGCGCCAACATAAAAATCGAAGGCCGCCGTGCCGTAGTCCGCGGCAAAACCCAGCTAAGCGCCGCCGCAGTCCTCGCCTCCGACCTGCGGGCCAGCGCCTCCTTGGTGCTGGCCGCATTAGTAGCCGACGGCGAAACCATAATCGACCGCGTCTACCACATCGATCGGGGCTACGAGAAAATCGAAGAAAAACTGAAAGCAGTAGGAGCCCAGATCCGCCGAATAGGCAACATGCTGCCGTAGGAATCCCCTCTCACCCATTGTCATCCTGAGCGAAGTCGAAGAGCCTGCCCTGAGCGAAGTCGAAGGGATCCCTTGCACATGTGCACAGCCCCCGCCTTTGCGTGGAATTTCCATCCTGTCCAGGTGTACCCCTCATTTCGTACCACGCCTTCCACCCTTTCTTTTTCTCTTCCGCTTCTTCCCTTCCATCTGAATCTCATGCGCCCTGACAATCGCCTTAATCAATCCCGGAAACCTCTGCTCAATCTCCGCGCAGCGCGGAGTGTTCTGCATCTCCACTCCCATCCGCTCTCCCCGAATCAACCCCGCCTCCCGCAACGCCTTGAAATGCTGTGATAGAGTCGACTTCGGTATCTCCTTCTCGCTCACCGTAAGAAAGTTCGAGCAATTCTGCGAACACCGCGCCCCGGCAATATCGGAGAAAATGGCCGCCCGCACCGGATCGGACAGGGCATGAAGAATACCTTCCACCGTAACGTCTTCAATGGAAGGATGAAAAAGAGGCCGCATGCTCCTCATCGTACTCGCGCCCGGCTAATAGTTCAATAGTTCTTATGTCCAGAACTAATGAATCGCAATCGCGCCCTGCGCCATCTGATCCAGAAGCACGGCTCAACGCCGCCCAAAGGAGTCTCACCATGAGCAGCAAACTGAAAGGTAAAGTAGCAGTCGTCACCGGCGCATCCAAAGGCATCGGAGCCGCCATCGCCAAGTCCCTTGCCGCCGAAGGCGCGTCGGTAGTCGTGAACTACGCCTCCAGCAAGGCCGGCGCGGATAAAGTCGTCTCCACCATCGCCGCCGCCGGAGGCAAAGCCGTCGCCGTCGCCGGCGATGTCTCCAAAGAGGAGGGAGCCCAGGGCATCATCGCCGCCGCCATCAAGAATTTCGGACGCCTCGACGTCCTCGTCAACAACTCCGGCGTCTACGAGTTCGCCCCCATCGAGTCCATTACCATCGATTCCTTCCACAAACTATTCAACATCAACGTCCTCGGAGTCTTGCTTACGACCCAGGCCGCCGTCAAGCACCTGAAAGAAGGCGCCAGCATCATCAACATCGGCTCCGGCGTAACCCGCCTCACGCCTCCTAACAGCTCCGTCTACACTGCGACCAAGGGAGCGGTCGACGCCATCACCGGCGTCCTCGCCCGCGAACTCGGACCCAAGAAGATCCGGGTCAACTCCATCAACCCCGGCATGGTCGAAACCGAAGGCACGGTAAGCGCCGGCTTCATCGGCTCCGACTTCGAGAAGGATTTGATCAAGCAGTCGTCGCTCGGCCGCACCGGCCAGCCCGCCGACATCGCCTCCATCGCCACCTTCCTCGCCTCCGACGATTCCTACTGGCTCACCGGCGAGCAACTCCTGGCCACTGGCGGCATTCGCTAAACTCGGATCTTCAAAGCGTTTCGGGTACTCCACTCTTGCCGCGTTCTTCGCGGCAAGAGTGGGTTTTTAGCTTCTGGAGACCGAATCCCGTTGTCTCTGGGCAAGCGGGCGGGGAGCGCCACGGTGAAGGCGCTGCCCCATAAGCGCTAACTTAAGAATCACTTCCGCCTTGCCCGTTATCCGGCCAGAATCGTTGGCGAGCGTTCATGAAGCTGTCGTTGGAGCAAACGATCCGTGAACAGCGAAGATGTGGAACGTTTCCGTCTACCGACGGCTACTGCAACTTCGCGTACTCTGCCTTGGCCTGCTTCAGGACGGGGATGTCGGGGTCGGCGTCTTTCCAGAGGCTGAGGAAGTCTTGATATGCCGCATTGGCTTTGGTCGTGTCGCCCTGCATGGCGTACGCTCGACCCAGTTGGAGATGAGCCAATACCCCGATGGGATCACCGACCATTATTCCGGGGTGATCCAGAATTTTGTGAAATTCCCTGGCGGCCTCAGCGCCTTGGCCCGCGGCCAAATACGCCTGGCCACGCGCATAGATTGGATAGAGAGCCCCGAAGAAACCCGTTTGACTGCTGCGCGGCTGGCCCAGTTCGTAGGGAACGGCAACTTGGAGAATTTCGATCGCCTTTGCGGGATCGCCATGGTTCAGAGCAAGAAACGCACGCACGACTGGCAAGTAATTGAACTTAACTGACGTATCTTCGGGGAAGCTGCTTTCCAGATCGTTGGTCAGGGTTTGAGCCTGCGAAGAATCCCCCGCGATAGCCAGGGCGAGGGCCGCGCCATACTGCACCTCCCGGTTCTTGGCAAGCGCAAGGGCTGCCATCGCCGCCGGCTTTGCGGTGATCTTGTCTCCGTAGAAGGCTTCCCACAGCGCCGTTCGGGTTTCAAATCCAGCCGCCTTCTCTCGATGAGCCGCCTGCTGCGCCAAATCGCTTGCCCGCCGTAACATCTTCGTGGCCTCTTGCAGGTGACCGGTGTATGCGAGGGAAAAGGCTTGATGGTCAGAAATTAATTCTTCGACTCCCGATTTTCCCCGAGCCGCAGCCACTTCGCGCTGCATGCCACCGATGTCGCTTTTCAAAAAGGCGACATCGTAGCGCACGAGGGCTAACAGAGGGATTTCAATTTTTCGCTCGGAGGCTCTGCGAACCGCGTCTTCGGCTCCTTCCAGGCGGTCGAGGCTAAGAGAGTTGGAACCAAGGAGGGCATAGCCAACGCCAAAGTCCGGAGCCAGTTCAATCGCCTTTTGCGCCTCTTCGGCTGCCTTTTCATGTTCGCCGAGCACAGGATAAATGAAGCCCGCTAAGAAGGAGTGTGGTGTCCACTCACGAGGATAAGCTTGTGCCCACGCCTCGCAGGTCTGCTGCGCTTTTTTCTGGTTTCCTGTCGCCCGTCCATCGTAATAAGCGGTGATAAAGAACTTCTCGTTGTCGCTGGCGCGGTCCCGCAATTCGTAGGCTTTTCTCGTGTTCTCCGTACCAAGCTCGGTTTCGCCACTGGAGCCGTACATGAGCCCGAGCGACGCGTAAGCGATGGCAAACTTGGGATCGATCTCGACCGCATGTTTAAAAAAACGAATAGCGGCATCCCCACCCGGGGAGGCGACAACTTTCCAGCCCATGCTATAAGCCTTTAAGGCTTCCAGTGACGGGGTCGTAGCCTCGGCGAGCGGAGTGTCGTGTTTTTCGACTGTCACCAAGGATTCCCCGACCCGCGTTCTGAACTTGCTCGCAATTTGAGTCAGAGCATTCAGTACGTCTTCCTTCCTTGCCACTTCCACCTGCTCTTCATCGAGGACGTCCCCTGTGCGACAGTTCTTTGCGCGCAGCCCCAGTACGTACTGGCTTCCGAGATTTGCAATCGAGCCGTCGAGGACGGCGGCGCTCGCGGTGCGCTCGCAAACTTCATGGGCGAGCTCTGGAGTAAGCCGCGCATCGGAGGCCTGCCCCATCAGGGACAGCGTGTGTAGGATGCGCTGCTCTGAGATGAGGCTGAGGAAAGGCGACTGTTCCAACTGCACGGTGAGACCTTGCCGCAGCGTCCCGTCAAACACGGGATCGCCCGTCGTGTTTGTGAAATCGGCCAGCACGATGGTGTCCTTGTCTGTGAGCTTTGGGTGTGGCTGAAGATAGAAGTAGGCGCCCCCTGACAACATGACTATTGCCACGACGGCAAAAATAATTGCCCTCCATTTTCCAAGGCCAGCTGTGGCTCTTTTCTCTCCACTTATCGCCATCGGAGCCGAATCCGTGTCTCGTTTCATCCGCCGCAGGTCGGCTCGGATTTCCGAGGCATGCTGGTAGCGAAGATTCAGGTCCTTCTCTAAACACTTGCCGATGATTCTTTCCAGTTCGGGCGGCAGGCCCAAATTCAATCGCAGGGGAGGCACAGGTGCCCGGTTCAGGATGGATTCAAAAATCACTCCTGTAGTTTCTCCGCGGAAGGGCAATGTCCCAGTTGCCGCTTCGTAGAGCACCACACCGAAGGAGAACAGATCGGAGCGGGAATCCAATTCCTTTCCGCGAACTTGCTCCGGCGACATGTAGGCCACCGTCCCTACCGCCGCGCCCGGGTTCGTAAGAGATTCCTCCATCGTCGAGTCGTTCAGGTCCATGCCTTCGTCGTTGAGTGAAAGCTTGGCCAGCCCGAAATCGAGGACCTTCGCGTGTCCGCGCTTGGTGACAAGGATGTTCGCAGTCTTGATGTCGCGGTGGACGATGCCAGCGGCGTGAGCCGCATCCAGCGCGTCAGCGATCTCGATGCTCAGCGACAAGATCAACTCGGTTTCCATGGGACGCCCTGCGATGCGATGCTTCAGGGTCACGCCGTCCAGGAACTCCATGACGATAAAGGATTGCTCTCCGTCCTTACCGATTTCGTGGATGGTGCAAATATTGGGATGATTGAGAGCAGACGCCGCTCGTGCCTCCCGGCGGAAGCGTTCCAAGGCCTGCGGATCGCGGGACAGGTCCTCGGGCAGAAATTTCAATGCAACAAAGCGGCCAAGCTCCGTGTCTTCGGCCTTGTAAACCACGCCCATCCCGCCACTCCCCAGCTTCCCCACGATGCGGTAATGGGACACGGCACGGCCAGCAGGAAAATCTTCATGCTCGTGCGTTTGCTTGCGTTGCTCCTGCGCGAGGTCCCTCGCGGCCGCTTCTATAGCAGGACTCTCCAAGAAGCTTCCTGCCTGCTGCTCTGCCCGCAGCAGTGAGCGGACTTCGCTTTCCAGGGCTTGATCGCCCGCACATGCACCCCGCAGGAACCCATCGCGCTCCTTGGGCGGACGCTCCAGCGCTGCCTGAAGTAAGTGATCGACCCGTTTCCACCGATCAGAATCCATCCGTCGCCTCGCCAGTTAGTTCACGATAGAGCCAGGCCTTGGCGGTGCTCCAGTCGCGCATTACGGTGACGGGCGACACCTTCAACACTACCGCCGTCTCTTCCACGCTGAGTCCGCCAAAGAAACGCATCTCGACGACCTGCACTTTACGGGCATCAATACGGGCCAGCGCAACCATCGCGTCATCGAGTGCGACCAAGTCTGCAGCTCGATCGCCGCCCACCATGGCCGTCTCTTCCAGAGAAACATGCTGGACCCCTCCCCCGCGTTTCAGATTGTGACGGCGGGCATGATCCACCAGAATCCGTCTCATCAACTGCGCCGAAACCGCGAAGAAGTGGGCACGATTCTGCCACTGCATGCCCTTGTAATCGATCAGGCGCATGTAGGCCTCGTTCACCAAAGCCGTCGTTTGCAGGCTATGACCGGCACGCTCGCCTCTCATATAGCGCCTTGCCAGGCGGCGGAGTTCGTCATAGACGATGGGCGTCAGCAGGTCAAGCGCGGCTCGATCTCCCTTACCCCAGGCTCGAAGTAAGCCGCTCACTTCCGCATTTTCGGGAGCCCGCGCCTCTTTGTGCACTGGTTGCTCTGAGTTCCCCATGCCCACACTCCGGGAGAATCATACCTTGCCAGGACAGACCTTCAAAGATAAAGAGATCTCCGGATGATAGTTCCGCGCCGTAGATTGCGCCTATCTAGACAAGAGCGAAATGAGCTCAAAGATCTGCCGCATTCAGCGGCCAAAACTAGGAGGCCACATGAAATCTCAATCTCTGCTGTCCCTTTCGCCGTGGTTACTCGCGGCGCTGGCGGTTCCACTGACCGCTGCCGCGCAGGATACCCAGCAACTTACCGCGTCGCCCAGTCAATATACTGTGACCGACCTCGGCACGTTGCCCGGCGGCAATTTCAGCCAGCCTTTCTTCATTAACAGGTATGGTCTAGTCAGCGGCTCGTCGAGCCTCTCGGACGGCACTCAGCACGCAGTCCTCTGGCTAGACGGACTGACGGGGGACATCGGCGCGCCCGGACTCGGGGGACCGAACAGTATCGCGTTTGGCGACAACGAAAGATTCCAAGCCGTCGGCGAGGCCGAAACCTCCGCCCCCGATCCCAACGGAGAAGATTTCTGCGGCTTCGGTAACCATCTCATCTGTCTTCCCTTTGAATCGGCCAACGGTGTGATGAATCCTCTCCCGACACTCGGCGGCAACAACGGCGTGGCTTATGCGATCAACAATCGAGGCGAAGTAGCCGGGACCGCAGAGAATACGACACCGGACCCAGGCTGCCCAGCTCCCCAAGTTCTCCACTTTAAGCCTGTCGTCTGGGAAAAAGGAGTGATTCACGAACTGCCTACGTTTGATGGCGATCCAGATGGCGTCACACAGGAGATCAACGACAAAGGTGAGGTCGTCGGCGGGTCGGGCACTTGTGCAACTTTCAATACGAATTTCCTCTACAACCTCGTGCCGGTTCATGCCTTGCTCTGGGAAAAAGGCAAAGCGACTGACCTCGGCAATCTCGGCGGCCAAACGGGACAGGCCGGCGGAAACATCGCCTATGACATTAATAACCAAGGCCAGGTGGTCGGTAACTCGGACTTACAGGGCGACACAACTTTCCACGCTTTTCTCTGGACCAGGAGAACTGGGATGCAGGATTTGGGCACACTCTCCGGTGACGTAGCGAGCGTCAGTCTCAGCATAAACGACGCCGGCTCGGTGATTGGCGCGTCCCTGGACTCGAGCTTCAACCCGCGGGCGTTTCTGTGGGAGAAAGGCGTGATGACCGACCTCAACACCCTGATTGCGGGTGAGTCTCCCCTGTATCTACTAACTGGTTGCTCCATCAATTCCCGCGGGGAAATCACTGGCTTGGGTCTGACCAGCACCGGCGAAATTCACACCTATCTGGCGAGCCCGACACACGGTGTTGCCGGCGGTGAGAGCACTTCGCAAGGCGTGATCAGCCGGAGGATTCTGAGCGACGATGCCCTCAAACAGCTTCGGCAACAACTGCGCTTCGCCCGATCCGGAGCCCGGTTCATGGGGCTGCAATAGTGACGTCGGCCTTAAGCGCCAGTGTCCGATGGCCGAGCAATGATGGAAAGGTGCCGCGGTTGAGAGGGCAGGGGAATCTCCTGCTCTCTCTTCTCTCTCGCAGTGCCGAAAGTGCAAACAACCTGACCGACATCTATGACGCCAAGAACAACCACACACAATTTCTTTACTATCCAGGAAAGATTCTCTACAAGACCATCTTTCCCTCTACGCTGTACGAGACCTACACGTTTGATAGCAACAACAACCTGGTTTACAAAACCGACCGCGACAACAACAGTATCAACTACTACTACGACTATCAGAACAACCTCCAGCAGAAGACCTACCCGGACGGCAGTTTGGTAACTTACAAGCGCGATGCCGCAGCCCGGCTACATGAAGTGGACGATACCCTCACCGGCACCTACACTTTCGGCTACGACAACATGAACCGGCTCACCTCGGCGGGCGTCGATTACAGTTTCGATAGCGCAGGCACTCTGACCGCGCAGTACGGCTACGACAAAGCCTCCAACCGCACCTCCATGACCGATCCGCAGACCGTAGCCACCACCTACGGCTACGACACGCTGAACCGTCTGCACACCCTGACCTACAACAATCAGACTCCGAACTTTGTCTTCGGCTACGACGCTCTCAGCCGCCGCAACTCGCTCACCCGGCCCAACAGCGTGGACACGACCTATAGCTACGACCCCGTCTCTCGCCTGCTGAACGTGCTGCACAAGCTGGGCACGACCGTTCTCGACGGCGCTGCCTACACCTACGACAATGCGGGCAATCGAAAGACCCGCACCGACAAGCGTACCAATGTCACACTCACCTACGGCTACGACAACATCTACCAGTTGAAAACGGCCAAGCAGGGGACTACGACCAAAGAGAGCTACACTTACGACCTGGTGGGCAATAGGCTGAGTTCTTTAGGCGTGAACCCCTACAACTACAATTCGTCGAACGAGCTGACCTCGACCCCCAGCGGCAACTACACCTACGACAACAATGGCAATCGCAAGGCCGACCCTGCGGGCGCGCAGTACAGTTGGGACTTCGAGAACCGGCTGACACAAGTGATTCTACCCGGCACCGGCGGCACGGTGAACTTCAAGTACGACCCGTTCGGGCGCAGGGTGCAGAAGGCGTTCACGCAGAACGGGACGACGACCACCACGGACTACCTATACGACGGCGCGAACATTCTGGAGACCCTAAACCAGAGCGGGAGCGTGCTGGCTCGCTACAGCGATTCGCTAAACATTGACGAGCCCGTGTCCGAGTTGATTTCCGGGACGACTAGCTACTACGAACAAGACGGACTCGGCTCGGTTACTTCCTTGAGCAACTCCGCCGGGGCTTTGGCGAATACCTATACGTACGACTCGTACGGCAAACTGACCGCCTCCACGGGTACACTAGCCAATCCTTTCCTGTACACCGGGCGGGAATTCGACTCTGAAACCGGTATCTACGAATATAGGGCGCGCTATTACGATCAAAACGTCGGCCGTTTCCTCAGTGAAGATCCACTGAGGTTTGACACTGGAGTGAACTTCTACACATATGTAACAAACAACCCATTAATCTGGAAGGACCCTAGCGGGCTTGTCAAGTGCACGTATAGCATCGGTCAGCACACGTTGGATTGCACAACCGACGACGGCAGCATGCAATATAGCACCGACCATGTTAGTTCGGGCCGCTACAGCTGCCGGAACAACGCGGCATGCCAGGCGACGCCTAACAACGGCCCGATTCCTGTCGGAAAGTACGGGATGGGGCCACTCGGCGCGACCCCGAATCCCCACAAAGTGCCACGAATAATGCTATATCCATCTATGGTACCAACGTATACGACCGTTTCGGTTTTGAAGTACATCCCGGATGGAATGATCAGTCCCAAGGGTGCATCACGATACAGCCCCCTGATTATCCAAACTTTACAAAATTCTACTTACATGACAATAGCGGTACGACGAGGGTGATACCTTGACGCAATCTATGCGAACTATCGGTATAGCGATCTTGGCAGCCTCATTTGTAATCGCCACGAGACAGCCCGGCGGCGCCACAGCAATCGAACCGAGCGAGGAAGCGGAGAAACTGATTGACCCAATCTTAGAGGCGGCGCTCGCCGTTCGCCAGCACGACTCCGAGGCGACTGAGTTCGAGTTGGGCCGTCGTTTTAAGAAAGTCCTCGATGATCAGAGTTCCACCGGAGACGAGGCTTTAGTTGTTCTGCTTAATTTCTACATCGGTGAAGCGAACGGGGGGGACCTGCTCCATCAGGTCACCTTGCGCGGAAGGCGGCTTATGCCCCTCCTGATCAAGTACAAGACCGCGGCCGTCACACTGAAAATGGCCTCGCGCGTTGACAGTCTTCGATTGCCTCCTCGGGTCCGGCAACAGAACTTCACGACCGCCATGGACTTCATTGGCAAGGGAAGAGTGTGGGACGCTGACTGAGGGGCGGGGGGCTGGTCCAGCCTTAGATTCGCTCTTCGCCCGACACCATTGCCACCGAGGCTGCCCCACTCTTTCGCGTTTTTTGCGAAAGGGTGGGCACGATGCTGCCGGCAGCGCTTTCTTGGTTTCGCTTGGAGCTGTCACTCGTCAACACCAGTTGTGAATGCAAAACGAGTCGGGCCGCCCGCAGGCGGCCCGTTGGTTTAGCTAGACGTGATCCTCTGGGGCAGAGACATCTCTAAGCTCTTAGAGATCCAAAGAAAGGCGCACGAAGAAATTGAGAAGCGACTGAACTGCACAGATTGAAGCGGGACAGGGGAGACCAGCAGGGCAGGAGCGAAGAGGTGTCGAGGGTGCAAGTCCAGCAGGCGATGGAGAACCGGGACATAGAGCGGGCGAGGCCTCCTCGGTGGCTTCAGTTATGTTGGGTTATCATCGGCCTCGGGTTGGACTGGCGTTGCGCATTCGAGTGGTTCGCTGGGAAGAGCTCTTTCTACTCCGAGATCGTCCTGGGTAGAGCCGGTCTGATTGTGCTGGCGTGTGCCGTTGTTGCACTCCTGTTGGTTTGCGTCAACCGAAAGGCAAGATGGCGACATGCCATGCCATTTTTCTGTCTGGTTTCTGGGGTGGTATACACCTTCTTGAGCGTCGGGTGGATCGCCGACCGCAGGTGAAGGGTCGGTGCCCGTGTGTCTCATGAAGGCCCAGGAACCATGTGCAGGTTTATCCGTGTGCCCGCGACGCTGCAAGTTCAGCAATAGTGAATACCAGCCCGAGCCCTATGATCGGGAGGGCGATGAGCCACTTCCAATCACCGCAGAAAACGGCAATCTCAAGGAGAATTCTCTCGTAGGCTCGGTAGCTACCAATGCGATACATGGGCGAATGACGTCGAGCGCCAGTGCAAGCAGGAGTGCCACCAATGAAGAAACCATCCGATCCTCTAATCCTGGCTGCGCTGAACGTTCTACTGGTTACAATTCTCGCGGCTACCGACTTCTTCCACCTTGAACTCCCCTATGGGTACGTGGCCCTCCCACTTGTCATCGTCCTAGTTCTTTTGACACTGATTCTTGCCCTACGAGACATGCTGCGCAAGAGGAATCGAAACCAGGCCTTCGTGGCTTTAGGGCTGGTCGCACCGATATTTTACCTGTATTTTCTTAGACGGTGGTAAAACCTGTAGCGGGTGGCGCGAGGCTGCCCCACTCTTTCGCGTTTTTTGCGAAAGGGTGGGCACGATGCTGCCGGCAGCGCTTTCTTGGTTTCGCTTGGAGCCGTCACTCGTCAACACCAGTTGTGAATGCAAAACGAGTCGGGCCGCCCGCAGGCGGCCCGTTGGTTTTAGCTGAAGCCCGAAGCCCGAAGCCCGAGCTAGTCCCCCGACACCGGCTCAGCCACTTCCGGCTTTGCGGCATGCGCACCGTTCCCGTTCGCCTTGCCCAGCGCGCCCAAAGGAATGAATCCGTTCTCAGCCACGGCGGGTTTCTCTTTCAGCACAACTTCGCGGTAAAGCGAAGCCATCCGCGCGTTGTAAGCCTCATCATTCTTCTGCGGCCCACGATGCCCCGGTACAGGTGTTGACGAATGGTCGATCTCCAAAGCCCGAAGCCCGGAGCCCGAAGCCTGCTGCTTCGCATCTCTAGCCCGCTTCTTCTCCTCGCGAGCGTTCTTCGCAATCCCCAGCTTGTCCAGATCGTGTTGCAGTTCGGTGGTCACAATATTCTCGCGCAGCAAGAGCGAGTGCGCAGCATCATCCATCTGCACTTTCTTGCCGCCCGCGAAAATCTCATGCCGCCCGTGCTCTTCATACCACTTGGTAAGCGTGGCCGTCATATGCATCTTCTCGATGATGTTCCGCCATCCCACGCCAGTGTTGTAGGCGCAGAACGAAATCTCCCCCTCCTGCGTCGCATACGGGATAATGCACTGCTCCGTCCGCCGGAAGTCATAGTTAAACAGATCCTGGAACCACATCCCCGCAATAAACAGGAAGTTCCATCGGTCCTGCCGGCGCTTCATCACATCGTCCACAGTCCGGTCCGGACCAACCTTCCCATAATTCTTCCCCGTAGCATTGAAGTTCTTGTCGAACTTCCGCAACAGATCCATCAACTTGAAATGCGTAGGCGCCTGATACGGATCGTAGTTCTTCATCAAACACAACGCCATCCCCACCACTGTCAAAAACTTCCCCCGAGCCGCATCATTAACCTTGGCAATATCCTTAGCCAGCTGATCCCCAGCCAAAAACGCAGTAACCGGCACCGCCTCCTTAGTCTCCTTATCAATCATCACCGCCATCCCCGTCCCGCAATTAGGATGACAACCGCAGCTTAGTTGGCCCCAGTCGTTTTTCACGTCGTTGGCGTGCATCAGGTCGGCCCAATCGCTGAACGTGCCCATGAAGCTGATTGGGAACCAGTCGCGGCTTGGTTCGCCTAATCCCGTTTGATTTTTTACGTCGTGGGCTAAGTGAGATAGCGTGTAGCGCTGGGCTTGGCGGCGGTCGTCGGTTACGGCTTCGTCACGGCCGGTGAAGCTTACAGGCTGGAAGCTTAGGAAGCTTATCGTCTTGGGATTGTCTAGCGCGAACTTGATGATTCTGCCTACTTGTTCGTTGTTGATGCCGTTTACGATCGTCACTACTGGGACGATTTCTACTCCGGCTTTGTGGAGGTTTTCGATTGCTTTTAGTTTTACGTCGAACAGGTTGCCTACCATGCGGTGGGCGTTGGCGGCGTTGCCTATTCCGTCGAATTGGAGGTAGGCGTAGCGCATGCCGGCTTCTACTGCCTGCTGGCAGAACTCAAAACTTTTTGCGAATTCGATTCCGTTGGTTGCGGCCTGGACGGAGTTGTATCCTACTTTTCTGGCGTAGCGAACTGCGTCGAGGAAGTACGGGCTCAACGTGGGCTCGCCGCCGGAGAACTGCACGCTCATTTGCCGGCGCGGCTTGATGGTGATGGCGTTGTCGAGCATGGTCTTGATTTCTTCCCATTGCAGTTCGTGGACGAAGCCTACCTGGTTCGCGTCCATGAAGCAGGGATCGCACATCATGTTGCAGCGGTTGGTCAGGTCGATGGTCAGCACGGAGCCACGTCCATATTTCACAGTCGAAGAGCCGTGATGGTGGAGCTTCTCGTCGTTGTGGGCGGCTATGTCGCGGCCGGGGAAAACGTCTTCCAGGTGCTTGGAGAAATCGGTGTCGATCGACATCACGTCTTCGAAGTGGCCGTGCTTCGGACAATCTTTCACCATCAGAATCTTGCCGTCGCGCTCGATGATGGTGGCCTTGATCTCTCCTACTTTTTCGTTCATCAGAACTTCGTGTGGAAGTTTGCCGTCGAGAATCTGCTGTCGGATTTCGGGGACACACTTCGGGCAGAGCGAATCGGTGGAGCGGGGCCAGCCGAGGGGCGGCTTCGACTTCTCGTAGGACTTGAGCAGAGGTTTGTCGGACCATTTCGGGGTGGGCGAGACGCCGGGGTTGATGCGGTTCAAACGGTCGAAGACAACCCAAGCGCCTTTGGCGACGGCAACGGCTGCTTTTTCTACGTACTTGATCGGCTTGCGCATTCGATTCTGGCTCCTGAATTCGGGGCTTCGGGCTTCGGCTTTCGGGCCTTGGCCTCTGGGTATGTTGTCAGGCTTAAGCCTTGTGTGTTCGGTCTTGGGAACAGTCCCGGCGGAACTTGCCTTGGTTCACCTGAAGATCCTAACCCACAAAACCCATTGCCTGTGGCTCTCCCTGGGAAGTGAACCTGGTTAGTACAACTCCGGTTGGTACACTTTTCCCTGGGTGTTGGTCTGATGGTCATGTTATTGGAGGATAAGGAGATCCGCATCTTTATCTCAACGAACGGGAGAAAAACGGGGTTTAGCGGGGATATGGGGGATTGGGTGGAGGTAAGTTATTGAAAGGAAAAGGGGGATTGGAGCCTAGCTGCTTGCGAAGATCGTTCCAACCGAGGTCGGGCATGGCACAGATGACGCCGCGAGTCTCCCATCCGTCCCTAGATTTGTCGTCCCTAGATTTGTCGTCATACTGATTTGTCCTCACGGGATGACTGTTATGCCTTTCGGCCCGTTCAGGACGCCCACTCCGCCCAACGCCGCAATCTGGTTTCCGCCGCTGTCGTATACCCATATCACGTTCTGCGCGGTATCACTGATGAGAATCTGATAGGTCAAGCTGTCCGTGGCATAAAAGGTCACAGTCTCAGGAACCGGAAAACCCGTTAAGTTCGGAAGGGAGATGGTGCGGATCAGCGAACCAGTAGGATCGTACTCGGTTACGGTCCCGTTGTTCTCGTTCGGGACATAGATATTTCCGTCAGGTGTGACCACCAGATCGTCGGGCCCGCTTAGGCCGGGGAAGGATCCCGATGCCACACACGAGGAGCCGGACGTGTCGCAAAGGAATATCCGGTTATTGAAGCCATCGGCAATAAGGATCTGATTGTTAAGCTGATTCCACGTCATCCCGAATGGCGTCGTTATTCCCGAAAAGGCTCCCACTACGTCTCCGTTAGCGTCATAAACGATCATTTGATTGCAGAAGGGTTCGTTTACGTACAAATCGTGACTGAACTTCTCATAGATTACGTCGTACCCTGTGCATGGACCCGGAGGAAAGCCACCACTCGTTGTCGCGAGGCTTCCGGTGGTAGGGTCGTACGCCGTGACAGTACCGTTCCCGGAGTTTCCTGCGTACAGGAGCCCTGAGTCAGGGTCAAAAGCCAGACCGTCGGGAGCATTGAGTTGTGGGAACGCTCCCTGAGGCATCGCTACGATGTTGCCCTGTACGTCCATCACCGAAATTGAATTGTTGTAGTAGTTAACCGCATAGATCAGAGGGCCGGAAGGGAATAAGGATTGAGCAATCGTGCAAACCACGCTCGCCAAGTTCAATGGGTCAGTGGGATCTTCGACCAGACCTTCGGCTTCGAACGCCCCCGCCGTTACTGAGCTCGTACCGAATTGGTTGGCAATCTGCTGCGCCAAAAACTCGATACAGGCCGGGGCGGCGTCTGTGACCGTAAAGTCGGCTCCTGCCGCGCACATTGCGGCGCCTATACCGCTCTCGGAGAATGCGCACGAAAGCACTGTTGCCACCGTTATGCCACACTCCGCGAGACTTACAGCAGTGCTCGTTACGCTCGCCACCTGGCAAGACGCATTGATGAGGCTCGGAGCTGAGAGTTGAATATTGTTGGTTCCGAGAATCTCTTGGCACGTAGTAGTCTCTGTCACCGATAAGCTCGCGCTCGAGGCGCACTGGGACTGCAGGATCGATGTATTCGTGAATACATTAGGGATGCCGGGTGCGTTCCCCAAGCCTACGGACAAGATGCTGAGGCCGGCTTGGGATGCGTCGGGCGACTGGGTGCGTCGGCGGTTCAAAAACTTTCCTCGCGAGTAGGCAGCCATCGAGAAAGCAATCTGGATCTCCGCCGTTTGTGCACCTGTGATGGCGCTGACCGCCGCGGTTGACGTGTTAGTCGGGGGCGCTAAAGTTGCGGTCAAGCCCCCGTTCGCATCCGTTGTGCGTTGGCTCGCTGACAGTGTCCCCCCTGACGTCTGGAGCGTGATCGGCAGACCGGGAACAGGATGGCCGCTCGGGTCTGCCGCCGATATCGCCAACTGCCAAACCCCACTGGGCTGACCGACGGTAGAAGGAGTTCCTAACAGCACTAACGAGCTCACCTGGAAAACGTTGAGAGCATGAGGTGATGAGGATCCCCCACCCGGCGAAGGATTGCTGACTGCTAACTGCAAAGAGGCAGGCGACGCAAGGTCGGCAGCTGGAACAACAGCGCTTAGTTGAGATGACGAGACAAATGTTGTGGTCAGCGTGCTGCCTCCAAGCGTAATCGAAGAGCCCTTTGTAAAGTTAGAGCCGCTAACCGATACGGTTGCGTCGGGACCGCCTGCTGCGAGTACGGCGGGAGAAATCGAGGTCAGTGTCGGGACAGGATTCGGTGGCGTTTGCTGAACAATGGTCCCCTGCTGTGAACTTCCACCACCGCAGCCTCCTATCGGGATCATCAGGCATGCCGTTACGAGTACGACTGTCAGAGTCTGAAGCGACGCTATGGAAACTGCTTTCATATCTAAAAACTCTCCTGTATGGTTACTGCACGTCGCTGACTTTCCCATTAATGAATGTGATTTTCATGTCGGGGAAGATGTAAATTTCCTTCGCACCGAGGTTGACCGACTTCTGTGGCTGGCCAAGGGCGGCGATCACCTCGTCCTTTGTTTGTCCTAGTGAAATTGTTCTTGTGGGTTCCTGGGCTGCCTGTGGCGGCGCAGAATCTGGCGGAGTTTGGTCGTTAGCCGCCGTATCTGGTGTCTCGGCGGTAACAACCTCAGAGATCGTTTTCATTACGTCGTCTGCCGGCGGAATATTGTGTTTTGGGAAGGGGAACTTTATCTGGCCGTAATATCGATCATTGCCGTAAGGATCACTGTAGAACTGAAGGATGATGTTTTTGTCACTTACCTGATAGGCGGTGATCCAGAATCTTTCGCCGGAGACGAACTTACGCTGCGGGGTGGTGCTTGTGGTTTGGTTTCCGCCGAGCAGCATAGTCGTGGCCATTGCGTCCCCGAAACCCATCGCCAGTTTCCCGTCTTTGTAAGTTGTGGTAGGAGGAACCTTGGCATCGAGGCGGAACATCACCAAGCCGTCCTTGTGAAGTACTATGCTCGATCCTGAAGTGACTATGTCTGTCTTGTCGGCCGTTGTCTTGGTCAACGTGAACAGCGAGGCCAGCCTTTGTTGAATTTCGCTCTTTTGACCCTGACTTTGTGCGGGTTGGGCCAGCATGAGCTGCGAAGCGACTAGAGTCGCGAGAATGGTCTTGTGCATAGGGTTTGCTCCTTCGCACGACGGGTTGGGCCACCGTTGTCGCTCCGGTTTTCACGGCCAGTAACCAGTAGCTTCCCTGGCCAACAACGAAACCGTTGCGTACTACACACCAGCGCGGTAAACTTGGCAACTGGCAGGAGATGGCGGTAGCCGACTTTTGCTGACGCGTGCTGGTTCTTCCCTGTTCCTTCCTCCAGGAACCAGGCGCCGGGGCCCAGGAAATACTCTCGTACTTACTGAGTCCATGTAGGTGGAAGTATGCCCAACGGCAATGGAGCGCGGCTTGATTCGTGGAAGGATATCGCTTCCTATCTGCGGCGGGATGTGCGTACGGCTATCCGGTGGGAGAAAGAGAAGGGGCTGCCGGTGCGGCGCGTGCCGGGCGGGCAACGGAAGGCTGTTTTTGCTTATATTTCTGAGCTTGATACGTGGCTGACGCACGAAGAGCTTGAACCTCAGGGGCTAAAGCCCGGTTCATTCCACAGCTCTTACGGCGCGGCTGAAAGCCGCGCCCTTTCAAAGCCTGGGCAAGAATTGGCGGTTTCGGGAACCTCTGAAGCCGCGCTTGATTTCGGGGGCCAACCCTCCAGGCGTCTGAGTTGGCACTATTACGTCGCCCTGTTTGCAGCGGTGGCCTTCGTCGCCACAGTGGTTATCGCGTTCGGGACACGGACGCACGCTGGCGGGCCGAATTCTCCTGTACGCGCTGACTTCACGCTGAACTCGCTGCGGGCCTTCGATGGCGACGGACGGATGCTTTGGTCTTATTCCCTTCCTGGTAGGGTGGATCCTAGTGATCTGTTCGAGGGACGGCGATTCGAGGACGGAGTACGAATCGGGGATTTTTTCGGCGATGGCGACCGCGAGGTATTAGCTCTGCTCGCGATGCGCGTCGGCCCGAACGCCACCGGTCCAGACCGCTACGAAGTTGATATGTTCTCGAGCCGCGGCAAGCTTGTGTGGTCTTATGTTCCCCACGGGCGGTTGGTATTTGCCACTCACGATCTCAAGGATAACTGGAGGGTGATTGACCTTTTCGTTTCGGACCATCAGGGGAGAAAACAGATATGGGTTGCTGTCGCTCACGCGGTCTGGGGACATACCTTCATCGTAAGTCTTGACCCGAAAACTGGGAAGGACAGCCTGCGCTACGTGAACAGCGGGTCCATCGTCAGCTTGAATGAGTTGGCGACGACGCACGGAAATTTTCTGCTGGCGGCGGGATTTAACAACGAATACGACAGCGGTAGTTTGGCCGTGATCGATGAATCCAAAGGTTTTGCCGCGTCGCCTCAGACTGCGCGCACGAACCACGAATGCCTAAACTGCCCGAAGGGCAATCCAGCTTACTACTTTGTCTTTCCGCGCTCGGAAATCAATAAATTGATGCAATTCTATGAAGATCGAGTGTACTCGATCAGGGTTTCGGATGACGAGATCGAACTTCGCAAAAAGGAGACTGAGTGGGCTGCTGGCGCACAAAGTCTGTATGTCCTTAGGAGCGATAGCGTAATTCGCCCGGTTTCGGTGCGGTTCGAGACCACTTACGACTTGTTGCACAACAAACTCGAGCACGAGGGGAAAATAGGCCACAGTTTCGTGAACTGTCCGGAGCGGTTGCACCCGAGACCTGTCAGGATGTGGACTCCTACTGGTGGATGGACGGAGATTAAGCTGGACGGGAGCCGGGGGAGCCAGTGAGGTCCATCCCAAACAAGAGCACATCAGCGGCTGAAGCCCGGTTCCCTCCCTTGTAGCTTATGTGGCACGACTGGAACGTCGTGCCCTTCCCGGTCTTCGCTATCTGCAAGGTTGCACAGCCGAGGGCGGCTATCCCCACATCAGTCGTGTCAGTCGCCTGGCTCTGTCTTTTCATCCGGCCAGTCTGCTTCGATTTCTGGTTCGTAGCCTTCGGGGTAATTCTCGTCTATGCAGGCTTGGATGGTTAGCGGGGGATCCAGTAAGTGCCAGGCTTCGCGGTATTTTTCGAGGCGCATCTTTTTGGCTTTGCGGTGGGGGTAGAAGCGGAGCATGGGCTGCGGGGTGCAGACTTCTACGGGGATTATGTACCAGATATCTAGCGGGACTACGTGGGCGGCTATGAAGTCGATGTCGCGTTTGGTATAGACGGCGCGGCCGTTGCGGCCGACGGTGTAGGTGGCGCGGGTTTCGTAGGCTCCGGCGCGGAGGCATTCGGTGCATTTGACCTGTATGCGGTTGAGGGTGACGACCGGCCTGGGGCGGTTGTCCAGGATGAAGTCGTAGCGCTCGCTGTCGCCGAATGGCCTGGAGATGGCGAACTGGCGCTGGTCGGAGCGGTAGAGGAAAGCGATTTCGGAATGCTCTCCGGTGCGTTTGGGGTTGCGGCGGACGCGGCTGCGAGGCTGGCGGGCCTTACGACGGGGCTTGCGGGACTTCTTATGGCGATCCCTGCGGCGATCGGACATCGGAACTCCTGAGAAGCGAAAAGGCGGAGTTTGGGCTCCGGCGATATGGGTGGATTCTGGGGAATATCCCTAAGCTTTATTTTAACATTGCGGGTCAAGTGGGGCTGCCGGTCGCTGGATAGGAGGCAGTGGCTCAGTTTGAAAGGGCGGCTGCGTGCGCACGGGAGATCCCTCGTCCCGCTGGTGAAAACGCGGGACTTCGGGATGACGCCGGAGGAGTGCAATGGTAGAGGATTTCGGATTGAGCCACCACACGGGCATTTATGAGCAATTGTGAGCAGCGCTGTGGGGGCTTTCGGGCGCATTATGGCTTCAGGTTCGAGGGTTGGTGATGCACGCTATCGGGATTGGCGCCGGAGTGCTAGTGGTGGTGTTTGGGGTCGTGACGGCTTACCGAATGCGGCGACTGAAGCCGCAGATTGCGGGATATGCTTCGCAGAGAATGTGTCCGGCTTGCGGGTTGATTACGCCGCGGGCCAAGGCGACTTGCCTGGAGTGCGGGAAGGTACTGGTTCGCGGTCCGGGGGAGCGGTAGGTTGGGGGTGGGCGGCTCGGAATTCGTGGTTCTGAAACGGAACTTTCGAGTGGGGGTAGGGTTGGTTCCTTAGGTATCGGAATCGTGATGCTGGCATCTAATCGGCAGGTGGGAAAGACTGCTATGTCAGTTTTCGACGAAAAATATCGAGTGGTGAGAGTCGAAAGAGACCGCCTGCTGGTGCGCGGAGTGCACACGGGCGATGTGCTGACTATTCTGAACTCCGAGCCTGAGATTCCGCTTACGCAGGAAGAGTATCCGGTGGGGAAATTGATTGCCCTTACCGACCCGTCTGGCGCGCCTCTGAATTGAGGGTGGCGAAAATTCCACAACAAGAAAAAAGTCGAAAGCAGCGGACAGAGTCTGCCCTGAGCTTGCCGAAGGGAGTGTCCGCTCCACACGAGGAATCTGGATTGTACTCGCGGAGTTTGGCCTGGGGAGTTAAGCTTAGAGGACAAGACATTTAGGAGGGAGCTTGCGCTGCGGACGATGCGGCAATGAGAACGATGCGGCGACCCGCTTTTGCGGAATGTGCGGGGCGGCGCTGATTGCGGAAGATCGGGCTGCGGGGCAGGCGGCTTCTTCGTCCCCGGCTCGGGCTCGCATGGAACCGGTGATTACAGGGCCGTCTTTTCTGGGGTTGAACACGCCTGCGCCGGGAACGGGGCGGGCTGGAGTGCACGCCCGTAATCCTGAAGGGCATGGGGATGGTTGGCGGGACCAGCTGCGGCCGTCTTCCAGTGTGGATTACCTGCTTGAGGATGAGGAAGAGCCGCGGGGCTGGGGCAAGTGGATTCTGATGGTGGTGGCGCTGGCGTTGGTGGTGGGATTTGGCTATCTGCGATGGAAGCAAGGGGGCTTCGAGTGGCTGAACGGCGGGGATAAGAAGCCGGCGGCAGCAACTACGCAAACGCCGGACGGTGGGCAGAGTGGTGCGGACTCGGGAGCGGCGGCGGGGACTTCGGCGAATGCGGGAGGTGCGGCTCCGCAGGCTGGCGCCGGCGGTGCTGCTGCTCCTGCGGCCAGTCCGGCGGAATCTGGCGCGCCGGAGACGACCGCTTCGCAGAGCCCTTCGCAGGGCACACCTTCCCAGAGCGCTCCGACAGAGAACGCTTCTGCTCCGGCTACGGATTCGAAGAGCGCTGACCGGCCGAGTCCTTCGCAGAGCGATGCGGGGGATTCCAGCGGGGCGGCTGCTGGGGCGCAACCTGCCAGTTCTGATTCCGATCAATCGCCCGCGGTCCCGACGGCGCCGAGAGTCGCGCGTAAGCCTGCTGCGGCGAAACCTCCCGCGGCGAAACCTGTTGATTCCGTGAGCGAGGCGGAACGTTACATCTATGGGCGGGGAGTGGCGCCGGATTGCGATCGCGGGTTGCGGCTGCTGAAGCCGGCGGCGGAACAGTCCAATGTGAAGGCAATGATTTCTTTGGGCGCGCTTTACTCGACCGGGAATTGTACGCCGCGGGATTTACCGACGGCTTACCGGTGGTTCGCGCTGGCTCTGCACAAGGAGCCGGACAATCAGGCGCTGCAGAATGATCTGCAGAAATTGTGGAGTACGATGACGCCGCCAGAGCGGCAGCTGGCTATTAAGTTGAGCCAGTGAGGTCAGTAGACCGCAGAAGTCTAAAGCCCTTTCCATTGTTGGCCTCTATATCGCAGCGCTGAAGCGCTGCGTCACCCAAAGGCTTTGAGCGGCGTTGAAGCTTTACGGCGCGGCTGGAAGCCGCGCCCTTTCAAAACTCTACGACTGCCAGGTCACTACTTTGTCGTGGACTGCTGCTGGCTCCTGGATGGGGCGAATGGGCGGAGCCTCGGGCTTGGAATCCTTCGGCTCAGACTCCATGAACACTTTTGCGGAGAGCGACTCGGCCACTGCCGGCAGCGAGACTCGCAGGGCCTCTTCAATCGTCTTCACATAGTGAATGCTGAGGTTCTCGACCTGCTCGGGCGTTAGATCCTCTTCGACATTCATTTTGTTTTCCGCGGGCAGAATTATGGTGGTGACTCCGGCACGCTTGGCGGCCAGCACTTTTTCTTTAATGCCTCCTACTGGAAGCACGTTGCCGCTTAGCGTGATTTCGCCGGTCATTGCCGTGAGCGGACGGATGCGATGTACAGTGAGCAGCGAGACCAGCGTGGTTGCCATGGTCACGCCCGCGGACGGTCCATCTTTTGGAATCGCTCCTGCCGGCACGTGCATGTGAATGTCATGGTCGGCGAAGAAGTCTTCCGCGATGCCGAGTTGCGCGGCGTTGGAGCGCACCCAAGTCAGGGCGGCCTGCATGGATTCCTGCATGACCTGGCCGATCTGGCCGGTCATGGTGAATCCACCTTTGCCTTTCATGGCATTGGCTTCGACGAAGAGCACATCGCCGCCTGAAGGAGTCCAGGCCAGGCCTACGGCTACTCCGGGGCGCTCGGTGCGTTCTTCGATCTCACCTTCCACGCGGATCTTGATGCCGCCCAGAAATTCCTGAATGATCTCCTGGGTAACTACGAGCTTTTCGGTCTTGCCTTCGGCCAAGCGCCGCGCTTGTTTGCGGCAGATAGTTCCGATGGTGCGTTCGAGGCTGCGCACGCCAGCCTCGCGCGTGTAGTGACGGATGATGTAGCGCAACGCTTCGTCGGGAAACTCGATCTGCTCGGCGGTAATTCCGTTTTCTTCGACCTGCCGTGGAACCAGATAACGTCGAGCGATGTGCAGCTTCTCTTCTTCGCTGTAGCCCTGCAGTTCGATGATCTCCATGCGATCGCGCAGGGGCTCGGCGATGGGGTCAAGCATGTTCGCCGTGGTGATGAAAAGAACCTTCGACAAGTCGAAGGTGACGTCGAGATAGTTGTCGCGGAAGCTGGAGTTCTGCTCGGGATCGAGGGCTTCGAGCAGAGCCGAAGCGGGATCGCCGCGGAAGTCGCGGCCGACTTTGTCGATTTCGTCGAGCATGAACACAGGGTCTTTGGTCTCGGCGCGGCGAATGCCCTGGATGATTTGTCCGGGCAACGCGCCGATGTAGGTGCGGCGATGGCCGCGAATTTCGGCTTCATCGTGTACGCCGCCCAGCGAGAGCCGCACGAACTTGCGGCCCAGAGCGCGCGCGATTGATTTGCCGAGCGAAGTTTTGCCCACGCCGGGAGGTCCGACAAAGCACAGGATCGGGCCTTTCATATTTGGCTTCAGGCGACGGACAGAGAGATAGTCGAGGATGCGATCCTTTACCTTTTCGAGATCGTAGTGATCGGTATCCAGAATTTCTTTAGCCTTGATGATTTCGATTTCCTGGCCGGAAGTCTTGTTCCAGGGCAGCACGGCCAGCCACTCAACGTAGTTGCGCGTTAGGGAATAGTCAGCGGCCATGGGAGACATGCGCGAGAGGCGGCCCAATTCTTTGAGCGCTTCTTTCTTTACTTCGTCGGGCATGCCGGCGTCGTCGATTTTCTTTTTCAGGTCTTCGACATCGCGCTGGCCTTCATCCTGCTCGCCGAGTTCTTTCTGGATGGCCTTCATCTGCTCGCGCAGGTAATACTCGCGCTGAGTCTGCTGCACGCGATCCTGCACTTCGCTCTGGATCTTGTTGCGCAGTTGCTGGACTTCGAGTTCCTTGGCGAGATGGTGGTTGATCTTTTCGAGGCGCGCGCGGATGTCGAGAGTTTCGAGCGTGTCCTGCTTATCGGGCGTCGAGAGCGACGGTAAAGATGATGCGATGAAATCCACCAGGCGGCCCGGTTCGTCAATGTTCAAGGCTACCGTGGAAAGCTCGTCGGACAGCGTGGGCGAGCCAGCAACGATCTGCTGGAACAGCGTTAGCACGTTGCGTTGCAGGGCTTCGATTTCAGAGCTGTCGGGCGGAGCGGCCTCGGGGATCGGCGATACCTTCGCGCGCATGAACGGCGCCAGTTGCGTGAACTCGCCTAGCCGCACGCGCTCCAGGCCTTCGGCAAACACAAAGAGGCTCTGGTTGGGCATCTTGACGACTTTGTGGACGACGGCGGACGTGCCTACGGTATAAAGGTCGCTAGCCTGAGGGCTATCGACGCGGGCCTCGCGCTGCGCCACCACTATGATGGTCTTGTCTTCTCCGAGCGAATTGATTAGCTGGACGGAGCTTTCCCGGCCTACGGTAAGGGGCAGGACGGCGTGCGGGAACAGAACTGTATCGCGCACAGGAAGTACGGGCAAAGCCCGTACGTCATTTGTTTCCCGATGCTTAGGTGCTTGCTCGGAAAGCTGCTGTTGGCTCATTGGCTCTCCTTGAGTGTAACTCACTCAAGCTTAGATGATACTCCGCTGGAAAGGTTTCAGGCCTTCCATGATGGGGTTGTTGTATTCTATCGGCATTTTGTCCGCTGTGACATGATGCCCAAGGTACGGGGGCTATTGCGGAGGGGAGTGACCCTGCCAGCAGCAAGCCAAAACGTCGTTGAGACAACAGTGGTCCGAGTACCCAACAGCGCGGTGGTTTACTTTGGCGTGAACTGAGCCAGATCGTAGATGCCTAACTTCTTCTCCAACTCGGCGACCTGATCGACTACTTTGAAGAAGCCTTCGTCGCCGAACAGCTCGTCTTCTTTCTTTTCGAAATCGTCGCCGAGGGCATCGTATTCGTGCGGAGAAACGATGGAGCGGAACGCGGGGAACAAAACTGTGTCTTCGCGGGCCTCGTGGGGACGGTACATGCGGAGAAAGGCGCGCAAAGCATCCGCCAGCTTGTCGGCGTCGGAGACGTATTTGAGGGTGGGGAGGGCCGCGAGTTCGCGGATCTGCGCGGTGAGGAGCCGGCCGGCCTTGTGCTGCGCTAAAAGAGTATCTACTAATTTGATCTGTTTACCGGCTTTGCGAAAGCGTGGGAACAGGAAGTCTTCTTCGAGCTTCTCGTGGTATTCCTCGACGAAATGGCGAATGATGTCAGCGGCGTTTACCAGCACGGAGCCATCGAAGGTCTGTTTGGCTGCGAGCATGCGGAGATGGTCATCGTAGATGAGCAGGATGCGATTCAGCACTCCGTGCTCGCGCATCAGGTCTTCGGCGGGAGAGATGTCTTCGGCATCTTTCGGCTTCTGGGCAGCGGGCTGCTTCTGCGGATTGGGTAGGGCTGGTACTAGCAGTCCTGCGCCTGCGATGGAAGCTTGATGGAGGAAATGGCGGCGGTTGGAGGGCTCTTCTGGCATTGTCGTTTTCTCGAATCTCTACTTGTTTACTCGTTGATCTTGGCCCCGTCAATGGCTTTGACGCGTGCGCTGCCATGGAAGGTTTGCATTACTGGGCGCTTTGGGGAACCTGAGAAAGGACGGCGGGTCGGCCGTCCCCACATTTCCCGGTTTACGCTGCTCGATAAACTCCCAAGACTTTGACCAACTCTGCTACTTCGCCTAGATGGTGGAGGGCGTTGCGGGCTGGTTCGTCGTCGCCACGGAGGAAGTCTACATAGAAGACATATTCCCAAGGGCGTCCGCGCAGGGGGCGGGATTCGATTTTGCTCAGGCTGATGTCGCGGAGGGCGAAGACGCTTAGCGATTTGAAGAGCGCTCCGGGAACGTTTTTTACTTTGAAGGCGATGGACGTTTTGTTGGCGCCTTGCGGGATGAGGCTCAGGTAACGGGAGGCAGCGCTTCCCTTTTGCCGTGCGGCTCGCGGCCTCGGCGATTTGCGAATCAGGAAGAAACGGGTGAAATTGCGTTTGTCGTCTTCTATGCCGGCCTGGAGAATTTTGCCGGAGTATTCGCGGGCGGCGTGGCGGCTGGCTATGGCGGCAGCGTCGGGAAGGCGAGCGGAGACAACGTGCTTGACGCTGCCTGCGGTGTCGTAGTACGGGACCGACTCGATGCGGGGATGGTGGCGGAAGAAGTTGCGGCACTGGTCGAGAGCGACTGGATGCGAGAGCACTTTGCGAACCGCGCCGAGCCTTACGCCTGGAGCGGCGATCAGGTTGTGCACTATGCGCAACAGGAATTCGGCTTGGATGAATACGTTGTGTGCCAGCAGAAGGTCAGCGTGCTCGGCTACGGTTCCGGCGAGCGAGTTTTCTATCGGGATTACGGCGGCGGCTACGGATCCGCGCCGGATTCGCTCGAATACTTCTACGGATCGGGCGCAGGAAACTACCTTGCAGCCTGGCAGCATTTGCTCGGCGGCTTCGTGGCTGAAGGATCCTCGTTCGCCTTGGATGGCTACTTTCATTTACAGGCAAGGTAGCTGGAATGGGCGGGAAAGTGCAAATCCGTGGCATCGAGGTCAAGAGCTTTTAACCGCAAAGTTCGCGAAGAAAAGCCGCGAAGGTCGCTAAGAAAGGTTAAGCAGATCCTTCTCAAGCACTAGGGCGTCTACTCCGTTGGAATAGTAGCGCGGGAAAGTTTTGATTACGTTGTAGTGGTGGCGTTTGTAGAACAACAAGGCGGAGATGTTGTCTACGGCGGTTTCGAGTTCTACCGAGCGGCAGTGCGCCGCGCGGAGGCGAGCTTCGGCGGCGCGCAGCAGGAGCGATCCTACGCCGGAACGGCGGGCGACGGCGATTACATCGATCGTTATTATGTGGCCGGAGACGCGGTCGGCTTCGCCGACTATGAAACCGGCGACGGGGGCGTTGCCCAGGGCGATCGGCGGGAGGTTCTTATTGCTCTTTCCCGAATCGGGAATGGCCGTTGCTTCAGAGGCAGCGTCTATGGCTAGCAGAGTGAACGATCCGCGGCGGCGGATGTAAAGTTTGAGTTCCGTCCGGGAATAGGAAATGCCGGGAGGAAAACATTGCTGATCGATGCGCCATAGCGTCTCGAAGTCGGCGGGGTGGAAGTCCCGAATGGTGAAGGGCACTGGGCCATTGTAGCGGGGATGGGTTGGGGGCAGTGGTTGAAGCGCCTTGCGGAGCCGGCGACGGCGCCGTGGGCTAGGGATTCCTTCGGCTTCGCACAGGGCAGGCTCTTCGACTGCGTGGCTGCTTCGCGGAGCAGCCACTGGGCTCAGGATGACAGAGTTGGTGGCGAGTTTTCCACAGGTAATTCGATGCCGGTTTTGTGGAAGGACGAATGGGGCCGATTGTCCCCTTGCGTCCCCGCAACCTCGGACGTACCATGAACATCTTAAGGAAGTGTTGTGGGACGCCTTCTTCTGATTGACGTGGCCGGTTCGGTCGCCGTGCTGGGACTGTGGTACGTCGTGTTTTCCACCTACAACCGAAAGAAGGGGGCGGCGGCGTTGCGCTGGGTGCAGACGGCTTGCGCCGGCAAGGGCCGCATCCTTGAGTCGCACTGGGTGGGCAGTTCGCGGCTGCAGGCGCGGCTGCATTTTCCTTCGCGCTGGTTTGAGAACGCTAACTTGACCGTGAAGTTCAGGCCGCGCGCGCTGCCGGTGCACTGGCTGGTGAGCTGCTGGCACCGGCAGGAAGAAACACTGACGTTCGAGGCGGATCTTGGCGGTTCCCCGAGCTTTGATCTGGAAGTGTTGCGGCACCGCTGGACCGCGCACAACCGTGGAGTCTCATCGCGCAAACGCGACGAGCGAGAGTGGAATCTCTACCAGCCGGGGCCGATTATTTTGACCACGCGGACGCACTGGAAGCAGGATCCGAGCGCAGAATTGAATGCACTGATGTCGGCGCGGCGGCAGGATATTCTGCAGGTGCGCTTCCGTCCGGAGTCGCCGCAGTTCTCGGCTACGCTCCACCTGGAAGCGCTGGCGGATCCGAACGCGGCCGCGGGATTCGTCAACGCCTTGCGCGAGATCGCCGCCGGAGCCTCGGCGCACCGGCATTAGAATCCCTTCTTTTAGAGTAAATTGATTTCTTCTCGCAGGAAAATCACGAAGCGAAGAAGCGGATGACGCAGAAGCATCTCTGCTTACCTCCCACGAATTGAATTTGCCCTTCCTTGACGGTGGACTTTGTACTATCGTTGCGGGCTATGAGTGACAGTTTCCGCAATCCGACGCCACAGTTCGGGACGGCCGAGTATGCAACCAAGCCGGGAGGCGATCGCTGCCAGATCTGCCAGCAACCGTTGAGTGGAACTTACTATCGAGTGAATGCGGCGGTGGCGTGTCCGGGATGCGCGGAGAAGATGCGCAGCGGAATTGCCACGGACAAGCACGCCGCCTATGTGCGCGCTCTTACCTATGGCATCGGCGCTGCTGTCGCGGGACTGATCGGGTATGCGCTGATCGCGATCCTGCTGCAAGGGTGGGTGATCAGCTATATGTCGATCGGCGTTGGGTGGCTGGTGGGCACAGCCATGATGAAGGGATCGAACGGAGTGGGCGGCCGGCGCTACCAGGTTGCCGCGGCTTTGCTGACTTATGCGGCGGTCTCGATGGCGGCGGTTCCGATCTGGATTCATTTTGCCGACGAAAGAAAACAGCAGAGACAAACTCAGCAACAGAAGCTCGAGGATGAACAGCGGCAATTGGAACAGGAATCGGGGCGGCGGCCCGCGGAGGAGCGCCCCGCGCCCAGGCCGCCCGTGAGCTTGGGGACATGGCTGGGGCGCGTGGCGCTCATCGGGCTGGCGTCTCCGTTCATTCAGCTTCGGGGCAGTCCGGGTTGGGGAGCAATGGGACTGTTGATTCTCTTCTTTGGAATGAGAATCGCATGGAGGATAGCCGAAGGCAAGCCCTTTGGAGTTTACGGACCGTTTGCTTCTGCTCCAACAACTTAACTTCTAAACTTGTGCATCGTTCCGAAGAGTATTTTTCTTAGCCGTGTCTACGACCAACCTAGACCTGATTCGCAATTGCAAGCGCTGCTCGCGCGAACTTGCGCCGGGAGCGCTGGTGTGCGACCAGTGCCACGCGCTCGTGCACTCCGAGCAACTGGAGCGGCTTTCGGCGGAAGCGAAGGGACTCGAGGCTAGTGGAGACTTGCGGCGGGCGCGGGAGAAATGGCTGACCGGACTGGAGCTACTGCCGCCAACTTCGAAGCAAGCCGAGTGGATCAAGCAACACGCGCAGGAGCTTGAGGCTGCTGCCAGTGCACGGCAGCCCGCGCCGGGAGACAACCAGTGGGCTCAGCCGATGGGAGCGGCGGGTCCGATCGTGGCGCTGGCCGACAAGAGTAGAGGTCCCCTGACGCCAAGGTTCAAGTTAACGTCTATCTTAAGCTTTGCCGCTTTCGTTGCGATCTACTCGGCTGCGTCTGGAATAAAGTTCGGCGTCGGCTTTGCGGTGCTGATTCTGATTCACGAAATGGGTCACTTCATCGATATCAAGCGCCGCGGCTTGCCGGCGGATATGCCGGTGTTTCTGCCGGGCCTGGGCGCTTACGTGCGCTGGCAGGCGATGGGCGTGCCGCTGGAGACGCGTTCGGCGGTGAGCCTGGCCGGACCGCTGGCGGGATTTCTGGCGTCGCTGGCGTGTGCCGTGCTCTGGTGGCAGACAGGCAATCCGTTCTGGGGGGCGCTGGCGCGCGTGGGGGCGATTTTGAATCTGCTGAATCTGATTCCTGTCTGGGTGTTGGACGGCGGGCAGGCCGCGCTGGCTCTGGGCAAGGCCGAGCGTATCGTCCTGATGACGGCTTCTGTCGGGTTAGGGCTGGCGCTGGGGCAAAATATGTTTTTCCTGGTGGCCCTGGGTGCGGGATATCGAGCGTTCTTTGCCGCAGATCTGCCGGCGCGTCCCAGCCCCGCCACGACGATCTACTATCTTGCGGTGCTTACGGCGCTGGGCGTGATCATCCGGCTTATGCCGGGACAAGGGTTGGGACTGCAGTAGGGGCAGGCTCCGAAATCGCTGGCGCTTGGAAAAATCTCTTTTATACCTTCGATCAGCTTTTTCGATTGTCGGGGACTGCGCGCTCGCGTTATTCTTCCCTGTTGAAACCCAGCCATTTCAACTGCCTGTGTCCGTGTGTTAGCTTACCGACATCATTCTTACTGAGAACGAATAGGAGACTGAAGGATATCCATGCCCAACGAACTACGTAATTTTCTGGCCCTCACCTACGACGAACTGGAAGACATGAATCTGGAGGCGAAGGAGCAGCGCCGGAACCGCGTGCCGATCGGCAAAATCCAGGAGAAGCGGCTGAAGTATCTGACCGAGGAAAAGCGGATCAAGGCCGTGACCGTGCTGTTCAGCGATCTGGAAGGCCGGTTGCACATGCTGGATTACGACAAGAAGTTCCTCATCAAGAGCTGGGACAATCTAACTTTCGACGGCTCATCGATTCGCGGCTTCACGGCGCAGCGGGAGAGCGATTTGCGGCTGGGCATTGACTGGTCGGCATTCTACTGGGGTCCGTCGGACGTCTTCGGGGCGGGCAAAGTGCTCGTGTTCGGCGAAGTCATCGATAAGGGCGGGACGTCTTACTCGGCGGATATTCGCGGCGTGCTGAAGGGCTATGCCGCGGATTTGTACAAGAAGAAGGGCTACACGCTCAACGCCGCGAACGAGATTGAGGGATTCCTCTTCAACGGCTCGGACGCCGAGCGCCGCTACAACGAGACCGGCAAGTTCGAATACGTCAATACCGGCGGGTATTATCACTCGCTGCCGGGCGACCCCCTGCGCACGTTCATTGACACGACTGCGGAAGTGCAGCGCGCGATGGGATTCCAGAACGAAAAAGATCATCCGGAAGTTGCGCCTTCACAATTCGAAATCAACTACGGCTACGGCGAAGTTGTGGCGGCTGCCGATCAGATTCAGCTTTACAAGCTGATCTGCCGGCAGGTGGCGACGAACATGGGGTTGACGGCGTCGTTCCTGCCAAAGCCGGTGGTGGGCGTCAACGGCAGCGGCATGCACACTAACGTTTCCATCAGCGAGAACGGCAAGAATTTGTTCTGGGATGCGAAGGGCGAAGAGAAGCTCAGCAAGATGGGATGGGCGTTTCTGGATCGCATTCTTACGCATGGCAACGACATTTGCCTGCTGCTCAATGCCAGCGTAAACGCCTATCGCCGGCTTGATCCGCACTTCGAGGCGCCGAATCAACTCAAGGCTTCGCCGGTGGATCGCGGGTCGATGATTCGAATTCCCATCGGCAACGAAAAAAGCATGCGCGTGGAAGTGCGCTCAGTGGCTCCCGACGCGAACCCATACCTGGTGATGCTGGCGATCTTCAAGAGCGGCATTGACGGCGAGACGTCTAAGATCAAGAACCTGCGACAGGCCGAGCGCTACCTTCCCGACAACATTTACGACGCTTTGGCGAACTTCCGCAAAGCCGAGTGGACGACGAAGCTTCTCGGCGAAGATGTGAAGGAACGCTACGCGGAATTAAAGAAGGCGGCGGCGGATCGCTGCCCGCGCTCTCTCGGAACCTTTGTCAAAGCCCCGGAGGTGCAGTTTCACCACGAGGTGTACAACCAGTTCTTGTGGAATCTGTTCTAAAAGCGCGGCAAGTCTGCTGCCCGAACGCCCTGGCCGCAGGCCAGGGCGTCCTCATCTAACGGCATGTTCGCTTACGGAGTGAACTTGTAGATCGCGCCGTTGTTCGTGGTTCCTCCGTGCACGGTGGCGCCGTAAAAGTTTCCCTTGGAATCGGAGACCATTCCGTTGTAGGCAAATCCAGCCTTCGGAACGCCCGGGAAACGATAAGCGACGCTCTCCGTCCAAGTGCCGCCGCCGCTGGGGGCAAGCTTGAAGATCGTTCCGCAACCGCAGCCCACGGCGCCGCCGTCGCTGGTCGTTCCGTACAAATTGCCCTTCGCATCGGCCACCAGCGTACTGATGGGACTGTCACCGTCACTTCCGCCTTTGAAGCTGTAGATCACGGATTCCGTCCATGCGCCGTTGTTGTGAGTCAGCTTGTAGACCGTGCCTACGTCGTTCGCCCCGGCATAATACGTGGTGCCGTAGAGATTTCCATCTTTGCCAAAGATCACGCCTCCGTAGGGCGAAGCTCCATCCGGTTGATCCTTGAATGAATAAAGCGTTGTCAGATGCCACTTGCCTCCCTGGATGTGAGTTCGAACACATTTCCGAAACCATTCGCTCCGCCCACCGTGCTAACGCCATAAAGACGGCCTGCGGCATCAATCAGCAACCGGCTTGCCGAGCCGCCCAATCCATCCAGGCCGCCGGTGAAAGTGTGGATCACTGTCAGGTTCCAGACGCTGTTGCCGGCGGGCTTGAGCTCATAGACCGCGCCGAACCCGTCCGCGCCTCCGGTGGGAGTCACTCCGTAGAGATTGCCGTGCTTGTCAAAGGCCACTGGGCTTCCGGGACCAGAGCCGTCATTGCCGCCAGTAAACTCGTGGATCACACTCTGGGACCAGACTCCTCCGGAATTAGTCAGCTTGTAAACGACGCCGCAGCCGCCCTCACACGAGCCGCCGCCGCCAGTCACCGCCGTGCCGTAGAGATTGCCATGAGCGTCGAGCGTCACGCCTTTGTAGGGTTCTCCGCCATCCGCGCCACCGGTGAAGTTGTAGAGCACGGTGTGGGTCCAGCCACTGCCGGAAGGTGCCAACTGGAAGACTGTGCCGCCGCCATAGATACCGCCCTGCACGGACGTGCCGTAGAGATTGCCGGCGCTATCCAAAACCAACTCAGTGTCGGTGTATTCGCCTTCGTTGCCGCCGGCGAAACTGTAAATCACTTGAGTTGAGTTTGCCGCCCAGGCGGCGCCAGGCAGTGTCGCTATTACGGCCAGAACGAATCGAATTCTGCCAATGAAATGCCAGACTTGTCGGCTTATCATCTTTACCCCCTATGGTTCGATCTTCGATCTTGTGATTTGAAGACAGGCTACGTGAAACGGCAGCGGATGGGACTATACCACTGAAATCCGGGACGAGCGCACGGTTTTTTTGCTCGATGCGTTGTAGACAAAACGGCGCGTTCGGCTAGACTGGTGACGCTCAAAGGAGAGCTTTCATGAAACATGTTTTCTCAGCTTTGTGTCTGCTTCTGATTGCGGGTGCGGTGGTTCCGGTTATAGCCCAGGTCAATCCTTACAAAGAGGGCACACCCGGAGTTACAGGCTATCGCTCTGAAGTGCTGGCGGAAGTCATGATCCAGGAGGACAAGTTCACGCGCCTCGCGGAAGCCATCCCGGCGGAGAAGTACGCGTGGCGGCCATCGCCGGACGTACGTTCTTTTGCCGAAGTGTTCCTGCATGTGAGCGCGGCAAATTTCAACCTCTACAAACTCGTGGGCACGCCTCCGCCGGCGGGTTTCGACGTCAAAGGATTTGAAAAATCGACCACCGATAAAGCTAAAGTCATCGCCACTCTGAAAGATTCCTTCGCCCACGCCAAGAAGGCGATCACCGCGATGCCGGATGCCGATCTCGACAAGAGCATGGACTGGTTCGGCGGTAAGAATAGCGAGCGCGGCATCCTGCTCTTCATCGTGCGTCACGCCTCCGAGCACCTGGGACAATCCATCGCCTACGTGCGATTCGTGGGGATCACGCCGCCCTGGACAGAGGACATGCAGAAAAAACCCGCAGAGAAGAAAGAAACGCCGAAAGAAAAGCAGTAGCAGAGTAAATCACGAGGGCGGCAGATGCCTTCCCCGCGCGCGGGGAAGGCATTGCAGGTTCAGATTTGAATAAGGCACCGTCATTGCAGTGCCGGGAACTGGCAGCGGTTTCTCGGCTCTGTGCTTGATGTCTGGGGCAAGTTCGGCGGTCTGTAGTCTGGATCGAGCTGGAGCTTCTCTCTCACCGTCTCGTGCAAGACGGAGCCTTCGGGAATCGCGCGCCTCGCGCCCAATGGAATACGCCACTTCTTCTTCTTTGTTGCGAAATCGTAGTACGAGTGAGGCAGGAATTCCAGGATCCACCAGGCGTTCTTCAGCGAGATGTCGATTTTCTGTTCCGGGTTGGGAGGGAACGGCGGCGGCGGCGGAACTCTCCCCAGCACTTGATCAGCTTTCTCCGGATCAACTAAAAGCCCAAGCGGAACTGCTTCACATAGCATCCACTCCAGGGCAATCTGCGATAGTCCGCTTTGCGCCGGCGCGTAGGAGCCACCGACGTCGGAGTGCACGCCGGCAAACCAAACCTGCTTCAGACTCTGACCGGGAAGCTGATTGCCCCACAAGTTGTTTCGAAAATAACAGCGCCGTTCATCGATCGAGATCGCGTGACGGCCATTGGCCATGTCCGGATTCTGCGCCGTATATGGAAGTTTCAAAGGATCCCAGACCCAACCAACCGAGCTGACCGTGTCCCAGACTCCCACAAAATGCAGCGGGCAATAACGGCCGAACGTCGATTTGAAACCATCGGCCACCTTGAAGGTGTGAGTCATTCCGTCGGCATCGCGAGTTCGCTTCGCGTAGAGCCGGATGACATAAGGAATCAAACCGTCATTGCCGGGACACAACAATCCGAACATATGCAGCACTCCGGCAAGCGCTCGCGCGGTGTACGCTCCGCGGCTGAAACCAAACAGATAGACTTGGTCTCCGTCGTCATAGACATTCATCAGATACCGGTAGGCGTCGCCGACGTTGGCCAATAGCCCGGCTCCAAAGGCGAGTCCCATCACTACCGACCAAGCTGCGCTGACCTTGTTATGCGCTGTAGGCGCGCCCATCGTGCCCACCCCCGGATGGTAGTAGCCCACCTGGCGCGTGCCGTCTATCGCTAACGCGCTATAGAGCTTGACGACATTAGAGTTGTTGTCGCCGAATTGGTTTCCGGTTCCGTCGCAGCAGATAACTATGTTCTTGGCCATATGGCTTCCTTAATGAGAGACCAAAATGCCATGAAATAAGGGCGGCAGTTTACCATGCCTCACGGAAGGGCGGTCTCAGAGCTAGTTTCTGTTCGGGTTTCGGAAAATTCACGATCAAAAACCTGTCGAGAAGAAGCAGTGACCGCGCCGGAGATTCCGCAGCTGTGCTAGATTCAAAGGTTTCATGGTTCCAGCACCCACCATCTCAACCCAGGGCCTGACCCGCCGCTTCGGAGACTTGCTCGCCGTCGACAACATCGACCTGCGAGTGGCGCCCGGACAATTCTTCGGCTTTCTCGGTCCCAACGGCGCCGGGAAATCAACTACCATCAAGATGCTCACCGGCCTGCTGGCGCCAAGTTCCGGGCGTATCGAAATCCTCGGGCTCGATCTGGAAAGGAATTCTGTCGAAGTGAAGCGGCAAATCGGCGTGGTGCCCGAAGGCATGGCGCTGTTCGGACGGCTGACCGGGTCAGAGTTTCTGAACTTCGCGGGACGGATGTACGGACTCGACCGCGAGACGGCGGCCCAGCGCACCGCGGAACTTCTCGACTTCATGCAGCTCGCCGATCAGCCGAAGAAGCTGGTTACGGACTACTCGCACGGGATGCAGAAAAAGCTGGCGATGGCGGCGGCCGTGATTCATGGCCCGAAGGTGTTATTTCTTGACGAACCGTTTGAAGGCGTGGACGCCATCGCCGCCGGAACGCTAAAGGCGATGCTGCAGGGCATGATCGCGCGCGGAGCCACGATTTTTCTCACTTCGCACGTTCTCGAAATCGTAGAGCGGCTGTGCAGTCATGTCGCCATCATTCATCGGGGGCGGCTGGTGGCGCAGGGATCGCTCGATGAGTTGCGTGCCGGCGTGGAAGCGCAGACGCCCGTCGCATTGAGCGATGGCTCGGGTAACGGTTCAATGCGATCCGGCGAAAAGATAACGCTGGAGCAGATTTTCCTGCGCACCGTCGGTGGCGTGCGCCGCACCGAGCAGGAGCTTTCGTGGCTGGGGTGAGTGGGTGATGGACAATGGCTGAAGCTGATTTTATGGTCCAAAGACGCGGCCAACTGGCGGCCATCGCATGGCTGCGGTGGCGGCTCTTCGTGAACTCGCTGCGCAGCACGCGGGGCACGCTGGAGTTAGTCTCGCGAATTATGGTGTCGTTCGCGTTTGCCATCGGCGGCCTCGGCGGCGCTTTCGGCATGGCCATGGCGGCGTCTTTGGCGATCTCGGCGGGCAAGCCCGAATTGCTCGCGCTCCCCTTGTGGTTCGTGTTTATCTTCTGGCAAGTCTTCCCTATCATGGCAACGGCCTTCACCAATAATCCGGACTCCTCTTACCTGTTGCGTTTTCCGCTCAGCTACAGCGCGTATTTTCTGGTGCGGATGGCGTACGGCGCCTTCGACCCGGCGACCGCTCTGGGCAGCCTGTGGTCGTTCGGAATTCTGGTCGGCGTGGGGTATGCGAAACCCGAGTTGCTGCCCTGGGCGCTGGTGGTGTTGCTGGTGTTCGCCGCCTTCAATCTGCTTTTCATGCAGATGGTATTCGCCTGGGTTGAGCGGTGGCTGGCGCAGCGCCGCACCCGAGAGATCATGGGCATTCTGTTTGTTCTGCTGATGCTGAGCTTTCAGTTAATCGGACCGCTGGTCAGATATTTCGAAGGGCGGTCCGGGCCCGGTGCGCAACAATCTTTGCACCGATACGTCGACGTTCTGGCTCCGGCGCAGGGCGTGCTTCCGCCGGGACTTGCCGCCGACGCGATCGCTCAGGCGGTGTATTCGCGATTCTTAGCGGGATTCAGTTCGCTGGCGCTTCTAAGCGCTTTTACGCTGGTGATTGGCTATTGCCTGCACGTGCGGCTGCGGGCGCAGTATCGCGGCGAGAACTTGAGCGAAGTGGCGGCCGCGTCCGCCGGGCCGAAAGATCGTTCGCTGCGGTTGGGCTGGAATCTGCCGGGATTCACGACTCCGGTGGCCGCGGTCTTCGAAAAAGAAGTTCTCTATCTTCTTCGCAGCGGTCCCATGCTGATCACGCTGATCATGCCGCTTTTCGTGCTGTTCGTCTTTCGCTTCGGAGCGATGAACTCTGCCCGGCACTCGGGAATTTTCCTGTCGCGCACGCCCGACATGGCGTTTCCGGCGGCTGTGGGATACACGCTGCTGGTGCTCACCAATCTCGCTTACAACAACTTTGGCGGAGACGCGGGCGGCATCCAGTTCTTCTACGCGTCCCCGGTGAGATTCCGTGACATTGTGCTGGCCAAGAATCTCACCCATGCCAGCATTCTGGCAATAGAAATAGTTGTAGCGTGGATTTCGGTCGGCTTTCTCTACGGTCGGCCTGCAATCGATGTAACCATCGCCGCGCTGGCCGGTCTGCTGTTCGCGGCGCCAATAAATTTTTCCGCTGGCAACCTGCTCTCGATCTACGCGCCGAAGAAACTGGACTACTCCTCGTTCGGGCGTCAGCGCGCTTCCCAGACGACGGTGCTGATCAGCCTGGGCGTGCAGATTTTCGTTGTCGGCGTGGGAGTCACCGTGTTCTGGATCGCAAAATCCTTCGGGAATTTCTGGATTGCGACGTTGATCCTGCTGGCGCTGGCGGTGATTTCGCTCTCGGCTTACGTGATGATTCTTAATCGTATGGATGGTTTAGCGTTGGAGCGGAGGGAAACGCTGGTTGCCGAACTTTGCCGGGCGTAGTTCGAAACGCGGAGTTCACTTCTTTTCCGGATTCGCCAGGAACCGGTATCCGACGCCGCGCACCGTAAGCAAATGCCGCGGTTGCGCGGGATCGTCTTCGATGTAGCGCCGCAGCCGGACCATGAAGTTGTCGATGGCGCGCGTGTCGGTGTCTTCGTGCAGACCCCAGACTTCTTCGAGAATCTGTTTGCGGGAAACGACGCGCCCGTCGTTGCGCACTAGATGCCGCAGCAGTTCCGATTCCATCAGCGTGAGGTGAATGACGTTGCCGGCAGCGCGCAGTTCGAGCGTGCCGAAGTCGATGGTCTTTCCGTTAAAAGAAAACGTTCCAAAGTCGCTGACGTTGCCCGGGTCAGATGCAACCGCCTCCGGACTCCCTGCCGGATGCCCAGCGCGCATCCACTGGCTGCGCCGCAGCAATCCCTGCAGGCGCGCCAATAGGATCGACAGATCGAAAGGCTTGGGCAGATAATCGTCGGCGCCGGCAGCGAAGCCCTTCAACACATCTTCAGGACTGCCTCGGGCGGTCAGCATCAGCACGGGCACATAATTCCTCGCCGCGCGCAGCTCCGACACCACGCTGAAACCGTCTTTGCCGGGCAGCATAATGTCGAGCACGATCGCGTCGAAGGTTTCTTTCTTGCTGAGCAGACGATCGGTGGCCGCTTCGCCATCGCCAACGATCTCGGCGGAATAGCCTTCGGCCTCCAGATTGAAGCGCAATCCCTGCGCCAGATGCGCTTCGTCTTCCACCACGAGAACCCGGCTCATTCTGTCGACCTCGGCAGCTCCATCGTAATGGTCGTGCCCTGACCTTCGCCGGCGCTCTCGGCAAACACTCTGCCGCCGTGCTTTTGTGCAATCGACTTTACGATGAACAGGCCCAACCCGGTCCCCTTCACGTGCGCCAGCGAGCGGTGGCTGACGCGGTAGAAGCGCTTGAAGATGCTCTTCATGTCATCGGGAGGAATGCCGACCCCGCGGTCCTGCACGCTCAGCACAATGTGTTTTTCGTCGGGCGTGTTCAGGCGCACGCGCACATCCACCCGGTCGCCGGAATACTTGATGGCGTTATCGAGGACATTGAAAACCGCGGTGCGGAGATCTTCTCCGCTACCGAGCACGCGCAGCCCCGCGCCATTGCCCGGCTGCTCCTCGTAGCGCAGAGCTTCCTGCGGCAGATGATGGCGGGTGCGGGCAGCGTCCATGCATTCGCGCACCAGCTGGCGGAAGTCGACTGCGGATTTCTCCCGTCCGGCTTTCTTGTCTCCGGCGCGGCCGGCACGCAGCACCTGTTCCACGGTCTCCGTCAGGCGGTCGGTATCGCTCAGCATCAGCCGGTAGAACTCCTGCTTCTGAGCTTCCGGCAGGTCGCGGCGCTGCAAGGTTTCAAGATGCAGGCGGATGGAAGCGACTGGAGTTTTCAATTCGTGAGTGACGGCATTAATGAAGCTGTCGTGCTGTTCACTGCGCCGAATCTCACGCAGCAGGAAGGTTGTGTTCACGATCATGCCGGCAATGATTAATGCGAAGAAGATGATCCCGAAAAACAGCAGCACGCCCTCGCGCCAGTTGAGGATGATCCATCCAACATTGAGGGCAACCGCCAGCGCCACCAGGCCGATGCCCAGGCAAAGAAAGAAAACGATGGTTCCGCGGCGGCTCGTGATGCGCATGGCGTCAGGAGGATTTTACCGCGTTCACGGTCGAGTTTATTAAGCCGCCAAAGATATATGGACCCGCAGCAGGCAAGCTACGCTGGACAGCTGCTGTTGAACTAACGATTTAACGAAGGCAATCTAATCAGCATCAGTGCCCGAGGCTGAAGTTTGCGTCCCCGTCATTCAGAAATGACCGTCGAGCGGCGGCGGTTTGAGAGACACAATCTCCACGACAGTGAAGGATTCGAAGGTGACGTGTGGGGACTCCGATTCAGTCAACATAGTGAAATGTTGTCTCGTACTTGCGTTCTGCGGCGTAAGTATTCCGAAAACGCCAAGTCTTAACGTTCTCCATCGCGGCGGTCTTTAACAAGGGATGACCAGAGACCGCTTCAACATCGGCCGGTTCTCGAGCGTTCGCAGGTAGAGTGAACGCTACCTTTACGGTTCCATAGACGTGTGCCTGTCGAGCTAATGGTGGATAGAAAGGTATGTTCGCTGAGAGTAGCACCGGCTCGTTGGTCTGTGCTCTCATCCCTACGCTGAAATCATGCTAACGACGAAGCGTAGCTGCCTCATAGAGAACCTCTTCTTTCAGGATTGTAATTGCTTCGTCCGCTCCATCAAGCTCCGATTGTTACAACCGAGCCATACACTAATCGCCACTTTATGGCCTCGTGCGAGACGGCTTCCGGCATCTCCCAAAAGTGAAACCCGCCGGAAAGGCGGGTTTATATCCGAATAACCTAGAGTGCAACCGCGTTGCGATTAATCGCCCGCCGCTACGCCCTCCGCGAGCGAACCCGTAACCAACCGTCCGTTCGGGGCAGCAACCAACCCGTTTTCCAGATCAGCCAGCCGTACGCGCTTCACGTCCCAAGCCAAGCCAAGCGTCTTCAGCGCCCAAATGCCGTACCAGTTCACGTCAACTTCATACCAGGTAAAGCCATGCTGCGCCGCGGTCGGATGCGCGTGGTGATTGTTGTGCCAGCCTTCCCCGAACGTGAGCAGAGCAACCCACCAACTGTTTGTGGAAAGATCGCGCGTGGCGAAACGCCGCGTGCCCCAGGAGTGCGTGGCCGAATTCACCAGCCAGGTGGCGTGCAGGCCAACCACCGTGCGCATGAAGATGCCCCACATCAGAAATGGCAATCCGCCGATTGCCAACAGGATGGCACCCAGCACAATCATGGGTACGTAGTGATACTTCGTAATCCAGACGTGGAATTTATCTTTGGCGAGGTCGGGGACGTAGCGGGCCAGCGTGGTGGTGTCATGGTGCATGGACTTGCCCATGAGAATCCAGCCCATGTGTGCCCACCATTTTCCGTCGATGGGCGAATGCGGATCGCCATCCTCATCCGAATATTGATGGTGAATGCGATGCGTGGCCACCCAGAAAATTGGTCCACCCTCGAGGGCGAGCGTGGCGCAGACGGTCAGGAAATACTCCACCCACTTCGGCGTTTTGTAGCCGCGGTGCGTGAGCAGCCGATGATAGCTCATGCCGATGCCCAGGCTTCCCGAAACCCACCACAGGAACATGGCGACGAACAACGCCTTCCATGTGAAGAAGAAAAGTGCCGCGACGGCGCCGACGTGAAACAGTCCCATGAAGATCGCAGTCACCCAGTTGATTTCACCTTTTGCAGCTTGTCGTTTTTCCAGGCTTTCCAGTTCCATGTCCAAAGTGGGCCCCGATTGCTAGTCTTGAGTTCGCTACCGCACATACCTAACTTATCAAGGGAATCGGGCAAGCCACTGTAATACTTGTGTAATAGCGGGATTCAGGGGCATTACGGAGGTACTAGAGAGAAACAACAAGAAAGGCGCAGCCGAAGCCGCGCCCCGCGAACCCAATCCCAAAGCCGCTTCTGTCTGACGCTCAGGCGCTCTTCGGCATGTCTTTCATCATTGCCTTCATCCCTTGTTCCATCTCTTCCATCGTGAGATCAGCCTTGTGGGTCGCGATGGACCACTTGTGACCAAACGGATCCGCCAGCTTTCCGTAGCGGTCGCCCCAGAACATGTCACTGACCGGCATCTCAACCTTTGCCCCGGCCTTCACGGCGCGATCGAAGGCAGAATCCACGTCTTCGATGTAAATGTGCAGCCCCATTCCGGTGCCGCCGGTAGACTGTGGCGACAAAGATCCAAACTGGGGAAACTCGTCGGCCAGCATGATGATGGAATCGCCGATGCGCAGCTCGGCATGCATGATCTTGCCGTCAGGCGCTTTGCTGACGCCCTTTTCTACCGCGCCAAATGCCTGCTTATAGAACTCGATGGCGCGGGCCGCGTTACGGACAGTCATATACGGAGTGATGGTGTGATAACCCTTGGGAACAGCTTCTACCGCCATGTTGGCCTCCTCATCTGGAAAATTTCGGGCAATCGAGCTTACACCAAAACGGTCGGGCGATTTGTCAAAAGAGTGTTACTGCGGGCAAGAGCAAGAACTAGAAGAAGCGGGTCACGCCTTCTTCCAGAACTACGACGCGGTCTTCGATCCCAGCCGCGCGCGCCTCCTGCTCCAGCAGTTGCAGCGGCTCATCCACCGGCTCGTGCGATAGCCGGAAGGTTCCATAATGCATCGGGACCATCCAGCGCGCGTTCAAGTCGAGAAAGGCGCGGGTAGCATCGGCGGGATTGGTATGCACGTTGCGAAACGATGGCGGATTGTAAGCGCCAATGGGAAGCAAAGCCAACTCCGGCGACAGGCGCCGGCCGATCTCGCGGAAGCCCGCAAAGTAAGCTGTGTCTCCGGCGTGATAAACCGAGTGCTTCCCGGCCCGCAGCACGTAGCCGCCGTAACCGCGGTGCGAATCCCTGAGAATGCGCGCTCCCCAATGCCGCGAAGGAACGTGCGTCACCGACAAGCTACCGCGGCGTGAACTGTTCCACCAGTCAAGCTCGATGATCTCAGAGAAGCCCAGATCGGAGACTAAATCCGTCACATGGCTCGGAATAATGATCGCCGGGGCGGTTCCTCGCGTGCGCAGATTGTTTTGCACGATGGCGCGCAACGACGGCCGGTGCAGATGATCGAAGTGGGCGTGCGTCACCAGCACCAGATCGATTGCCGGCAGATCGCGCACTCGCAACCCAGGACGCCGCAACCGCTTCAGCACAAACAACCAGCGCGCGAAGTTCGGATCGATCATTACGCTCTGCCCGCCTAGCTGCAGGAAGAAGCTGGAATGCCCGATGAACGTTACCCCCAGCTCGCCGTTCGTTGCGAGACGGGGCGTATGTGTCTCCCCGCAAAGGGGAGTTACGGCGGAGTGACGCACGAGTCGTCCGAATTGCGACGCGCGTTTGCGGAGGGCCCGATTGCGAAGCGTTTGCTTGATCATCCTAAGCTGTCGATCTGTTGGATGAATGCTGCCAAATGATGGCTCTATTTTAGTTCACACCTGCCCAGAAGACGCGTAATTCCTGCGGTTCCCGTGTAAAGTTTTGCATCTGACCGCCGGACCAAGATCCGAACAGGATTAACGCGGTCAAATAAAAAGCCGCCAGCTTCAGAATGCCGGGGGCCGATCGAAGCAGAAGTCCTGCTGCCCTGAGGCGTTCACAATCCAGCGCGAGCGCGGGATCCGTTTGCATCTCAGAAAAAAATGCCCCTCGGGACGCGATTGGCTTGACCTTCGTCGCGGCCCTCATTTCTAATCGCAACTCAGCATCTTTCCCGAGGTGGAGCGCAAAATGCGAGTTGCTTTCTTAGGTCTGGGAATTATGGGGCAGGCCATGGCCACGAATCTGGTTAAGGCCGGCCACGAAGTGACGGTCTGGAACCGCACCCCCGGCAAAATAGTTGAGGGCGCGGGGATCGCTCCCAGTCCGGCCGCAGCGGCGCAAGGCGCTGAAGTCGTCTGGCTGTGTGTTTCCGATACTGGCGCGGTCGAGAAAGTACTATTCGGTCCCGATGGAGTGGAGCAGTCGTTGGCCGAGGGCAGCTCTCCTAACACGATCATCGCCGATTCCAGCACCATCTCTCCCTCAGCCACCGTCAAGTTTGCCGAGCGCGTCCGAGCCCGTGGCGGGGCCTACGTCGACGCTCCCATGACCGGATCGAAAATCGGAGCCGCCAACGGCAATCTGATCTTCATGGTGGGCGGAGACGATGCCACCATCGAGCGCCTCAATCCCCTGTTCGCGGCCATGGGCAAAAAGATTTTCCGCATGGGCGAAACCGGCAAAGGCCAAGCTACCAAGCTCGCGATGAACCTGCAGATTGCCCTGATTTTCGAAGGCTTCGCCGAAGCGCTCACCCTCGCCACCAAACTTGGCGTGGACCCGCGGCAACTCGTCGCGCTGATCGAGGCCACCATGGTGCGCTCCGGCGTTGTGGAATACAAAGCGCCCTTCGTCCTGCAACGCGACTTCACGCCGAATTTCCCCCTGCGCCTGATGCACAAAGATATCCTGCTCACGCTCGAAGCCGCGAAAGAAGCCCGCGTGAAGTTGCCTGCCCTTGAAACCGTGGAGGAAGTTTACGAACTAGCTACGGAAGAGGGCCACCGCGACCTCGACTACGCCGCGACGCTCACTCTGCTCGAAAAGTGGGCGGGCGTGCAGGTGAAAGGCGAAGCCGCATAGTCACTACGGAGCCTGCAACTGACCGGCTTTAAGGAAGCCGGACGGAATGGCGTCAACGAACCCAGCGCAGCATCTCACGCCGGTGAATACGCGCCCAGCTAACTTGCTGATCGTGGCGGGAATCGCATTGACCGTTGCCGTGGCTCATCTGCTTACGAACGGCCGCTACGGTTTTCATCGCGATGAACTGCAAGTGCTGAGCGATGCCCGGCATCTCGACTGGGGGTTCGTTGCATATCCACCTCTGACGCCGTTTCTGGAGCGAATTGGGCTGGGCATCTTTGGTCTTTCGCTGGTCGGATTAAGGCTCTTCTCGGTAATCGCGCAGGCCGCGGCTGTCGTCGTCACAGGGCTCATGGCGTGCGAGCTTGGCGGCGGGCGGTGGGCCCAGGCCGCGGCGGCCCTGGCAGTTGCGGTCTCGCCGCTGCCTCTCTTCGAGGGAACGGAATTTCAATACACGACGTTCGATTACTTGTGGTGGGTGCTGAGTGCCTATTTCGTGATCCGTCTCCTGAAGACGGAGGACCCGCGGTGGTGCCTGGCGGTCGGTGCGGTGATTGGCATCGGCCTGATGACCAAGTACGCCATTATGTTTTTTGTGGCTGGGATTGTGGGCGGGCTTCTGCTGACGCGAGCGCGACGTTTTCTGGGAAGCCGCTGGTTTTGGGCAGGAGCGGGCCTGGCGCTGCTCATTTGTCTCCCGAATCTGATCTGGCAGCTACGTCACGATTTCATCTCCTTGCATTTCCTCAGGCATATTCACGCGCGCGATGTTCTCGAGGGCCGCGCGGATGGATTCTGGTTCTTTCAGTTCGTGGGCTGCGCCAACCGATTTGCGGCACCGCTGTGGATCATCGGTTTGGTTGGTTTCTTACGTAGCCCGCGCTACCGAATGCTGGCGTGGATGTATTTAATCCCCCTGGTGATTTTCTGGTTGGCGAAGGGGCGCGGATACTATACGGCGGCCGCCTATCCCATGCTGATGGCGATGGGTGCGGTCGTAATCGAAGGTTGGCTTGCGGCACTGCCGCAGCTGTGGCGAGGAATGGTGGAAGCCGTATACCTCACCGCGCTGATCGGCTGGGGGCTGTACGTTTGTACTGCGATTCTGCCGCTGGCCTCGAGCGGTCCGCTGAGAAATCATGCTCTCGACAACAATGGAGACTTGCGCGAAGAAATCGGCTGGAACGAATTGGTCAAGACGGTCGCCGACATTCGGGATTCTTTGCCTGCGGAGCAGCGCGAGAATGTCGGAGTGTTGGTGGGGAACTACGGTGAGCAAGGCGCTATCGAGCTTTTCGGTCCTGCTTACCACTTACCTGCACCGATCAGCGGAACCAACTCGGCCTGGCTGCGCGGATATCCCGAGCCGCCGCCATCGACCCTGATCGTCCTTGGACAGTCGCGTCAATACGTCGAGAAGATACTTACCTCGTGTCAGCTGGCCGGCCATAATACAAATTCCTATGGCGTTAAGAACGAGGAAAGCGAGGATCATCCCGACATCTTTGTGTGCGGTGCCCCGCGGATGCCTTGGCCCGAGTTCTGGAAGCAATACCAAGGCTTCGGCTAAATCTCAGTTTAGTACGCCAACAAAATCCGCAAATCGCGCAGATTGTTCCCTGTGGGTCCAGTCTCGAGAGCATCGCCCAGCGCACTGAAGAACGGATACGCATCAAACCTCTGAAGCGCTGAGCGAATGTTCAACCCCTTCGACTGCGCTCGCTCCACAGTGTTTCCGTCCACCACCGCGCCCGCCGCAGGACTGTTTCCATCCACACCGTCGGTTCCCGCGCTGAGCACTGTGATGTTCTCTCCCGCAATCTTCTCGGTACACGCCAGCGCAAACTGCTGATTACGTCCGCCGACGCCGCCGTTCGTGACCTTCACGGTCACCTCCCCGCCGGAAATCAGGCAGACGCGCTCCGATTCTTTTTTCAGCTCGCGCAGGCGCTTCAATAAATATTCGGCCGCCCGCTCGTAGTCCCAATCATCACAAGAGTTATCTACATGCACAGCAAATCCAGCACTCTCGGCCGCCGCACTCGCTTGCTCGACAGCGGTCTGGTTGGAGAGAATCGTCCACCAGCGGGAACGGTAGAACGCCTGGTCATCAGACTTCGGCGTCTCCTCCAGAACAAGCCGTTCAAAAAGCTCGCGCGTCGAAAGCGGAAGCTGCGGCAGCAAGCTGTACTTCTCGGCGATGCGGTAACAATCCTCTGCGCTGGAGGAATCAGGCATCGTCGGGCCGGACGCCAGAGCATCGGGCGAATTGTCGGGAACGTCGGAGACCAGCAGCGAAACCTGCTGCGCCGGAAACGCCGCCTGCGCCAGCCTTCCGCCTTTCACGGCAGAAAGATGTTTGCGGATGGCATTGATTTCGGCGATGGGCGCGCCCGAATGCACGAGAGCACGATAGGTCACGATCAGATCGTCGAGCGATATTTCATCGTCGATAGGCTTCTCGACGATCGACGACCCTCCGCCACTGATCAGAAATATCACCAGCGACGCAGCGGATTGCGCCTCCAGCGTCTTCCGAATGGCGTTCGCCGTATGGATGGATTCGGCATTCGGGGTGGGATGTCCGCCGCGAAAATAGCGGAAGCCGCGCACCTGCGCAGACGTCTCAACCGAACTGGCCACGATGCCCTCAAGCGAAGACTCCCCGACCTGTCGGGTCAGGGCGTCGACCATGGTGTGTCCGGCCTTGCCGATCGAAACCACCAGCACGCGCGAATACGCCGACAGATGGTATAGATCTTCGCAGACGCGCAGCACTCCGCGCTCACAATGCACGTGTCGCGCAAATGCCTGAGCAATCGAAGCCTCGGCTAAAGCGCGATGAAAGATCTCGCGCGCGGTGTCGCGCATCTGGCCAAACTGCGCTTCACGGTCAGCATCGAACATGGCAGGATTATATGGCAGGATTATAAAGACCCTTGTCGAGTACCGCCGGCGTCCCGCCGGCTGTCAGGAGGGCATCTCGCCCTCCGTTTGCACCGCCATCCCCTCAGTGGCCGGATTCCCGCACGACCTCCTGCCGCACCCAAACCTCAATCGTCTCCCGAAGTTCGCGCAGCCGTCCTTCAAAGAAGTGATCCGCGGCTTCAATCAACACAAGTTTCTTCGGCTCCGCCGCCGACGCGACCATAGCCTCCAACTGCGCCCGCGGACCAAACTGATCGCGCGTCCCGCTGACGAACAACTTTGGCTTAACGCACTCGCGCAGGAAGTCAAACGTGTACACTCGCGGCGCTTCGGTATCGGCAACCACCGGAATCGCGGGAACACCCACTCCAATCAGCGCCTTCACCCGCGCATCCGGGCACGCGGCCCGCAGTCCAACCGCCGAACCAAAGGAGAACCCGGCAAGCAGCAGCGGCAGCTGAAACTCCGCGTCCAGCCAGTTGAGCGCGGTTCGAACATCTTCGACCTCCCCGTTGCCATGATTGTGCTCGCCCTGGCTGAGTCCAGCACCGCGGAAGTTAAAGCGCAACACGGGAAAGCCAAAACTGTTCAGCGCCTTCATAGTATGGAACACAACCTTGTTATGCAGCGTTCCGCCAAACAGCGGATGCGGATGGCAAACCAGCGCCGCGTGCGTCGCGTTCTCCGCGCCCGCGTTGAGCAGCGCTTCCAATCTTCCCGCTGGGCCTTCGAGGAAGAGCGATTTTATGGTTGAACCCTGGGCGATCACAGCAACAGATTACAGGAAGTCAGAATGCAGAAGTAAGAATGCAGAAGTAAGAAGGCAGAAGTAAGAATGCAGAAGTGAAGGCCGATTGGGCGCGTCGGCCCTTCAAGGCTACCTCTGCATTCTGCCTTCTTACTTCTGACTTTTCCGTCTGCTATCCTCTTCCCTGCATGGACGCCATCACGCTCACGCGCCAACTTATCGACATCGAATCCATCTCCGGCAACGAAGCTGCCGTCGGAAACTATCTATATGGAGAACTCTGCCGCGTCGGCTATCAGGCCCGCAGAATTCCGGTGCTGGACGATCGCTTCAACGTCTATGCCACATCGCCGGAACAACCGCATCCAGCGATCGTTTTCTCCACGCACATGGACACGGTTCCTCCGTTCATTCCCTCGACGGAAGACGGCGCGCGCATTTACGGACGCGGCTCCTGCGACGCGAAGGGGATTATCGCGGCGCAGATCGCGGCTTCCGAGCGCTTGCGACAGCAAGGTATCTACGTCGGCCTGCTGTTTGTAGTGGGGGAAGAGCGCGACAGTCTGGGCGCGAAGGTGGCTAACGAGTACGCTGCGAATCAGCCAGCGCATGGGGCGAACTACCTGGTGAACGGCGAACCGACCGAGAACCGCATCGCGCTGGCATCAAAGGGAACGCTGCGAGTCGAGCTAACCGCTTCAGGACGCATGGCGCATTCGGCGTATCCAGAGCTCGGCGACTCAGCCATCGACAAGCTCATTGCGGCTCTCAGCCGGCTGCGAGCGATGCCGTTGCCTTCCGATCCGGAGATTGGTCCGTGCACATTCAACATTGGATTGATCGAAGGCGGACGTGCGCCGAACGTGATTCCTGACTACGCTCACGCGGACTTGGTCTATCGTCTGGTGGGTCCATCGCAAGATCTGCGGCGCGAGATTCTCGCCGCCGCGGGCGATCAGGTGAAGGTTGAATTCCCGCTGGAGCTGCCTTTCCTGCGGCTGCGCACCGTCGACGGCTTGCCTACGATGATCGCGGCGTTCACCACTGACATTCCCAGGCTGACGAACTGGGGCGAACCGCTGCTGATCGGTCCGGGATCGATTCACGTCGCGCACACCGATAGAGAGTTCATCGAGAAGCAGCAACTGGCTGAGGCGATTGATTTGTACTGCGCGATTGCGAAGAAGCTTTGAGGGACGGTTTCTGGTTTCTAATTTCCACAGATTAGTTCCGTGGTCATCGCCGGGGTCTTGTCAGGACCGTTGCGGGTCTTCCAGTTTAGGGCGCTCCCGCTGACTTTCTTCCGTGGTCACAGCGATCCGCTTCGATTTGCGATAGACGTTCGCAACCGCCAGCGTCCAGAACGGAACTAGATCAACGCCAGGTACGAGCTTGGCCAGGAACGACGGCAGAAATTCCCAATGCCAGCCGAGAAGGTTAATCATTGCCGCTCCGATGCCGAGATCGAGAATGTCGTCAGCCGGCGAGACCGCGCCTGCGACGAATAAAGGAAACACGACAATTTGCAGAGCGTCCGCGACCATGGCGAGGATCATGGCCGTTCGAAAGCGCGGGCCCGGCGAGATCGTGATGGTGTCTTCGGTCATGTCAATGATTACCTGTCGCTCTAGTTCTTATTCTAAGCGATGCGCCGGCGGCAAGAGAAACGTCGAGCTTCGCTCGACCGGACAGCCGAGAGCATGCCCTGAGCTTGTCGAAAAGGCGGCTGTCCCCACATGAGCATGCCCAAGACTCCAGTGCACGAGAGCGCTCGCGTAGAATTGTCCTAATGACAAAGTTCTTCAGCGCATCGTTGCTGCTTGCGATCACGCTGTCCGTTGGCGCCGCAACGGAAGATGTCCACTCGATCGCCGCAGCCGTGGATGAGCACTACAACCATCTGCGCACCCTGCAGGCGGAGTTCACCGAGGTTTACCGCGGGTCGGGGATAGACCGGACAGAGTCCGGCACGCTTTGGCTGGCCAAGGGTGGGCTGAAAAAACCTGGCAAGATGCGGTGGGAGTATCGTTCTCCCAGGGAGAAGCTGTTTGTCAGCGACGGGAAAGATGCGTGGTTTTACGTCCCCGACGACCGGCAGGCGCGAAAGACTGAAGCGCGGAAGCTGGACGACATTCGCTCTCCCCTTGCATTCTTGCTGGGCAAAAGCAAGCTGGAAAAGGAGTTGCAGGGGCTGTCGCTGGCGCCCGATGTAGCGCCCCTGAACGCCGGAGACGTTGTGCTAAGGGGAGTGCCGCAGGCTTTGGCCGACCGGATCAGCGAGATCCTGGTGGAGGTGACGCCGGAGCACAGGATTACGCGGATCGTGATGAACGAAGGGGATGGATCGGTGACGGAATACCGCTTCAGCGATCAGCGGGAGAACCAGACGATCCCCGATGGACGCTTCGATTTCAAACCGCCGCCGGGGACGGAGACGGTGGAAGATGAGCTTGAACGTTAAGGGTTCGGATGCGGCATGCATTGGTATCGCATTGACATGTAGAGAGTTACAAAGTGCGTCTCGCGTTGCTGGGTCGCCGCTCCCCTACGGTGCTCGCGCATTTGTTAGTTCTTCCTCAAGCCGTAGACGCCCTTCCCGGTCTGGTTACTTGCGATACTAGAAGGGGCCAGAAGTTGCGGTGAGAGCGCTCGGGATCGCAGTGAGGAATGTTAGACTGAGCCGAGACCGTAGTGCGCCGGACGGGGCGCAAATAGAACGGCAACCAAGATAACGGGCTCCTAAGACGGAATCATGGCGGAATTTGTCGTAAAAATCGCGGACGAACGGGGCCACACCCACCAGCAGGTGGAGCAGGGGTACTCGGTGGCGGAGGTGCGCGACCGCTTTGCCTCGCAGGGCTATCTGGTCCACTGGGTAAAGCCCCAGGGATTGCTGTCTGGCGGCTTTTCGCTGCGCCGCGGCCGCAAACTGAAGCAATCCTCGTTTCTCGTTTTTAACCAGCAGTTTCTGACCCTGATCAAAGCCGGGCTGCCGATTCTGAACTCGCTCGATTTGCTGATCAAGCGGCAAAAAGATGCGCAGCTCCGGACGGTCTTGGAGAATGTGCGGGAGCGGGTAAAAGGCGGAGAACTGCTGTCGGATGCCTTCGCCACGCATCCCATGGTGCCGAAGATCTATACCACCACGCTGATGGCCGGAGAAAAGAGCGGAAACATCGACGAAGTGCTGAACCGCTACATCAACTTTCAGCGCCTGGCGATGACCTTCCGCAAGAAGCTGTTTGTGTCGCTGATTTATCCCACGCTGTTGGTCAGCGTGGTGACCATTATGGTGATGTTTCTGTTCACCTACGTGGTGCCCAAGTTCGCCGAACTGTTCAACAGCCTGGACGCGAAGCTGCCGGCGATCACATTGTTCATGCTGGCGGTGGGCCAGAACGCGCAGAAGTATTTTCCCTTCATCGTGATCGGATTGGCGCTGGCGGCTTTTGTGTTTTGGCAATGGAAGAGAACGGATCGCGGCGCCGATCAGATTGACCGCATGATCCTGAGCCTGCCGTTGCTGGGCGATATCCGGCTGAAACATCAGGTGGCGACCTTTTCGCGAATGCTGGCTACGCTGCTGCAAGGCGGCCTGCCGCTGGTGCCTTCCATGGAAACCGCGGGCAGTTCGATGAGCAGCCGCCGCATTCTGAAGGGCGTCATGCGGGCAAGCGTGAGGGTTCGCGAAGGGCAAGGACTAGCCGGTAGCCTTGAGGAACAGAGAATTTTTCCAGACCTGGCGGTGGAAATGCTTGAAGTTGGCGAGTCCACGGGAGCATTGCCGGCCATGCTGAATTCCGTGGCCGAGTTCTATGAAGAGGACGTGCAGACGGCTTTGGGCGCTTCCATGGCTTTGATTGAGCCGCTGATTCTGATCATCATGGCGATTTTCGTGGGCGGAGTGCTGATCTCGCTGTATTTGCCGATCTTCACTTTGGGAGTCCACTGAGGCAGGGATGACAGTCGGGAAAGCAAGGATGTAGGGAATGGCAACGGCGGACAAGAAATCACTTTTCGTGAACGGCGAAAACGGCGGACAGGTGGTGACCACGGGGAATCCCATCACCGACCTGGAACGCGCCCAGGACGTGGCGCGGCGCTATCGCTGCGAATTTGTCGACCTCACCGACTTCCAGCTTCACCATGAGCTGTTCAAGAAGTTCTCGCCTGAGCTGATGTTCCGCTACAACTTCGTGCCGCTCGAAGAAACGCCGGACGGCAAGCTGGCAATCGCGATTGCCGACCCCAGCCAACTGATGATGATCGACGAGATCAGTTTGCTGCTGCAGAAGCGCATCGTCACCAAAGTGGCGACGCTGAAACAGATCTCGGACATTCTCAAGAAGACGGAGCAGTCGCAGCGCGTTCTCGAAGAAGCCAGCGAAGGCTTTCAGATCATTCGGGAAGATGAGGCCACGGGCACCGAAGAAACGCTGACCATCGACAAGCTGACGGCGACGGGTGACACCAGCCCGATCATTCGTCTAGTCGATACAACCATCTTCACCGCGTTGCAGCGGCGCGCTTCCGACATTCACATCGAAACCCGGGACGACTCCGTCGTGATCAAGTTCCGCATCGACGGCGTGCTGACCCAGGCCATGCCGCCCATCGGCAAGGAACACCACTCCACCGTGATCTCGCGTATCAAAGTGATGAGCGAGCTGGATATTTCCGAGCGCCGCGTGCCCCAGGACGGCCGCTTCCGCGTGAAATATAACGGGCGCGCCATCGACTTCCGCGTCTCCATCATGCCCTCGATTCATGGCGAAGACGCCGTGCTGCGCGTTCTCGACAAAGAGTCGATGAGCGAGAAGTTCCGCACGCTCACCCTGGACGTGGTTGGTTTTGATGAGGATGACCTGCGCAAGTTCCGCCGCTACATTAAAGAGCCTTACGGCATGGTGCTGGTGACGGGACCGACCGGCAGCGGCAAGACCACCACGCTTTACGCCGCGGTGAACGAGATCAAGACCGACGAAGACAAGATCATCACCATTGAAGACCCGGTCGAATACCAGCTTCGCGGCATCACGCAGATTCCTGTGAACGAGAAAAAAGGACTGACCTTCGCCCGCGGCTTGCGCTCGATCCTGCGCCACGACCCCGACAAAATCATGGTCGGCGAAATCCGCGACACGGAGACGGCGCAAATTGCCATTCAGTCTGCGCTTACCGGCCACCTGGTATTCACCACGGTCCACGCCAACAACGTGGTCGACGTGATCGGGCGCTTCCTGAACATGGGCGTCGAGCCTTACAACTTTGTCTCGGCCTTGAACTGCATTCTCGCGCAGCGGTTGGTGCGTTTGATTTGCGAATCCTGCCGGACGCAGGTGAATTATCCGCCGGACGTGCTGGAGGCCAGCGGACTCGATCCCGTGCAGTGGTCGAAGGTGGCGTTGTATGAGGGGCCCGGATGCATTGAGTGTGCGGGCACAGGCTTCCGCGGACGAACCGCGATTCACGAATTGCTGGATTTGAGCGATCGTATCCGCGAGATGATTCTGGCAAAAAAGCCGACATCGGAAATCCGCCGCGCCGCGCGGGAAGAAGGCATGCGGTTCCTGCGCGAGTCGGCGTTGGACAAGATCCGGCTCGGCCTGACCACGCTGAAAGAGATCAATAAGGTCACCTTCATCGAGGCCATGCGGTAAGATCAGTGATCAGTGGCTGGTGGATCAGTGGCTAGTGATCAGCAGCCAGCTTGCCGACTCCGAATTTACTGACGACTGGTCACTGGCCACTAGCCACTACCTGAAGTGCCCCTTCAGCTATTGCAATTACGACGATATGGCGTTTGAATTATAGAAAGGCCCAAGCGGCGGGTGAACAGGATCCAGAGTGCGAGTAGCGAATCTGCTGGACACCGACCAACTGGCCACTGATTATGCGATCTGGTTCGAATACGGCGAAACCCAGGCTGGCGTGTGAAATCGCCGCCGACCGCGTGCTGGTGGGGCGGCTGGCCGACGACGGGCGCACTCTGGCAGCCTGCGCCGCTCGCGAACTGGCGCCAGGCAGCGTAGTTCCAGATCTGGTCGAGGGCAACCTGCGCCAGCGCGACGCCGTCAGGGCTGCGGTGGAAGAGACTCTGGAAAGTGTTGCCGGACGCACCCACGATGTAATCGCCGTCGTCCCGGACGCCGCCGTGCGCGTGGTGCTGCTGGAATTCGATACCCTGCCCAGCGACTCCGAGGAAGCGGCCAACGTAGTGCGCTTTCGTTTGAAAAAATCTCTGCCCTTTGACGTCGACAAGGCGCGGGTTTCCTACCATGCGCAGAAATCGAAAGACGGCGTTCGAGTGGTAGCCGCCGTCGCGGTGGCCAGCGTGGTCGAGGACTACGAAGGCGCCTTCCGCGTTGCCGGATTCAGTCCGGGAGTGATCCTGCCCTCCATGCTGGCGGCGTTGGGCGCCGCGGAGGGTGAGCGTCCAACTCTGGTGGTAAAGGTCGACGCGCGGACCACAAGTATTGCAATCCTGAATGCCGACCAGCTTCAGCTCTTCCGCACTCTCGAAAACACGCGCGGGGTTACGATCACGGGTGAGCAGTTGGCCGAGGAGGTCTACCCTTCAGTGGTGTTTTTCCAGGACACGTATCATCTGAATATCGAGAAGATATTCGTGGCCGGAATATCGGACACTGGCGGTGCGGCTCCAGCACTCCGCGCGCAAACCGGAGCGGAGGTTCAGGAACTGATAAGCGCTTCGCAGTTGGGAGTGAGCACGGGAGGCTCCGTGCCGCGCTGGAGAATGGCCGGCGTGGTAGGAGCGTTGATTTCGTAACTGCGGTGGTCGGTGATCGGTGATCGGTGAAGATCTTAACTGATCGCTGATCACAAGCCTTTGAATTTAATATGCATCTTGACATCAATCTTGCGAGTCAGCCCTATGAAGATGCGCGCCAGTTCTGGATGCGCTGGGGGACCGCGCTGGCGGTCGCAGTTATACTGACGCTCGCGCTGCTGACCTTCACCGTCTCAAACTGGCTCGCGGCCCGGCGCGACCACGCCACTATCGCCACCTACCGCGCCGAGATCGCGCAGCGCGACCGCAAGCGCCAGCAAGCCGAGGAATTTCTCAACCGGCCAGAGAATCGCGCCACCCGCGACCAGTCCCAGTTCCTCAATCAGTTGATCGAGCGCAAGACGCTTTCCTGGACGCATGTGCTGGAAGATCTGGAGAAAGTAATGCCCACGCGCGTCCATCTGATTTCGATTCACCCCGAACTGGATGATGATAACCAGCTCACGCTGAAGATGGTGGTTGGTGGCGACTCCCGCGACAAGGCCATCGAACTGGCCCGCCGTATGGAAGATTCGGGACGCTTTACTCAGACCTACATTGTGTCGGAAGCTCCAGCGTCGGGGAGCAGCGGAGATACCGTTCAATTCAACATCAGCGGAGTTTACTTTCCTGGAACGTTGCCGGTGCCGGTGCTCACGCCGGTAGCACAGACGCAGACAAAGACGCTGACCCAGACCCAGACTAGGACCCGGACACCAACAAAGCCTTCGAAAGGGAGCAAGCCCTGATGCCAGACTTGCGGCAGACCCGGAAAAATATCAAGACCTCGCTGGCTATCCTGCTGGGCCTGGATGTGGTGGCGCTCGTGGTGGTGTTTTCGCCGCTGGTGGGCTCGACCGACTCGCGGCGCCAGGAGCTGAACCAGTTGTGGAGCGAACTGCAGACGAAAACCCGCCAGGTTCAGCCGTTGACGAATCTGCCCGACAAAGTGCGCAGCGCGGACCGGCAGATCACGGACTTCTACAAGAAGCGATTCCCCGCCCATGACTCGCAGATCCCCACCGAATTCGGCAAGCTGGCAGCGGCCAACGGGGTCACGATCGAGGAAGTAAAGTATCCAGTCGACGTGAAGGACGAGGAGATCGGCCGCCTGTATCCGGTCGCCATGGAGGCGGAACTTTCGGGCAATTACATTTCGTTGGCGAAGTTTATCAATGCGCTGGAACGCGATGACATGTTTTTTCTCATCAGCAGCATCACGCTGGCGGGCGAGCAGAAGGGCCCCATCAAGCTGCAAATGAAACTTCAAACGTACCTGAAGGCGGGCGCGTAGTGAAACTGGGAACGGAAAACCGCAAGGAGTTGCTCGCAGCAGCCATCCTGGGCGTGGTGCTGCTGCTCGTCCTTGCCTACGAGTTCACGCCGTCCTCCTCCACCATAGCTTCAACCGCGCCGGCCACAACGGCGACCGACCCGCTGGCGTTGCCCGCGAATACCGCGCGTCCGGCGGCTCGCCGCAGTTCTGCGCCCGCAAAAAAAGAACGTCCGGCGCAGACCCTTGACCCCACGCTCCAGATGAAGCTACTGGCCGCCACCGAAGCGATCAAGTACGAGGGCTCAGGAAGAAACATTTTCGTATCGCAGGCGGAGGCGGTGGTGATTCCGACGCCGGGCGCACCGGGCGTAACGGACAAAGGCAAGAAGGATGACGCGATTTACCACCCACCGGGCCCACCGGCAGTGACGCCAATTCCCCTGAAATTCTTTGGCTTCGCAAACCGCCCCGGAGAACCCAGGAAGGTTTTCCTCATCAAAGGTGAAGATACTTTCATTGCGGGCGAGGGCGACATCGTCGACCGCCGCTATAAAGTCGTGCGCATTACCCCTACCTCGGTCGATATCCAGGACGTGGTGGGCAGCGGTCCGCCGCAAAGCATTCCGCTGACGCAGGGGAACCCGTCGTGACACCGTTCGCCAACAAAGCGCGCGAATCGGAATCCCGCCTCCGAACCGGCGCCTCCCATCCCCGGGAAAAGGGATATGTCCTGCTCACGCTACTTTTAGTCGTCGCTCTGATGGGCATATTCGCCCTCGCAGCCGCGAGCAAAATTGATTTTGAGATCCGGCGTGACCGGGAACTGGAAATGATCCATCGCGGGGTGCAATATTCGCGCGCCATCCGTGCCTACTATAAAAAGTTCCAACGCTACCCCACGAAGCTCGAGGATCTCGACAGCACCAACAATCTGCGCTACCTGCGCAAACACTACAAAGATCCGCTCAACCAGAACAAGGACTTCAGGCTGCTCCATTTCGGTGAACAAGGAGTAACGCTGGGCGGAGGCTTTGGAGGCGGAAGCATTCCAGGCGCAACCCCGGTCGGTTCTCCCGCGGGACTGAACGGCACCGGGCAGGGCAGTTCGGCGTTCGGCTCAGGCTTGGCTGGTTCTGGATTTGGCAATTCCGGAGTGAACAGCGCGGGTGTGTTCGCGCAGTCGTCCGGAAACTCGAATACCGGGCTCGGGGGAAGCTCCAACTCTCAAACAACCACGGGCCAGCAGGGGACCACTCCTGCTTCAGGGTCGGATTCCACTCAGGCCTCTATTCAGGTTGCCCCCGGCACGGCACAGGGAGATACGAGTTCCAGCGGCCAGCAGCTTATCGCCAGCGGGCCCATCGTGGGCGTGGCCAGCATCAGCAAGAAAGACACGATTCGCGAATTCAATAAGAAGAAAAGATACAACGAGTGGCAGTTCGTGTACGATCCCGCGTTCGACCGCGGCGGCTTGATCACAACACCGTATCAACCCTCACTGCAGAACTTCGCATCCGGGCAGAATAACTTGCAGCCCGGAGGCGCTACCGGCACTTCCTCGCCTCAGTCCGGGTTCGGACAGTCTTCGTCTGGACAGTCATCGTTCGGACAGTCGTCGTTTGGACAATCGTCGTTTGGACAATCGTCATTCGGGAATAATTCAAGTCCGGGCGGATCGACGACGCCCACACAGCCGGCCACCCCACCTCAACAACAGTAGTCCGATCGGGCGTCGGCCGCTTTCGCAGAAACAAAAACGGCCTCATCCTAAGATTAGGCCGTTTTCCTCCACATCAAAATTCCGCGCTCAACTTACGCGCTGAACCTTACACGCTAAACGACGATCCGCAGCCGCAGGTGCTCTTCACGTTCGGATTTTCGAATTTGAAGCCCGCGCCTTCCAGCGTTTCGACGTAATCGACGATGCAGCCATTCAGATACATGACGGAGGTCGCATCGACGAATACTTTCAGTCCCTCCATGTCGAAGGTCTTGTCCATCATTCCGGCGGCATTCTCGAACTGCATGGAATAGGAGAACCCGGAGCAGCCGCCGCCCACTACGCCAATGCGCAGGCCGGCGGGCACGGGATTCTGCTGTCCCATGATCTCTTTCACCTTCGAAACCGCGCTGGCGGTAAGCGAAACCGGCGGAGTTTTCTTCACTTCCGGGTTCACTTCCGGGATGTTGGTCTTCACATCTGGGACAGAGGTCGTTGCCATTTCGTATCTCCTTTGGCTCCTAAAGTGTCTAAATTATAGCAGAGGCGGCAAGGTGGCGGGCAGAGGGAAATCCTGGTACTAAAGCCCCCATCTGCCATATCCCCCCAATGTTTTGATGCCTGCCGGGTGGGCAACGATTCCGGCGGCAACACTTGCCAATTGGGTCTATAATGTTCGCGTTAGCCCTCCTCCACGTTGATGATTGCAGGCTGAGCCTGCATCCTGAGATTCCGGGGGAGTTGCCAACAGGCTTCGAAACTGTCGAGGTGGCCTATGACTTGGACGTGGACTCCTTTAATACTCGGGCTCACAATCGTGTGGGGTATTTTCACCGTCGGTCTGATCATTCTCCTCATCTACCGGAGCACGCTTACCATGCACGAGGATGAGGCATTGTATCTCGACGACGCGAGCGCGCACATGCAACAGGAGCAGACCGAACTGCTGGTCAAGGTCAACCGGCTCACGGTCCCGGTCTGGGTTTTCGGCGCCGGTTCCGGAGTGCTGCTGCTGGTGCTCGCCGGCATGTTCATCTATCAGGGATTGAACGCCGTGCAGTAGCCAGTTGCGGAATCGTGAGGCGTCCTCGCCGCTAGGCCACAGGTCGCCAATTCGCAGATCGTTGCGTACCCGTGTGCGCCCCCGGGCTGCATCCTGTTAAACAATTTGGGTCTCTGCCCTGTCTGGAAAGCTTCGAAAACACGCCGCCCACTTTGTATAATCAAAGCGTAGCGAAAGTGGCGGAATTGGCAGACGCACCAGACTTAGGATCTGGCGGGGAAACCCGTGGGGGTTCGAGTCCCCCCTTTCGCACCAAAGCCCTCCACTGCAGCCTGTTTCTCTTTCACTGCGATTGCCGAGATTTCGATGCGGGCGTTATTGACCAGAGCCACGGCCTGAATGGTGGCGCGCGCCGGCTTCGGATCGGGCATCACGCTTTTGTAAATCTTGTTCATGTCGCCGAACTCATGAATATCGGCGAGATAGACCGTCACGCTGACCACGTCCTTCAGGTCGAAACCTGCAGCCTTGAGCACCTTCTCGATATTGCCGAGCGCGGCGGTCGTCTCGGGGCCAATGCCCCCCGCGGCCAGTTTGCCGGCATCATCGGTGCCTTCCTGCCCAGCGATGTAGAGAGTGTTGCCCGCGACGATGCCGTCGCTGAAAGGAAGCCCCCTGGCGGGAGCGAGATTCACCACCTTATGTTCCTGTCCGTAGCTGGGCCGCCATGCAACGCCAGTGGTCAACGTGATCGCAAGTGCATACAGAGACAGCCGGGAGATTCTCGTCTGCATTGTAATTTTCATTTTCCGTCCCTTCTTTCGTCCCTTCGTTGGATGAAGGTTTAGCTCTTACCCCCAACTACAAAACGGTGTCAGAGTCCGCGCACAGGTATACATCCACGAGGAAGAGACAGACAAGTCTCATGGCGTGGTTCAGAGCGGTGAGGGACAGTTGTCGCGGCAGCCCGCATGGCCTTCCGCGGGCCCGATCAATTCGCCTGCATCAGCGGCGACGCCGCCAGCACCCCGGCTGCGAGTTCCAGGTCGTGCAAGTCTTCCCGGCTGAAGTCTTGAGTGAGGCGCGGGTCCAATCCCTTGCGTGAGATCTGAATGACACCAAGCACCGCCAAATGCCGGTCCAGTATGGGCACCGACATCAGCTTTTGAATGGGCGCGGGCGCCGACGCTTCCTCAGCATCGGCTCCCACCGGCCTGATCGACTCGAAGATGCTGGCGTGCTTGACTCGCGCAAAATTGTTGAAGATCTCGGGTTTCTTGCTCAACGCGGTGTGGGCAGCCACGGCCTTGCTGGAGATCGGAATGGCCCCGGTGGTCCGCAGGTGCTCGGGCAAAATAAACCGGAGCAGCCCGCCTTCCAGCCGCAGCAGCGCGACTTCGGCGTGCTGAACGCGAAACACTTTCGCCAATACCATGCTGACGTCAAGTGCCGTGACGCCTTCTTCCAGCACAGACCCCAAGGAGACCAAATTCTCGGGGAGAATGATTTCTTCAATAGCCGCGTCTTCAGGCTTATGGGTCATAGAGTAACTCGCACAAAGTTCAATTTAAGACCGCTTCAACTACGGCACTTCGAATACCTATCGACACGTATAGTGACATCCTACAACCCCTTTGGTTTCAGCAAAGTAGCTTACGTCCATGACCTTTCGCGGCACCCCAAGCCACACCCTGCCGCCAGAAACTCGCAAACGAACTGACATTTTTTGTCTGCCGGCCCGGGTAAAAGGATTTCCGCGGCATGCCTTCCCTTCCCGCCCCTAGAGTCATTACACTGCTGTTCTATGAGCCTTCCTGCCCAACCCAATCTGAAGCTGATCAATGCTCCCGACTACCGCGAAGCTTATGCCAACAGCGTCCAGATGCGAGTGAATGTCTGGGACTTCTTTATGGTTTTCGGGACCCTGCAACAGCAGACCGAAACTCAAGTCGAGATTCGCAACTTCCAGGGCATCTACCTCAGCCCGCAACAGGCCAAAGCGCTGCTCGGACTGTTACAGCAAAACATCGCCGGCTACGAGGGCGCCTTCGGCGAAATCAAGCTGGACCCGCGCCTGAATCCGACCGGGCCAGTCCACTAAGGGCTTCACGGCCAGGAGACAAATGCTGAGAGCTTTCGGGTCTGACCGGAGCGGCCCGGCGCAATGGTCAGCCGCTTATCCGGCCCTGGTGTTTGCGGTCATCTTTGTCTTCATCTTTCTGCTGCACCTTCCTTTGCTGCCGTTGCCTTACTTTTGGGACGAAGCCGGCTACTACGTTCCGGCCGCGCGCGACTTCTTGTTGACGGGCAGTCTGATTCCTCACTCGACGGTTTCGAACGCGCACCCGCCCCTGGTGATGGCCTGGCTCGCTCTCTGGTGGAAGGTGGTGGGCTACGCTCCGCTGGTGACTCGAACAGCAATGCTGGTCCTCGCCGCTTTTTCGTTGGTAGGTGTGTTTCGTCTGGCTGAACGCGTGGCCAATACAAAGGTTGCGATTGCATCCACGCTGTGCACCGCGCTGTATCCCGTCTTCTTCGCGCAAAGCTCCTTCGCGCAGGTCGACCTGGCCGCCGCGGGTCTCACCTTCTGGGCCCTTTCGGCCTACGTGGAAGGTCAAACCATCGCAACGATTTTCTGGTTCGCTCTAGCGGCGCTGGCGAAAGAGACCGCTATTCTCACTCCCCTTGCGCTTGCCGGATGGGAGATGGTTGGATTGCTCGCGCGCATGGGTTCACTTAGAAAGCTTTGGCCGGATGACGAGAGGAGACCTCAGGGGCTAAAGCCCTCGTCTTTCATCGACGTTATCGGCACGACTGGAAGTCGTGCCCTTCCCAACCCACCACGAAGGGGGTGGCGCGTCGCCTGGTTGCTGGTTCCGGCTTTGCCGCTTGGCGTTTGGTATGTCTATCACTATGCGCGCACCGGATATGTCTTCGGCAATCCCGCATTCTTCCGCTACAACATTGCAGCGACTCTAAGTCCCGCCCGCTTTCTTCTGGCGCTGATCATGCGGATTTGGCAAGTCGTAGGCTATCTTCACCTCTGGGTCTTGACGCTGCCCATGCTGCTGGCGATGTGTCTGCTCGCGGCGCAGCGTGACTTGGCTGGCGAGCGTCCGCGGATCGGCTTTCCAGTGCAAATGGTTTTCTACGTCGTCGTGCTCACGTATGTGGTGGTAATGGCGTTGATCGGCGGCGCTGTGCTGGCCCGCTATATGCTCACCGCCGTGCCTCTGGTCATCATTCTCTCGGTCTCGACGCTGTGGCGCAGGCTGACTCTCTGGCCCGCGGCGATAGCATTGGTCGCGCTGGGCTTCGTCGCGGGCTGGTTCTGGAATCCCCATTACGGATTCTCGCCCGAGGACAATCTCGCGTATCGCGATTACATCGTGCTGCATCAGGATGGCGAACGCTACCTCGAAGCTCGCTATCCCATCGCACGCGTGCTCACGGCTTGGCCGGCGTCTGATGAAATCACCCGTCCCTGGCTCGGCTACATTACGCGGCCCATGCGCATTGTGCGCATCGAGAACTTCTCCCTGGATGAAATGCTCTCCGCAGCCGACTTCCGAGCGAACGTTCCCTCGAACTATGAAGTTGCCCTGATCTTCTCGACCAAGTACGAGCCCGGGCCCGCGCCTTGGGATCGCTGGCGGACGTGGACTGAGATGAAGTCACGGTACTTCGGCTTCCACCGCGATCTGCCGCCGGCCCCCGCCGCGCAGCTTCTCGGCGGACACATCGTGTTTTCAGAACAGCGGCAAGGACAATGGATTGCAGTGATTGAAGTGGAGAAAAACGAAATGCAGAATGCAGAGGTCAGAATGCAGAAGCGAGAACGATGACTCGATTTTCTTCGCGTCCTTTTGCGGTGAATTCGCGAGGAACAACCGATATCTTACGCTCTGACTTCTTACTTCTTCATTAAATGGCAAGAGTGGGTCTTGATGACCAGCCACACGTCGCGACCGGCTGCGAGTTGCAGTGCGTCGCGCGCCGCGAGAGTCAGGTGAACATCCATTTCGACACCGCAGTTCACGCGCGCGGAAACAATCATGTCGCGCCTCTCCACGGAAACGATCTGGCCGGCGATCACGTTACGGGCGCTCAGTCCCTCAGGCTTTGAGATGGCCAACAGGATGTCGCCGGCACGAATCCCAACGCGCACGCGAGTGCCCATCTCGGCGCGGATCAACGGCGTCTCCAGCAGAATGAAGGTTCCCGGCCTATCGGCTGGCAAGCGGCATGTGATCGTGCCGCGATCTTCATGCACCAGCCAAACCGTGGCATCGAAGATGTTTTCAAACCCGGCCAATTGCGCGACCGTTTCCTGGAGCGGCGCGCCCAGGACTTCATGCGGCGTGCCCTGCGCGACGATGCGTCCCTGTTCCATCACCAGCACGCGTTCGCCCAGCGCAATCACTTCTTCGCGGCTGTGCGTGACATAGAGAATGGGAATACCATGCGCCTGATTCCAGCGCCGCAGGTCGTCGATGATCTTCCCCTTGGTCGCGGCGTCGAGGGCGGCCAGCGGCTCGTCGAGCAGGAGCACGCATGGGTTAGTCACAAGCGCTCGCGCCAGCGCCACGCGTTGGCGTTCTCCGCCGGAGATCTCCGCCGGACGCTGCCGGCGCAGGTGTTCGATGCGGAACTCCTGCAACATCTCCGCCGCTCTCTGTTTGCGGGCCGGGCGCGGCAGGCGGGCGAGTCCATATTCGGTGTTCTGCTCGACCGTAAGATGCGGAAACAATGCGAGGTCTTGCAAGACGTATCCCACGCCGCGCTTCGCCACCGGAACATCCGTGCGAGTGTCGGCGTCGAACAAAATTCGTTCACCCACGGAGATTCGCCCCGCGTCTGGGGAAGTCAGCCCGGCCACGCAATCGAGCAGCGTGGTTTTTCCCGATCCTGACGCGCCGAACAGGATGGTGAATCCCGGCGCGGCGCTGAACTCCACAACGAGTGAAAACTCGCGCTCCGTAGACGGAAAGGTCTTGCGAATCGTAGCGCTCAGAATGGGGTTTGCCGGATTCGTTTCCGCGGGCGTGGGCATCGAGTCTCGCTTATTTGACCGGACCCATCGTCCACAATTTCTGATTCGGTCCTCTGCGATTCAGCGCATAGACTACCGTCAACACGGCGAAGCAGAAGACGAGCAGCAGCAGCGCCATGGCATTGGCCGCGGCATAGTTGGAGGCCTGCACCTGATCGTAGATGCTGATCGACACCGTCCGGGTCACGCCTGGAATATTGCCTCCAATCATCAGCACGACTCCGAACTCGCCCATGGTGTGAGCAAAGGCGAGGACTACGCCCGTGACCAGTCCCGGCACGGAAAGCGGAACCACAACACGAAAGAAGGTGCGCAGCGGCGAGGCTCCCAGCGTGGCCGACGCCGCCAGCAGCTTGCCATCGACCGACGAGAAAGACGCCGCGAAGGGCTGCACTGCGAACGGCAGACTATAAAGAATTGAGCCGATCACCAGTCCGGGGAAGGTAAACGCCAGAGTGTGCCCGGTCAGGACTGCCACCAGCGACCCAGTGGGCTCTGGGAGCCGAGCGCGACGAGCACATAGAATCCGAGGACCGTCGGAGGCAACACAATCGGCAGAGCCACCAGCGCTTCCACGAGGAATTTCCAGCGCCAGCGCGAGAAGGCGATCCACCAGCAAGAGGCAGGCCGACCACAAGAAGAATTGCGGACACTACCACGGCCAGTTCTATCGTGAGCCGGAATGCCTGCCAGTCGAGTGACATTCTTATCCAGTTCCTACTTCTGGTCGTCGTTCCGATCGGGCAAGCTGAAGCCGTAGCGCTGCAGCACGGCCGCCGCTTCCGCGGTCTTCACATATTCGAGGAACGCCGCCGCTTCCAGCGCGTGCGGTGAGTGCGAAATAAGCACCACTCCCTGATCCAGCGGCGGATA
>CAVYVQ010000011.1:0-78141 GCA_963771895.1 uncultured Acidobacteriaceae bacterium | reverse complement strand
TCGATCCCCGCGAACTGGTGCGCACCCAGCGCGAGGGCCGCGAGCGCGGTGAGGACATTGTAGGTTTCTACCACTCGCACCCGGACCATCCTCCACGCTGGTCGCAGACCGATCTCGCTGAAGCCCACTGGTTCGGCTGCTCCTACGTCATCACCAGCGTGGATAACGGAAAGGCGTCGATCACCAACTCGTTCGAACTCACCGGCAGCGATGACACCGAGAAGCAGTTGGCGGAAGAGAGTCGAAGTCGGCTAGACATTAATTTTTCGGCAGGCGCGCTGCGATGAAACCCGACGTGTCGGCGGCCTGTGAATCGACGTTCCAGAACGGCAATGACGTATCCGGATTGCGGTCAAATTTAAATCGCCATTCATCCCAGGCGCGCCTCCACCGTGGCCAAAGCAGCGGACGCCGTCTGCCGAAATTTCATCGCCGAACCCATAGGCATACTTCGAGCGCGTGGCGTTTCCACGTTGCCCGTGGCGAGCATGTCGTAGTGCTTGGCGTCAAGCAGTTTGTGGTTGACAAGCCCATCGGCGAAGGCGAGGAGATCCTCCACCGTCGAATAACCTCCGCCTGCGGAAGTTCCTCGATAAGGAAGCGTATCCACATTAGGGCGCCACTCTCTCGTGGCATCACTTGACTTCGTGTAGCCGACAGCTCGGCCAGGGACTGCCTGGTCTTCCGGGAGAGAGTCAGTGGAGTTCATTCCAGCAGGCTTGAAGATGTGCTCCGAACATAGGCTAGTAGTCCTGGCCACGCTTTCTCGACAACCATGCCACACGAAGCCGTAGTTGCTGTATTCCCAGCGGCTGCCGGGCTCAAAGGCCAAGCCGCGCTCGCCGTACAGTTTGACGTAGTCCTGCAGGGTGTGCAACTTGAGGCGATGCTTGTCGAACTCCGGACCGAAGAAATCGCCGGTGCCTCCCGTGTGAGTGAGGAGGTGGTGAATGGTGGGTTTAGCAGCCACGTCTTTGTCGGGGTAATCGGTGAGATACCTGCTGAGCGGATCGTTGAGATTGATTTTGCCGGCTTGTACCAGCTGCAGCACTGCGGTCGCGGTGAACATTTTGTTCATGGAGCCGATACGGAACTGCGTGTTGAGCTGGTCAGGAATTTTCTTTTCGCGGTCGGCCATACCATAAACGGCGGTGAATACCGGCTTCCATTTTTCGCAACCAAAGCCGCTCCGGAAACTTGGCCGTCAGCAGCGGCCTGGTCGAGGTACGAGCGAAGGGCCTTGAGCGCCTCCGCTTCCGTCATGCGGGTGATTGGAAAATCGGCGGGGCGCGGAATGGCGCGAAGTTCGACCTCTTTGATAACGTGCGGCTCTGCGGGATCGACGTCCATGACGATTCTTGCAAACTGGTCGGAATCGCGTTCCTGCAAAATGGCCGAACACTTCGCGACGGCGCAATCATCGGCTTTCTTAAGATCGAACCCGGCGGTTTGCTCGCGGAAACCCATTTCACCGTCAATGTCCGCTGCGCGAGCGGGGAAGTTTTTTTGCAGGAACGTAAGAAGGGCGGCTCGATCGCCGCTGTTGAAAGCGGCCAGCCAGGCGGAAAGTTGATGGGCCGCGGGTGTATTGGGAAGTTGCACCTGCGCGAGCAAGCAGCCGGAGACCAGGAGGATTACAGCCGCCAGTCGAAGCTCAGTCGGGGTTTTCATGCGCCTACTATGGTCTCCTCTTGATTTTCCTGTTGCGGACGAACCCTTGCAAAACGCGGCATTACCCCGCTTTTTCACAATGACCGGACTAGTTGCGCAAGCATCAAGCTTATTCCCGTCGAGGCTTCGAATCTTGCAAGAAGCAACCGATTAGACGGCCAGCACGGAATGCAGTGAGCGCAGATGCACTAAATCCGGTCATATGCCTGTGAATGAGCTGCACTCGATTGAAAATACATCCCTTATAAAGCGCGATTTTTCATTGACTCTAAGAATAGAAAGAGTAGAAACATAATCGTTCTTTGACAGCTTCTAAAGTTTTTCCGGTTGGTGCGGCGTCCGGGACTCAAGCGCAGTCACCCTGTTCATGCAAATGACCAGGGAGGGCAAGCAAGGGTCTATAGCAAAGCGCTGGTCGAGGAGAACAAGAAGAAACGTCGAAGGCAGGATAGAGTTCCGAGGCGTTGGGTAGGTTTTTCCGGTTGGCGGTAAGCCCGGAGCCCGAGCGAAGATCGCGCGTGGCACCCCGCAAGGGAAGCTGCGATAGCAGGTCAAGCGAGGGTCTAAAAGCGAGCTACTGGCCGAAACGAATGGACCCAACACCACCTCGGAACTCTCATTTTTTGCGCTACTTCGACAGCGCTGCCAGGGCTCCCCGGAACAAGGCATCGAATGATCCGCCTTTCTCGCCTTTGCCCGCGCCGTTCTTAACCGCGTTCGCCAATGCCCTCTCGGCTGCGGCGCGCTGGTAGCCCAGGTTAACCAGCGCAGAGAGAACATCTTCCTCCATCGCGCTCATGAGAGACACAGTCGGCGTGGAGGTCCCGGCAGCCGTCGGCAATTTGTCGCGCAGTTCCAATACCATGCGCTCGGCGGTTTTCTTGCCGATGCCGGGAATCCTGGTCAGGCGCGCCACGTCATTGCCGCGGATGGCGGCCGCCATCTCGTCCGCCGCCATCCCGCTCAGAATGGTGATAGCGAGCTTCGCCCCGATTCCGCTCACCGTCATCAACTTCTCAAACAACTGCTTTTCGGCGGGACGCAGAAACCCGTAGAGCGCGATCACATCCTCACGCACATGCGTGTGGATGTGCAGCGCAACCTCCGAGCCACTGGCCGGCAATTCGGAGAAGGTTGGGACGCTGATATTCACCTCGTAGCCGACGCCGCAAGTCTCCACCACAACTTGATTGGGATGCTTCGTCAGGAGTTTCCCGCGCAGATGGGCAATCATGTTAGTTGAGAGTACCGTGTACCGAGTTCCGAGTCACGCCGCCCGCCTCTCGGGACTCGATACCAGGTACTCGGTACTGAAATGACAGGCAAGGAAAACGGCAGGGCCGACCCCTGCCGTTTTCGTTAAAAATCCAAAGCTCTCTGTTTTCGCTGTCTTCGTTATTGTTATTTCTTGTTGACGGTCTTCTTCAATTCGGCCCCAGGGGTAAACTTCGCCACCTTACGGGCGGCGATCTTGATAGTGGCGCCGGTTTGCGGATTGCGCCCGTTGCGGGCCTTTCTCTGCGATACCGAGAAAGTGCCGAAACCTATCAAAGCTACCCGATCCCCTTTCCGCAATGCACCAGTAATGCTGCTCACAGCGGTATCCACCGCGGTTGTAGCCTGCGCCTTGCTGATTTCGCAAGCGCCTGCGATCTTATCCACCAGATCGGCCTTATTCATTATGTTTCTCCTCGCAGGTCTCTTTATTTTGCATACCCAGCCGACACCGGGAGGACAAAAGCTTGTGGCTGAGTTGGGAAACCCGACGGGAGGTATTCTCCTCTCTCTGCGCAGAATGTCAACTGTGAAAATCCGCGTCCGAAGCCTGTTTCGCACCTCCGTGTCCCGGATTGGTGCTGGAGGGGCGGGTTCCAGGCCGGGAAGGGGTGGTTTTCCTAAAGACCGTTGGCCAGCGGTAAGTGATCAGTGGTCAGTGACCAACTGGCAGATGCCTTCATTGACCTTTCACCACTAGCCACTGACCACTGACCACTGTTTTTCCATCTCCCCTTCACAGGTTGTACACAGGTGCCTGGAGTTTCGCACTTGCAGGAAGCCGGCATTCGGGTGCAAAGTCAGATAACACAGACTAAAAGGATCCAAGAAGAAGGTTGAAGTTGATCAAGACAGCAGCCGAAGTTTGCCCCCTCTGTGAAGGGACAGGTTGGAGGACGATTCCACCCAGCCCCAACGTGCCCGAAGACACGAACAGAGACCGCCGGGTCACGCGCTGCGATTGCCAACTGCGGGCGCGAAATCAGACTTTGCTGGCGGCTGCGAACATACCTCGCCGTTATGAGCACTGTGAACTTGCCAGCTACACAACGGATTTCCCCGGGGCTCATCCCTCGTTAGCGTTCGCGCATTTGTCGGCTACGAAACTTGCGCAGGAGTACGATCCTCGCGATGGAACGGGCCTTCTGATCATTGGCAAGATCGGCACGGGCAAGACTCACCTGGCGGTTGGGATCACTAAAGATCTCATCCTCAACAAAGGTATCTCGTGCTTGTTCTACGACTATCGTGAGTTGTTGAAAGAAATTCAGAATTCCTACAACTCCACCGTTCAAACTACCGAACTGGATGTTCTTCGTCCCGTCTTTGAAACCGAGGTCCTGGTTCTGGACGAACTGGGCGCGGTGAAGCCGACGGAATGGGTTTGGGACACGGTCAGCCTCATCCTGAATACGCGCTATACCAACAACCGCACCACCATCATCACGACAAATTTCGAGGATGGCCCTAAGCGCGACCACCCGGGCAATGTGAGCAGTCGCAGCCCCGAAGCCGCCAAATATTCGGCTGAGAAAGATACCTTGGGGGATCGCATCGGCGACCGCATGCTCTCTCGGTTACACGAGATGTGCCGTATTGTCAAAATGGGAGGCGAAGACTTCCGCCAGAAGTTCCGCAGCGCCAGCTTTCGCTGATTCTTCACTGCGAATCTGCTGCGACACAACAACCTTCAGTGAGAAGGGAGCCACTATGCGTTGGTACCACTTTGTAGCGTACTTTTTCGGTGGCGTATTCCTCGCTAACGCCCTGCCTCATCTCGGCAATGGAATCTCGGGCCATTCCTTCCAGAGCCCCTTCGCATCACCACCCGGAGTAGGCTTGTCCTCCTCGGTGGTCAACGTCCTATGGGGCCTCTTCAATCTTGCCGTCAGCTATCTGCTCGTATGTCGTGTCGGCAGCTTCAATCTGCGCAATACCTGGCACGTTCTCGTCCTCGCGGGCATCTTGATCATGTCGCTGAATCTTGCTCACTATTTCGGAGGGCTCCACGGAGGGCTGTGAGCCCGCACTGGTTTGTTTTCTCTGCGCCTCTGTGTGAAGACTTGCTTACAATGGCTTCGTGCTGACTGAGCGGCTGGAATTTGTCCCCGAGCGTGATGTGGAAGTCTTCGCCGCCGTGCCGGCCGCTCCGGCAGTGTTTACGCTTCAAGGCGCCGACGCCCAGGCCGAGCCTTACGTCAGCAAGACCGCCAATCTTCGCCGACGTCTTCAACGCTTGCTAGGCCCGGTCGAAGAGCGGACAAAGAAACTCAATCTGCGCGACCGCGTGCGCTCGATCGAGTACGCGCCTACTGGTTCCGACTTTGAATCCGGCTTCCTGCTTTATCGAGTGTTGCGCGAAATATTCCCCAAGACTTACGCGAGCCGCATGCGCTTCCGCTTCGCGCCGCTGGTTAAGCTGCATCTCGAGAACCAATATCCGCGTGCCTCCATCACCACTCGACTCGGACGAATCAAGGGTCCCGCGCTCTATTACGGGCCGTTCCAATCCCGCACGGCTGCCGAGAAGTTCATGAACGACTCGCTCGACTTCTTCAAGATGCGCCGCTGCGTAGACGATCTGCATCCCGACCCACAGTTTCCCGGCTGCATCTATTCCGAGATGAAGATGTGTCTTGCGCCTTGTTTCAAGGGGTGCAGCGACGAAGAGTATTCCGCCGAAGTAAACCGCGTGCAAGCCTATTTTGATTCGGGAGGCGAATCTCTGTCTCGTGAATTTTCCGCGCAGCGCGACGCCGCCTCGGCCAATCTGGCATTCGAGGAAGCGGCCGCGATTCACGTCCGCCTGGAAAAGCTGAAGCCGATCCTGAGCCAGTTTCCCGAGATAGTCCGCCGTCTCGACCGCCTGTCAGCACTCCTCGTTCAGCCGTGTCATCTCGCAAACTCCGTCACCTTCTTCCGTATCGACGACGGAGCGATCTCCGGGCCGGTGGTGTTCTCCATCCAACCCGCCGAACAAACGAAATCGCAGTCCATGGAATCGCGGGTGCTGGGAACTCTCGACTCGTTCCCGAGATCGAAAGTGCGGCCCGCGCTCGAAACCATGGAGCACCTCGCGTTGCTCAAACGCTGGTACTATCGCGGCCGCCGCGTTGGCGAAATATTTCTTGCGGATGATAAAGGTATTTTTCCCATGCGCCGCATCGTGCGCGGCATTGGCCGCGTGTTTAGAGGCGAGGGACCGGAGGAAGGCTCTTGGCCGACTTCGGCGAGTGGGGATTCGTATCAGGGTATGCCTTCAGGCATACCATAAGTGAATCGCGCCTTCAGGCGCTGGATGTCGAGGCTCACAGTTTTCCGCGGGCAGGAAAGAAGGACCACATGTCCAGCAAAGAACCAAACGGCAAACAACTCCGCGAGCACGTGCTCTACCTTCTCAATGGCGGCGGCGCCCACGCCAGATTTGACGACGCCGTGAAGAACATGCCGGAAGAATTGCGCGGCGCGAAGCCCAACGGACTCCCGCACACCGCATGGACGTTGCTCGAGCACCTTCGCCTGGCACAGCGGGACATTCTGGAATTCAGCCGCAACTCCAAACACACGTCCCCCAAGTGGCCAGAGGGATATTGGCCGAAGACGGAAGGTCCACCGGGCCCGCCCGCATGGAACAATAGTGTTCAGCAATTTCGCAAGGATCTAAAAGCCATGCAGGATCTCGTCGCAAATCCAAAGACAGATTTGTACGCCCGCATCCCTTGGGGTGACGGCCAGACGATTCTGCGTGAGGCTTTACTGCTGGCCGATCACAACGCCTACCATCTGGGCCAGTTAGTCGATGTGCGACGCCTGCTGGGCGCCTGGCCCGGCTGACCTCTTACCGGGAAGAGAGAGGTCAGGCCGTCAGCGTAGGATCGAGGCGATGTCTGGCGCTGGGACGTTTGCGGAAGACGACTCTTACTTCCTCCCGCCAACGTTCGTCGATCCCCACAAACTCCCATTCAATCTCAGGTGAAAAGTAGCGTAACAGCGTATCCGTGGCGGGATGCACGTGCAACGCCGGAGCCACGAGAAATAGCAACGGCTTCTCGGCTGACAACTCACGGCCCTCGAAGTATCCAAAGCGAGGAAACTCGCCGCGACCATGGTGCCACTCCACACGCGACCAGTAATCCAGCCCCTGCAGCGGCAGGTGGATGTCTTCATCGGCCTTCAATTCCACCACCGCCAGCCGTCCCGCATGCGTGGTCGTGAGCACATCGATCATGGCGCGGTCACAAGCGGAGAATGCCGGAACCTGGGAATAAAGACGCGAGGGCTCCAGTCGTCCGTCTACCATGCTCACATCGCCAACCACCAGCGACTCCAGCCATCGCTCTGGACGCAGCCGCCACAGGGGATGCTGCCGCGGTCCATAAGGGTGGCGAGTGTCGCGCAAACAATTGGCAAGTGCCGAGAATTCGGCTTCGTTGCGTGCCTCAAGAACTCGCTCCTCTGCGCCGACGCCGAAAACAATTTCCTCAGTGTTGCGAAACGATCCCGCAATCGCTCCCAGCCGCGCCCGCGCAAACTCCAACCCGCGCCAGCGGAAGACGACCTCCGCCGCGGATAGCACGGCGACTTCGCAGTTTGGCATAACCTCCTGAACTCGCACAATCGATTCCTTGAAGCGTTCGCGCGCCGCATCATCGTCGGCTGTGTGCACCAGCCGCGTCGCCACATTGCCGCGATCCGCGCAGTCGATTTCCACCAGCGCATCGTGCCGTTCGTCCAACTCAAACAGCGACCACTTGGCCGCGTCCGGGTTCAGGTTCGCCATCCTCTCCCGCACCAGCGCGGAAGTTCCCGCAGGAACAAACATCTTCAGCCCTTCCACCAGCACGTTCGCTGCCTGCGCCTGCCTGGCACACATCGAGCCACAAAATGCCGAAGGTGAGGGCCGCGTCGATCGATGCCTGCGTCTCATGCGCATTCACCCCCAGCAACGCAAAGCCCGAGCGCCCCTGCCGCATTAGGCCTCGTGTGTAAATCGGGCCAAAGGATTTCTCCAGGTCCACGGCGGTCGTGAGCTTCGCGATCTTGAACTCGGAAAAGTGACGTTCTAGCGTTCTCCGCAGTTTTTGTTCATAGGCGGCACGGGCCGCTCGTCGAGCCGTAGGAGAACGACGATCGCGTTCGCGGCAAATCTCCAGCTTCGAGGGCCGCGCCTGTCCCAGTCGCTGCACGGCGAGCCGCAGCGTACCGTTCTTGACCTCCGCGTCCAGCACGCGCCTCACGGCATTTCGCTCCGCCGACCAAAGGTGCAGTAGGCAGCGGTTGTACTCGCCCGAGATCGAATACTTGGATTGCGCCAGGTCAAAAGCCACGGCGCCGTTCTCCAGCACCACCGCGCCCACGGCTTCGCTGAGAAAGTCCTGCACGGTACGAGCCAAGGCTTGCGGAGTAACCGTCGGCATGAAAATCTCCGTTCAGGATTGTCCCGCCACCACCGCCCTCTTGTCTGTGACATGTGACCATCGTCACGCGCAGCCTGTGGATGTTTCGTCCGCCCGCTTCGGCCCTGTGTGGGATAATGAACAAGCCCGCCCAACTGAGTCTGCCTCCGGCCCGGCGGCATCTAATTTCTGTGAGTAAAAGCTTGAGCAAGCAGCCTCTTCTGGATAAAGACAAACAACGGTTTTTCTTCGACCACTACGGCGTCACCGAAAACGACCTTGAACATTACCTGGCGGCCGCGCTTTCCGCCGGTGGCGACTATGCCGACCTTTATTTCGAATATCTTTCCTCCACCTCGCTGATGGTGGATGAGTCCATGATTAAGTCGGCTTCGCAGGGAATTTCGGCCGGTTGTGGCGTGCGCGTGGTTTCCGGCGAGCGCACCGGATACGCCTATACCGACGATCTTTCCGCAGGCCGCATTCTGCACGCGGCTCGCACCGCGGCCCTGATCGCCAGCGCTCCGGCAAAGACTCCCGTCGCTGGCTTCCGGCAAACTGCGGCGCGCAGCCTCTATCCCGTAACTTTGCCCTCGGTCGATGCCGAGATTACCGCCAAGGTTGAACTGGTGATGCGGGCCGATAAGGCAGCGCGAGCTTACGATCCGCGCATTCAGGAAGTCCGCGCCAGCTATGGCGACGAGTTGCGGAATATTCTTGTCGTTGGCTCCGACGGAACCTTCGCCGAAGATTCCCAGCCACTGGCCCGCATGAACGTGTCTTGTATCGCTAAAACCGAAAACAATTCGGCGCGGGGCGGCTCCGGCGGCGGCGGGCGCGTCGCCCTCGATTTCTTCTTCGGAGACAAGAATCCAGAATTCTTCGCCAAGGAAGCAGCCCGTCAGGCGATCCTGCAACTTGACGCGCGCGAAGCTCCGGCAGGCGAGATGGAAGTTGTGCTCGGGCCCGGATGGCCCGGAGTCCTGCTGCACGAAGCGGTCGGTCACGGATTGGAAGCTGACTTCAATCGCAAGAAAACTTCGGCATTTGCAGGTCTGATCGGCAAACGCGTAGCCAGTGAAGGCTGTACGGTAATCGATAACGGTACGATGCCTTGGCGCCGCGGTTCGTTGAACGTCGACGACGAAGGCGAGCCCACGCAGGAAACCGTGCTGATTGAGAAAGGAATCCTGAAAGGCTACCTGAGCGACAAGCTTTCCGCGCGCCTGATGGGCATCGCCGACACCGGCAACGGACGCCGCGAAAGCTACGAACACATTCCTATGCCGCGCATGACGAATACTTACATGCTGGCGGGACAGGATAATCCGGAAGACATTATTCGCTCGGTAAAGCGCGGCATCTACGCCGTAAATTTCGGCGGAGGCCAGGTCGACATCACCAACGGCAAATTCGTATTTGGAGCCTCGGAAGCCTACATGATCGAAGACGGCCAGATCACCGCGCCTATCAAAGGCGCGACGCTAATCGGCAACGGCCCGGATGTTCTGACGCGAGTCTCGATGGTAGGCAACGATTTGAAACTGGATGAGGGCGTCGGCACCTGCGGCAAAGATGGACAAGCCGTGCCAGTAGGCGTCGGGATTCCGACCATCAAGATCGATCGCCTGACCGTAGGCGGCACCGCCAAGAAAGATCCCGGCGGGTTTATGCAGTAATTTCCTCGGGTACAGTTTATGAAAACTCGCTTCTTCAGTGAGGCGGATGGATGGACTGCCGAGGGTGCCAAGATTACGGCGCCGGAGACGCTACGAGCGATCCGGCGGGTGCTTGAGGACGAAGACCCATTGTTGTGGAGCACTGGTTTTATCGCGGATCGAGCGCCCCTGACCGCATCGTGTTCGATGACTTCGACGATTTCAAGGAGTATCTGGGCAAAAGGGCGTCCGCAGGGGACGCTATCAACGTTTGGAGTTTTGCAGGAACCTGTACTCAAGAAAACAGGCTCGTCCACGGAAAATGTCCTGATGATCAGAATCGAGTCCCGAAGAAGGGCGCATACTCAGGCTTAAGATTTAGCTTCTGGATTTCGTTCGACTTTTTCTCCGTGAGTCCGTGGTAAAGAATCCTTATGTTCTCAACTCAACTAGAAACCGGAACTCCGAAACTGGAAACTGACCTCCGCGACCTCGCCCAGGACATCGTCCGCCGTGCCATGGAAGGCGGCGCAACCGCGGCCGAATGTGTAGTCCGAGAAGGCGACGAATTCTCCACGCTGGTCCGCCTCGGCCAAGTCGAAACCCTCAAAGAGTCCGGATCAAGATCCATCGGCGTGCGAGTCTTCAACGGCCAGCGCGCAGCCAGCACATACTCAAGCGATTTCTCCGGCGCCAGCCTCGACCGGATGGTCAAGTCCGCGCTTGAGCTTTCGAAGATCACCTCAGAAGACCCATTCGGCGGAATCCCTGAAGCTTCCCAGCTAGGCTCGCTCACCGGCGATCTCGATCTCTACCACGAAGATGTTTATTCGCTGCCCGGCCCCGATCGGATCGATTATGCCCGCCGCACCGAAAAGGCCGCTCTCGACTTCGACCCCCGCATCAAGAATTCCGAAGGCGGATCGTTCGACGCCGCTACCGGTCACAAAGTCCTCGCCAACTCGCATGGGTTCGTCGGCGAATACCGCCGGTCATACTGTTCCGTGTCGGCGGTTCCCATCGCGCAAACGGAAGACGGTGCGATGCAGCGCGACTATTGGTTCTCGGTGGCGCGCACCCTGACCAAGCTCGAATCGCCGGAGCAGGTCGGCAAGGTCGCTGCCGAGCGTACGCTGCGCCGCCTGGGCGCGCGCAAAGCCAAGACCGCGCAAGTGCCGATCATCTTCGATCCCATGGTCGCCACGTCAATCCTCGAACACATCTTCGAAGGTGTGAACGGAGACTCGGTCTACCGCGGCGCGTCGTTTCTTGCAGGCAAGCTGGGGCAGAAAATCGCCGGCGACAACGTCACCATCATCGACGACGGCACCATCCCCGGCGGCTTCGGCACCAGCCCCTTCGATGGCGAGGGCGTACCCACGCGCCGAACCGTCGTCATCGAAAACGGCGTTCTGAGTTCGTACCTGATGAACACGTACACGGCGAAGAAGCTCGGCCTCAAGACCACCGGCAACGCTTCCCGCGGACTGGCAGGTACGCCGGGCATAGGCCCCGGCAACTATTTTCTGCAGCCAGGAACCAGGACGCCGAAGCAATTGATTTCTGAAATCAAGGAAGGTCTCTACGTCACCGAGTTCCTCGGTCACGGCGCGAATCTGGTGACCGGCGATTATTCCCGCGGCGCGTCGGGCTTATGGATCTCCGGCGGAGAGTTCGCATACCCGGTCGAAGAAATCACCGTGGCCGGAAACCTGAAAGAGATTTTCTTCAACATTTCCGAGATTGCAAACGATCTTGAGTTTCGCGGTTCGGTGGCTTCACCGACGCTGCGCATTGACGGCCTCACCGTGGGCGGCGAATAATCAGAGCCCATGAAATTCGCCAGGATTGTATTTTGGATCGCCGCCATTTGGGGCGTGTTGATTCTGACGCCTCTGTATTTCATCTTCGATATGATCGGCCGCAATGATCCGCCACCGATTACCCACCCGGCCTTCTACTACGGATTCGTCAGCCTGGGCCTTGCCTTCCAGGTCGCGTTCATCGTGATCGCCAAAGATCCGGTGCGCCTCCGCCCCATGATGATTCCATGTGTGCTCGAGAAGTTTGGCTACAGTGCAACCCTGCTCGTGCTCTATTTGCAGAATCGCCTGCACCCGCAGGATCTGGCGCTCGGCGGCGTCGATGTGCTCTTCGGCGTCCTATTCCTTGCAGCGCACTTCAAGACCGGCAACTAGCGAGTTTCGCAGCTTCGCGCCTGCGCAACCTTCCCGAAGACTGCCCCGCCATATGCGATACTGAACTCATGCAGTCCCCGCTTCAAACGCCCACTGCGACCACAGACCCCAAGTCGGTGAAGGTGAACCTGACCACCGGAACGGGTGTTGACATCGAATGGGCCGACAGCCACGTTTCCCATTACAGCTTCGCCTTTCTCCGCGACGCCTGCCCGTGCGCCATGTGCAACGAAGAGCGCGGCAAGTCTGGACGCAAACCGGGCGAACCACCCAAACTGGCTCCCGGAGCGCTGCCTATGTTCAAACCCGCCGCCAAGCCGGTCTCCGCCGAAGGCATGGGTAAATACGCCATCCGGTTCAAATGGAACGATGACCACGATCTGGGCATTTACTCCTGGAAGTTCCTGCGCGAAATGTGCCCCTGTGAAGAATGCAAGGCGGCACCGCCGGGAACAGAGGCATAGGCTCCGAGGCGCGCGCCGATGCAAGAGGGTAAATTCAGCAGGACCGCGCACCGGGTGGCGATTCGACGGGCCGCGCACCAGCTTCTTGACCAGCCCCGGGTGCTCGACGATCCGTTGGCTCTGCGCATCATTGGATCTGACGCCGAGAACGCGCTTCGATCGGATCCGAAAGAGGATCATGCTTTTTCCCGCGCGTTCCGCGCATTCATGGCGGCGCGCAGCCGCTATGCCGAGGACGAACTAGCCCGCGCCGTCGCACACGGTATGACGCAATATGTTGTCCTCGGCGCCGGGCTCGACACCTTCGCCTACCGCAACCCCCACCCGGGCCTGCGAGTATTCGAGGTGGACCACCCCGCAACCCAGGCTTGGAAGCGCGAGCAACTCCGAGCGGCGGGTATTACGATTCCGCCGTCTCTAACTTTTGCGCCCATCGATTTCGAGCAAGAAACGCTGGCGGGTGGACTTGAGGACTGTGGATTCGACGCAAGCGCCGCGGCGTTCTTTTCCTGGCTCGGCGTCACGCCCTATCTCACGCGCGAAGGTTGCATCACCACGTTGAACTTCATTGCGAAAATGCCGACGGGGAGCGGAGTGGTGTTCGATTTTGCAGTCGATCCCGCGCTTCTGAATGCGGGCCAGAGGCAAGCGCTCGATGCACTCTCGAAACGCGTCGCCCGGTACGGAGAGCCATTGCAATTATTCTTCGATCCCGGGAAACTGCAGGACGAACTGAAGGAGATGGGGTTCCGCCGCACCGAGTTCTTACAAGGCAAGGAACTCAATGCGCGTTATTTCAAGGAGCGCAAGGACGGGCTCCTGGTGCGTGGAGGGTTGGGACATCTGATGGGCGCGTGGGTGTGATATCGCCGGCTCGCGGATAATCGCGAATCCCAATTTCCCTGTAAAATTGAATCATCAGCTCCGGAGCCACTTCCGCATTGTCTTTTCTCGATCAACTCAACCCGCAGCAGCGCGAGGCCGTCGAAACCACCGAAGGCCCGGTGCTGATCCTCGCCGGCGCGGGTAGCGGCAAGACGCGCGTCATCACCTACCGCATCGCCTACCTGATCGAGAATATGGGAGTGACGCCGGAATCCATTCTGGCGATGACGTTCACCAACAAGGCCGCCGCCGAAATGGGCGAGCGCGTCGAAAAACTGGTCGGCGGACTCAGCATCGCCAAGCCAGTCATCTCCACGTTTCATTCTTTCTGCGTGCGCGTGCTTCGCCGCGACATCGAAGCTTTGCAGATCCCCTCGGCCACGCCCGGCCAACCGCCGATTGGCCACACCAAGAAATTCGTCATCTACGACGAGAGCGATCAGCAATCGGTAGTCAAGTCGGTGATGAAGCGCCTCGGCCTTGATGACAAGCAACTCACGCCGCGCACCGTGCTCTCGCGCATCTCCTGGGCGAAGAATCACATGCTCGACCCGCAGGAGCTTTACCTGCAATCCGCCGATCCTAAGACCGAGAAGATTGCGCACCTGTTTGAGGAATACCGCAAGGAATTGCGCAAAGCCAACGCTCTCGACTTCGATGACTTATTGCTCGAAGCCACGCGACTGCTAAAGACCGCGGCGCCCGTGCGCGAGTATTACAACCGCCGCTTTCAATATCTACTCATCGACGAGTATCAAGACACGAACCGCCCGCAATACGAACTCATGCGCATGCTCGCCGGAACGCGGCACAACGTCTGCGCCGTCGGGGATGAAGACCAGTCGATTTACTCCTGGCGCGGGGCCGACATCCGCAACATCCTCGAATTCGAAGAGGATTTTCCCGAGGCAAAGATCATCCGCCTCGAGCAGAACTACCGTTCCACCCAGAATATCTTGCAGGCCGCGTCGGCAGTGGTCGCGAACAACCTCCGCCGCAAAGGCAAGAACCTTTGGACTTCGCGCCAGGGCGGCACCAAGATCGGCTACTACGAAGCCCCCGACGGCGAAAACGAGGCGCTCTTCGCCGCCGACCACATTGCAAAATATCTGCGCGACGCTGCCCAGCGCGGTGAAAGCCCGCGCGCCGCGGTACTCTACCGCACAAATTCTCAGTCGCGCCTGTTTGAAGAAGCCATGCGCCGCTACGGCCTCAAATACAAAGTGGTCGGTGGATTCTCGTTTTACGAGCGCGCCGAGATCAAAGAAATGATCTCGTACTTGAAAGTCATCCAAAATCCGGATGACTCGATCTCGCTTCTGCGCGTCATCAACACTCCCACTCGTGGCGTCGGCAAAGGCACCATCGACACTCTCGAACGCCTCGCGCTAGAGACCGGCCTGTCCTTGTGGGGCGCGCTGGGGGAAGCGATCCGCCGCCAACTCCTCCCTCCGCGAGCGTTATCGGCGCTGAAGAGTTTTCAGCAGTTGATCTTAGATGCCCAGGCGATGCTGGCGGGAACGTTCGTCGAGCAACTGGAAGAGAGTGCAGAAGAAGGTGTGGCGCGAGCGCCTTCGCCAGTGCAAATGCCGGCGGCGCCCCTAGCGGTGCAAGCCGCAGACAATCCGCTCCCAGACGATGCCTCTGCTTTCGATCCCAACGAATTCGAAAACACCGCCTTCGACTTCGGCGGAGCCTACACGAGCGACGAATCCCAAAGTGACGCCGGCATCCCGCCGACTACAAAGCAAGAAGAAGACGCAGAGACCAGCACGCTCACGGGCCTGGCCGGCGCGACCACCGCCGACCTCCTCAAGTTCCTGATCGACCGCACCGGCTACATCAAGCTCCTCGAAGACGAAGACACGCCCGAAGCTTTCTCCCGCATCGAAAATCTGCGCGAGTTAGTCAACGCCGCCATGGATTCGCGCGACCGCGGCGAAACGCTCGACCAGTTCCTCGACCACGCCGCTCTCATCAGTGACGCCGACGACTACGACGAGCGCTCCCAGATCACACTCATGAGCCTGCACGCGGCCAAGGGCCTGGAGTTTCCGCTGGTATTTCTCAGCGGCCTCGAAGAGGGACTGTTCCCACATTCGCGCACCATGCTGCAACCCGACGACGTCGAAGAAGAGCGCCGCCTCTGCTACGTTGGCATGACCCGCGCCATGGATCAGCTAATCCTCACCCGCGCAGTCTACCGTCGCAGATACGGTACCGATCTGCCCGAAGCCAGCGTTCCGTCAAGATTCCTGGAAGAAGTTCCAATCCAGTTGGTCGAAGAGCTAGGAGGGCGCCGTAGCGCAGGCACTGCTCGTGTGGAGACGGCCGCCCCTTCGACAAGCTCAGGGCAGGCTTTTGGCCGTCCAGAGGGGCGAAGCCCCGCAGCCTACGATACAGAAGGCGCTCATTATTCCTACGAAGACGAAGACCAGAGCGCAGGCTGGAAGGGCCGCGCCAGCGCCGGAGTCCGGGCCAGTCCAGGCCGCCAAAAGCCAACGGCCTCAGCCAAGCCCTACAACTCCATCGAGAACATCGCCGAGTTTTTTGCGTCGCGCGGCAAGAAGTTCAGTGTCCCTAAAGCGCCGGTCGAGGCCCCCACCGGCAAGCGCGGATTCCGCCCCGGCCAGAAGGTCCGCCATCCCAAATATGGTGAAGGCACGGTCTGCCAGCGAGAAGGAGAAGGCGAAGAAACCAAGATTACGGTACAATTCCCTCGCTTCGGATTAAAGAAGCTGGTAGAGAAGTACGCCCAACTGGAGCGCGCGTGAGAAGAATTTGGTAATTTTGTAATTGGGTAATTTGGTAATTTTATCGCGACTTGGCCTTAAATCACAAAATTACCCAATTTCCAAATTACAAATCAAGATCCAAGAAAGCATTCATGGCAAACACAGCAACCCTGACCAAAGAAGAACGCAAGAAAACGAAACGCGCCGCGCGTAAGAAGAGCAAAGCGGAAAAGCCCAAGAAGCCCCGCGATTACGCCCGCGGATCGAAAAAACGCAAGGTGAAGAAGTTGGCTCGCGGCCAGTCGAAACGGTAAAACGCAGTTGGCAGCAGGCACTTGGTATTTGGCAGGAAGGTTCGAGCGTCCGAACTCAGACTGGCTAAATGCCAAGTGCTAATGGCTAAAGGCTTGTTTTCGAGGAGAAAACTACCTCTTGTCACCACAATCCACGGAACCCGCCCCAACGGTTCGCACTTCCGACAATCAGCTTTTCTGCTGCAAGTCCATCGACAAGCTGATTTCGGAATCCGAGGCACCAGGACAACGGCTGCAAAAAACTCTGGGCCCCTGGTCGTTGACCGCGCTGGGCATCGGCGCCATCATCGGCTCCGGAATTTTCGTCCTTACCGGCACCGCCGCTGCGGGCGAATACTTCCAGGCCCCATCGATCCTTCATGCGCAGGCGCTCGATGTGGTCGTGAACCTACTGCGCACCGGCAGCACAGCGGGGGCGCTCATGCACGGACGCCCGCCCGCAGGGCCATCGATTGCGATTTCGTTTTTCCTGGTCGCGATCGCCTGCAGTTTTGCCGGATTATGCTACGCCGAACTGGCCTCGATGATTCCCATCGCCGGCAGCGCCTACACATATTCCTACGCAACACTCGGCGAAATTTTTGCCTGGATCATCGGCTGGGATTTGATCCTCGAATACGTAGTCTCGAACGTCGCAGTCGCAGTTGGCTTTGCCGGTTATACAAAAGCGCAGCTGGCAGTTTTCGGCATCAACTTGCCCGAAAAATTTGCCAGTCCGGTCTGGGCCGGCGGGCAGTGGACCGGCGCCTACTTCAATCTCCCCGGCTTCCTCATCGTTTTCATTCTCACGCTGCTGCTGGTGCGCGGGGTGAAGGAGTCGGCAGAGACCAATAACATCATGGTGGCAGTCAAAATCGGCGCCATCCTGACTTTCCTGGTAGTCGGTGGAATGCTCGTGAAGCCCGCGAATTGGAGTCCCTTTGCGCCTTCTGGCTTCGCTGGAATCATTACCGGGGGCGCCATCGTTTTCTTTACCTACATCGGATTCGATTCGGTTTCGACGGCCGCCGAGGAATCGCGCAATCCGCAAAAGGATTTGCCTTTCGGCATCATTATGTCTTTGGTAGTTTGCACGGTGCTCTATGTCGGCGTTGCCGTTGTCCTGCTCGGCATGATGAAGTATACGACGTTCGTGTCCGGTGCAGCCGCCGAAGCCCCCGTGGCCTATGCCATGAAGTTCCTTGGTGTGCACCCGCTCCTCCGCTCGGTCATCGTGATCGGAGCGCTGACGGGCATGATCTCTTCTTTGCTCGTGTTTCAGTACGGACAGGCACGCATCTGGTACGCTATGTCCCGCGACGGCCTGCTGCCCAATCTGTTCTCCGCCGTACACCCGAGATTCAAGACGCCGCACATTTCCACTTGGATCGCCTGCTTCGCCGTAGGAATTCCTGCAGGCCTCGTGGACATTGGAGACGCCGCCAACCTCGCCAACATCGGAACGCTGTTTGCCTTCGTTCTGGTTTCGCTGGGAGTGATTATCCTGCGCCGTAGGCAGCCCGATCGCAAGCGCGCGTTCCGGGTCCCGTTTGTGCCGTGGTTCCCGCTGATCTCCGTGGTGCTCTGCGGCGGCTTAATGTTAGGACTCACAGTGATCACCTGGGTGCGTTTCGTTCTCTGGCTAGGCCTCGGCCTTCTGATCTACATTTTCTACAGCCGCCACCGGAGCGAGTTCGCGAAGAAGTAGCTGTCAGCCTTGAGTCATCAGCTCTCAGTAGAAACGCCCTGTATCCTGAGCGGAGCAGACCGGTGAGCGAAGCGAATCGGCCTGCGGAGTCGAAGGACCCCTTTGATTATTACTGCCCTCGGCTTAGCGTGGCGTTTCCACGGTGTTCCGTGCCTCACCTGAATCCCCGCTCCTCGCAAATCTTCCCGCAAGAATCTACAATCAAGAAGCAATGCCCTCGGCACCCGACCGGCCACCGAATAGTTTCCTGCGCCTCTTGCCTAAGGCCGAACTGCACCTGCACCTCGAGGGCGCAATCGAGCCGGGCACGCTGCTCGAACTTCGCCAACGCCACGGCGAGCGCATTACGCAGGCCGAAGTCGATGCCCTCTATCGCTACGAAGATTTCCAGGGTTTCCTGCTGGCCTTCAAGAACATCACCGAGCACCTGCGGACTCCGGGAGACTACGAACTGATCACCTACCGCCTCATGCAGCGGCTGAAAGAAGAAAACGTGCTGCACGCCGAGGTCTACGTTTCGGTCGGAGTCTGCCTGTGGCGTAAGCAGGACTTCGCCGCCATCTTCGAGGGCCTGGATCGCGGCCGTGCCCGCGGCGCACGCGACTTCGGCATATCGCTGGTCTGGATCTTCGACGCCGTGCGCCAGTTCGGCGCCGAGGCTGCGCAGAAAGTTTTCGAGCTTGCCGTCCGCTATCACGACCGCGAGGTGGTAGGCATCGGCATCGGAGGCGATGAACAGAAAGCCCCGCCCGAACTGTTCCGCGATGCCTACGCTTGGTCCGCCGACCACGGCATGCGCCTGACCGCACACGCGGGCGAGACCGGGCCGCCCGAATCAGTCTGGGGTGCGCTCAACCTGCGCGCCGAGCGCATCGGCCACGGCCTGACTGCCTTCCACGATCCCGATCTCGTGGAAGAACTTGCCCAACGCCAGGTGCCGATCGAAATCTGTCTGACCAGCAACCTGCGCACAGGTCTTTGCCCCAACCTCAACGATCATCCCACGAAGACTTACTTCGATCACGGAGTGATGATCACACTGAACAGCGATGATCCGGCCATGTTCGGCACAACGCTGGCGCGCGAATACCAGATCGCCCAGCAAACCTTCGGATTCACCGACGAGCACCTGCGCGAACTAGCCCGCAACTCTTTCGAAGCATCATTCCTGCCAGCGGAAAAGAAGCTGGAGTTCCTGAATCTTTTCGACGCTGCAGCCGCAAGATAGTTATGCCGGTCAAAACCATCCTTCAACTCGGCGATCCCCGCCTTCGAGAGAAGGCTAAGCCGGTCACAAGGCTCATCGCGTCCGAAATCGACGAGTTGGTGACCGACCTTGCCGACACGCTGGCGCACTGGCGCGCCACTACCGGATACGGACGGGGCATCGCCGCCCCACAACTGGCAGTGCTTCTGCGCGTCATTTTCCTGCAACTGCCCGGAGAGAAACCATGGCCGCTCATCAACCCGGAAATCCTTGAGCGCAGTGAAGAGAAAATCGTGGTGTGGGACGCCTGTCTCAGCTTCCTTTCGATCTTCATGCAAGTCGAGCGCAATCGTGAGATCACGGTCCAGTATTGGGATCTCAAAGGCGTTGGGCACGTAGTCCGCGCTGGCGATGACTGGAATATGTCCGAACTCCTGCAGCACGAAATTGATCACCTCGATGCCATCCTGGCCGTCGACCGCATCAGGGACGTCAACACTTTGTGTACGCGCGAAGAATTCGAAAAACGATATCGCGCGAGCAGTCCGTACGCCGTCTCTCCAGCTACAATCAATGGCTGAGTGATTTGCAACTGAGACCTAACTGGCCACCGATCACTAGCCACTGACCACTGTGCCTCTCCACATCGGCATCGTCGCCTGCAGCGCGGAAGGCGCCGCGCTCTGTTATCGCACCATCTGCCTGGAGGGTGCAGAATGGCTGGGCCCGCACGGTCATCCTGAGATTTCCATGCACAGCCACAGCTTCGCGGACTACGTGAAGTGCATCGACACCAACGACTGGGCGGGCGTTGCCGAACTCATGCTCTCCTCGGCGGATAAGCTGTCTAAAACCGGCGCCGACTTTCTGATCGCTCCGGTCAACACCGTGCATCAGGCTTTCGACTTGATTGAGCACCGTTCGGCGCGCCCCTGGCTGCACATTGCCGTCGAGGTAGCCAACGAAGCCAAGCGCAACGGCTACAAGCGCCTCGGAGTTCTGGGCACCCGCGCGCTCATGGAAGGCCCGGTCTATCGCGAGAAACTGAAAGCCGCCGGCATCGATCACCGCATCCCCGGCGCGGAGCAGCGCGGGCGCATCCACCGCATAATCTTCGACGAGTTGGTCCAGGGAGTGTTCCTGCCGCGCACGCAGGCCTATCTCACAGAAGTGATCCGCAGAATGAAAGACGAAGGCTGCGATGCCGTAGTACTCGGCTGCACCGAAATCCCGCTGCTGATGACTCAGGAGCAATCCCCACTGCCAATGTTAGATTCGACACGCCTGCTGGCAAGGGCAGCGTTACGCAAGGCCGTGGAGGGCTAGTGTCTCAGACTCTTAAGTTCCGCCAACTCCAGGATCTTTACGCCATGGTGCGCCACCCTCCCGGCGCTCCCGTCCCCGATTGGGCCACGAAGGGCGAGTTCACTTCGATTACCCGCACCGCCGACGAGCTCTCCATCGTGTGTGCAGCCGACAGTATTCCCAAGGAAGTCGCTCTCGCGCCGCGCTGGATCTGCCTAAAACTCGAAGGCCCGTTCCCGTTCTCTCAAACCGGAGTGCTGCTCTCCTTCATCGAACCGCTGTCGAACAACGGCGTGCCAATCTTCGCCATCTCCACCTACGACACGGACTATGTTCTCATCTCGAACGAGCACCTCGACCGAGCTGTCGACCTGTTGCGCGAAGCGGGGCATCACCTGCTGAATGGATAATCGATAAAGACAAAAGGCCGGAGAATCCCACGATTCTCCGGCCAGGTCTTTGCGAAGTCTGCAAACTTTATTGTTTTACATCAGTAGAGGCCATATCGATCGTGACCATGAACCCGTTGGTTCCTTTGTGCTCGAACGGTTTCGACCCGGTCTTATAGGTCTCAACATCATTCGGCATCATTACGAAACCGTCGTTCCGGGGCGTGCCCCAGTATTTCAGGTTGTGGATCACGACCGGGTCGTCGGTGTTGCCAGGGAAGCGATGCAGCTTTACCTCGGCGGTCTTGCCGCCGTCGATGGTTGCGTGCGCTTCATTCTTGTTGAAGTCCCAGGTGTCAATATTCCCCACCGTAGTCTGGAGCGAGTTCCACTTTACGGGGAAGACATGGGGGATGATTGCACCGAGGGCGTCCTGCTGTTCTTTACTTGTGGCCTTGTCAAATGTAACCAGCGCCCAGTCCATTTGTCCCGTCGAAAAATCCGCACCCAGGTCGCCGGTGATCCAGAACTTCGCGCCATCAAGGTTGGTGGAGCCATAGTGTCCGTGGTTCACCTTGTAGGCGTTGTTAAATTGGCAATAGTGGGCTGCCGTGCCGTGTTCGTGGTGGGCGGCAGGTTTGCTGTTGAAGTAGCATTGACAGAACATCGGGCAACTGCAGGCTTCGATGGTGGTCGCATTCAGCGCCCAGTCGGGCTGCGACTTGTCGCTGGTGTTCATTGCGATCAATGCGAGGACGAGTGAGATACCCCAAGCTTTCAACATGCTTAATACCTCCTCGGCGGCAAATTATGATCGCCGCGGAACGATTTTTCAAGTGAATTTGCAACATACGCGCCCATTTGCGCCATTCGCCCTTCAAAATCTGCCGACTGCTGCCGCGAAGCCTGCATTTATCCCGCATCCATGCTGTAATAAGGTATTCAGCCGATGCCTTCTATTGTTACAACCCTGCGCCGCCGCGCCAAGGCGCTCCACCGCAACCTGCGCGGAGCCTCCATGGCCGCGCGCTCCCTCGCCTCGACCGATCATCCTCTGCTGGCCCACATCATTCCCGTCCGCCGCTGCAACCTGGCCTGCACCTACTGCAACGAGTTCGACGATTTCTCGAAGCCCGTGCCTGCGGAGGAAATGTTCCGCCGCATCGACAAACTAGGTGCACTCGGCACAGCTGTGGTCACAATTTCCGGCGGAGAACCGCTGCTGCATCCCGAACTCGACGACGTAATCCGCCGTGTCCGCGCAAACGGCATGATCGCCGGATTGATCACCAACGGATATTTTCTGGTGCCGGAAAGAATCAAGCGCCTCAACAGCGCCGGTCTTGAATGGCTGCAGATCTCCATTGACAACGTGAATCCCGACGAAGTTTCGAAGAAAAGTTTGAAGGTCCTCGACAAGAAGCTGCAACTGCTGGCCGAACACGCCGAGTTTCACGTGAACATCAACTCCGTGGTGGGCGGCGGCATTTCGAATCCGCAGGACGCCCTCACCATCGGCAAGCGCGCCATCGAACTCGGTTTCAGCTCGACCATCGGTATCATCCACGACGGCAGCGGCCAACTGCAGCCGCTGGGCGGAGAAGAGCGCCGCATCTACCATGAAATGCAGTCGCTGGAAAAGCACAGCTTCACCCGCATCAACGCCTTCCAGGACAACATTGCCCAAGGCTTGCCGAATGAATGGCGCTGCCGCGCCGGTGCACGCTATCTCTACATCTGCGAAGACGGATTGGTGCACTACTGCTCGCAGCAGCGCGGCTATCCCGGAGTGCCGCTCGCAACCTACACCCGCGAAGACATGCGCCGCGAATACCTCACCGAGAAAGGCTGCGCGCCGCACTGCACAGTGTCATGCGTGCATCAAGTTTCAATCTTCGACGGCTGGCGCGCCCCGCAGCATCCCGCGCCTTCGGTTCCAGCAACGGAACCGGCAGGCGAACTCGTGCAAATCAAGTAGGTGATTTGGAAGGGCGCGGCTTCAGCCGCGCCGCTCTCGGACAATAACAACGAGGGCTTTATCCCCCTGAGAACTACTTCTTCGGCTGCGCGCTCGGCGGCAGAATATTATTCAGCCGCAAATACATCGCTGCCGCAGCGTAGTGGTCCGCCCACCCGCTGGCCAGGCCCAGCGCCGCCATGGCGCGCGGAAACGTGTGCCCGCCGAAAAGTTCGACGCTGTCACTCAGTTTCGAGTCGTCCATCTTGCCGAGCGCTTCGCCACAAAAGTCGAACGAAGCCGTAGCCGCGGCCAGCAGTTTGTCCTTGGCATCGGTTTCCTTGAGTTCCTCGACCTTGGGCGCGTCAACGTTCGCCGCTTTGGCGCACCCGCCGTTGTTCGAGCCGATGATGTGTACTACCAGATGCGCAAACGTCATCTGATCGGCCGTGGGCTTGTAATTGAACTTGTCGGCAGGCATTGCGGTGATGGCGCCGAGAATATTATTCCGCGAGCGCGGCAACAACATCCGGAGCGAAGTCGCCACTGGATCCTTCACCGGAGCGGCAGCCTGCGGAGTCGCCGGTCCGGCCGTGGGAGCGCTCATGGTCTGCGCGAATCCAGACGCAACGCAGGCACAAACACACACAGAAACGAAAAGAGATGTGACAAGGATGCGTTTCATTTGTAATCTCCTTAACTTGCTTGATCGCCGCGCTGACCGCGGCTTTCCTCACACTCTAACCCCGGGCGGCCAGGGCCGCAGTCACCAGCTTCCAGAGCAGATACCAGCCCGCGACGACGCCAATTGCCGTACTGCGTTTTACTTTGCTGTTGCAGGCGAAGCCAATCCCCATGAGCACGATACTCCAGATGACCAGAATGTCCAGGCCTGAAGCCATGACATAGAGGAATTTGTTGCCCGCGCGATCCATGAAGTACGCCGGATTCGTGGCTACGGGATTGTTCACGTTGAAGCCTTCCGGATTAACCCCTGCGAACATCGACACCGCGCCCAGGATCGAACCGATAATGCCAGGCAGGCTGGCATAAAAGACGATCGCATAAGCCCTCTTGTAAGAGACGTCGGCGCCCAGGCCAAAGTTGAAAGTTGCCAACAGCACCGCCGCGGTGATTGCAAAGAACAGCAGAATAGTTACCGGGATTCCATAGGATAAGTAGCGAACCAAGGCGTCGGAAAAGCGAAGTTGTTTCGCCTGATCGTCGGGTGAAAGCTTGTCGAACTGGTCGGCCCGCGCGGAATGCGCGATCTCGCTCCTGCTGATCTGGTCGAAGCCGATCTGACGATCCATCGAATAGATAAAAAGCAGGGCAAAGATGGAAATCACCAGCCACGGCCCCCACCAGCTCGCATTGCGGCGCAGGTCAGTGAAAGTCTTCGAAGGCGCAATGAAAGTGTTGACAATGCGCGCGCCTTCGGAAAGCGGCGCGGGCTCGGGCGAAGGCAGGAACTCGGACGCTGGCGGGAGCGGAGAAGCAGCCATGTTTCTGGCCTCCTGTTAGACGCGAGGGAATTCTAGCCGGGAGGCGGCAACGAAACAAGCGCCGAGTTCTAGGGAGTGGTCAGTGGCCAGTCAAAGCCGCATCTCAACGGAAGAATTCAAACTGACTACTGACTACTGACTACTGACTACTGATCACCGACCACTGACCACTGACACTGATCACCGACCACTGCATTTAAGATGACCCGATGCAGAATGTGACGCCCGTCGCGATCGCGGCACTCGCGCTGTCATTGGCCCCAGCGGTCTTGTTCGGTTGTGCCGCCGAGCGGGTTGCGCGGGCCGTAGAGCGCTGGCCGGCGCCGCTGCGCCTAGGCCTTCCCGCTTTGTTAGTAGCGCCCTACGTGATGGTATCGATCTCCCAGCACATGTTCCGCTGGGAGTGGTTCGCGCTCTATGTAGCGCTGCCTGTGGCTATTGCCTGGCTCCTGATGCAAGCCGCGGCATCTGATGCGGAGCAACACGGCAACTGGCGGGATGCGGTGATCCTGCTCGTGCTGGGGCTGGCCGTGGATTTGCGCTGGTTTGATCGCGCGTGGCCAAACGGGCTCCGCGCTCTGAACGAGTTGTTTCTAGTCGATGCGGGCTTGTATGGATTTCTAGCGATCCGTAAACTGAGCGGAACTGGATTCAACTTCCATTTGAAATGGAGCGACTGGAAAATCGGCCTGCGTGAGCTTTTTTTCTTCACGCCGATCGTAATCGCGCTCGGACTGGCGCTGGGCTTCATCCATCCCCATCGCAACCTGCCGGGAGTCGGCAGCGCCCTGCTGCGCTGGGTGGCAATATTTTTCTTTACTGCAGTGCCCGAAGAACTCTTCTTTCGCGCCTGGGTGCAGAACCTGTTGGAGCGCCGCGTGGGCCGCCGGACGGCGCTCGTGATCGCGTCGATTCTCTTCGGCCTATCGCACTTCAACAAACGCTCCGCGCATTTCAACTGGCGCTACGTTCTGCTGGCAACCATCGCCGGCATTTTCTACGGACGTGCATGGCGCGAACGGCGCCGCGTGCCGGCCTCAACCATCACCCACGCCAGCGTCGATTGCTTGTGGGGGTTGTGGTTCTAGCGAACGGAGAATCGCACGTATCTCAGTGGGCAAGCTAGTTGCTGTTGTATATCGCGAGGTCACAACTGCTAGACGGAATGACGCACGACCACCTGGTCCGCGTATGCTGACAAGTTCGGGACGAGCCAACGAAACAGGAAAGTCGCACACAATGCTCCCGCGATCTGCGCCCCGATAAACAGCGGAACGTCCGACGGCCGAATCCCGGCGAAGGTGTCAGACAACGAACGCGCAATGGTCACCGCCGGGTTTGCAAACGAAGTTGACGCGGTGAACCAGTAGGCCGCAGTGATGTAGCTCGCAACCGCGAAGGGCACCGCTCCTTGACGCAGTCGCGAACATCCCCAGATCACCGACAACAGTCCGAACGTCGCTACAAACTCACTGAAAACCAACGGCCATCCCTGTCGGGAATGGGAAGACAAGGAATACCAGCGCAGCCCGAACATGAGATGCGCGACGATCGCTCCGGCAACTCCTCCCGCGCACTGCACAAACATGTAAGCCACCGCTTCGGTCCAGGGGATACCTCGTTCGATCGCATCGGCGAGCGTAACCGCGGGATTCAAGTGTGCGCCGGAAATCGGCCCAAACGTCAGAATGAGGGCGGCCAGCGCTGCGCCCGTCGCAAGCGAGTTCGCAAGCAGAGCAATCGCGGCGTTCCCGCCTGCCAGCCGTTCACCCATGATGCCCGAACCAATCACGGCAGCAACCAGGAACCCGCTGCCTAGAAACTCAGCCGTCAGTCTGGCGCGCAAGTTGAATTTCATTGGTGGCCGATCCTGTCGATCTCTTGCTTGATCGCGAGCTTGCCGATGGTAGCGAGAGGCAGAGAAAGAAATAGACTGATGCGGCGCTCCAGAGTCACAAAGGCATCACGGTATGCCCGCTTAATTTCCTCCGTCGTGCCCCGAACCGCGGCCGGATCGGGAACTCCCCAGTGAGCCGTCAATGGCTGTCCCGGCCAGATCGGGCAGACTTCTTTCGCAGCGTTGTCACAGACCGTAAAGACGAAATCAAGTTTGGGTGCGTCCGGTTTCGCGAACTCGTCCCAACTCTTGCTGCGCAGACCGTTCGTGGGCAAACGAGCGTTCTGCAGCTCCGCGATAGCCTCCGGGCGAACTGCGCCAGAAGGATGGCTCCCGGCACTGTAAGCGATAAAGTTCGGGCGGCCTTTGTAGTTCATGATTGCCTCGGCCATGATCGAGCGGGCCGAATTGCCCGTACATAGAAACAAGACGTTGTAGTGTCCTGGCATGTTGGTGCCTCACTGGCAGCAGATTGGCCCGCAGCAGTCGTCCTTTCGCTGTGGCTTCACGGCCCGCACGAACGCGCTCATGAACTTACCGTCCACCTGCGGCGCAATCGCATCCACGTCGACGTTCTGGCCGGAAAGAAATTCGCGGGCATCCTCGATGCGATAAATCCTGGTTGGTTCAATCTCAATTTTCTCGAAACCAGCAGCCGCAAGTTTGGCCCGGTACTCGTTCTCTTCTAGCGCGCCCGCAACGCAGCCCACCCAGAGCAGAACACTTTGGCGGATTTCAGCCGGCATCTCGCCGCGAGTCACAACGTCGGACACGGCAAAGCGTCCGCCCGGCTTCAGAACGCGAAACGCCTCTCTTAGTACCCGGTCTTTGTCCGCTGAAAGGTTGATTACGCAGTTGGAAATGATGACATCCACAGAATGGCTGGGCAGCGGGATGTTTTCAATCTCGCCCTTCAGGAACTCGACATTCTCAACTCCGGCCTTGCGTTTGTTCTCGTTGGCCAGCGCCAGCATCTCATCCGTCATGTCCAGGCCGTAGGCTTTGCCGCTGGGCCCGACACGTTTGGCCGAAAGCAATACATCGATCCCGCCTCCCGACCCGAGGTCAAGAACAATCTCGCCGGGATTCAGCTTTGCCAGGGCGGTCGGATTGCCGCAGCCGAGCGAAGCCAGCAGGGCTTCCTCAGGAATTTGCCGGGCTTGGAATGGGTCATAGAGATTGGACGTGATCGGATCTCCGCACCCGCAGCTGGGAGTCGCGCCACAGCACGAACTGCCGCTGCTGCTCACGCGCAAGGCCGCCTGCCCATATTTCTCCTTGACTGCTTCCTTAATGTCCGTGCTACTCATGTCCACTCCTCCTACTTGCAGATTCGAACTATCTCTTCGGGTTTCACAGCCTTGTTGCGAGTGCAGCATTCGGCGTACAGGAACTGAAGCAGCTCTTGCAGGGCGTCCGTGTTTGCGGTATAGCGGAGAAAGGTGCTCTCTCTTTGAACCTCGACCAGTTCTTCCGCTTTGAGCTTGTCGAGATGATGCGATAGGGTGGAGTTCGGGATATCCAGATACTCCTGGATCTCACCAACCACCAGACCTTCGGGGTGCGCGGACAGCAACAACCGCATGATCCGCAGTCGCGGCTCCGTCCCCATGGCAGAAAACATGTCGGCATACTTGACAACTTGCTCTGCCGACTTCTTAAAGAGGCCTGTTTTCATATTTCGATATTTGCAGAAATATAGATGCAAGTCAAGCGGCATCAAGGCTGGAAAGAGCCGGCGGCTATCGCGGAATGTCTCTGCCGACGCGCATGGCGCGAGCATCGTCGCTTACCGGCCTCGACGATCACGCACGCCAGCGTGGGTTCGATTTGTAGGCTGTCGTCTAGCCTACCTCTTGAAAAACATCCATGCAGTAAGCGCCAACAAGACAACCGTGGCGATCCACAGGGACGAACTGCTCATCTCTGTTTTCTTGGCCATGAGCGGAATTCTAATCTCGACGCCGCGTCTGCCGACACTATAGATTCGCGGAGGTATTCTTGCCGTAAACAGGCGCTCACCAACCGTCAATGACCGTCGTGATAGCGCAAGTACCCCAATCCAACGCGCAGGTGATGATGAAGCGCGTCCGGCACGCACACGGCGAAGCAAAGGCCGAGCAGTCCCTGCGCAAGGCCGAGCGCCCACAGGTTGCGATAGCGCCGGAACAGCGCGCATGAAACCATGCCCCACACCAGGGTGGCCGCGGTGAGCACAAGATTCGGCAGGTGCGCCGCTGCGAAGAGCGTGCCCGCCAGAGTCACAGCTGCGGATTCATTCGACACAAGGCGCAGCAGGCGGCCCATGAAATAGTCTTGCAACAGGACCTGCTGGTAAATGGTCCACAACACGTAGCCGGAGATGTGCGCGAAGTCAGCTTTGTAGAGCGGATGCAGCGTGCCAGCCTTCGCCGCGACAAACATGCTCACGGCCGCGAGCGCGATGGCGGCAGGCAGGATCCAGAGCGACGGGACGAGACCGCGCCAGCCAAGGCCCAACTCACCCCCGCTCTTGCGGCGCGACAGCACCACCGCCAGCGTCAGTACGAAAGCAACGGGAGTGAAAATGCGCTGCAGTCGCTCGGGCATCCAGATCACGCCAACCACCAAACCATAGCCAAGAATCAGCTCAATCAGGTCGCGCCTCCGGCTGGGATTGACCGACGACATCGAGAAAGTATGGCACAAGGTTTGTCGAGGAACAGCCAAGGTTTGAGTGGCGACAGGCAGGGTTCATGTGGCGACAGCCGCCTCGGCTGTCCGCCGAGTGAAGCGAGGCAGTTCTCCACGAACCGTTAGACGGCCAACTCCGGCGTGGCTTCCAGCAGACTGCGCGTGTAAGCGTGCGCCGGCCGCTCGGTAATCTGCTCGGCCGGACCGGCTTCCACAATCTTGCCGCGATGCATCACGGCGATGCGCGTCGAGAGGTAACGCACAACCGGCATCGAGTGGGAGATGAAAAGATAAGTCAGTCCGAAGTCGCGCTGCAGTTGGGCGAGCAGGTTCACCATCTGCGCGCCCACACTGACGTCGAGCGCGGAGACTGGCTCGTCCGCCACAATGAACTTGGGATGCAATGCCAGGGCGCGCGCAATGCCAATGCGCTGGCGTTGCCCTCCGCTGAACTCGTGAGGAAAGCGCCGCAGGATCGATTCGTCCAGGCCAACAGCGCGGAGGAGTTCGACGACACGAGGTCGAATTTCAGCTCTCGCCTTTCTGTTTCCGTTTGGGTTCCCATGAATCACAAGCGGCTCGGCGACGATCTCCTCGACGCGAAAACGGGGATCGAGTGAGGCAAACGGATCCTGAAAGATAATCTGCATATCGCGGCGCAAGCGGCGCATTTCGCTGCCGTGGGCCGCGAGCAGGTCGCGTCCTTCGAAACGAATGCCGCCGGAAGTAGGTTCGATGAGGCGCAGGATCAAACGTCCAAGCGTGCTCTTGCCCGAACCCGATTCGCCCACCAGGCCAAGAGTTTCGCCGGCATGAATGTCGAGCGAGACATCATCGACGGCCCGGACTTCGCTTCCGCCGCCAGCCTTTCCCCCAAACGCAGACTCGCCTCGCGAATAAATCTTGGTCAGATTTCGGACTTCGATAAGCGCCATGGCTTGTATTCCAGATTCTAGAATATGGAACGAGTTGCCACTATTGCGCCGCGATCATGGGCACGGCCGCCAGCGCGGCCAACAGCCCCACGAACCTCCAGCGGGTGAAGTGTTCTTTCAGAAACACGCGGGCCAGCAGCACGGTGACCGCGGGATAGAGCGAGGAGATGACGACCGCTTCGTCGAGGCGTCCGGTCTGGCTGGCGCGGACGAAGAGAATGGTGCCGAGGGAATCGATGCAGCCGGTGAGTACGCCCCAGCGCACTCCGGCTGGAGCGATGTCGCGAAACTTCCCGCCCAGCAGGACGATCAGACCAGTGATGATCAAGCCGCCGGCTCGGGTGAGCGATGCGATCCAAAAGACCGAGGCATCGCCCGCCTGCCGGATGCAAAGATAAAAACATGCGAAGCCAATCCCTGCGAGCACGGCGAGGCCGATGCCTTGAGGCCTGCCGCTGTCTTCGTCTTTGCCCGCGCCAGCTTGTGTGCGCGTGATGAGCCAGAGCCCGACGGCTGCGATGACGAAACCAAGAATGGGAACCTTGCCGGGCAGACCATCCGTGAAGATGGAAAACAAAGTTGGGATCGCTGCGCCGAGAACGGCGGCGACTGGCGCGGTCACGCCCATTCTTCCCGCGGCGAGTGCGCGAAAGAAGATGGCCACACCCGCTCCCCCGAAGACGCCGCCGGCGAGCACCCAGACCACGGCGTGCCGCGAAGGGAAAGGCGCGTGGGTGGCTGCGGCCAGCGTTGCTACCATCGACAGTCCGCCGAGATTGAATACAACCGCGAACAGAAAGGCGTTGGCGCGGCGGGTGGCGTAGCCGCCGAGGAAGTCGCTGGTACCCCAGGCGAGGACCGCGGCCAGTCCGTAGGCGGCGGTCGCGGAGTGGAGGAGGGCGGGCACGTTCGACGAGGGTACCATGCGCGGTAACGAATGTTCCGACTGGAACATTGTGCTGAATGTTCCAACTGGAACATAGAAGCGGTTTTGCGATTGTATGTACAAAATGCTCCAACTGGAACACAACAGCGGTTTTACCGGAACACTGTGGAAATCTCGGAAAACTCGGAAAACCACCTTAAGGCTATAGTTGGTGGGCGGCAAGTGGCTGGGAAGGATGGGTTTAGTGACCGCATCGGGAAACGTGGTGAAAAAGACACAGGGCGAAGGAAAAGCGTTAGAAAGCGGCGAACGAGGCTGGCAGTCGGGGGCGGGAAGTGCTGATTACATAGACTTACGCGCAATCCCGCCCTTTCGCAAAGAACGCGAAAGGATGGGCCACCCGCCCGGATTCTCGTCCGCGCGCGTGAACGGCGCACCGATTTTACTGCTCACTAGCCTTCAGGAAGGCGGCGTATTGATCTTGTATGTACTTACGTGTGTCAGCGATATTCTTCCTCGATTCGGCGTCGCTCGTCGAGAGTTCCAAGTACCTAAGTAGGAGCAGAGAGGTTCTTGGTTCCCTGTCGGCTGTGACCTCGACGAGCTTCGGCTCTGCAAAGGAATTCTCGAGAACTACGAGCGCGCTGCCGATGGTTTTCGGCGTTAGATTCCTATCAGCGAGAACCCTGGTCGCTAAGACGGCGCCGGCGTCTCCCAGGTGGATGAGTATTTTTTGGTCCCATCCTTCAATCATGCCTGTGTTAATTACTCGTCTTACTGCCGGTTCAGGATCATTTCCGCCTTGGCCGTAGGCAGCGCCCGATAAGGCGAGGCCCAGAATTACGACAAGGGTAACTCTCACGTTTCACCTCGTAGCAGAGATATCGCCAACGCTGTTGTTGAGCTTGCCATGACCGGCGGATTGTCCCGTCGCAGTAAACGTCTGGCCGCGTACACTAGGGGCCGACCCGTCGGGCATAATGATGGTTATAAACTGGGTAGCTGTGACGCTTGAAAAGGCACCGTTCGCGCAGGCGCCAAAGGGTACGTCGTGGAATGTCCCATCCGCCGCGGTCGTGAGAGTACTGTTCGTAAAACCAGTGGGGCCGATGTTGTTGTCATAGCCGCTCCCGCCGAAACCTATACCGTGTTCGTGTGGGGTCATATTCGCCGACAGGATAGGGCTGCCGTTCTGGTCCAAGACTTGATACTTTATGTCAACCATGATTCCATAATTGGCAAGACCCGAACAGCCAAAGTTCAGACCTTGCCCATTCGGCAACACGCTTACGTTCAGAACCGAGAGGCTGGTCGGCACCTGCACCCTGACCGGGGCCCCGACCAGCGTCTGGACCTCGGTGCAGTAACCGCCGTTGCCCTCTGTGACCCATCCGCTGGCAAAAGCGTCGGTGAGACCCTCGGACACTCCATGCACCTGCTTGGTTGTCACCGTTGCCGCCCGCCCTTCGCAAAGAACGCGAAGGACGGGCACCCATTGTGTTGGTGATGCCAGCGAGATCAAAAGCCTGGGTCACCCTGCCTTTGTGCCGATGTTGGTGATGGCTGCGATTTGGTTGTGGCGCGTCCGCCACTCGCCTTAAAGATAGATGGCCAGGTACTGCGCTTGATTGCCGTAGAGGACCACCGACCACTGTTGGGAAGGAAATTGCTTCGCCAAGTTGTTGAGCACCGTTCTCAGACTCACGTTACGCAGCGACAGAGTGGCCTTTCCCGCTGACTTAGCGGCGAGGGACATGGCACCAGTTTCAATCTCGCGCCTAGTGACTCCTCGGAGGGCCAGCCACCGCTGGACCTCGGGAAGCCGAGTTATCGCATCCGAAGCCTCAGCGGGAGAAGCGCCTACGACAGAAAATGACAATATCCTCTCGTCCAGAATACTTGCGGTAGCGTCTTTGGGGTGCAGATCGTAGACTCCATCACGAAGCTCCCAGACACAATTCGGTAATTGTGCGACTAACTCGTCAAAGGCCTTTGCAGCATCGCCTGGCGGTAGGTGCAGCGTGATGGGCCCCTGAGGAGGGTCAGGGTTCTTGGCTGAGGCTTCGATCCCAAGCGCTAGACCATATCGTGTCTTGAGAGCGGCAAGGGCCTCCCTTTCGCTGGGGAAGGTTCGCGGTGCTTGGCCGACGGTGCACTGTACCCGACCGAGAACTATGGCAAGGCCCAAGATTATCTTGACTCGTACCGGAATAAGGCTGTGATTTTTCATAAGATCCCTCCTAATTGCATGCACCACCGCCCGTTATATTCGTGTCAGTTACATCGTTGTACTCGAAATCTAGGCAGTTTGTTCGTACCGAGTAGTTTTTCCCAGAGTTGTTGTCTGTGATCGTAATCGTTTGGGTTTGTTTAATGTATTCACCCGGTTGCGGCGCGGGCGGCGACTTCGCGAGGAACGCCAGAAAATCACTGAATACTCCGGCTACCGGGTTGGCGCTCCCTGTATTGTTGGGTACGCCGGGAGGATTGGACGACACCGTCTGAAAGCTTTCATTCGCTGTGTAGCTCCCGGTGGTTATTGGCGTTCCGTACTGATCGAGGATCGTGTACGTGGCGCAGCGCGAGTAGCCCCAACGCGTACCGATAACATTGCCCGAGCAATCGGTAACAGTGGTACCGCCATACGTTTTCTTGCTCCCCATACTCAGAGCGAGGCTGGTCGGCACCTGCACCTTGACCGTGGCCCCGACCAGCGTCTGGACCTCGGTGCAGTAACCGCCGTTGCCCTCTGTGACCCATCCGCTGGCAAAAGCGTCGGTGAGACCCTCGGACACTCCATGCACCTGCTTGGTTGTCACGGTTGCCACGGCGGTGTTCCCGCTCCACCAGCTGGTGAAGTCCCCTGAAATGTCCAGCGGTTGGCCCGTGCATTGATCGGTCCCGTCAATGCTGCCGAAATCCGTACCGTCGATCACCAGGTCGAATGAACCCGGGTCCCAGACCGCACCGTCAGCGCCGCAGCAGCGCAAAATCGGGTGCAGAACCTGAGACCCCAAAGAGCTGTCGACCGCCAGAGCACTCGCCATCACCTTGTGGTTTCCGGGCGTCAGTTCCTGTACGTCGTAGGTTCCCCCATTCACTTCGACCGGCAGGATGTTGCCCTTGCGGTCAGGTACACGCTCGCGGATCAAGCTGGTCAGGCTTACCCACATCTGATCCCCAGGCTGAATCGTCCGCCGCATTTCGTACTTTTTCTGGCCGTCCTCATAATGGAGGGTGAGCAAGCGCATCGGTGGGTTCTTGTCCGGAATTCGTAACAGCGATGATGTGGTTGTGGTTGGCATCGGCCCGCCACTCGCCCCCGGCAAAGTGTCCGCCCAAGCCGCCGACGAACATCGTCTCCACGCCATAGCGCCCGCCCACTTCGCGGCTGGTAGCGATGGCGATCAGATCATCGGGCGACGCATTCGTGGTCAACGTGACCAACGCCCAGTGCGCATCGTCTGGAATGCCGAACTGCTTCTGCATCGCGCCGATCTGAAGTTGCTGCGTGGCAAAAGGAGCTAATTGCAGTTGGAGCAATTTTGTCTGCCCTTTGGCGGATTCCCCGCGCCAATTCAGTGTAATACCGGCGGAAATATTTTTGCCCGTGGTGTTGCGTATGAAAATCATGGGCTGCAACACAGTTCCCGGGGGCAACCCCACTGCGGGATCGGGGCTGCTCAAGGCCAGCATCGATCGGCGCCAGCATGGTCCATCGCTTGGCGTCGCTTCCAGCGCGCTGCTTGAGGGTTGCGTTGGGATCGCGGCCGAACATTTCCAAAGGCACGGAATAATTGCTCGCCTCATCGTACATAAAATGAATGGCGTCCAGAGCCGGCGCTGAGGCCGGAAAGTCGAGTCTGATGCCGCCGTAGCTTCCGCTCAAGCCGGCTTGCTGCACCAGGTCGTTGGGCGCAAGGCGCAGCGTCTGGTGTGGAGCGAAGGACAGAGATTGGCTCCAACGCTTACCGGAAGCGTCAAACAACGAAAGGTTTCCGCTGATTTTCTTGTCTGCACTGTTGCTGATCGGTAAAACATCCTTCAGGCCATCTCTGGGCTGCCACAAAATTCCTTCCAGGCTGCCGGACTTGTTGCCATCAACCCAGGGCTGAGACTGCGGCACGGGACTGGCGCCAACGGAAAATGTGATTGGCGCTCCGTGGAGGGACAACACCGCTGTTGCCTGGAGATTCATCGGATTGGGTGACGTGAAGCGTAAGACGACTGAGCCGTAGGAGCCGGGCTGGCTGAGCAAACTGGGTGAGTGTTTAAGCAGACCTTCATTTACCCACACGGAGACCGACACGTTCGAGGGGATGGTGACGGGATCCAGCGGAATCTCTTCGCCCGACGCGAGACGCAGAACGGGCGTAACGGTTAGTGGCCCGGAGGCTAGGTTGTTCTTCAATTGGAGTTCTGTGTCCCAGCCCGGCTCAGAGGTCCAGTAGGGGCGAAGGATTCTTGCGGCTTGCGGATGGGCGTTTCGGCGTAAGCTGCAGAAACTGCAACAATAGCTACAAACGCAAGCAGAAGTGCGCGTCGGGCGGTTGGCATATGTCCTCACAGACTGATCTGACTTCCCCTTGGCTCGGCCCGTCGTGGTAGTGCGCGCGAATTGTGCCACATGTCTGACGCGCCCGGAATGGAGACCCTCGGCTGTTACGAAAAACGAACAGAAGTCAAAGCATGGCATGCAGCCTCGGCCCCTAGTGACGCAAAGATGGGTCAACCGCGGGAGGTCAAACAGGAAATTGACTCTGATGGCGCGGCACTCTAACATGGTGCCACTTTGCGGACGTTGCTTCACGGCGTGTCCGGCTCCTCATGATCGGCGAAACTATTTCTCACTATCGCATTCTGGAAAAGCTGGGCGGTGGCGGCATGGGTGTGGTGTACAAAGCTGAAGACACCCGGCTGCACCGCTTTGTTGCGCTGAAGTTCCTTCCTGAAAGCGTGGCGCGCGATCCGCAGGCTTTGAGCCGGTTTCAGCGCGAGGCGCAGGCGGCGTCGGCGTTGAATCATCCCAATATCTGCACCATCTACGACATCGGCGAGGCGGACGGGCGCGCCTACATCGTCATGGAGTATCTGGACGGCCTGACGCTGAAGCACACCATCAACAGCGCGCCGCTTGACATGGAGACGTTGCTGCGGGTGGCAATCGATGTGACCGATGCGCTGGATGCGGCGCACACCAAAGGCATTGTGCACCGCGACATTAAGCCGGCGAACATTTTTGTGACCAGCCGGGGGCACGGAAAGATTCTTGATTTTGGGTTGGCGAAAGTAACGGCGGTGCCGGGAGATGTGACTCAGACCGGTACGGTGGATCAACTGACTGACGCGGGCTCGACGGTGGGGACGGTGGCTTATATGTCTCCGGAGCAGGCGCGGGGCAAGCCGCTCGATTCGCGCACCGATCTTTTTTCCTTTGGAGCCGTTTTGTATGAGATGGCTACGGGCACGCTGCCGTTTCGTGGAGACTCGACGGCGCTGCTGTTCGAATCGATTCTGCATAAGGCGCCGATTGCGCCGGTGCGGCTGAATCCTGATCTGCCCGCCGAGTTGGAACGCATCATTAATAAAGCTCTGGAGAAGGACCGCGACCTGCGTTACCAGCATGCTTCCGACATGCGCGCGGATTTGAAGCGGCTAAAGCGGGAAGTGGAATCGAGCGGGACGTCGGCGGTGGTCGCGGAGGACAAAGCAGAGAGCGGCGCAGCGGCTGCGACGGCGAAGCGGGAGTCGAGCGGAAGGGGATTAGCGACGGCTAGTTCGGGACCGAGCGCGGTTACCAGTGCCCCGCGATCAAAAGTGGGCTGGATGGTTGCGGCTTTTGTGGTGGTGATCGCGGCGGGAGTCGCAGGCTACTACTACACGCATCGTCCCACGGCGAAGCTCACCGAGAAAGACACGATTGTGGTGGGAGACTTCGCCAACTCGACCGGCGATGCGGTGTTTGACGATGCCCTCAAGCAGGCGCTGAGCGTGTCGCTGCGGCAATCGCCGTTTTTGAATGTTCTTTCCGATGAAAAAGTCGCGGCCACTCTGAAACTGATGACAAAGCCAGTGAATACGCCGCTCACGCCGGATGTGGCGCGGGAGTTGTGCCAGCGCGCCGACAGCAAGGCTTACATTGCGGGTTCCATCGCCAGCCTGGGCAGTCAATTTGTGGTGGGGCTGAAGGCGGTGAATTGCCTGAATGGAGACACCCTGGCGCAGGAGCAGGCTACGGCGGCCGGTAAGGAGAAGGTTTTGGATGTGCTGGGCGAGGCCGCGGGAAAACTGCGCGGGCAGTTGGGTGAATCGCTGGCCTCGGTGCAGAAGTTTGATGCGCCTCTGGCGCAGGAAACCACGCCTTCACTGGAGGCCCTGAGGGCGGCGAGCATTGGCCGGAGGGTCTTGCAGGAAAAAGGATCAGCAGAGGCGCTCCCCTCGTATCAGCATGCCATTGATCTGGATCCCAACTTTGCCACCGCAATCGAGGGACTGGGGATTATGTACGGCAACATTGGCCAGCCCATGCGAGGGGTGGAGTATCTGAGCAAGGCCTTTGCCTTGCGCGACCGTGCCAGCGAACGGGAGAAGCTGCACATCACTTCGATGTATTACATGGCCGCCACGGGAGAACTGGATAAAGCGGTCGAGACTTTCAGGGAATGGCAGGAGAATTATCCGCGGGACGAAATTGCCTACATTAACCTCGGTTCGTTGTACGCCATCGAAGGCAAGATGGAGCAGGGGTTGGCGAAATCTCGCGAGGGCCTGCGCCTGAATCCTGACAATGTGATTGCAGCCGAGAACGAGCTTGGGTTCCTGGTCAGTCTTGGCCGCTTCGATGAGGCGCGGCAGGTCTACCAACAGACCATGGCGCGCAAAATGGATGACGATACTTTGCACATCGTCCTCTACGGGCTGGAATTCGTCGCAAGAAGTCCGAAGGGGATGGGCGAACAGGCGGCCTGGTTTGAGAGCAGGCCCGAACTTCAGCACGAGATTCTGGCGCTGGAGGCCGACACCGAAGCCTATAGCGGGCACGTCGCGAAGGCTCGTGAGGTGACCCGCCGCGCCGCCGAGGCAGCCTTGCGGGCTGATAACAAGGAATCTGCAGCCCTATGGCGACTCGAAGGTGCATGGCGCGAGGTGCTTTTCGGCAATCTTGAGGAGGCCAAGCGCGAGGCCACCGCCGGCCTGGCTCTTGTCCCCGAAAGCCGGGACGCGCAACAACTGGCGGCGCTGGTTTTGGCGCGGGCTGGGGATGCGGTCAACGCGCGGGCGCTGGCCCAGGGATTGGCCAAGCGGTACCCGCTGTACACGACTGTGCAGTCTTATTGGCTGCCCACGATTCAGGCGCAAATTGCATTAAACGCCAAAGATGGGCCTGGCGCGCTCGCGCAATTAAGAAACGTGTCGAACCTGGAATATGGTCTGACCGTCGGCAATGCGAACAACTCCTGCCTTGATCCCACTTATCTTCGAGGCGAAGCTTATCTTGCGGCAGGGCAGGAAGGCGCTGCGGCGGAGTTTCAGAAGATCATCGACCATCCCGGCGTTGTCTGGAATTGCGCGACTGGTGCGCTGGCGCATTTGGAATTGGGCCGGGCTTACGCGGCTGCGGGAGATAAGGCGAAGGCCCGAGCGGCTTATCAGGATTTTCTTACATTGTGGAAGGATGCTGATTCGGATGTGCCCGTGTTGAAGGAAGCCAAGGCTGAGTTCGGGACGCTGCAATAGGGTGTCGCTGATAGTGGTCCGTTTGCTGGGCGACCTGGAAGAAAGGGTCTCGCTTGGTTCGACTGGACAGCTGAGGCGGGCTGTCTCCACGTGAGCGTGGCCCAGACTGCTCTACTGCCTAAGCGCTTGTGTCGATTGATTTAGCCTGGGCCGTGAGATAACCTGCTGGCAGTTATGGGAGGCTCACTATGCGGCGAATTTTCCTGGCGGCCACACTCTGTTTAGCCCTTGGCGCACTAGCCCTTGGCACACCTGGTTTTGCGCAAACCAGCGCCGACGCTCCCGCTACGAAGCAAGACGTGGAACGATACTTCCAGGCGGTTCATTCGCATGACACGATGCTGAAAATGATGCAGGCGATGGCCGAGCCTATGCATCAGACGACGCACGAGCAGTGCGAAAGGGATAAAGACAGGCTGCCGACGGATTGCGAAGAGCGGATCAACAAGATGCTGGACGGCATGATGAAAGAAATGCCCCTCGACGAGATGATGCAGACGATGGTGCCGGCCTACCAGAAGCATTTCACCAAGGGGGACATGGATGCGCTCGTCGCGTTCTATTCGGGGCCGACCGGGCAAAAAGTGTTGCGGGAGTTGCCGGCAGTCATGGCGGAAGGTATGGAGTCCATGATGCCGATCATGAAGAAGAGCGTCGAGACGATGTCGGACCGCGCCGAGCGAGAGGTCACGCGAATGATGGAGGACTCGCCGAAGAAGGCGGGAGAAGTTCCTCCGCCCGCGAAAAACTGATGTGTGTTTCGTTCGGAGTAGTTATCTGCTCAGGATTAAGTCCCGTCGGGTTGAGGTTTGTGATATTCCATCTTCTCGCAAAGTGCACGAGAAGTGGGACCGCAGTGGCTACGCTGCCGGCTTTTCGGCGGACAGGAGTGTCCGCTCCACACTAGCCCTGCCACAGCCGCATCTGCGTGTTAGAATTTTGACGAGCGCATTCCTTGCGAGGGGCCACGTTGATTGAGCTGGCACCATCGATTCTTTCGGCCGACTTTGCCTGTCTTGGCGAGCAGGTGCACGCCGCGGACAAAGGCGGGGCGAGTGTCATCCATGTGGATATTATGGATGGGCATTTCGTCCCCAATCTGACGATCGGGCCTCCGGTGGTGAAGTCGCTGCGGCGGGTGACGGAGTTGCCGCTGGACTGCCATCTGATGATCGAGAATCCGGACGATTTTATTCCAGCATTTGCCGATGCGGGCGCGGATTGGATTTCTGTCCACCAGGAAGCCTGCCGGCATTTGAACCGCACGCTGCATCTCATCAAGAGCCACGATTGCATGGCGGGCGTGGTGATCAACCCGGCTACGCCGGTGGAGGCGCTGGCGGAGGTGCTCGATATTGCGGACTACGTGCTGGTGATGTCGGTGAATCCGGGGTTTGGGGGACAGAAGTTTATTCCGGCTACGCTGCACAAGATGCAGCGGCTGGCGGAAATTCGCAGCCAACGCCGGCTGACTTACCGCATCGAAGTAGATGGCGGGGTGGCGCTCGACACGGTGGCCGACGTGGTGCGCGCAGGCGGGGAAATCCTGGTGGCGGGCAACGCCGTGTTCGGTCATGGCGATCCAAGGAAGAATGCTGAGGAACTGCTAAAAGCGGCTACGGACGCCGTGGCGCTGAGAGTTTAGGGGCGGTAAAGAAAGCCGAGTTTCGCTCGGCGGACAGCGGAGGGCGGGTGTCCTCGCATAAGCAATCTTGAGGTCCTAAATGTCACGTCGAATTTTAATTACTGCGATGCTGGGCTTGCTGCTGATCATCACTGCGGCTTGCACGAACAAGAAGTCCGTCAATCCTTTGGCCAATATCGGTTCGAAGCAACCCGACAAGGTGCTGTTCGACAAGGCCATGGACGCGATGAGGCACAACCGCTTCGACGTGGCGCGCATGACGCTGCAGACTTTGATCAACACCTATCCGGACTCGGAGTTCATCGCGCGAGCGAAGCTGGCGGAGGGCGATTCCTGGTACGCGGAGGGCGGGACGGCGTCGCTGGCGCAGGCCGAACAGGTTTATCGGGATTTCGAGATGTTCTTTCCCAATATGCCGGAGGCGGCAGAAGCGCAGTTGAAGATCGCCAACATTCAGTACCAGCAGATGGAGAAGTCGGACCGCGACTATACCCACGCCAAGCGAGCGGAGGATGAGTACCGGAACCTGATCATGCAGTACCCGGACAACGTGAAACTGGTGAAGGAAGGGAAGGAGCGGCTGCTGGAAGTGCAGGAAGTGCTGGCCGACAGGGAGTTTAACATTGGAAAGTTCTACTACTACCGGCTGTCCTATGAGGCGTCGAAGGCGCGGCTGAAGTCGCTGGTGGAGAAATATCCGCTATACAGCCGGGCCGATGAGGCGCTGTATCTGCTGGGGCAGAACTATGAAGCGCAGATTGCGCAGTTGCGGCTGAGACCGGTCTGCACGGCCTTTAATACTCCGCCGGGCTGCATGGGCGGGGAAAACGAAAAGGCCAAATATATAGGGGAACTGACCCGAGAGGCGTCGGCAGCTTATTCGCAGATCATCACGCGCTATCCGGTGATGGAACGCGGGGATGACGCGAAGAGGCGGCTGGCGGCTTTGCATCAGCCGATTCCTCGGCCGACGAAAGCGGCGGTGGCGCAGAACCGGGCAGAGGATGAGAGCCGGCGGGAGGCGAGCACGCTGGACCGGTTGATGAGCGTCGTGAAGAAGGGGCCTGACGTGGCGCAAGCCTCGAAGGTGGGCGATCCAACCTTGGTAGACCCGACGCCTGTGTCAGCGAACCAAATGGCTGGAGAGACCATGAGGAGGGCGCTGGGACCGCCTGCCGGTGATCACGGTCTGGCTGCTGAGATCGTGAAGGGCGGAACTCCCGCAGCCAATGAGCCGGCTCCGAGATCCGATGCGCCAGGGGCTAGAAGCCAGCCTTTTGCCGGAGCGAATACGGCAGCCGACCCTAACGAACTGAAGCCCGCGGCGGCGGATCCGAATGAGTTGAAGCCCGGCGGGCCTCCGGATGCGAACGAGTTAAAGCCGACTGCGGAGAGCCAAAGCGCGGCATCGGCCGATGCCGCCTTGCCGCCGCCGGTGCAAATCAATGAGATTCAGCAGGGGCCGGCGCCATCTGGCAGCGAGGCCACAGCTCGATCCAGTTCTACCTCCGATCTGGCGAGCGACAAGGATATTTCAAGCAGCAAGAAGAAGAAAAAGAAGGGATTGAAAAAGATCATCTCGTTCTGATGCGGTTCTGAAGCGCCGCAGACGGAAGATCCTCACTTCTGGGTCTTCGGTTGTACGGTTGGCGAGCGGTAGGTCAGATCCAAATCCCTGTCGATCTGCCAAGCCTGGGCGGGATTCGACGCCTTCATCTCATCGAGAATTGGCTCGAGGAAGCGGTTGTACTTTTGCAACCCTGCGATGTCGTGGTTTGCGAGTATCTTCTCCACCGCCTGAGTAGTTGCCGGTGTGATTAGTTCCAGCCGCCCAACGAAGACTCGCGCAGTCTGCGCCGGAGCGGGATAGATGGTCAGCGGAAGAATTGCGTTCAGAAAACCGCCGGGCACGATGTAGAACAATCGGCTGCCTTCTTCAAACCAGGATTGCCGCCAGGTCTCGATCATGGCGTGCGCTTCGTCGGGATAGAGTCCCTGACTGGTCAGGATGTCGGCGAGATCGCGGCTCATCGAATCGTAAGTCGCAGACTCAAGAGTGGCGGTCAGTTCGGGAGGGTCGAGCGACATTTCGTCGCGCAGCGCGCCTGCAAGGCGGTAGCCCAGCTTGTCGCCGCGGCGCTCGAACAGGATCACGCTGGGGATTTCCTGCTGGGCGAGATTGGTGATGTGCAGTTTTCCTTCGGAGGTAACCGTCGCCGAGATAGGCACAGAAAACGTGGACACGCCGCGATAGAAGAGAAACTTCTCCTGCTGACCGCCGCCGGCAGTCTTCACGACCAGAGGAGCGGCTGAGGTTTCCCGAGCGGCGTAGTACTGGTCGTCTTCATTGTCGCCGGGTTGATTTCCGCGCGGAAAGCTGGGCGCGAGGGCCGGAGACACGGTGACGGAATCCCACGAGATACTGCCGGTGACGTGCCGTTGGAAGAGAGCCTTACGGTCCAGAACACTCTTGGGACTTGGTTCTACGCGGCTGGCCGGCGGATACCATTCCGTCATTACCCCGCTGGAAAAAGCGACCTTCACTGAGACTGCGGTTTCGTGCGGCGAATAGAAGTAGAGGACAGGGGTCTCCATGCGGACTGTCCCCCGTAACCCGAGCTTGAACTGCGCGCCGTTGAGGTGCTCCACAAAGCTGGGAAGATCGGAAGAGCCGTTCAGCGGAGACCATTCCACGGCCTGACCGCTCCTGCCCGCGATGGAGGTGAAGGTTCCCCACTCGTGAGCCGTAAGATCGGGATTGATGCGCTGGTCATTTATCAGAGGGTCATGGATGCGCTGGTTCTGCGCGCCGAAGCGGGCGGAGAGAAGGAAGCAGAGAACCGCAAGGGCTAGAATGCGGAAGCGAGTGACGGGTGTGGGCATAGTTGGCCCTCCGGTACGCTACTTTGATATCACTTCTTTCCTTAAGACGTCGGTTTCAGTGGACATGTTAGCCGCACGGGGAGTTCTCTGGGTGTTTCCCAAGTTAGGCGTCGCAGGCTCGCCGATTCCCATGCCAGTATCCCCTTCGAGGACGCGATAGGTGCTGACCGCTGGTAACCAGGTAACATCCCGTCTGATCATTGACTTGCGTCGACCGGCGGGTTACCTTCGCGTTATCTCCCCTCATCAGAGGAATTTCCTTTGGCCCGGAAAATACTGCTTGCCGACGACAGCGTGACCGCTCAGAACATGGGGCGCAAGATTCTCGCGGATGCGGGGTATGAGGTCATTGCGGTCAACAACGGCTCGGCCGCGTTGAAAAAGATTGCCGAACTGAAACCCGACCTGGTCATCCTGGATGTTTATATGCCCGGCTACAGCGGGCTGGAGGTGTGCCAGCGTCTGAAGGAATCGCAGGAAACGGCGCGGATTCCGGTGTTGCTGAGCGTGGGCAAGCTGGAGCCTTTCAAGCCGGAGGAAGCGCACCGTGTGCGCGCCGATGGCTTCATCGTCAAGCCCTTTGAAGCCAGCGAGTTGCTGAGCGCTTTGTCGAAGCTGGAAGACAGGGTGGTGCCGCGGGCCGAACCCTCCAAGCCCGGGCGTTTTGCACGGGCGATTGCTGCCGCGGAGGAATCTGACCGGGGCAGCCGGAAAGACACGGCGAGCGATCCGAAGGGATGGAGCAGCCGGATTAGGTTCCCGCGCGAAAAGACCGCGGCTGAAGGGAAGGCTGCCGACGAATCTTCAATTTATAACCCCGTGAACCGGGATCTCCGCACGGTGGTGGAGACCGCCGCGGAGAAAGCTGCGGAGAAGAAAGCGGACGAAGCTGTTGTGGATGTGGCTGCGTTGGCGGCGGAGGGCTTGCCGAAAGATGTGACGCCGGAGGAGGTGGCGGCGATTGCGGCCGCTGCGGCCCAGATACAGATGGCAGGCGCTGGCGGTGAGGATGAGCATCGGGTTTCCGAAAGCGGATCCTCACAGTCACAGATTTCTGAGGCGGCGAGTCAGGGGAGTTCGGAGCCGCCTCCAGTTGGAGACAGATTTGCGTCAGCGGCGGTCGAAGAAGCGAAGACGGAAGCTCCGCAAGAAAATAAGATCGACGGCGCAGCTGATGCAGTTGCTGCGGCTGAAGCCGAACCTCACCTCAGTGATGATGCGAAGGGGAAGGAAACGCAGGACTTGCCGGTTACGATGGCGGTGGCCGCGGTTGAACCCGCGGCGGCGAGAGGGGACGGATCGCAATGGACGGCGGTGCCGGCGACCCTGGAAGGCGAAGAGGAGACGATCTCGCTCGAACAGGAAATGCAAAAGGCTTATGCGGCGTTCGCGCCGTATGTGGCGGCAGAAGCGGAATCTGCCAGCACCGCTGTCGTGCCGGAAGCGGAAGCCGCAAGCGTTGAGCATTCTTCTACATCAGAGGGAACGCCAGCGGTCGAAGCCCGGCCTGTCGAGAATCTTTCTTCACCGGAAGTTGCAACGGTTGAGGCAGATGCCGCGTCTGCTCCAGTTGCCGAGGCGGTCATCTCCGCCGCGGAAACAGTCGTTGCCGATGCTGCTAGTCCTGTTGCGCCGGAGGCACAGGAATTACAGCCGCAGGAAGTACAGTCTGTGCCAGAAGCTGAACCCGTGGTTGCACAAGCAGAAACCGCCAGCGACTCTGCTCCTATCGCCAGCGCTGACAAACCCACTGCGGAATCGAAGCCAGACTCCGAAGCGGTTAAGAGCACAGCGGCGGCTTGGGCGAGTTGGCGTCAAATCCGCGACACCCGCAAAGACGGCGAAGTGGCGCAGGCCGAGTCCAGGGAATTGGAAGTGTCCGAGCCAGCCCCCGCGGAGACGACTGCTATGGCGGTGGCGGCGGGCGCCGAGCAGATTGTGCAGGAAGCCTCAGCCGCGCAGAAAGGCGATCCAGCCGACGTCGCCAGCATTGTGGAGAGCGTGCTGGCCAATCTTCGCCCCAAACTTATGGAAGAGATCTCGAGGAAAATGGCGGAGAAGAAGTAGACCGCTCTGAGCGGTCCATCAGCTTTCTCGCTTCCGCCACCGATGTTGCTTCCTTTGTTAGGTACTGTCTTAAACACTGTTATTTAAGACACCACCCTTTGTTAACCCTCCGTTGACAATTCCTTGCATGCTCCGGTATCTTAAAGACTTTGGGAAGTCTTGTGGTTGCCCGCCTGATGGTCTGGCGTCCTCGCCGGAGAATCAACGAGCGGTCTTCTTTCGCAACTTTTTTTCATTCTGGGAGAGTTCCGATGTCAACCTATTTCCCCAAAGCGGGGGAAATTGTGCGCAAGTGGTACGTCGTGGATGCGGATGGGCAGACGCTGGGGCGTCTTGCCTCGCAAGTGGCGCGCATCCTCATGGGCAAAGAGAATCCGCAGTACACGCCTTTTCTGGATACGGGCGATCACGTGATTGTAGTGAACGCCGAGAAGATCCGCACGACCGGCATGAAGTCGGAGCAGAAGCAGTATCACCACTACACCGGCTACCCGGGCGGTCTGCGCACTGAAGATTACCGCAAGCGTTTGGCGCGCAAGCCGGAAAAGATTATTGAAGATGCAGTGCGGCGCATGCTGCCGAAGAACAAGCTGGCTGCGCACATGCTGTCGAAGCTGAACGTTTATAAGGGCGACAAGCATCCGCACGAGGCGCAGAAGCCGCAGGCCTTGCAGTTGGAAGTTCGGGCGTAGTGGCTGGAGCGGTTAAGAGGGAGATCCTTCACTCGCCTGAAAACGGCTGCGCTCAGGATGACAACGAGGTTTAGGAGCTAGAAGCTAAATGGCGGAATTAGTTCAGTATTACGGAACGGGACGGCGGAAGCGGGCGATTGCGCGGGTTTATCTGCGTCCGGGCAGCGGCGATTTCAAGGTAAACGGGCGGGCGTTCGAAGAGTATTTCGTAACTCCTGCGCAGCGTTCGGCGGCGAAAGCGCCGCTCGCGTCCACGGATACGGCGGTCTCGTTCAACATTGTCGCCAGCGTTCTGGGCGGCGGCGTGCGCGGCCAGGCCGATGCGGTCAAGCTCGGCATTGCGCGCGCTTTGATGCAATTCAACGCGGAACTGCGCGGCAAGCTGAAGTCCGAGGGCATGGTCACGCGTGACTCGCGCGGCAAGGAACGGAAGAAGTACGGGCAGAAGGGTGCGAGGAAACGGTTCCAGTTCAGCAAACGGTAATTGCAAGGCGGGGTCCCGAGGAGATCGAGATTCCTCGCTTCGCTCGGAATGACAAAGTTTTCTTGGCTAGGAACTTTTTGGCTAGGAACAAAGAGCCAGGGGCTAATAGCTGAAGTTCAGGTGTTCAATTCTTCCTGTGCCTCGCGGCGCGGGCCGGGAATGGCAATCCGGAGCGGAACTTACGCAAAGGATGCAGACTGACTAAGGAGGTTCATTGGCTACTATCACCATGAAGGAGTTGCTCGAAGCGGGCGTTCACTTCGGGCATCAGACGAAGCGCTGGAATCCCAAGATGAAGGAATACATCTTCGGAGAGCGCAACGGGATTTACATCATCGATCTGCAGAAGACGCTGAAGATGTTCAAAGAAGCGTCGAAGTTCGTCCAGGAACTGGCGGCCGAGGGCAAGATTGTGCTGTTCGTGGGCACCAAGCGCCAGGCCCAGGACGCGATTGCCGAAGAGGCGACGAAGTGTGGCGGCTTCTATATCAACCAGCGCTGGCTGGGCGGACTGCTCACCAACTGGGTTACGGTGCAGAAGTCGGTGAAGCGGCTGAAAGAACTCGATGAGATGGCCACAGATGGCCGTTACGAGCTGCTGCCGAAAAAAGAAGTGATCAAGCTGGAACGCGAACGCAAACATTTGCAGGCCAACCTGGCGGGCATCAAGAACATGAGCCGGTTGCCGGATGCGGTGTTTGTGATTGACTCAAACAAAGAGCAGATCGCGGTGCGCGAGGCCCGCAAGCTGGGCATTCCGGTGGTCGCGGTGGTCGATACCAATTGCGATCCCAGCGAAGTGGATTACGTGATTCCGGGCAACGACGACGCGCTGCGGGCGATCCGGCTGTTTACTTCGAAGATTTCGGATTCGATTGCCGAGGGCGCGCAGTTGATGAGCGATAAGCAGGTCGCCGATATGACGGCCGCCACGGAGCAGGCGCAGGCTCTCGAAATGCAGCAAGCGGAAGATGCGGCGGCGGCGGTCGAGCTTCGTGCCCAGGAGGCCGCAGCTGCCTCCGATCTGTCGGACATTGGCGAGAACATCAGCATGGAGGAAGTGCTGGGTCCGGGAACGCATAAGAAGCCGGTGGCCACCGAGGATGGCGATGTTCCGATCAAGGCGGAGAGCCAGACGGTTTGAAGTAGTGGTCAGTGGCTAGTGGTCAGTGGTCAGAAAGAACATACCGGGCGTTTGACATTAGACCCGCGCGGGTCGTCCGGCGCGGGTCAAAGTTTGTTAGAAGCGAAGGTTTCAAAGTTTCACAGGTTTCAAGGTTCAGACGGATTGCCTGATCGTGGTCTTTGCAACCTTGAAACTCTGAAACCTTGATACCTCGGCATGAACCCAGAATTCATAAGGACTCTCAATCAATGAGCACTACCATGGAGAATATTTCAGCAGCGCAAGTGAAGGCTCTCCGGGAAAAGACCGGGGCACCGATGATGGATTGCAAACAGGCCCTGACCGAAGCCAAGGGCGATATGGAGCAGGCAGTCGTGATTTTGCGCAAGAAGGGCGTTTCGGTTGCGGCCAAGAAAGCGGCGCGTGTGACGAGCGAAGGCGCGGTCACCAGCTATATTCATGCCGGCGGCAAGATTGGCGTGCTGGTCGAAGTGAACTGCGAGAGCGATTTCGTGGCGCGCACCGACGACTTCAAGGAACTGGTGCACGATATCGCCATGCACATTGCGGCCAGCGATCCGAAGTTTGTGCGCAAAGAAGACGTGACCAAGGTTGACTTCGACCGCGAGAAAGAAATCTACATCGCGCAGGCCGTCGCCTCCGGCAAGCCGCAGAATATTGCGGAGAAGATGGTGGCCGGCAAGATGGAAAAGTTCTATGAAGAGGTCTGCCTGCTGGAGCAGCCCTTCATCAAGGACCAGACCATGTCGATTGCGCAGCTTATCGCGGCGAAGATCGGTAAGCTGGGTGAGAACATCAGCGTACGGCGGTTCGCGCGCTTCAAGGTGGGTGATGTGAGTGCGACGGTCGCCAGTACCAAGCCTACGGAACAGAAAGCTGAGTAATTTCACGGGCGTCTTCGGGCGCCTTTATTGCGCTTACGGCGAGGGCGGGACGCCCTCGCGACAGCCGGCGGGACCCTTCGATTAAACTCAGGGCAAGCGCCGGCGCTACTTATGACTACCCCTGCCTTCAAACGCGTTCTGCTTAAGATTTCCGGAGAAGCCCTGGCTGCGCATCAAGGCTTTGGTGTGGATACGGCGCGCATCCACGAAGTTGCGGCGGAGTTGGCCGACGTGCACAAGTTGGGAGTGCAGCTCGCGATCATGGTGGGCGGAGGCAACTTCTTTCGCGGCGTGGCCGACCAGGCTCGAAGACATGGACCGCGTTTCCGCCGATCACATGGGAATGCTGGCCACGGTGATCAACGCGCTCGCTCTGCAGGATGCGCTGGAGAAGCAGAAAGTCTACACTCGCGTGCAAACGGCGATTGAGATGAACCAGGTGGCAGAACCGTTCATTCGGCGGCGCGCCATCCGGCATCTGGAAAAAGGACGTGTGGTGATCTTCGCCGGCGGGACGGGTAATCCCTACTTCTCGACCGACACCGCGGCATCCCTGCGCGCCATGGAGATTAAGGCCGACGCGATTCTCAAGGCCACAAAAGTCGACGGCATCTACGACGCCGATCCCATGAAGGTGAAGGACGCCAAGAAGTTCACCGACATCACCTATATGGACGTTCTGAAGCTGGGGCTGAAGGTGATGGACTCCACCGCCATCAGTTTGTGCAAGGACAACAATCTTCCGATCATCGTCTTCAACCTGAACGAGCGTGGGAACATCTGGCGAGTAGTGAGCGGAGAGAAGATTGGGTCGAGGGTGAGCGCTTAAGGCTTGGCCACCTCTTCGTTCAGGGCGTCGAGGCGTCATCCCGAAGCACGGGGTCTTTCAGCCGGGCGAGGGATCTCTCATTCAGGCAGAGCGGTTCCGCTCAAGATGCTTCGCTCCGCCTGAGAAACGGCTGCGCTCAGCATGACGCAGAGGGGTGGTTGCCCGTCGCGCCCCGGCCAGCTTTCGTTAAGGTTTATAATTCAGCGTTTTGACTCTTCAACTCTTACGGAGCTGACTGATATGGCCCCACCCACCATGGCCGCGATTCCGGGCCTGAAAGAAACCTACGTACAACTGAAAACGCGGATGGACAAGGCGGTGGAAGACTTCCGCAAGGCGATGGCGTCTACACGGACCGGGCGCGCCTCGGTGCACATGCTGGACAGTGTAAGCGTCGACTATTACGGATCGCAGATGCCGCTGAACCAGATCGCGCAGGTGCACGCGCCGGAACCGCAAATGATCACGGTGCAACCCTTTGATCCGTCGCAGGTGGGCGCGATCGAGAAGGCGATTCGCTCCGCCGAGTTGGGTTTGAATCCCATGAACGACGGCAAGCTGATCCGCGTCCCGGTGCCCGCCCTTACTCAGGAGCGTCGACAGGAGATGGTGAAGCACCTCCACAAAGTGCTTGAGGAGCACCGCACCGCCGTCCGCAACATTCGCCGCGATGGCAATGACGCCATCAAGAAAGCGATGAAGGATAAGAAAATTACCGAGGACGACGAGAAGCGCTCGCTCGAGGAGATACAGAAGCTCACCGACGACGAAATCAAGAAGATGGAAGAGATGAGCAAAGCGAAAGAGAAAGAAGTGTTGGAGCTGAAGTAGGCTTTCGTCTTGGCTTTCATTGGAAATCAGGGCATCCGGAACGTGCGGATGCCCTTTGTGTTTGAATGAGCGCTTCGCCCTTATAATCGAAAGATTGAAGATATGAAGAGAGTTGTCCATGCCGCGTGTCCGCACGATTGCCCCGATGCTTGCGGAGTTCTGATTACGGTCGAGGACGGACGTGCGATCAAGATTCAGGGTGATCCGCAACATCCGGTTACGCGGGGATTTCTATGCGGGAAGGTGGCGAAGTATCTTGATCGCGTTTATTCGCCGGACCGGGTGTTGTATCCGATGCGGAGGATTGCGGCGAAGGGGCTGGTGGCGGCGGAGCGGAGCTTCGCTCCTGGACAGCCGGGGGCGGCTGTCCCCACACAAGCCTGGCAGCGAATTAGCTGGGATGAAGCGCTCGATGAGGTTGCCTCGCGCTTCCGCGCCGTAGTTGCCGAGTTCGGCAGCGAGGCGATCTTGCCGTATTCCTATGGCGGAACGCTGGGGGCGCTGAACGGCGCTTCAATGGACCGGAGGTTCTTCAATCGCCTCGGCGCTTCGCAACTGGAGCGCGCCATTTGCTCCGCTGCGGGCGAGGCCGGGTTGCAGTCTGTGTTGGGCGTAAAGCTTGGCACCGAGCCAGAGCAGTTCATCCATTCTCGCTACATCATTGCGTGGGCTTCGAACATTCACGGAAATAATGTTCACCTCTGGCCGTTCATTGCGGAAGCTCGACGCAAGGGAGCGAAGCTGGCGGTGATCGATCCTTACCGCACGCGCACTGCGGCATGCGCCGACTGGTATCTTCCAATCAATCCGGGCACCGACGGCGCTCTGGCGCTCGCCATGATGAATGTGATCATCGGCGAAGGGCTCCATGATGCCGATTACGTGGCGAAGTACACTCTGGGCTTCGACGAGTTGCGCGAGAAAGTTAAAGCCTACCTGCCGGAGCGCGTTGCGCAGTGGACGGGGATCGCCGCCGAAGACATTCGCAAGCTGGCACGGGAATATGCCACGGTGCGGCCTTCGGTGATCCGGCTGAATTATGGCGTCCAGCGGTCCGAGGGCGGTGGAATGGCCACGCGCGCGATCGCGATGCTGCCATGCATCACGGGATCGTGGAAAGAAATTGGCGGCGGGCTGCAGATGTCGACCAGCGGCGCGTTTGGACTGAACAAAGATGCATTGACGCGACCTGACCTTAAGCTTGAGGGAGCCCGGCACCCACCACGAATTGTGAACATGGTGGAATTGGGCCAGGCGCTGAACACGTTGAGCGATCCGCCGGTGAAGGGATTGTTCGTGTACAACTCAAATCCCGCGGCAGTTTGTCCGAATCATAATGAAGTGGTTCGCGGGTTGAAGCGTCCGGACTTGTTTACCGTGGTCCACGAACAGTTTTTCACCGACACCACCGACTATGCCGACATTGTGTTGCCGGCGACGACTTTCTTTGAGCACAAGGATTTGCAGACAGCCTATGGCCACTATTACCTGCAGGTGTCGGATCAGGCGATTGCGCCGTTGGGAGAGTGCCGGTCGAACGTTGAAGTGTTCCGGGCGCTAGCTCAGCGTATGGGATTCAACGACTCGTGCTTCGGCGAGAGCGTCGACGAGATGATCGATGGCGCGCTGGCTTCGAGTAACCCGTGGTTGAAGGGAATCAACCGGGAACGGTTGGAGCGGGAACGGGAGGTGCGGTTGAACTTCAGTGGCCTGTGGTCAGTGGACAGTGGCCAGTCGGAACCGTTCCTTCCTTTTGCTCACGGGAATTTCCGGACACCTTCGGGCAAGGCTGAACTTTACAGTGAAGCGATCAAGGCGCTGGGGCTTGATCCGGTGGTCGAGTTCACGCCTCCGGCAGAATCCCGGCACGGAATCGAGAAGGCGACGTTTCCCTTGGAACTTCTGGCGCGCAAGGCCGATAACTTCCTGAACTCAACTTTTTCGAACCTGCCTTCGGTGCAGGAAATGGAAGAGACGAACCTTCTGGAAATACACTCTGCCGATGCCCAGGCGCGAGGAATTGCCGATGGAGCGCAGGTGAGGGTCTACAACCACCGCGGAGAGATTTTCCTGAAGGCCAGAGTCGATGGCGCGGTTCAGCCGGGAGTCGTTTCGGCGAGGCTGAACTGGGCCAAGCTGGGGCCGGGATTCCGGAATATCAACGTGTTGACCTCAGAAAAACTTTCCGACCTGGGCAACTCCGCCACGTTTTATTCCGTCTTGGTGGAGGTGGAGTCAGCCAAGTCCCTTCCATGAAGCCACCGGCGAGAGTGGCGGCTTGGACGCTTTCTGTTTGTCTACCGTATAATGATCGTTTTCCCACATCCCAGAGGCTGAGGTCGTAGCGATTCATTTTTGCTCTCATCCAGACATTGTTGTGTCCGGGCGCGGCCACCGTTTTACCGGCGCCGCCCATCCTCCATCTTCTTCATTTGAACGGCTTTGCCGGAGAATGAGATGGCTCGGCTGGGCGCTGGGGATTACGCTGGCGCTGCTTTCCGCCTCACCAAGCTGGGCCCAGACCGACGTAATTTCCGAGATCAGTGTTACGGGGAACCGCAGAATTCCCGCCGAGACCGTCAAAGGCCGCATCTTCACGCGCCCCGGAGATATCTACGATCCCGCGGCGTTGGAGCGCGATTTCAATGCGTTGTGGAACACTGGTTATTTCGAGGATATCCGCTTTAGCCGGGAACAGACTCCGAAGGGTTGGCGGCTGATTATTCAGGTCAAGGAGAAGCCGACCATCCGCGAGATCAACTACGTTGGCAAGAGTTCCATTTCCGACAGCGACATCCTCGACCGCTTTAAAGAGGCGAAGGTTGGGTTGTCGGTGGAAAGTCAGTACGACCCCACGAAAGTCAAGAAGGCGGAAGTGGCGATCAAGGGCCTCCTGGCGGAGCACGGACGCCAGTTCTCCACGATCCGGACCGAAATACGGCAGATTCCTCCGGCCGCGGTTGGAATCACGTTTGTGATCAAAGAAGGTCCCAAGGTCAAGGTGGGCAAGATCAGGTTTGTGGGCAACAAGAACGTCAAGACGCGAGTCCTGCGTTATGCCATGAAGAACCTGCGTCCCATCGGCGTCCCGCACTCGATCTTCCTGGAAAGCATCTTCGCCAGAACCTACGACGCCACCAAGCTCGACGAAGATGTGGAGCGCGTCCGCAATGAATACCAGAACCGGGGGTATTTCAAGGCCAACGTAAGCGAGCCCAAAACGGAGATTCACGATACCGGGCACGCGGGAGTCCACGTCCCGCTGCTGCAGGGCGGGTCGGGAAAATCGGTCGACATTACGATGCCCATCGAAGAGGGTGAGCGTTACACGCTGGGCGGGATCACGTTCAAGAACAACAAAGCCGTGCCCAATCAGAAGGCGCTGCGAGCCATCTTCACCATCAAAGACGGAGACGTTTTCAGCAAAGAGAAAGTGGGAAAGGGTCTGGAGAGCCTGCGCAAGGCCTACGGCGAGTTGGGCTACATCAACTTCACGCCAGTGCCGGAAACCAGGTTCGACGACGAGAAGAAACTGATCTATCTCGATATCGACGTAGACGAAGGCAAGCAGTTCTATGTTCGGCGGATCGAGTTTGTGGGCAACACTACGACTCGTGACAAGGTGATCCGCCGCGAGATCGCTCTGGAGGAAGGAAGCATCTACAACTCGCGCCTCTGGGAGTTGAGCTTGCTGCGTTTGAACCAGCTGGGATACTTCGACATCATGAAGCCGGAGGATCCGAATGTCACTGTCCGTCAACTGGATGAAAAGAACGGGTTAGTCGACCTGACGCTGAAAGTTCATGAGAAGGGCAGGAACAGCATCGGCCTGAACGGCGGCGTGAGCGGGTTGGAAGGCGCGTTCATCGGCATCAACTACGCGACCAACAACTTCCTCGGTCTGGGTGAGACGCTTCAGGTGCAGGCCAGCGTGGGGAATCTGGCCAAGAGCGTCCGCTTCGGCTTTACCCAGCCCTACATGTTTGACCGGCCATTGCAGTTCGGCTTCAACGTTTATTACACCAAGACCAAGTACGACCAGGCCCGTCAGCTCTCCATCTTCAGCGGGCAGAACCTCAACCTGCCCAATGCGGTTCTGCAGAACCTCCAGAATTACACGCAATCGAGCGCCGGGTTCACGACGTCGTTGAGCTATCCGCTGCGGGCGCGCGGAGCACGCCGGTTCAATCGCCTGGGAGTTACCTATTCGTTCGACCGGTCGTCGCTGGCGGCGCTCAGTTCGGCGTCCAAGAATTTGTTTGAGTTTCTGGCGTTCCGCGGAATCTCCGGGCCCAATGCGCTGAACGGAATCATCACCAGCAAGATCTTCCCCAACTTTTCTTTCAATACCATCAACAATCCGATCTCGCCGAAAAGCGGGCACCAGTTCACGCTGGGCGCGGAACTCGCCGGGCTGGGAGGAACCATTCGGTCAGTCCGGCCGATCGTTCAGTACAAGCGCTTTATTCCTGTGCAGAAGGGGCACAACGCGCTGGGCTTCAACGTTACAGGTTCTTTTATCACCGGCTATGGCGGTCTGGTTGCGCCTCCGTTCCAGCGCGCTTACCTGGGTGGGGAGAACGATCTGCGCGGTTTCGACATCCGCTCAGTCTCCCCGGTGGCGTTCCTGCCGAGCGTTGGATCGATCGCTCTGACCAATCGCGACGGAACACCGGTACTCAAGAACCCGCAGAATCCCCTGGCAGGGAACGTAAGCATTCCGATTCCAGTGGACCAGATCGTTTTCCCGGGCGGCGATTTGAGCGTGGTGATGAATATGGAGTACCGCATCACGATCTACGGACCGGTGGCGCTGGCTCCATTCGTCGACATGGGCATTGATCCCATTATCCGGAAGTCGCAGCTGCAGATTGCGCAGGTGCAATACGACGGCGTGGTCGGGCAGGCTTTTGGCTGTCCGCAGCTGTTGCAGACGGCCACAGCGAATACCTGCACTTTGGGCAGCGCTTTGAACCCGCCGCCGTCACAAGATCTGCAGACTCTAGGCTCGACTAACTGGAGACCGAGAATGTCCACAGGACTTGAACTCCAGATGTTCCTGCCAGTGGTCAACGCGCCCTTCCGCATTTACTGGGCATATAACCCGTTGCGGCTGGATAGCCCGGCAACTCCGCCGATTCCGATTACTCCAAGCATGTTCCCCCAGGTCTGCGGACCCTCGGGTTGCCACTTAACTGACGCAGGATTGTATACATATAACCTGGCGAGGAACGCTTACTCCCCGAGTTTCCTGCTGCGGGAACCGCGCAAGACGTTTCGGTTCACGGTGGCGACTACGTTCTAAACGCATGCTCGCAGAAGGTTTGACGGGGCTGTCAGTGCTCTCTATAATTGGTGTGATCCACGCCAATGCTGAGCTGATCAGGGTGGACGACACGTCCGCAACCCCGGCGTGTGACGCTGGCAGTCCACCGCGCCTTGCCTCAGAGACCGATGTTTGACGGCGGCCCAGCGTTGCCTGAAGAGGGACTGAGTTCATTCCCGGAACCCTCTTGACCGGAAAATTCACCGGAACCATATTGAACGGAACAATGTTCCAAGGAGTTTAAGAGATCCAATGACAAGCAAGTTTATGCGGTCTGTCCTGGCCATAGCGGTGTTTTCGATGATTTCCGCATGGGCCCAAACCGGTGGCGCCGCCACCCCGTCCGGTTCATCTGCCGCTGCGAGTCCGGCCGCTCCAGCATCCACGACCAGTACCAAGGTCGGAACGATCAATGTGGAAGCTGCCGTCTTCGGTTCCAACGAAGGCCGCCGCGACGCGGACGCCTTGCAAAAGAAACTGGAGCCCAAGCAGAATGAACTCAAGGTGCAGAATGATGAGCTTGAAAGTCTGCAAAAACAACTGCAAACCCAGGGCGACAAACTGAACGAAGACGCCCGCGCCACTCTGGTCAAGCAGATTGAGACCAAGAAAAAGTCCCTGGAGCGCGCTGTCCAGGATTTCCAGGAGGACGGGCAAAATCAGGGGAAAGAGATTTTTTCTCGCATCTTGCAGAAGATGGCTCCCACCATCGTGAAGTACGCTCAGGACAACGGATATGCGCTCATTGTGGATACGTCGAACCAGTGGCCTCAAAGTCAGGTCCTGTGGTCGGGTGAAGGGGTGGACATCACGAAGGTGATAGTGGACGCCTACAACGTGTCGTCGGGTGTGCCAGCTCCCGCCGCGGCAGGGGCGGGAAAGGCGCCTGCGAAACCCGCTCCGAAGCCGGCGGCTCCAGCTTCAACTACACCACCCAAGTAGGTTTTCACGACACCGCGAGTGCCGGAAAAGTTCCTAAAGGCCGCGTTTAAGCGCGGCCTTTTTTCTTTGCGCCAGCCCGTCCGAGGCATAAGGTCTTGGTGTCCTTAGCAGCAACCGCATTCCACCCAGGAGGACACCATGTTCACCAGTACAGTCAGTTCGTCGTGGGATGAGCGTTCGCGCCGCGGATTGACAACCTTGTCATCGTTCGGCGTGCAGGCTCTAGTGGTCGGCGTGTTGCTGGTTTTGCCGCTGCTCCGCCCGACGGGATTGCCATCGTTGCGCCGGCTCCCGACGCCGGTCAGTCTTGGTCAGCCTCTCGCAGAGGCTCCCGCCGTCAGAACCCATGCCAGTGGAAACGCCGCTGCGAACAATCCCGCAGTTATCACTCTGACTATGCCTACACGAATCCCGAGTCGCATCGCAGATGCCAGCGATGATGGTCCGACGCAAGGTACAGGGCTTGGTTCGTCCACCCCCGGGGACACAGTCGGGGGAGATCCCCGCGGCATGCCCAACTTGTTTGGAAACGGTGCCCGCCCGGTCTTGGTGGTCGCTGCGCCTCCGCCCGCAGTGGCTCCGGTCCGCATCTCGCACATGAGCGAGGGAGATCTGATTCGCAAGATTCTGCCGGTGTATCCCCCGCTGGCGCGAAGCGCCCGCATTCAAGGGCAGGTTGTGTTGCAAGCTGTGATCAGTAAGCAAGGCGTCATTGAGAACGTTAAACTTCTGTCCGGGCATCCCATGCTGGTGCCGGCGGCGATCGAGGCCGTGCGCCAGTGGCGCTACCGGCCTTATGTCCTGAACAACGAGCCCGTAGAAGTGGAGACCCAGATCACCGTGAACTTCTCGCTGGGCGGAAGCTAATAACGAGTGAACCCATGTGGGAGTAGCCCATGCGTAACCTGGGGACGCGCGACGCTGCCGCTATAATCGAGGCCAGTGGCGACAACTGCAGAAATTCTGAGCCGCGTGGCCACCCGCCCCACATGGGCGGAAGTTTCCTTGGCTGCTCTGCGGCAAAACTTCCGCACGGTTGTGAAACATGCAGGAGCGGGCGTGACCGTGTGCGCGGTGGTGAAGGCCGACGCCTACGGCCACGGCGCCGTGGAATGCTCACGCGCTCTCGAAGCGGAAGGCGCCAAGTGGTTGGGCGTTACGTCGCTCGATGAGGCGATTCCGCTGCGCGAGGCGGGCATCGAGTCGCGAATCTTGTTGATGACGGGTTTCTGGCGCGGCGAAGAGAGTGAGATCGTCCGCCTGCGGCTTACTCCCACGGTGTGGGAGCCGTGGCACATCGAGTCGCTGGAGAATGCCGCGAGGTCTGGAGCAGTGCGGCAGGCGGTGCATTTGAAAGTGGATACCGGCATGGGCCGGCTGGGCGTGTCGCTGGATGAACTTCCGGTCGTGTTGAAGGCTCTCAGCGCGGCGCCGCATCTGCTTTTCGAAGGACTCTCGACCCACCTGGCGTCATCAGAAATCATGGATGCCCCTTCGGTGGCTGAGCAGGAGCGCCGTTTCGAAGAGGCGCAGCACATGGTGCGGACAGCTGGCTTCGATCCAAGTCTAATCCACATGGCCAACACCAGCGCGGTCATCTCGCGCCGTGAGACCTGGAACAATATGGTGCGTCCGGGCGTCGCGCTCTACGGATATTATTTGCCGTTCCAGCGCGCGGGCCGGGAAGTCAGTGGAGGCACGCTGCGGCTTCCTGTGAAGTCAGTGCTGACCTGGAAGACGCGCATTCTTTCTGTGCGAAACTTCGCCGCCAACCAGGCGCTGGGATACGGTGGAACCTATGTGACTAAGGCGTCGGCGCACGTGGCCGTACTGCCTGTGGGGTACGCCGACGGATACAATCGCCAGCTTTCCAATCGCGGGCGCGTGATCGTCCGCGACCACTATGCGCCGATCGTCGGCAGCATCTCGATGGACCTCACGCTGGTGGATGTGACCGGCATTCCCGAGATTGCGGTTGGCGATGAAGTGGTCCTGCTCGGAACCCGCGATGGCTTGAGCGTCGATGCGCTCGAACATGCGCGCCTGGCCAACAGCTCTCCGTATGAAATTCTTTGCAACATTTCCAAGCGCGTACCGCGAAAGTACGGCAGTTAGCGAAGTCCTGTGGAAATTCCTTAACCTGATCTTCACATTCGTTCACGATACTCAGCGAATCGGCCCGCAATTCGCGGCATTTCCGCGTCCCATCGTCCCCTTTCGCTGTGGATTTCTTTTCTTGGGGAATTCACTTCCGCTTCACCTTGCTGTAACCGTCCCGCCGCTACCTTGGCTCGTAGCTCTTTGTAATTCTCAGGAGGAAAAGTATGTCTTCGCAAAGTTTTCTGGCAGAAGCCAGGCAGCATGTCGCGGTTGGCACGAGCTTGTTTGCTCTGCTCGTTAACCTGGGAGCGCCGGTCACGTCCGCCGCTCAAGCACCGGCCAAGGAGCCAGCTACAACCACGCCGATTAAGCATGTGATCGTGATCATCGGAGAAAATCGCACCTTCGATCACGTTTTCGCTACCTATAAACCGAAAGCCGGGGAGACAGTTTCCAACCTTCTCTCCAAAGGCATAGTCAATGAACTCGGACAGCCCGGCCCCAATTTCTTCCTGGCGAGCCAGTCTTCCGCAGTCGATTCCACTCCAGACAAGTATGATTTGAATCCTCCCAGCAATGTGGCTTATGAGGTTTTGCCGCCGGTGCTGGCCGGTGGATATCCGACGCCTCCATTCCCCGATGTCGCCACGGCTATGGCAAATGAGAACGGGCTGCCCGACAGCTATTACGTTTACCTCACCACCGGCGGCACCGGCTTAGCTCACGGAGCGGTTGACACTCGGATCCCCAATGCCACATCTCTGCCATCGGGCCCTTTCCAGATCACTTCCGCGACACACCCCTACGACGCATACGACAACAGCCCAGTCCACCGCTTCTACCAGATGTGGCAACAGGAGGATTGCAATGCGGCCAATTCCTCCAAATGGAATCCCAGCGGATGTCAGGCCGACCTCTTCCCATGGGTTGAAACCACGGTAGGAGCCGGTACCAACGGACTCGCCCAGCCCTTCGGCTTCAACGACGAAAGCACCAAAGAGGGCTCGACCTCGATGGGCTTCTACAATGTTCTTTACGGGGATGCGCCTTATTTGAAGCACCTCGCCGACAGTTATGCGATGAGTGACAACTTCCATCAGTCCGTCATGGGTGGAACCGGAGCAAATCACGTCATGCTCGGCAGTGGGGACGCGATCTGGTTCACGGATTCCAAGGGCAACCCCGCCAAACCTCCACACAACCAGTTAGTCGCCGGGGGCACGCCAAATGGTGGCTTCGTCGACGAAATCGAAAACCCCAATCCGCAGGCCGGAACCAATAACTGGTATACCGAAGACGGCTACGGTGGTGGCTCCTACGGCTCTCCCTCCTACGGTGGCGGAACCTATTCGAACTGTTTCGATACCACCCAGCCGGGCGTCGCACAGATTACCTCTTACCTGAGCTCACTCCGCAGGCCCATCGATTCCCACTGCGAAGACGGTTACTATTATTTGTTGAATAACTACAACCCTGGCTACTACGGCGACGGTTCCAACGCCTATCTGGATATCGGCAATCCTAACGAGACGGTGTTCACGATTCCTCCTTCGCCCCTCCGCACTATCGGGGACAAGTTGATCGAAAGGAACATCTCGTGGGCGTATTACGGAGACCAGTGGCTCGCCTACGTCGCCAACCCAGACGGGCTCTACACCACTTACAACAACAACTACTGCAACATTTGCAACCCGTTCCAGTACACGACCTCGATAATGACCAGTCCTTCGGGCCGCGCCCATCTGAAGGACACAGTTTCCCTCTATCAGTCACTCAAGAACGGTACCTTGCCCGCGGTTTCCTTCGTGAAGCCCGACGGCTGGCTTGATGGTCACCCGTCTTCTTCCAAGCTCGACCTGTTCGAAGGCTTCGTGAAGAAGATCGTCGAAGGTGTCCAGAGCAATTCCGATTTGTGGAGTAGCACCGCCATCATCGTTACGTTCGACGAGGGTGGAGGGTACTATGATTCCGGCTACGTTCAGCCTCTGGACTATTTCGGTGACGGTACTAGAATTCCCGCGCTGGTGGTTTCTCCCTTCACCGCACCAGGCCACATCTCACACACCTATACCGATCACGTTTCGATCCTGAAATTCATCGAGCGTAATTGGGGTCTGGCTCCCGTAACCAGCCGCAGCCGGGACAATTTCCCCAACCCTGCGGTCAGCAAGAGTAACCCTTACGTGCCGATAAATACGCCGGCAATCGGAGACTTGTTCGACCTGTTCAACTTCTCCGCGAAGTAGTGCGGGAAAGTCCAACTAATGTTGAAAACCTAAGCGGATGTCTCGAACCTGGGACATCCGCTTTGTAGTTACCCTATGGTCCTTTGTGCCGCCTGTGGTTACGGTTTTCCGGCGCTCGAATCTACCGCATCGAGCCGCGCATCCTTTATCCTAGTAGCACACATATGCCCACTCCGAAATCCAAAACTTCCAGCGGAACTGCCGCTGTCATCGAACCCTCCACAAAGAACGGCTCTAATCCCGAACGTGAAGCCGTTTTCAGCGCCTTCCGTCAGTGGGGATACCTTGAGGCCGATCTCGATCCCCTCGGCTTCCTCCGCCCGCGCATCGCTCCCGAGTTGCAGATTGAAGGCGAGTACGCCCGCGAAGCCCGCGCCATCTACTCCTCGACGATCGGCGTCGAAATCAACCACATTTACGCTCCCGAACGTCGCCGCTGGATTTATGAGCAGATGGAATCGCCCGCTCCTGAATCCGAGGTTACGGAAAAAGACCAGCAGCGCATTCTCGACATGCTCATCCGCGCCGACATCTTCGAGCAGGTTATGCAGCAGCGCTATCTCGGCAGCAAGCGCTTCTCGCTCGAAGGAGTCACTGCGCTGATCCCTTTGGTGGATGAAGTGCTCGATACAGGTTCCCGTCTCGGCGCCGGCGAACTCGTGATGGGCATGAGCCATCGCGGCCGCCTGAACGTGATTGCGCACGTAGCCAAGCGCTCTCCGGAGGAAATCTTTGCCGGCTTTGAAGACGTTGACCCGCGCAGCGTTCTCGGCTCCGGCGATGTGAAGTACCATATGGGCGCGACCGGCGAATACGTCACGCGTGGCGGCGGCAGAGTTCACATCCATCTGGTTTCTAACCCCAGCCACCTTGAAGCCGTCGATCCCGTCACTGTCGGCCGCACCCGCGCCAAGCAGGACCGCACCGGCGAAGGCGGACGCGAGAAATATCTCCCGCTCCTCGTCCACGGAGACGCCGCGTTCGCCGGACAAGGCATCCTCGCCGAGACCATGAACTACGCCGACTTGCCCGGCTACACCGTAGGCGGCACTATTCACGTAATCGTTAACAATCTCCTCGGATTCACCACCAGCTATCTCGAAGAGCACTCCACGCGCTTCGCGGCCTGCATCGCGCGCCGCCAGTCCATCCCTATTTTTCACGTTAACGGCGAAGATGTGGACGCCGTTGTCCGCGTCGCCCGCCTCGCAACGCAATACCGCTACCAGTTCGGCACCGACGTGGTCATCGACCTCATCGGCTACCGCCGCCACGGTCACAGCGAAGTCGACGACCCTACTGTTACACAGCCGCTGCTCTACAAGAAGATCAAAGAACATCCGCCGCTGTGGGAAATCTATGCTGACGACATCGGGGCAACCGACGCGGCAGCGCGAGCAGCCGCCGTCAAAGCCGAATTCGAATCCGCTCAGAAAAACGCCGGCAAGGTCACCAAGAAGCCCTTGATGCGCGAGCTGCCTTCATATTGGGACCAATACTACGGTGGCCTCCACAAGCCGGAATTCGAAGTGGAAACGGCACTTTCGACGGAAGAATTAGCCGGGCTTGCCAATCACCTCACCACGTATCCCGAGGGCTTCCATATTCATCCCAAAGTAAAGAAGCTCCTCGAACAGCGCGCCGAGATGGGCGCGGACAAACGGCCGGTAGATTACGGCATGGCTGAAGCGCTCGCCTTCGCGAGCCTGGCGAAGGCCGGCATTCCGGTTCGCCTCAGCGGACAGGACTCTCGCCGTGGCACTTTCAACCAGCGCCACTCCGTTCTCATCGATATCGAAAACGAGAACGAATACGTGCCGCTCGAAAATATCGCGCCCGGCCAGGCCCGCTGCGGAATTCATAACTCAACTCTTTCCGAACCGGGCGTGCTCGGCTTCGAATATGGCTACAGCCGCGATTATCCCGAAGCCCTGGTTCTCTGGGAAGCTCAGTTCGGCGACTTTGTGAACGTCGGGCAGGCCATCGTCGATCAATTCATCTCCGCCGGAGAAGCCAAGTGGAACCTGCTCTCCGGCCTCGTCCTGCTTCTTCCCCACGGATATGAAGGCCAGGGACCGGAGCACTCCAGCGCCCGCATCGAACGCTTCATCCAGCTAGCCGCGAAACACAACATCCAGATCGCGCAGCCTTCGAACGCCGCGCAGTATTTTCATCTGCTGCGCCGCCAGGCCTTGCGCCACTGGCGTAAACCGCTGATTGTTTTCACGCCCAAGAGTATGCTGCGCCATCCCGATGCGTCTTCGCCCATCGCTGATTTCACTCAGAAGAATTTTCAGAACGTACTTCCCGACACTGAAATCGGAGAAGCCGACCGCATTCTGGTGTGCACCGGCAAGATCGGCCACGAACTCCGAGCCGAGCGTAAGAAAAGAAAAGACAATTCCACCGCCATCGTGTTTCTCGATCAGCTCTATCCCTTCCCGGAAAAAGAAGTCACTGCCGAGTTCGCCCGCCACGGCGACTCCGGCGAAATCGTCTGGGTGCAGGAAGAGCCCGCCAATATGGGAGCGCTCTTCAACGTGCTCCCGCGCCTCCAGCGCATCGCCGGCGAGCGCCACGTGCTCTCGGTAAAGCGCAGCTCGAGCGCCAGCCCCGCGACCGGCAGCGCCAAAGCGCATGAAGTCGAGCAGAAAACGTTGCTGACGCTGGCATTTACGACGAAGGGATAGATATCCGGGGTTCGCGGCGCGAGGATGGAAGTTCTGCAGGTGAATTCTCCATTTAATGAGTGTTAACTCCTGGTTGCGGAATTTACATTCAGATCGCTCCCGGCGTGATGAAGAAGAGCCGCCCAAATATCGGGCGGCATTGGTGTTTTGGTTGCGATTCGGGACAGTCTCCACCGGAATCGAAAACTTACCGCTGCAGGGTAGCGGTGACAACCGTGTCTGCGTCCGTCTCAATAGCAAGCATTTCTTTACCACAATCGACAATCACGAAGCTGAAATTCAATGCGGACCCGCCTTTCGGCGTTATTGTTAGTGTGCCCTTGCAGTTCGCATCGACCGAGAAAGACCCTGTGACTGGTTCCTCAGCGAACGTGAGAATCGTGCCGTTCTCGCTACCCGCTATGTGTCCGCTTATCACTCCATCTCCAGAAGCGTTAACACGTAATGCTAACTCGCCGATGAGGATCACTGGACCAGTGAACGGCGCCCCTGCGAGGAAGCTCCCCCTCACTGCCAACCCAAAACTACCCTTAACTCCGGCATTGGTGCAGGTCGGGGAACCTTGCGCCACCCAGAAACCTCCATTGGTAGCACCTGGGTTTCCGCTAACCGATTGCAACCCGGCGGAAGTGACCACAGCAGAGAAAGGGTGAGTGCTTCCGCCTTTCGTGGTCGTGCCCGTGACGGTGCAGTTTGAAGCGACTTCGTATGTTCCACTCACAGAAGCCCCGGTTTCATCCGTTCCTGTAAACTTGCCTGTGGATGGGTCAAGTTTGAACTGGAAGAGGTTGGCCTCAGGCTGACCCTCGGGGTTCGTGCCCTCGCCCAAAGACCCGTAGATGCCACGCACAGATGCGTTTGAACAGGTCGCCCAAGCAGCGGAACTAAGCGCAAAGCTGGCAAGAACAGTCGTTAAAGCGATGCGAAACATTTTGGAAATCATGGTGCTCTCCTTGAGTTCGTCTATCGAGCGCGGAATTTCCTTCTTGGCCCCAAAAACGGCTGCCATTGTCTGCTCAATCCCTGTTCGCGTCAATGTAAAACAACTTGCAACGCCGACGAGAACATTTCTGTTATGGATTGTTGACATAACATCCCCATTACACTCATTGACCAGATTCTGGTGCCCGATGCCCCGTATACCCTACTCCGGCCTCTCCGTCACGGCTCTCCCCCCACTCCCCGGCAAGTTTGCCTTCGCTCCTCCCGCCAACAACTCCTCCAAACTCTCATACGCATAAATCGTCGGCGCATGATTCTGCATCAGCCCGCCAGTATCCGCCGTCGGCCCGTAATTGCTGTGCAAATTCCTCCCCAGCATCCGCAGCATCGCCATCAACTGTCCGCGATGATGCGAGGTATGCGTCATCCGCCGCGTCATCACCCAGGCCCGCGATCGCTGCACATCGAAAAATTTCGTATCTTCTTCCCACCACGCTTCGCCTTTTTCCCGCAGCGCCACCAGCCGTTCCCCGCTGTCCTTGGCATAGCGCGTCATGAACTCCAACCGCACTTCCTGCTTCGGCAACGGAGGCGCGCCCACATCAATCCCCAACATATTTCGGAACCACAAATCTTCGCTCACGCACTGGTGCACCATCTGCTCATGCACGCTACGCCCGCGCGGATCGCCCTCCCGCGGACGCACCGGAAGATCCTCGTCCCTAAACTCGCTCCACACGCTAACCACCTTCAGCCGCTCGGTGGCATAGGTCTCGACGAGAAATGCGTATCTCATAGCCGCAAATGTTACCCTAATTCTCCAAATTAAATCCCATGTCGCGCCGCCCTCAACCCCTCCGCGTAGCCATCGACACCGGCGGCACCTTCACCGACTGCGTCTGGATCGACCGTGGCCGCCTGCGCATATTGAAAGTCTTTTCCACACCAGCCGACCCCTCCCAAGCCATCGTCGAGGCGCTTAGCAAAATCAATCACCAAGGCGAGCTGGTGATTCTCCACGGCACCACGGTCGGCACCAACACGCTCCTCGAACGAAAAGGCGCGCGCACTGCTCTGGTCACAACCGCGGGTTTCGAAGACGCCATCGAGATTGGACGCCAGGCCCGTCCAAAGCTCTACGACTTTTTCTTCGACCGCGTCGAGCCGCTAGTTCCGGCCGGTCTCCGTTTCGGCATTGAAGAACGCACCACGAGCGCAGGCGAAATCCTGACTTCACCATCGCCCGCGGACTTGAAATCGTTAGCCTCCCAAGTAGCAGCGAAACGGCCCGAGTCCATCGCCATCTCGCTGCTCTTTTCGTTCGCAAATCCGAAAAACGAGTCAGCCATCGCGAATGCGCTCAAGCCTTTAGGAATTCCGCTCTCCATCTCTCACCAGATCCTCCCTGAGTTTCGCGAATTCGAGCGCGCGTCAACCGTAGTAATCAACGCCTACCTCCAGCCAGTAATGCAGCGCTACCTGGAAAATCTGAGGCAGCGCGTCTCGGAGCACGGGTTCTCAAGGGTGGAGCAGCGCTTCAGCGCTGCGTCGAGGCAATCCAAATTGATCGGGGCTTTAGCCCCCGAGGGACCCCGACGCGTCCGCATCTTTGTAATGCAATCCAGCGGCGGCATCACCGCGCTCGCCTCTGCCGCAAGCGAGCCCGTCCGCACAGTCCTCTCCGGCCCTGCCGGCGGAGTAGTCGGCGCCGCGGCGAGCGCCGGCACCAGCGGCTTCGAAAGAATCATCGCCTTCGACATGGGAGGCACTTCCACCGACGTCTCGTTGGTCGAAGGCGCAATTACCGCGGCCAGCCACGGCGAAGTCGCTGGACTCCCCGTCGGTGTGCCGATGCTCGACATACACACGGCAGGAGCAGGCGGAGGCTCACTCACCCGCTTCGACGCCGGAGGCGTTCTCCGCGTAGGCCCCGAATCTGCCGGAGCCGATCCCGGTCCCATCTGCTACGGGCGCGGTGTGCAGCCCACAGTTGCCGACGCCAACCTCTTGCTGGGCTGCCTGCAACCCGCGCGCTTCCTTGGCGGAGATTTCGCCCTCGATCTCGACCGCACCCGCCGCATTACAGGCGAATGGTTGAAGCAGCAGGGCAGTTCTCTGACTCTCGAAGAAATTCGCCGCCGGTGTAATCCGCGTGGTGAACGCCACAATGGAAAAAGCTATCCGCGTGGTCTCCATCGAACGCGGCCGCGATCCCCGCGACTTCGCGCTGGTAGCCTTCGGCGGCGCCGGAGGTCTTCATGCGTGCGCCTTGGCCGACGCTCTCAGTATCCCGCGCGTGATTGTGCCCGCGCTGCCCGGCGCGCTCTCCGCTCTCGGCATTCTCGCCAGCGACGTAGTGAAGGATTACTCCCGCAGTGTCCTTTGGCGCGTATCCGGCAAACTCCCAGCGGCCCAATTGGATCGCGAATTTTCAGCTCTGCAGAAACGAGCCGCGAAAGATTTTCACGAAGAAGCTTGGCGGGGAAGAGTTCACTCTCAGCGCAGCGTCGACATCCGTTACCATGGCCAGGGATATGAACTGAACCTTCCGTTCACCAGGAATCTCTTGAAAGAATTCGAACGAGAACACCGCCGCCGCTACGGCTACGCCCATCCAACTCGCGAAGTAGAGTTGGTAACCCTCCGCCTGCGCGCATCAGTGAAATCGGCGCAGCCGAAGGCTAGTACGGCCCGTGAAGCGAAGATGGACCATGTGGGGACGGCCGCCCTCGTGAGCCTGTCCCGAGCGAAGCCGAGGAATCCAGACAGGGCAAAGCTCGGCTCGCTTTCCACGCCCGAAGCCACGGTCCTATTCGACGGCAAGAAACTCGCCACGGCAATCTACGCTCGCGGCGCACTCGAACCCGGCAAGACCTACTCCGGTCCCGCCATCGTCACCGAATACAGCGCCACCACGGTAGTCCCGCCCGGAAAGCGCTTCCGCCTCGATCCCGCCGCCAACCTGATTGTTACAATCCGATAAAAATCGCGCGCAACGCCCGCGCATTCGCTACTCGGTACTAGGTACTCGTAACTCGCTTCGTTACAATAAAGCCGTGAAACCCAGCATCTTTGTGGTCGAAGACGATCCCGATATTTCCCGCCTCGTTCGCCACCACCTGGAGAACGATGGTTTTGCCGTGCGCGTTTATCCAAACGGATCTACTGTAATCGCCGACGCCGAACGTCAGCGCCCGGCGCTCTTTGTGCTCGACATCATGGTCCCCGGCAAAGACGGACTCGAACTCTGCCGCACCGTTCGCCAGACTCCTGGCCTCGCTTCCGTGCCGGTAATTTTTCTCACTGCCAAGAGCAGCGAAGCCGACCGCGTGCTCGGTCTCGAGATCGGAGCCGACGACTACATCGCCAAGCCTTTCAGCCCGCGTGAACTCGTGGCCCGCGTCAAGGCCGTCCTGCGCCGGTTTGAGCGCCCGCTTCCGCCCAGCCCGCTCAAAGTTGGAGACATCGCAATTGACCCCGCCGCCATGGTCCTCACCGTCCGCGGACAACCCGTTCCCACTACCGCCACCGAATTCCGCCTGCTCGATTACTTTGCCCGCCACCTCGGCCGCGTCTTCTCCCGCGATCATCTTCTCGATTCCGTTTGGCGCGATACTTCCTATGTAACCCCGCGCTCGGTTGACGTTTATGTCCGCCGCATCCGGGAAAAAATCGAACCGGACCCGGAAAATCCGCGCTATCTCAAGACCGTGCGCGGAGCGGGCTACCGCTTCGAGGTTCCGAAGTGAAAAACGGGATTTTCCTGAAGCTGCTGGCTGCCTTTCTGGTTGTCATTCTCGCAGCCGCGGTAACGTTCGACCTCACCCTCGGCGGCGCCTGGCAAGCTTCACTACGCAACACAATTGAACGCAACCTGATCCAAAAGACTCAACTCCTAGCCCACCGCGTCGAAACCGACCGCAGCGGCCACTCCCTTACCGACATCGCCGCCCAGGAGGGACAAGCCGCAGGCGCTCGCGTCACCATCATCGATTCCGCTGGCAACGTGCTGGCCGATTCCGAATCAACCCCGGGCTCAGCAGAAAACCTCGCCCAGCGCAAAGAGTTCGCCGCCGCTCTTTCCGGCCACGTTGGGATAGACGAGCACCGCAGCCCGACTGTCGGTATTCCATTTCTGTATGTAGCCGTGCCTGTCTCCGGCGGCGCTGTTCGTTTGGCCTATCCTATTTCGGATGTCGAAGCCGTTTCCCTGCAGGTTCACCGCAGATTGGAACTCGCTTCCGGACTGGCATTCCTCTTCGCTCTTCTGGTAGCCGCTGTCGCCGCTAATTGGACCGCTCGCCGTCTTGAGCGAATCGTCGATGTCGCCGCTCGCATCGCCGAGGGCGACCTTCAGGCCTCCATCCAGGAAGCTTCCCAGGACGAAATCAGCCGCGTCGCCGGCGCGATCGACAAGACTGCGCGCCGCGTCGAACAAAGTTTCGCCGCTGTCCGCTCCAGCCAGCGCCAGCTCGAAACCTTGCTCAACAGCATGCAGGACGCGGTCATCGCCGTCAGCGCCGACGGCCTCGTGCAATGGGCCAACCAGCCGATGAACCGCCTGGTTCCGCAAGGCACCCGGCTGCATCAACCGGTAGTCGAAACCATCCGGGACCCCGATTTCCTCGCCACCGTCAAAGAGGCGACGACTGCCCGCGAGGTCAAAACGGCCCGCGCCACCTCGATCGTTCCCGGTCGTGCCTTCGATGTCACAGCCGCACCCCTGCCCGATGGTGGCGCCGTCGCCGTGCTCCGCGACTTGACTGAAACCGAGCGCGTAGAAAAAACCCGCCGCGATTTTATCGCTAACGTTTCTCACGAACTCCGCACGCCGCTCACTTCGATTCAAGGCTATGCGGAAACCCTGCTGGACGGAACTCCCGAAAACACCGCACCCACGCGTGAGTTCCTGGAGATCATCCGCAAGAATTCCGCCCGCATGTCGCGGCTGACTGAAGATCTGCTCACCCTGGCCCGCGTCGAATCCGGCGAAACGCGCTTCGAGGCGGAGCCCGTTCCACCGGCCGAACTTCTCCACGACGCCGAAGAAAGCTTCCGCGAAATCGCGCGCACTCACGGCATCGAATTGCAGATACAGGATTCCCCGGCCAACCATTCGCAGAGCCAGAACTTTCCCGGATCCAACCCGCTCCCCGAAAATCTTCCGCCGGTTCTCGCCGACCGCGAAGCCATCCACCAGGTTTTTTCCAACCTGATTGACAACGCGCTAAAGTACGGCGCCTCTGGCGGACGTATCGTACTCGGGGCCCGCGCTGTCCCTCACGCCGTGGAATTCTTCGTCCAGGACTTCGGCGGCGGCGTTGCCTCCGAGCACCTACCGCGCCTGTTCGAGCGCTTCTATCGCGTCGACAAGGCCCGCTCCCGCGAGTCTGGAGGCACCGGCCTGGGCCTGGCCATCGCCAAGCACATCATGCTCGCCCACGGCGGCTCCATCCGAGCCGAAAGCGACCTCGCCCACGGCTCGACTTTCCTCTTCACCCTCCCCACGGCCTGAGAAGACGAACACAAGAACAACTACGGCACACGTGGTGATGGCCGCCTCGGCCGTCCAAGCCTGGGCGAAGCCGGTGCCCGGAGGCAGTTACCGTCGTTTCATCTGCCGGGCACAGCCTCGGTGTTAAGATTGCCGCAGGATCTTCCGTTCGGAGATGTCATGAAACGAGTAGCCGCTTTCATACTGCTAGCCGCCCTAACCGTCGCATGGTCGATGCCCGCCAGCGCCCAACGTGAAAACAGAAGTATCGGCGAAAACAGCCGCGAGGCCAAGAAGGCGGCCAAGCAGCAGCAAAAAGCCTCAAAGAAGATAGCCAAGAAACAACGCAAAGCCGCGAAGAAATACCAGAAACAGCAACGCAAGGGAGCCAAGCAGCAGCAAAGGCGGAAGAAATAGCAACTCGCGCAGCAGTCGCCGACGTCTCGCCGGCTGTCGCGAGAGCCTGCCCTGAGCTTGCCGAAGGGGCGTCCCGCCCTCGCTGCCTGCATCACTACCCACCGCCGAAAGAAATGACCAAGAATTCACAACCCTTTAACCCACGTCAGAAAAAGAAAACCTATGCTTAGCCGTTGACGATCCGGTGATGGGTACGGCAAAATCACATTTAACAGGTCCGCGCCCTTCCGGCCCACGCCAGAGGGATACCCTCATGAGCACTGCCCGCGTTGAGAGCTTGCCACCCGAACCGGCCCACCGTCACATCGTCCGCCGGACCGTCGAAGCCTGTCGCTTGGCGAAGGAAGCCGCCGGAGCCGCTGCCGAAGGTATTGCTACCGGATCCAGCCCATTGTTGAACTCTCTGCGCCAGCGCGAGCGCGAACTCGACACGCTCGACATGGAAATCGACACTGCCGTTACCACTGCCATCACCGAAGTCGAACCCGCCGAGGCCCGCGAACTTCTCGCCTGCATGAAGTTCATGATCAGCCTGGAGCGCATCGGCGACCTGCTTCTCAGCTTCGCCAACAGCGCTCAAGCGGCTGCCGGCCGCATCGATTCCGACGACACTCGCGACCTCACTCACATGGCCACCATCCTCGAAAAAATGCTTACCGATGTCGGCGACGCCTTCTCTGCCCGCGACGTCGGCAAAGCCGTCGACGTTCTCCGCGCCGATGGCGAGATCGACCGCCTGCGCAATCTCATCTTCCTCCGCCACATCGAGAATCCCGAAAACATTACTCGCCAGGCCAGCCTGCAGGTCATCTTCATGACCCAGTCCCTCGAGCGCGCCGGTGATCACGCCAAGAATCTCGCCGAAGAGGTCTGCCACGTGGTCAGCGGCCGCACCGTCCGTCACGTCCTCATGGCCTACGACAAGCCGGTAGAACAAATGTTTATCGACTACCTGCGCCGCCGCGACCGGTAGCTGAAAATCCAGGCGTGATCGAGATTAGGTACTCGGCACTCGGTACTGGCAACTACTTCGCTGGCACCCAGTAAATCTCTTCCTTGATCGCTGTCTTATCCAGGAAACCGCGGCGCTTCAGGATCGCCTTGCTGTTCGCGATCATGTCGGGATGGCCGCAAAGATAGGCGTGAGTATTGCCGGCGTCCAGCCCCCACGAGTCCGCGTACTTGCGCAGGATATCGTCAGCCCGCCCGATCTCTCCCGGCCAGTCGGCGTGATCCCATGGCCGGCTTACTGTAGGAACATATTTCAACCATGGCAACTCTTCGGCAAAGCGGGTTAATTCGTCTTTGTAGCCGAACTCCCAGGGACGGCTGGCGCCGTTCAGCAGGTATAGCCGGTGGGTGCCGTCGAAACGGCCTTCCTTCCAGTCTTTCGACAGCGTGCGGATAAAGCTCACAAACGGGGCCACCCCTGTCACCGTGGATACCAGTAAATGATTTGTGCGCCCGTTTCCCGTGTCGAGCGTGAATCTCCCCTTGGGCACTTTGCGCATCAGCAATCCATCGCCCGGCTGCAGCTTGTACAGCCGGGGCGTGAGCGCTCCTTCAGGCACCAGCTCGAAAAAGAATTCGATTTCGCCTTCGCTGGGAGACGACACAATCGAATAAGGACGTTCGATGCGCTTGCCGCCGTCCTCAACACCCAGCGTGGCATATTGCCCGGGAGCAAAATTGAATGGTCCGCCCGGCTGAATGCGGAACATCCACAGATCGGGCGCGAAGTCCACGCGTCGGGTGACCCGCGCCTGGAAAAACTTGTCGTCCACAACCGTCATTTTAGAAACCCTCAGAAGGCCCACAGTTAGTTCGATACCGTTCGTGAAGCGGGCGAACGCGGGCAGGTAAAGTGGAGAGATAATACATGGCAAGCCGGACCGTTGACAACCGAACGGTCGTTCGAGTCTCGTGCGCGGCGCGAATCCCTCAGGGGCGAATCGCCGCAGAAACCCCCTCGAAGATTTCTCCTGGCTCCGGGGCTCCGGGAGTGATCTCAGTAGTCGCCTTGCCTGCCGGCGGCGAGTCCGGCAGCGCCCGAAGTTTTTCCACTTCGGCCTCAGTTTTTTGCCAGTCTGCGGGCTTTCTCTTGGTCGCAATCGGCGCTCCCGGATCGGAGTAGAAGGCTAGAATGTTGGCCCGCAAGTCGGGCGTGATCTGATCGAAGTTGTGTCCAGCCAACTGATCGAGCAAACGGGCATATGTCTTATCGGTCAGGCCGTATTCCCCGGCGCGCGTCTCGTGCCCCGTGTCAAAGTCGGTGTTCGTAAGCTGGACTTTTCCCACAGCAGCCTCTTGCAACAGCTTCGTGTAATTCTCCACCGTCCGGTCGACGCTGGCGATGTAAAGGTCCTCAGTTTGCTTGGTGGGAATCTTGAAGGCGAGCGCCTTGAACGGCCCCACTTTGGGCATGAACTTAAGAAAAAACGCCAGCACCCGCGTTCCAAAGCCCGGGCTTTGATAGGTCCGGCCCCATTCCTTCTGATAGCTCGCGCGCGACAAATAATACCGGAACTGGCGCGCCCGGAAGTTCGGTGTTTCGGCAACGATCTCTTTTTTCCGCGCGATCAACGCCACCCGTGTCATCTCCGGAATCACTGTGCTGATGGCCCGCCGAAACGTTCCGAAAGCCAGATCTTCGTTCTTGATTACGTCGCTCAGTGGAATGCCGTAGGTATCGAGAAACGCCCGCTCCAGCACGGGCTTCGGAATCTCGAAGCCGATGAAATCGTGGTAGCTGTCGGAAGTGTAGCGGTTCTTCGCCACCTGGGTTACGTCGAAGCCGAATTCCGTGCGGATGTGCGCTTTCGGGTTGTCCTCGTAAGTCACCTCTTTCCCGAACTTCTTTGCGAGCTTGGGAAACTCGATGGCGACCACCTGATTGATCGTAGGATGTCCGCTGTTGTCAGCGGAATAGTGCGCCAGCGCGCCCAGCGCAAAGGCATATTCGTTGATGTCAGACGCTTCCTTGAGCAGGTTGACGATAAAGTCGCCGCTGCGAACGTAGTGGGTAAGGTCGCTGAAATACTTATTGCCGAAGGGATAGTAGCCCATATCCTGCACCAGCGACCCGCCGTAGGCGAAGGCGTGCGCCTTCTTCAAATCGTCATCCGTCGCCGCCGGAAATCGCTTCTTTAGCATGGGAAGCAGGCTGTCTTTCCATTTCAGATCCACGATCTCCTCGTGGGTCAGCACAGAGTAAGCCACGCAGGGCTCGACCCCGCACGTAGCTAACAGAACAATTGCCAGCGCAAATGAAACCGCAACTCGCCAGTAACCGAAAAGGCGCTTCATTTGCCCACGACCAGAACCACAAAGCTGTCGGGCAGAATCGTCCGCCGGGGATGCGGGTTATCCGCCGTCGCCGCCGGAGGCGGACCAAACTTCGCTGTCACCACAAACACGTTATGCGTCTTCGAATCGAGGGCCAGGGTACGCGCGCCCGGCTGCGTCGGAACATTTTCCGCGACGCTGAATCCATCCGGCGACTCCTCGCGCAACACCGTCAGCACGCCTTCGCCGCAGGACGCGAAAGCCAGACCGCTTTCATCGTCGAATGCGGTTGCGTCCACGCCCTCACCGATCGCAGGTGTGGCCAGCACTTTGCCGGTATCCGCATTTACCACCGCCATCATCTTGTTGTCGCAGCCCACGAACAGCCGGCGATTCTTCCGGTCCATCGCCAATCCTGAGGGCGATTCGCAAGGCGCCAGCGGCCACGACGACTTCGCCACGAGCTTGTTCGGATCAATCACCGTCAATTCACTCTTGTCTTCAATGTTTACGAATATCTCTCCCTTGCCGTCGCTGGCTGCGAATTCCGGCTTGCCGTCCAGTTTGATCGTGCCCAGCACCGTGCCCTTGGCTGCATCGATGGCGGTCGCATCCTGGCTGCGGCCGTTGAATGTGAAGACCCTCTGCGTTGCCGGATCGTAGAGAATCGCATCGGGATTCTCCCCCACTTTCACTTTGCCGCTGACCGCAAGCGTCTTCAAATCAAAGATACTCACCGTGTTTTCGCGGCCGTTGCTGGTAAAGCCGCGCCCCAACTCAGGAGCCAGCGCGATGCCGTGAACTCCCTGCGTGTCCGGAATGTCGCCCACCGTCTTGCCGGAATCGAGATCGAGCACGATGACGTGAGTCGCTCGCGAAATATAAAGCCGCCGCGCCCCCGCATCCGCGGTCAGGTAGTCCCAGCCGCCGTCGCCACCTACCTTATAAGTGTTCATGACCTTATAGCCTGGGCCAGCCGCAGCTAAAACGGCTCCGCTGATCAGCAGTGCGAGTGACGCCCATAACCAACCGCGCATTGTGGTTCCTCTGGTGGACATGATTCCTCCGCAAGATTCCCCGCGACCGCCGCGTTGTATTCCGATGCCGATTTCCGGCCACAGGTGGCCGCGATTTTGCCTTGATCTCGGTTGGGCGGGGCCCCGAAGTAACTTTACCCCATTCCGCGTCGCCCCTAAACTAGCTTATGGACGTAGCTCGACCGAAACTGCCGGCGTCAGATGCAGATGGGGGCACGCGCCCTCCGGACGCGCCCCCGCAGCCCACGCCTGATTATTGCACGCTCGGTCCGACTCCGGACGTCGCGAACCTTGCCTCGCCCTCGTCCGCTTCAGTTTCGTCCGAAGCCATATCCGGAGCCACATTCGGAGCCAGGTCCGGCGCGTCAGACGGTTCCGCCTCCGCCCAGCCAAGCACCCGGAACCTGCGCCTGCCTCACCTCGTCGCCATAATTCTAGGTGCAGCGGTCGCGCTCCTCGTATCGAGCGCTGGAGGCCCCGGCGCGCTTTGGGGAAAGATCCCTAGCCTACTCTCGCCGCAAACAGATTCTCCAGTGTCTTCCGGCACACTTTCAGATCGCGATCTGGATCGCCAGAGGCCGCAGAAGCAAGCCGAGATCCTTCTCGAGCGCGCCGTGACCCGCTCCGAAGGTACCGAAAAAGGCCAGGCCCGGGTCGAAGCTCAGATCGAAGCGCGCCTCGATGCCTGGCGCGGCAAACTCAAATGGGATGCGCAACTCGGCGAACTGACCACGGTCGCACTCAATTCTAACGACCAGAGCGTGCGCGCTTCCGCCATCGAGATTCAACTCGCGGCCTATGGACTAACCAAGAGCGAGTCGACAGTCAACGCGCTCGTCCGGAAGGCCAAATCCTCCGATCACGCGCAAAAAATCTGGGCCTTGTGGACTCTGGGCTTGCTCGGCAACCGCGGCGTTGAGACGAATCGAATAGTCCAGGTGCTGACCGCCCACCTGAAGGGTTCCGGCAAAAATTCAGACTCAGACTCAGACTCAGACTCAGACGAAGACTCGCGCCGTTGGGCCGTCGAAGGCCTGGCTTTGGTGGGAACAACTTCAACTATCGTCCCCCTGCTCAACGCCATGCACAATGATCCCTCGCCGATAGTGCGCGAACGTGCCGCTTGCAGTCTGGCGCAATCCGGCATGTTGAGCCACCAGCAGCGGTTGACCGCCGTGCCGCAACTGATTGATTACTCCGGCGATCCCACGCTCGATGCTCAAACCCGAGGCTGGGCATTCCAGGCCCTAGCCGACATTACCGGACAACGCCTGCCCAACGACCCCGCCGCCTGGAGAAACTGGTACCAAACGTCAGTGGCCAGTAATCAGTGATCAGTGATCACTGGCCAGTGCCGCGTGCGGCTGACCACTGTTTACTCGCCACTGACCATTAGAACCGTGCCCAGCTTTACTGACCACTGACCACTAGCAACCACTAGCCACTGACCACTGTTTTTCTCACTCTGCCATCTTCGCCACATGCACCTCGAACCCCGTCTTCGGCAGCAGCGAAGTCAGCGCGAACGCCTTGAATCCATCGCCATTCACCTCTGTATGACGATAAACTCCCGGTTCGCTCTCGATCGTTTCTCTGCGTCCTTCCAGGTTTCCCAGAAAAGCTTCGGCCTGCGCCATGCTGGCCTCGCCGCCTTTCGCCCGTGTCACCACCGCCTCTGACGCATAGGAGCGCACCAGCTTCGGCCAATATTTTTCCAGCAGCTCCGTGCTGGCGAAAACGTCGGCCCAGATGATGCGCCCGTTCACCGCCACCACCACGCCCACCGCCTTACGATCGCGCAGTTGCTTGATCAAGCTTTCATAGTTGCGCTCGATCGGCGCTGCAATCTCGTCCACTTTCTGTTTCACGTCTTTGTTCTCCATCACGCGCGCGTACGAACTGGTGGATTGGATTTCCCCGCTCGCGGCTGGAGCCGCCGCGACCTCGACCGCCATCGACTGCTGTTGCTTCCTCACCTCCGCCCAAACCTGGTTCTGATCCTTGTCGCCCATGGCTTTGGCGCGCACCGAAGGTTGAGCCATCATGGTGCCGGGCACTGCCCCGTGAATCGCACCGCCGTAGGTCGCCCCTGACGTCCCGAAGTGCTCGCTGGTCGCGACCCACCGGCCGGGCTCCACGCAGAACACGCTAAGATCCACAGGATCGCTTTCCGCAGGCACAATACGGTCCTTCCCAATCACGCGGTCCTGCTTACCTCCGGTAACAATCTCGCCGGCCAGAAGCAGCAGCGGACGCTTCGAGTTGTTGATCAGCACCAGCCGGTTCACCTCGGCGGTTTCGCGTTGTACCGCCGGTGTAACGCGACGTCGCACCAGCCCGCGAACATTTCCATACTCGGTCACCACCACTTCTCCGGATCGCAATCCCTCATCCAGCGTCAGAAACTCGCTGGTGGCATAGGACTTGGCAGCGACCACGGGAAACACCGTAAGACTTCCGTGCCGGATCGGCTCCAGCACCTTGTAGCCGGAGGCAGAAGGCTGCTCCCCAGCATGAACCGGCCGCAGGTCCACGCAGACCATTCCGGCCACGATCGCCACCACCCCGATCACTGCCACAAATAACCTCCGATGCATAACTTTCCTCCCCTCGCGGGGCGGCGCGTCCCGGTCCCAGGAGGCTGTAGCTGCCAGCTCCACGGGGCGCGTCACCCTCTCGACTCCCCGGAAGAACGAAATAAACCGCAACCCTTACGGCCAAAATTAACCCTGCACGCGTCTAAGAAATTAAGGCGGCCCTGGCCTTCCCGGCAGAGTGGAGCAGGCCTTCAGGCCTGCGTCCGAGGTCTGGTATTGTGCGCTGGGCTTTAGCCCCCGAGGTCTTTCGCTGCATGACCCATAACGAGAACACCACTAGCATCGCAGATAGTTCTCGTCGTACTCTTTTCTTTTGATGCGTGCCACGAAACCGATCTCCGCTGCGGTGCAATCGGCAGTCGCCGGTCTCCTCGCCGAACTGCACGCGAAAGGCGGCTGCGAAAATATCGGCCTCGCCCGCGAATCTTTCGCCGCGATTCTGTGTGAAGTGGCCGCAAGGTATCTGCCCGCCGGTAGCACCGAAGCCGAGGGCCGCACGTTTCTGCTGACTCTGCGCGTCGAGGAACTAGCGCTCGCCCAAGCCTGCGCCGCAGGCCACAACGCCGCCTGGGAACTCTTCCTCTCCCGCTATCGTGAAAAGCTTTACCAGTCCGCACTGCGCATCGCGCGTGAGGACTCCGCCGCCCGCGATCTCGCCGACAGTCTCTACGCCGAACTCTACGGCACTACCACGCGCGAAGGTGAGCGGATTTCCAAGCTCGCCTCCTTCACCGGCCGCGGATCGCTGGAAGGCTGGCTTCGCACCGTGCTGGCGCAGGAGTTCGTGAATCTCTACCGCCGCACCAAACGCCTGGTCAGCCTCGACGAA
>CAVYVQ010000010.1:0-25136 GCA_963771895.1 uncultured Acidobacteriaceae bacterium | reverse complement strand
TGCGGCGCGTGCCGCATGTGCCTGGTGAAAATCGAGAAAATGCCGAAGCTGCAGACCGCCTGTACGACCGTGGTCAGTGAAGGCATGATCGTCACCAGCGATAGCGAAGAGATCAAGCAGGCGCGCAAGTCGATGCTGGAGTTCTGTTGGGGAACCATCCTTTGGATTGTCCGGTGTGCGACGCGGGCGGAGAGTGCGAACTGCAGGATATGACGTTCTCTTATGGCGCCGCCGATCGAAGTTCATGGAGGCGAAGAATCATAAAGACGAGCAGCAGTGGTCGCCGGTAGTGTTTTTCGACCGGCCGCGCTGCATTCTCTGCTACCGCTGCGTGCGCGTCTGCGGTGAAGGCATGGACGTTTGGGCGCTGGGGGTGCAGAACCGCGGCGTGAGTTCGATCATCGCACCTAATAAAGAAGATCACCTGGAGTGTGAAGAGTGCGGGATGTGCATCGACATCTGCCCGGTGGGCGCGCTGACTTCAGGCGCGTATCGCTACAAGACGCGTCCGTGGGAGATGAAGCATGTGGGCACGATCTGCACGCACTGCGGCGACGGCTGCAAAACCACGCTGGGCGTGCGCCGCGAGGACACCGGCATGGAGATTGTCCGTGGCGACAACCGCGACAAGAGCGGCACGAACGGGGATTTTCTTTGCATCAAGGGCCGCTATGCTTCGACTTTGCGAATCACGAAGAGCGGCTGACGCAGCCTCTGATTCGCAAGGATGGCAAGCTCACTCCCGCCACCTGGGAAGAAGCGTTTGAGCTGATCGGCAAGAAGTTCGCGGAATTCGCGACGCGACGGCGGGACGGCGATTGGCGTGATCGGCTCGACCCGCACCACAAACGAAGAAGCTTATCTGCTCTCGAAGTTTGCGCGTGTGGTTCTGAAGACGAACAACGTGGACCATCACCGCACGGCCGACTTCCCTGCTTTCGCGGCGCGCTTCGCGGCAAGCGGACGCCACGGCCAGCATGGCGGAGGTCTTCACTGCGCCTGCGATTCTGTTGATCGGCAATGATCCCACCGAGCAGCATCCGCTGCTGGCCTGGCAGATTCGCAACAATGTTCGCCTGCATCGCGCGCGGCTGTATGTGATCAATTCCTAGCCGATCAAGTTGCGGCGGCAGGCAACGAGCTTCGTGCAGATCGCGCCGGGGCGGAAGGTAAGGTTGCGGCGTTTCTTGCCGGAGATGACTCCGCTGCGGATGCGTCTGGCTCGGATAATCGCCACAACGAGGACGCTGGATTGCGCTTCGCGACAAGCTGCGCGGCGAAAAGAATCTGGTTATCGTTTTCGGCGCCGAACTCCGGGGCGGCGAGTTTCCAGCCTGGTGAAGTTCGGTTCCGCGGTCTCGGGAGCGAAGTTTGTCTGTCTGGCCGACTATGCCAATTCGCGCGGCGCGGCCGACATGGGCCTGTATCCTGATTTGCTGCCGGGATATCACCCACCAGCGGAAGCAGCGAGTTTCACGAGGAGTGGGGAGAAATTCCGCAGGCTGCCGGGCCTCGATTTGTCTGGCATGGTGGAAGCAGGAAAGGCGGGCAAGTTGAAAGCGCTGTATGTTGTCGGATCGAATCCCGTGGGACGGTTGAATATCGATCCGTTCGCGTTCTCGAAGAGCTTTGTCGTAGTGCAAGACATGTTTCTGACCGAGACAGCGATGATGGCCGACGTGGTGTTGCCGGCGGCGAATGCCTACGAGAAATCCGGCACGTTCACGAACACTTGCGGCGACCTGCAACTGGTGAATAAAGCCGGCGAGGTCACGGGCACGAAGTCCGACTTCGAGATGATCGTGCGCATCGCCGACGCCATGGGTTTTGACGTTCGCAAACTCGTGCCGTTCGGCGGCGGAACGCACGCCGACATGGGCCAGTCGCGCGGAGCGCAATCGGGCGAGGCCGACCGGCATGCGGTCTGGCTCGAGGCGCACGGGCTGGAGCCGAAGATGAGCCCGTTCGATCCGACGGCGATTCTGGAGGAAATTCAGCGGCTGGTTCCGGGCTATGACGTTTCACGCATGAATCTGCTGGCGGGCAACAGCCAGCATACGTCGCTCGCCAAGGCCGGACCCGGAGTAGCGCACGAGGCGGGAATCCATTGCTCCGGCGAACGATAATCTCTTCAGTTCCGGAACTCTGGGGCGATATTCACGCACATTGAATTCGGTGATCGAGAGTCACGAGGTCAAGCCCGCTGAAGTTGCGGCGGACTGATCCATTTCTTGACAATCAGTTTTGCGAATCGGCTTTTGGAGAGGAAGCAACAGCATTGTCGGTGGGCGTCTTCATCCTCGTGTCGGTGATCAAGTCTGTGATCGTGCTCATCGTGCTGCTTACTGCGGTCGCCTACACGGTTTGGCTGGAACGCAAAGTGGTGGGCCGCATGCAGAACCGCTGGGGACCCAGCGGGTTGGGCCGTTTGGATTGCTGCAGCCGCTGCCGACGGAATGAAATTTCTGTTCAAGGAAGACCTGACTCCACCGCACGTTTACAAGCCGCTGTTTCTTGCGGCGCCGATGATGGCTCTGATCTTTGCACTGACTTCGATTTCGGTGATCCCGTTTGGCAACTCGATGACGATTTTTGGCACGAGCATCCCGCTGCAGATCACCGACGTAAACATCGGGCTGCTGCTGATTCTGGGCATTACCTCGCTGGGCGTGTATGGCGTGGCGCTGGCGGGATGGTCGTCGAATAACAAATATTCGCTGCTGGGCGGACTGCGGGCCAGCGCGCAGATGGTGAGTTATGAGATTGCGCTGGGGCTTTCGCTGGTGGGGGTCCTGATCCAGTCCGGCAGTTTCAGCCTGCGCGCGATCGTGGATGCGCAGGGCGGACATTTCTGGGGATTCATTCCGCGGTGGAATATTTTTCATGGGCAGTTCGTCGGCTTCTTCATTTATCTGATGGCCGCCTATGCGGAAACCAACCGCATTCCGTTTGATTTGCCCGAAGCCGAGACCGAACTGGTCGCGGGATATCACACGGAATACAGCGCCATGAAGTTTGCCATGTTCTTCATGGCCGAATACGCCAACATGATTACGGTGGCATGCGTGGCCACGCTGCTGTTTTTGGGGGGATGGCATGGGCCGCTGTTTGGGCCGCCGCTGGTGCAGGCGTTGCTGCCGCGTGTTCTGGTTCGCAGCGAAGGTTTTCTGTTTTCTTTTTCTTTATATCTGGGTGCGCGGGACGTTGCCGCGCTTCCGCTACGACCAGTTGATGGCGTTTGGCTGGAGGTTTCTGTTGCCGCTGGCGATTGCGAATCTGGTGGCCACGGCGATTGCCGTGGCCTGGTAGGGACTAAAAGCAAGTTCTCAGTTCCCGGTTCTCAATTCTCAGTTAACGGCGCAAGGACGCCGTCTGAGGAGTTGCCTATCAGGGGCTTTTTCTGAGAACTGAGAGCTGAGAACTGAGAAATGATCTCATGATGCATCTTATCTTATTTCTGGCTTTCGGAGCGGTTTGCGCGGGCGGGGCGGTAAACCTGCTGGCGCAGCGGCATCCCATCAATAGCGCGCTGTCGCTGATCGCGGTCATGGCTGCGCTGGCCGGGGAATATCTGCTGCTGGGCGCGGAGTTTGTCGCCGCCGTGCAGGTCATTGTCTATGCCGGCGCCATCATGGTGCTGTTTGTGTTTGTCATCATGCTGCTGAACGCCGGCGAAGAAGAGCACACCAAGGCAGCCGCGTCGCTCTTCTGCTTGGCGTGCCCGGGATGCTGACCGGCAGCGTTCTGATGGCGTGGGTAGTGCTGCGGCAATCCGGAACCGAGTCCGTGGCGATCGGGGCGTTGCCCGGGCATCCCACGGAGATCGCTCAACTTCTGTTTCACGATTTCCTGCTGCCGTTCGAAGTCACCTCCGTGCTGATCCTGATTGCCATCATGGGCGCTGTGGTGCTGGCCAGTACGCCGGAGGCTGCGGCGGGGAAGGCGGACTGATGGTGCCGGCGTATGTGCCGCTCTCGTATTATCTGCTGCTCAGCGGATTTCTGTTTGCGTGGGCGTGGTTGGATTTCTGATCAAGCGCAACATTATCACCATCTTCATGTCGATTGAGCTGATGTTGAATGGCGTGAATCTTTCGTTTGTGGCATTCGCGGCACACTGGCATGCGCTGGCCGGCCAGGTATTCGTTTTCTTTGTGATGGTGGTGGCGGCGGCGGAAGCGGCCGTGGGACTGGCGATCATCATCGCGGTTTATCGCACGCGGGAGACTTTGAATGTGGACCAGGTGAACCTGCTCAAACTATGAATCCGTCCCTCAATCTCTGGGTGATCCCGATGCTGCCGCTGGCGGGGGCTGCGATCAACGGCTTTCTTGGGAAGAAGGCTTCGCGTCCGGGCGTGACCGCGGTTGCACTTTTCTTTAGCGGAGCGGCTTTTGCGAGGGCTTTGTGGGTCGCAGCACGTTTCTCTTCGTTGTCCCTTCCCTACCATGAGTTCCTCGCGCACTGGATCCGCATCACGCGGCTTCAGCGCGGACTTCACCTTCTATCTTGATCAACTCTCTTTGGTGATGTTGCTGGTGGTTACCGGAGTGGGATTCCTGATCCACATCTACTCGGTTGGCTACATGTGGGAGGATCCGAGCTATTACCGCTTCTTCAGCTATCTGAACCTGTTCATGTTTTTCATGCTGACGCTGGTGCTGGCGAACAATTATCTGGTGATGTTCATCGGCTGGGAGGGCGTGGGGCTGGCGTCGTATCTGCTGATCGGGTTCTGGTTCACGAAAGATTCGGCGGCATCGGCGGGTAAGAAAGCGTTCATCGTCAATCGCATTGGCGACTTCGGATTCCTGATTGCGTTGTTTCTGATGATCAAGCATTTTGGATCGCTGAATTTCGAGCAGGTATTCCGCACTGTAGTTCCCTTGCAGTCCGAGACTGCCGGGGTGGGATTGCTGACAGCGATCGGCATTCTGCTGATGGTGGGCGCGTGCGGCAAGTCGGCGCAAATACCGTTGTACGTCTGGCTTCCGGACGCGATGGAAGGCCCGACTCCGGTTTCCGCGTTGATCCACGCTGCCACCATGGTGACGGCGGGAGTTTACATGGTCGCCCGCTCGCACGTCATCTTCGAACGCGCGCCGACCGCGCTGATGGTGGTGGCGATCATCGGTACACTGACCGCGTTCTTCGCCGCCACCATCGGCATTGCGCAGACCGACATAAAGAAGGTGCTGGCGTATTCGACGGTCTCTCAACTTGGTTACATGTTCATGGCCTGCGGCGTGGGCGCTTTTTCGGCGGGCATCTTCCACTTGATGACTCATGCCTTCTTCAAGGGCCTGCTGTTTTTAGGCGCGGGGTCGGTGATTCATGCCGTCGGCGGCGAGCAAGACATGCGCAAGATGGGCGGGCTCAAATCGTATATCCCGTGGACGTTCCTCACGATGGGGATCGCGACACTGGCGATTGCGGGGATTCCGCCACTGGCCGGGTTCTGGAGCAAGGACGAAATTCTCTGGAAGGCTTATCAGGTGAGCGCGGTGTACTGGGGAATTGGCGTGGTCACAGCGTTTATTACGTCCTTCTATATGTTTCGCCTGTTGTACATGACGTTTTTCGGCGACTACCGCGGAGCTGCGGTTGACGCGCACGGCTCCCATGGACACGGCGCTCATGGACAGGGTGGGCCGCACGAGAGTCCGATGGTGATGCTGGTGCCGTTGATGATCCTGGCGGTGCTTTCGCTCGTCGGTGGACTCGTGGGCTGGGGCAACCATTTCGAACATTTTCTTGCACCCGTCTTCGGAGCGGGAGAACCTGCCGCAGAGGTCGCAAGCAGCACCACCGAATATTTGCTGATGGGGGTGTCAGTGCTTGTGGCTTTTGCGGGATGGGGCTTGGCCTACCTGCTCTATTACAAGCGGCCTGAGCTTCCGCAGAGGATTGCAGATGGACTCGGCGGCTTCTACCAAGCAGTGGCACACAAATACTACATCGACGAACTGTACGCTGTGCTTTTCGTCAAGCCGCTGATCGACGGCTCGACTCGAATCCTCTGGCAAGAGGTGGACCGGAAAATTATCGATGCGGCGGTGAATGACGCGGGCGACGGCGCGCGCCATGTTTCCGACGAGGTTCGCCACATGCAATCCGGCAACATTCGCTCGTATGCGGGATGGATTGCAGCGGGTTCGGCTGTCGTAATTGCTTTCATGATTTGGATGGGCGTGCGATGAACACGATCGACCATCAAATCCTGACCTTGGTGACGTTCGCCCCTCTCGTTGGGGGATTGCTGCTGCTTCTGTTTCCTCGCCGCGATCGCGACATTCGCATTTTTTCGCTGGTCGTCTCGCTGCTAACATTTGTTCTCTCTCTCCATCTGCCTGTCTATTTTCGTCGTCCTCTTTACCTTGGCACTGGATTCCACTACGAAATCGACGTGCCTTGGATCTCTACTCCGAATATCCACTACCACATGGGAGTCGACGGCATTTCCCTCTGGCTGGTGATGCTGACTACCTTTCTCATGCCGCTGTGCGTGCTGATTTCCTGGAAGTCGATCCACGAGCGCGCGAAAGAATTCTTCATCCTGTTATTGATCCTCGAGACGGCGCTGGTCGGCGTCTTCACCTCGCTCGACCTGTTCCTTTTCTACTTCTTCTGGGAAGCCACACTGATCCCGATGGCGTTGCTGATTGGCATCTTCGGCCACGAGCGCAAAGTTTATGCCGCGGTGAAGTTCTTCATGTACACCATGATCGGCTCGGTGTTCATGCTGGCGGCGATTCTGTGGCTTTATGCGCATACTGGCAGCTTTGACTTTGTGGTGATTCGCGACCAGATCGCCAGCGGCGCCGTGCCGAAGTTCCCGGCGGCTGCGCAGTGGCTCTTCCTCGGATTCTTTCTGGCGTTTGCGGTGAAGGTTCCTCTGTTCCCTTTTCACACATGGTTGCCGGACGCTCACGTGGAAGCTCCCACGGCAGGGTCGGTGTTGCTGGCTGGGGTGCTGCTGAAGATGGGCACATATGGATTGCTGCGCTTCAATCTCGGTCTGTTCCCCGAACAAGCGCGGCGCAACGCTCCGTGGATCATGACGCTCGCCTTGATCGGAATCATCTATGGCGCGCTGGTGGCGATGGTCCAGCCCAATATGAAGAAGTTGATCGCGTATTCGTCGGTCAGCCATCTTGGATTTGTGGTGCTGGGAATCTTCAGCTTCACGCAGGCCGGATTGAATGGCGCGATGTTCGTGATGCTGGCTCACGGAATTTCGACCGGCGGGCTATTCATGCTGGCGGGCATTCTGCATGAGCGCCGTCATACTTACGAGATCAGCGAGTTCGGCGGCTTGGCCACTCCCCTGCCGGTATATGCCGCGTCCTATCTGGTGATCGTGCTGGCATCAGTGGGTCTGCCTCTGCTGAATGGGTTCATTGGTGAATTTCTGGTCTTGAGCGGCGCGTTCCAGGACAAGGCGGTTTACGGGATACTCGGAGCAACGGGCATAATTTGGAGCGCCGTCTATCTCCTCTGGATGTACCAGCGCGTCTTCTACGGCAAAGTCACGAACCCGGTGAATAATTCGCTTCGCGATCTTTCGGGATTCGAGAAGTTGGCGGTTTGGCCGTGTGCGGCGGCGGCGCTGGTGATGGGCGTCGCTCCTATCTTGTGGCTGGGCGCGATTGATCCGGCGGTTCGGGCCGCTCTCACTCCCTTCGCGCAAGTGGCGAGCAGGGTGGTGGGACGATGATTTTCGGCACAATGATCTCCGCAACAATGCCGGTGAGTTTTGTCCCAGCGGTTTCGCAGGCGCTTCCGCAGAGTGCGGATTACGTTCGCATTCTGCCCGAGATTGTTCTCTCGGTCTTTGGCATGATCGTGATGGTGCTTGAGCCTCTGCTCGAGGCAAAGGTTGGCCAGAAGATTCTGGGCTTGATCGCGTTGGTGGGAACTCTGGCGGGGATTGGGGCGACCTGGTTCATGGCGCAGGCTCCGGGGCTGGCGTTCTGGAACATGGTGCAGGTCGACGGCTTCAGCGTTTTCTTTCACGTGCTGGTAATTGCGATCGCTGCCGTTGTGATCCTTAGCTCTTACGAATATATGGCGGTGCAGCGGATTCGCGCCGGAGAATATTACGCTCTGATTCTTTTCGGCGCGGTCGGCATGGCGCTGATGTCGTCGGCGATCGAGCTTGTTTTAATTTTCATCGCGCTCGAGATTTCCTCCATCTCTTCTTATGTGCTGGCGGGATTCCGCCGGCACGAAGCGGCCAGCGCGGAAGCCTCGCTGAAGTACTTTCTGCTGGGATCTTTTGCTACGGCGTTTTTCCTTTATGGAGTGGCATTGATGTTTGGCGCCACCGGCTCGACAAACATCGATCAGATCAGCCGGACATTGCAGGCTGGCCCGATCCCGTTGCTGGCGTACGCGGCCGTGGCATTCATGTTTGTGGGCCTGGGCTTCAAGGTGGCGGCTGCGCCGTTTCACATCTGGACCCCAGACGTCTACGAGGGGGCTCCGGCGCCGATTGTGGGTTTCATGTCGACCGCGCCCAAAGCGGCGGCGTTTGCGGTTTTGCTGCGCGTCATTTTCGTGATTAACGTGCATGCCATCTTCTGGGTCATTTGGATTGCGGCAGCGCTCTCAATGACTTTGGGCAACTTGAGCGCCTTCGTGCAAAGCAATGTGAAGCGTTTACTGGCTTATTCGTCGATCGCGCACGCGGGATATTTGTTGGTGGCATTCGCGGCAGCGCCTCAGCTCGGTACATCCGCAGTCATGTTTTACACTGCGGCTTACGCTGCGATGAACCTGGGTGCGTTTGCCGTGGTCAGCCACTTCGCCAACGCCGGCGAACGCTACGTGACGCTGGAAGACTATGAAGGCCTGGGTCGCAGTTCCCCGCTGCTGGCGGCCACGCTTACCGTTTTTTTACTTTCGCTGATTGGGATCCCGATGACCGGCGGCTTTTTTGCCAAGTTTTACGTGTTCAACGCAGCCGTGAAGTCCAACTTGATCTGGCTCACGATCATCGGCGTCGTCAACGGCGGCGTGGGCGCTTACTACTACCTGCGCATCATTGTGATGATGTACATGCGCGAATCGCGGAAGGAAGTTCCGGTGACTCCTGTTCCTCTCGCGCTTCGCATAGCGCTGGCTGCCTGCCTTGCCGCGACGCTCTATCTCGGAATTTTCCCCAACCGCTTGTTGCAGTATGCTCAGGACTCCGCTCAGCAGCTCGTCCAGCCGCTCCAACCAAGCATTACTTCATCCGCACCTGTTCCCGCCGTTCCCGAAATCCCCTAGCATGATGGACACGTTGCAGCGCTTCCGGTTTGCTGCTGGGCTGGCATTGCTGCTGGTTTCGCTTGCGTATCTGGTGCAGATTGCGAGCCCTCTGCGGCTGGTGGGCGACGGAGTTGACTATTTGTTGCAGGCAAGTTCCGCGGCCGACGGTCATGGTTTCCGAGTGCACGGTGAACAATCGATGCGGCCGCCAGGGTATCCCGCATTGATTTTTCTGCTCGTGAAGGCTGGCATCGGGAAGTCCTGGGCGATTGTTGCCCTGAATTGCCTACTATTGGGGATTGGGTGTTGGGCGAGCTACTTCGTGCTGCGCAGTTCGTTCGGGTTTGAGGCCGAAGCCGCGGAAATCATTTGTCTGCTGACCCTTCTGTCATTCGTAATGGTGAAGCACGTCACATATCCGCTGAGTGATGTCTGCTTTTTCGGGGCTTCGATGCCGTGTCTGCTACTGCTTCTTCGAGCTGAAGCGGCGACAGGCCCCGGCCGTTACTGGAGGCTGGCCGTCGTTGTTCCGTTGCTGGTGGTCTGCATTGAGCTGCGCACGATTGGGATCGCCTTAATTCCGGCTGTTGCTTGGGCCGCGGTTGGTGGAGCGCCCTGGGCCAGGAGCATGCCTCAATGGCTGCGGCGGCACAGAATCGCATCCATTGCGCTCGCGCTCATCGTTTTCGTAGCGATGGCCTGGGCGGGCAAAATGTTTCTGCATTCCCGCTATCTGCAGTTCAATGCGAAGACTCTTCACAAGAGAGGAGTAATCGGCAATCTCGTATCGGACCTCAACGACCACACCATCGAATGGGGTGAATTGGCGGTTAACGCACCTGTCTCAAAGTTGCCGGGAGGATTGGGACTTCCGGTTCGGATCGCCGGATTTCTTGCGCTCTTGTTAGCGGCAATCGGAATCTGGGAAAAACGGCGGACGCTCGACGCGTCGGTCTGGTATGTGGCAGGATTTGCAGCCATAGTGTTTGCCTACCCCTGGTTCGACACGAGGCTCTGGGTGCCGGTCTTGCCGCTGCTGATGGGGTACGTTCTGATGGGGGCGAGACGCCTGGCGCCGCCTCGTCTGATGCGGCCTGCGATTGTTGCCTACTGCTCGGTCTTTTGCCTGCTTGGGATTGTTGCGCTCGGCTATAGCACACGTCTGACTTTCGCGGGCCCGCGGTTTCCCGATCTCTATGGAGACGGCACGCTCCGAGACACGTATCGAAACGCCTTCCTCGGCGAATCGCCGGAGAATGCGCATGACGTTGACCAGGATTCCCTCTACCTATTGCGTCGCTATGAGTGGCGTCTGTCCTCCAAGTAATCCTCCTGCGCTTTCTTGCGTAGACCTCCAAGCTTCATTCCTGGTCGGGAACGAGCGGAACGAAGCGGACAAGTTCACGAAGAGAATTTACCGGCTGCCCGTTGACCATACGAATGAATTGGAGCTGCTGAGAGTCGGGTGAGCCGACGGGGATGATCATTCGTCCACCCTCGCGGAGTTGAGAGGGCAGAGCGGGAGGCACACTCAGAGCCGCGGCGGAGACGAGGATCGCGTCGAAAGGGACGCTGGCAGGAAGTCCTAGCGCTCCGTCGCCGATGAAGATGTGGACATTGCTATAGCCGAGGGTAGCGAGAAGTTTGCGGGCACTCTCGGCCAGGGCTGCGTGGCGTTCGACGGAAAAGACCTGGGCCGCAAGCTCCGCGAGCAGAGCGGTGACGTAGCCGGAGCCAGTGCCAACCTCGAGAACCTTGTCGCCGGGCGTGAGTTGGAGAGACTCAAGCATGCGGGCAACGATGTAGGGCTGAGAGATGGTTTGGCCGTCGCCGATGGGAAGAGGATGATCCTCGTAGGCCTGGGCGCGATACGGTTCAGGAACAAACTCGTGGCGGGGAACACGCTGCATGGCGTCGAGGACGCGCGGGTCGGAGATGCCGCGCTCCCGAAGTTGGGATTCGACCATCAGTTGGCGAGAGGTCGGCGGGTTGGGCATGCGATTCCGGCTTCCTGCGCCCGGCGTCCGGCGTTTTCGATTGACTCGAAGGCGCCTTCACAACGACATCCGTTATTTCTTCTGACGGCGAATTTGTATGTCGAAGCTGACTACGCCGTTCTGGTCGCGGTTGCCGACGAGGGAAACACTGCGATTGACATAGTACTCCCCCTGGATGATCTGCTGCGAACTCTGAGACACGTTGGTGGAGTAAGTGAGGGAGAGGTTGTTGGCGAACTGTTGCTCGATGGTGATCTGGGGGCCGTTGCTGACGGGATTGGTGATGGTGGTGAGTCCTTGCGGATCGATTTTGATATTGCTGGCGCCGAACAGGCGCTGGAAACGGCTGCTGGCAGTGTCGTTGATGGCCTGGTTGAGGATAAGATCGCTGGCCTGATCGGAAAACACGCTTTGGCCGGACTGCTGCTGGAGTTGAGCAGATTCTTCATTGGTCCGGCCCAGCGCGAGGAGCGCAATGATATCTGACTTAGGCAAAGGAGGCTCAGAGCGGTAGTTGATATTGAGGCGGTCGGGGGTGCCAATCACCGTTATGTTGAGATCGTAGTTCCGCACATGGCTGGAGGCTTGCAGATTCAGTTGAGGTTCGATGGCAACCGGATTGGCGAACGTGATGTCGCCGCGCTCGAGCGTAAAACGGATGCCATGGAAAGTGGCTTTACCTTCGAGGATATCGACACGGCCGAGAACGGCGGGACGCGCCACGGAGCCGCGCAGACGAAGATCGGCGTCGCCGGAAAGGCGGGCGATCGCGGTGCGCATCTGAAGTTCCGGGGCGGTCTGGACGTGAATATCGAGTTTCACGTTACTGAGCGGCGAATTGGCGACAGTGACGGTGGAGAACTGGCGGCTGCGCTCGAGATAAGCGCTGAAATCGAATCCAGGAGTTACGGCAATCTTGGTGATGCTGATGTCCCCGGAGACGGTGGAGGCAGAGCGGCTTCCGATCCAATGGAGTTCCGTGTTGGCCGTTGAGCTGACGCCGGGCGGATAACGCAGGCGAACCTCCTTACCCGTGGCGGTGAGATTGAAGTTGAGCTGCCGGTTGAGGTAGTTGGCATCGCCTTTGAGGTCAAGCCTTCCGCCTCCAGTGCGGGCAGTAAGCGTCTCGATGTGGATGTTATCGCCAGTGAATAGAAGAGAGCCGTTCAGTTCGCTGAGGCCGCTGGGCAGTCCGGCATACGAAAGCGCAGCGTTGGTCACTTGAAAGCTGCCCTGAGGCAAAGGCTTGGCAAGGGTGCCACCGAGTGTCAGGTTCATCGTGACGAAGCCGGAGGACGTGAAGTCAGAATCGAAGCTGGAAAGCAGCTTGAGATCGAGGCGGCCGTTGGCGGTGAGGTCGATTGCACGCGCGTCCGAGAGTTGAACGGAACCGTGCGCGGTGAGGTCAGTGCCCTCCCCTATAAGGTGGAGTTGCTCGATGTTGATCGACCAGTTGGCGAGTGAGAATCGAATGGGGTCCTGATTGTGGACCTTTACATTTTCGACATCGAGGGCGAGAGCGCTCAGGCTGCCGGCGAGGGTCCATTGGCCGGGCCGGCGGAGCGGGCCACGCACGTCGAAAGCACCGGTGACGGCGGAATGTTCCGTAAGTTGGCCGCGGAAATAAGAGCGCCAGAGAGCGTCGAAATCGAGCTGGTCGGTGTGAAAGGAAAGGCTGGCGGGATAGTCGCCGCGCAACTGAACGGTGCCGTTGACCAGTACAGAGCCGCGCTGAAAATGGGAGTTGCCTGTAAGATGAAGCTCGCTTCCTTGAGTAACCGCTTGCAGGTCGAGTTCACCTGCAAGTTCATGATCGAAGGTGAGGTCGCGCACATGGACGTCGGCGGTAATGGAGGGCGCGTCAGGTGTGCCCGAGCCTTTGAGAATGAAATCAGCTCGCCCTTCGATGGAGAAACGATCCGAATGAATCTGCCCGACGTGAGCGAGATCGAAATTATTGCCCGCGAGTTCGAGGCGAAAGGCGCGGGAAGAAGGACTATAGGCAGCGCTTCCGGTGACGACTGAGTCGTCGTGGAAGAGATGGATGTTATCGAAAGCGAATTCACCCCGGGCCACATGGAGGGTGGAATCGAATTGCCGAATGGTCTCACCGTAGGCGGAGCCATTGCTGAGATGAATCTGTCCCTCGCCGTGAGGATCGGATATAGTGCCTGCGGCCTGCACGGAAGTAATGTCGGCTTTGCCGGAGATGGGATAGTTATATCCGGCGAGAGCCTGAAGCGGGGCAAGGTCAAAATTGTGGAGGTTGGCACGAAGACTGAAAGTACTGTCACGGGTGAAGTGACCGTGTTGGAGCGTGGCGGAGGTGTCGAATTCTGCCGAAGTTCCGTCCCGGCGCAGTGTGGCGTTGTGGAAGGTGACGGCGTGGAAGGAAAGCTGAATCGAGGCGGAAAGAGAATCCCATTGTGTTTTGAGTTGGCGTGTGTTGGCGGTGGCGGGGAATGTGATGTCGAAGGCTTCGACTTGAAGACCGCCGGCGAGCTGAGGTGAAGACCACGCGCCGGTCATGGCGCCAGTGAAGGTGGCGCTGCCGTTGAGCACGACTGGAAACATCGCGGGACCGCGAACGACGGCGATGAAAGGGAGCCAGTCAGCCAGACTTGAAGTGGAAACGGATAGTCGAACCGCAGACGAGGCCGACAGTATGCCGGAGGCTTGCACGTGGCTGGTGGGCGTGGTCAGTGTGAATTGCGGGAGATCCAGAGTGTCATTGGCGGCGTGATAAACACCTTCCGCGTGGGCGCTGATTCGCAGGTGAGCTGGAACGTGGTGCTCGGGAGGGGTGAGATTGAGGGTAAATTGAACTTCCGCATCGCGGGGAGTTCCCTTCCAACGAGTTTCGAGCGTACCGGAGGCGGATGCGACAGGATGGAAATGGGGATAGACGTGTGCGGGGGCGTCGAGCGCTTCGGCTAAATCCTCCGTGGAGAGATCGTGCAGGCGTAAAACAACGATCGCGCTTTGGATTGCCGTTGGCTTGGGCGTCTTAGCGCCGGACTTGTTCGGCAGCGGAGCGGCCGAAATGACAGCTGTCTCAAGGCTTTTTCTAGCGGCAGGAGTTAGGTGCTGCCAGGGCGCGAGCCACTGATTGAATTCGGCATCCCCATTGACGCCGCCTCCGAAAATCCTGCCTTGCAGTTTGGAAAGTTTGACTTGCTGGTCGGTGACCGAATAGTCGGTGTTGAGAGAGGCTTTCGAAAAAGAGACCTGATCGTTCTGCCAGGCGAGATCGTGGACGGTGAGCAGACCGTTGCTCACGAATTTTTCAATGGACCACTCGCCATGTCCCCTGAGTTCAAGCGTGCCGGAGCGGAGCTCGCGGCGACGGCCGATGGAGGCGGCTTCAGCCAGGTCGAACTGGGCGTCGTAGGAACCCTGAAGATGCGGATGCCGGTAGTCTGTGATCTGGCCGCTGGCTGAGAAGTGAGAATGGCCGGAGTTCCACTTAAGCGAGGGAACGGCGGCAGAGTCCGACCCCAGGCTGAACTCCACGGCGGTCATCCATGCAAAGGGGCGGCAGTCCATCAACTTGGTGTCGACCAGACCGAGCAGAAGGCGTCCATCGTAGCGGCGCCGAAGAAAGGAATAGTCCATTTGGAGCGATGTATCGCGGGCCGCGAAATCAATGGGGATCGTTCTGTCGTCCCAGAGGATCTGGCCATGCCGGAGTTCGAAGCGATTGATGGAAAGAGCAAAAAGTTGCTCGACGGTAGTTTCGCGGGCCACGACGCCGGCCTTTCGCTGCGGAAAATTAGTAGTACCGTCGGGATAGAAAGCGATGTGGACGACGGGTTGCTCGAGAATGACTTCGTCAAAGCCAAACTCGGAACGCACAAGAGAGACTATCTTCAAACGCGCCACGATGCGGTCAACGTGAGCGAGGGGTACCTGGGTGGCGGCCTCGCGACCGTGGACGGTGATCCCGCGCACGTCGACCTGCAAGCGAAAGGGGGTGGTATGGATGCTGCCGATTTCGACGCGGCCTCCGGTGATGCGTTCCACTTCGGCGACAAGGCGGCGTCGGACCAGCGACTGGAATGAATCAGTGTTGACGTAGACGAGCAGGGCGAGAGCGCTAAGAAAGCCGGCCGCGGCAACCATCAGCAGATACTTCCACCAGCGGCGGCGGGGCTTGGTGGCGGGCTCGTTCACTGCGATTGGACTCCCGGGTCGGTCGTAGACGATGTGACACCGGGGATATGAACCTGCCCTTCGGAGCGCAAGGTCTGCAGCCAGGAGACGAGCAATTCGCTCACCTTTTGCTCGGTCAGAAGCTCGCGAATCTTGCCGGAGACTTCGGCGAGAGGGATCTCGGATGCCCCGGCCTGCTTCAACTTGGGCACAAACTGGTCACGGTAGTAAGCCTCGATGGACTTGGAATCGATCTGGACGGCGGGACGAAGGCGGGCGTCCACGAGCCGCATCACGTCGATCTGCTGCCGAACGCGGGCGAGAAGGTCTTTTTCCGTGAGGTGGTATCCGGCGAGGAGGGACTGCCAGGCCTCGCTGGATGCGGCGTGAGGATAGAGCTTGCGGGCGCCGGCGACGCGCGCGGCGACTTCGGCCTCGGTGGCATGGGGAAAGTCGGCGGACTTCATCTGCTCGCGAAGAAGTTCCTGGTCGATGAGGCGATCCAGAACCGCGCGGCGATCGTCATCGTTGAACTGAGCCAGGGTGCGATTGGTAAGGAGAGCCTCGTAGCAGAGGGCTTCATCCCAGTCGGACTGCAAAATAACGCGGCCGTTCACGGTGGCGATGATGCGGTCGACTACTTCGGCCGAGACGCGGGCAGGCGCAAAGAAGAGAGCTGGACACCAGAAGCGCAAGCGCGACGACGGAAATCGTGTCTGGTTCGAAATCTCATTAAAATGGCTGACCTATACTGAAAAAAAGGTTGAAGTGCCGCATATGTTGCGGAATAATACGCCGACGACGATGGCGGAGGCGGCGCTTGCGTAATCAACGTGAATCCAGCGGGGTACGCCGTCGGATTCAAATTGTACCCGAAGTCGAAGCGTAAAGGGCCGATGGGTGTCTTGTATCGCAACCCAATACCGACGGCATGAGAAGTGTAGTCGTAACCCGAATTGTCGAATTGAGTGACGCAACCGTTGTACTGGTTCAGAGCCGTTTGGGAGATGGATGGAAAGCCAGTAGCTGGGGACGAATTGTAAGCACTGAGAAGGATTGGGCTGATGCCAACGCGTCAAGCCCTTCAGCATATCGTGCCCGGCGGTGAAAACATTGCCCATGTCGTGAAAGATGGCGAAGCCGAAACCTTCTCCGAGGTAAGGCAGGCTGACCTGGGGAAAGCGCAGTTCCTCACTGTTGACGAACAGCGCCGAGCCGCCGACGGGAAAACCGGAATCGGGATCACGGGGTCCTGCTTGATTTAACCCAAAACCGCGGTGGGAGTTGCCGCCTCCGGCGAAAAAAACTTCAGGCAGCGGGATCACCGAAATGTTCTCCTGACAGGCCGTCTGCAAGTTATTCAGGGGACATGACCCTGGCGGAAGGACTCTAGTGCCGCGATAGACCTGCTCCAGTCCCAAGAGTGGTCGAGCGCGCAAAGACAAACTTGTGATTTGGGCGCCCAAAGGCGTAATAGGTGGAATCCTGAGCGAGAGCGCGAGCGAAATTAGCCTGAGAACCAAAGTAACCGGATGCGGCAAAGCCATCGAGAGTGAAGAACTGGCCCTTGGTGCTTTCGAGAGGATTGTCCCGTTTGTCGCGGATGAAGGTGAAGCCAGGACCACCAACCCGGGCGGGCAGAGAAAACAGACTAAACTCCGCGGGTGAAAAGTTTGAAGCCAAATGGCTGGCCTTCACATAGCGGTAATCGAAACGGTAGGTGATGGATGTGGAGTGATTCGCTTGTTGCTTGCCGATCTGCTGGCGGAGATCGATTTTACCCTCCTCCCGCTGCGAGGTGAACGTGGCAACGTCTAGACTGTTGTCGTAGAAGATGGTGTAGAAGATCTTGAAGCGGTCGTTGTTGAAAAGCTTAGGAATTTCGTAACTAATGAGGCCGCGTTGCTGCAGGGTGCCTACGTGGGACTGGAAGGTCAGGGTCTGGTCCCGGCCGCCGACGTTGAGGCGGGTGACATCGAATCCGACACGGGGGCTCACGCCAGTAGAGCCCGTGGGAGAACTGGTCCCAGAGGGGAGGCCGGTTTCGAATTCCAGACCGAAGCCGTAGGTGAAGGTGTAGCGTTTGGCTTCCTGCACCTGTACGAGGATATTTTTCTGCGGATCGGAACCCTCGGGATTCTGGACAGCTGTGTCGACCTGGTTGAAGATGCCGAGGTCATAGAGCTTGCTCTGGGTATCCAGAAGGTCCTGCTGGCTTAAAGGCTGGCCGTTAGCTACTTTAATCTCGCGCTGCACGATGTAGTCACGGGTGTGCTCGAGCCCGGCGGCCATCACCTGGTTGACAAAGAATTGTTCGCCCTCCTGGATGGTGTAGGTGACGTCTTCATGGTTGGGCTGACCAGGTGAAGGTTTGGCAATGATGTCGAGGGTGGCGTTAGAAAAGCCACGGTTGAAGTACAGGTTGAGAATCCGCTCACGATCTGCTCCCAGTTTCTGTTCCGAAAGCGCCTGCCGGGACTCAGTTTCTATGTCGTGGAAGTCATCTTGTGGGATCGAGCGGTTGCCTACGATCTGAAACGTACCTACCAGGGTTTGCGGGCCTTCCTCAATCTGAATGCGAACCGCGATGTGGTTCGGCACGCCACGATAGTTATCGTCGACCTTGGTCTGAATCCTGGCCTCGCGAAATCCGTTGGAAACGTAAAGCGCCTGGAGATTGGCGACGTCGTTCTTGAGCAAGGCTCCACTGAAGCGCCCGCGGATAAAGAACGTGCCGGAGGGCTGGATCTGCAACCGGCTCTGAAGCATTTGCCTCGAGAAATACTTGTTTCCCGCGATCGCGATGACTTCGAACTTGTGCACCAGCCCGGGAATGATATGGTAGGTGATCCGAATCGTGTCGGGGCTGGTTTCCTTCTGGATCTCGACGGTGGCGTCGAAGTGGCCACGGCTCAGCATATAGTCAAGAAGGTTGCGCTTGCCTTCGTTCAAGAGGTCGTCGTCAAGGGCGTTTTCCTCATAGACTGGGACTTCTCTTTTCAAGAGGCCGCGGCTTATGCGAAACCCTTGAGCGGAGACTAGGACGACCGGTCCCGGTTCGATCAGATAGGTGTAATCGACCGCGTTGGATTCAGCGCGGTATTTCTGTTCTGCGATCGACACCTGCGCCAGAACCCGCTGCTGCTTCTGAAATTTCTTGCGCAGGGACTGAAGCGAATTGGTGACATGCGCAGCCGTGACGCGCTCGCCGGGGTGCATTTTAGCGACATCCTGCAGCTGGCTCGGAGAAAAGGTTGAGTGTCCGGTGACCTTCACTTCGCCCACGTGGGCAGGCTCGCCGGGATTGATGCGGAGAAGGATATTCATCTGCTGGGTGACAGAGTTGGAATTGCTTTCGGCGGTGACGCCGGCGCGGTAATAGCCGTTTTCCTGCATGAGTTGCCGGACGTTCTGCAGGGCGCGGTTGAGTTTATCGAGAGTATAAAGTTCGCCGAGCTGGAACTTCGTTGCATTGAGGATCTGCTTGGTGTTGGGGTGGCTGGGAGCGCCTTCCACGTCGACGGCGCCAACAAAGAAATTGGGCGAAGTGGTGAAGGCCAGCACCACTTCCGGACCGGAGGCAGTAATTTCAGCCTGGATGTCGGCAAAGCGTCCGGTGGCGAAGAGGATGCGGATGCTCTCGCGAATCTGGTCTCGGTCGATTCGGCCGACCAGCTTTCTGCGGGATCATTTGCAGCAAGTGGTCGCGATCCGGCACGCCCGGCAGTTCGATGGACTGGATGGTGCGTCCGGCATAAGCTGACAAGGCGTCGAGAGCTGAGGATGTTTGTGCGGTTTGCGGTTCTTGATATGGATACGAAGATGCTGACGATCGGGCGGCGAGGGCCGGGCCGAGCGTAATCGTGATCAAGATGAAGAATGACGCGTACCGTCTCAGCAAACAATGTCCTTGGGCCTGTTGCCTACATTCGATGAAGCGCGGAAGGCCTGTGTTGTCTGCCTCCGGCGGCGGAGGCAGTCCAGCCACTTATAATAAAGGTTTTGCGGATCGGAACTGGTGACCTCCTTGAGGCAGGTGGAGATGAGGCAGGGCGTAGAGAAAGAAAAGTTCGAGGAACGGTACTCGCGGCAAATTCTGTTTCGCGGAATCGGAGCGCAGGGCCAGAAGCGGCTGGCGGCGGGACGAGTTGCGATTGTGGGCTGCGGAGCGACCGGGTCGGCGCTGGCGTCATTGCTGGGGCGCGCGGGCGTGGGCACGCTGCGGATTATCGATCGCGATTACGTGGAGGCCAGCAATCTGCAGCGGCAATCGCTGTTTGAGGAAAAAGACGCGACCGAGTCCTTGCCCAAGGCCGTTGCCGCGGCGCGGAAGATCGCAGCCTTCAATTCGGAAATTGCCGTCGAGGCGCGGGTCGAGGACGTGGTTCCGCGAAATGTTGATGTGTTACTTGAAGGGATGGATGTAATCCTCGACGGCACTGATAATTTCGAGACTCGATATCTGCTGAATGATTATGCCGTAAAGAATTCTGTGCCGTGGATCTACGCGGCGGCCGTGGGCAGTTATGGGGTTACGCTGAATGTATTGCCGGGAAAAACTGCATGTCTGGCGTGCATCTTTCCGGATACGCCGCGGGGGATGGTGGAGACTTGCGAGACCTCGGGCATATTGAATACGGCAGTGAACCTGGTGGCGTCGATCGCCGCGACGGAAGCGATGAAGTTGGTGATGGGGGGCGCAGCGGCGGAGCATCTGCGCAAGACTTTGTGGTCGTACGATGTATGGACGAACGAGCAAGCGGAGATTGCGGCGGCGAATCCGCGCCCGGGCTGCCGGGCGTGTGGAGAGCGGAATTTTGTCCATCTGGCGGGCGAGGGACGTCCGCACGTCACGATGTGCGGAAGAAACTCGGTGCAGATTCACGAACGTGCCCGGCCGATTGATTTCGCCGAGATGCAGCAGCGGCTCGAAGCGCACGGCGTAGTCCGGCACAACGAATTCGTGCTGAAGTTTTGGCGCGAGCCCTATGAGATGACGCTGTTCCCTGATGGGCGGGCCATCATCAAGGGCACAACTGACACCGGGCTTGCGCGCAGCCTTTACGCGCGTTATGTCGGAAGCTGAGTTGTACGGAATCTAGAATTGTTGATTGCCGATTGTTCATTGAGAACCAGAGCCCACCTGGACCTCGGTTTCAACCATCAATCAACATTCAGCGGTCATCAATGTTCCTGGCGTCCACGGGCAAATAAGCGGCGCGACCCCAACGGGGCCGCGCCGCCTCCACACTCCGACGGCTACGTGCCCATTCTCATGGCTTTCGGTGCGGGTGCACCCAACGCTGCCGCGACTTGACTCCCGATCGGCGATCCCAGCCCGGTACACGGATTCCATCCCGGACTCGCGGAATAGGCTCCATTGTTGCCAGAGGTGATGCTATTGAAATCACCTTTGGGGTTTTGATAGAGCAATGGATTGATAAAGCCCGCTGGCTTTCCAAGGCTCTCGTTGATGAGCGCGACCAATCCAGCCCAGAGCGGAGCCACCGCGCTCGTGCCCCCGATCACGTCGGGCTGCCCATCGACGAGAGTAACGTAGCCGGTGGTTGGATCGGCATCGCCGGCCACATCCGGAACACCTCGTCCAACGTTGTGATTCGGATTGGCGGAAGGCGGCACGTTTGCCCCACTCTGCCAACTGGGAAGCGGGAAGACATCGCTGATGCCGCCTCCGGTCGCGCCCTCATTGTTTGCGAGTTCGTTCCACACAGTTTCGTTGGTGATGGTATTGCCCGAAGCCACCAACTCCGTACCTCCACATGCCAGCACATTCGGACTCGACGCGGGGAAATCAACGTGGTTCAGCCCGTCGTCTACTCCGTCGGTCGAGCCGTCGTCTCCCGCGGCAACACAAACTGTTACGCCCATCGCTGCGGCAGACTGAAATGCCTGATCCATCGACGTCATGGCCTGCTGCGTCCAGGAAGATTCAGGGCCACCCCAACTGACGGACACTATCGACGGATTATTCGTGCTGTCGTGCACAGCGGTTGTGATCGCGTTCAGAAAACCGGCGTCTGTGTTCTCCGCAAAATAGACGACGATCTTGGCCGCGGGCGCAATCGACCCTGCCACTTCAATATCCAACATCACTTCGCCATCCGGCCCGCTCGGATCTCCGGTGGGATTGTTGCTGCCGTTGCCGACCGAAACCGGCGACACGGCTGGCGTCTCGGTGAGCTTAAGCTGACTCCAGTAATTGCTCAGATCCGCGGGGTTGTATCCGCCGCCTAACTCGATCAGCGCGATACATTCTCCCGAGCCGTCTACGCCCGTGGGAAAGTTGTAAAGAGTCGCGATTTGCGGGGGCGTGTAGGACAGGTTGACGGCCGCGGCACGGGCCCCTGCAAGTCCAGGCCGCCTACGAAAATGCGGCTTGGCCTGAGGACGATTATCCAGGCCGAAGACGCCTTCGACTACGTCCTGCAGGTCCGCCGGAAGCTGGATCGTTCCGGTACGTCCGCGATAGTTGCCATTCGGATGTTCGTATTGTTTCAGTTGGACGCCAAACGCCTGGTTCATGGCAGCCACGGTCCCGGAGAGAATAACCGTCCGGCGTCCCATGCTCTTCTCTTTTACCGTGAGACTGTGTTCGCGGGCGAATGACTCGACGCGGGCGATGCTGTCGGGATCCGCGCCGTGAAGTCGCTCGAAATCTTTACGGCTCAGAATGTTGCGTTCCTCGATCGGTTTCTTGAATTCGTTGGCGTCGACAATCGGCTTTTTCCCGGCTCGGGATCGCAAACGAATTGTCACGTCTACTATTTCGCTGGGATTAGCTGGGCCTATCTCTCGCGCTCCTTTTAGCGGAACGCGTTCACTGCCAGGGACTTGAAAACTTTTCTTCGGAGTAGACATATATCTCCTTTCGTTCGGGCTGAACCGAGGGCGGGGAAAAACAGAACGAAGCTACTACCGGAGTTCTTTGTGAAACACCCTGGAAGGAGCCTAGCCCTCTGCAATTCCACGAATCGGCGCTGGCCCGTTGGATATTGGAGAAGTTAGCACAGGTCGGCACAAGAACAAGGTGTCGTTAGTGCTTGTTACGAAACACGAACAGCGGGGGTTTTAGGTGTGGTACCTTAAGTATTGATACGGTAGAGGTGATGAGTTGATCCTCCTCGCACCTCCCATCTTTCAGCTTCTTCCTGACCTAATCATGTCCAACCCGAGCATTCCAGAATCCAAGACTACTCCTGAATCGGCTGCCGCGCCCGAAGAGTCATTCGGCGACCTCCTTTCCCGATATGACAAGAGCCATTCGCACAAAACAGAAGATGGCGGCAAGCAACTCGTCGGCACGGTAATCGTTGTTACCGGCGACTCGGTCTTCCTCGATATCGGCTTCAAGAGCGAAGGCATCCTGCCGCTGGCCGTCTTACAAAGCTCGGGAGAAACCGTGAAGCCGGGCGACAAGTTGCCGGTCTCGGTTATGGGCCGCGATCCGGAGGGCTATTACCAACTCACTCGCGCCAAGGTTGAGCGGCCAAAAGACTGGGCGGCGCTGGAGAAGGCCTTCGCGGATAAGGCAACGATTGTGGGCACAGTGACGGGCGTGATCAAAGGCGGACTCAGCGTGGATGTGGGGGTGCGGGCGTTCATGCCGGCCTCGCGCAGCGGAGCGCACGACGCCGCCGACATGGAGAAACTGGTGGAGCAGGAGATCCTCTGCCGAATTATCAAGCTCGACGTCACGGAGGAAGACGTAGTGGTCGATCGCCGCGCCGTCGCAGAAGGAAGAGCGCTCGATGGAGCGCCGCTACGCGGGGATGAAGGAAGGCGACACCGTGAGCGGAACCGTGCGCACTCTCACCGACTATGGCGCTTTTGTAGACTTGGGCGGCGTGGATGCCTTGCTGCATGTGAGTGACATCGCCTGGAGCCGCATCGGCAAGCCTGCGGACGTGCTCTCGGTGGGACAGCCGATCGAGGCGAGGGTTCTCAAGATAACGAACGATTCCGGCAAGCGGCGCATTTCCATCGGCATGAAGCAGTTGCAGCCGCACCCCTGGGATGCGATAGCCGGAAAGTACACCGTGGGCGAGCGCGTGCGCGGCACCGTTGCGCGCGTGGCCGAGTTCGGAGCGTTCGTGGAGCTGGAGCCAGGAATTGAAGGGCTGATCCACGTTTCGGAAATGTCGTGGGGAAAGAAAATGAGGAGCGCCAGCACGCTGGTGAAGCCGGGCGAGACGGTGGACGTGGTGATTCTGGGCGTGAACGCCGACGAGCGTCGCATGTCGCTCGGATTGAAACAGGCGCTGGGCGATCCGTGGGCCGAAGTGGCTGAGCGTTTCCCGGTGGGCGCGGCGATCGAAGGTCCGATCATCAGCTTCACGAAGTTCGGCGCGTTTGTGCAGCTCACCGAAGGTGTCGAGGGCATGATTCACATCAGCGACATGAGCGCCGAGAAGCGCATCAACCATCCGCAAGAATTGCTCAAGGTTGGTCAATTGATCAAAGCCCAGGTACTCGCAATGGATATGGAGAAGCGGCAGATGCGGCTGGGCATGAAGCAACTGGTTCCCAGCGGCCGTCGACGAATACATCGCCGAACACAAAGAGGGCGATGTGGTGACGGGCCGGATCGCCGACATTTCGGGAGGGAGGCGGACGCGTGGAGTTGGGTGAAGGCGTGCGGGCGACTTGCCGCATGCTTGCGGTGAGTGCGTCATCCCCAAAGAATTTGCAGGCAGGACCGGAGTCTTCCTGCACCACGGGGAATGTAAAGCCTGATTTGTCGTCGCTGGGGTCGATGCTGCAGGCGCGCTGGAAAGGCGGAACGCCCGCTGGCGGTGCCGAGCCGGATCCGGTTCGCGCTGGTCAGATTCGCAAGTTTAAGATCGTGAAGCTGGACGGGACTTCTAAAAAGATTGAATTGGAATTGGCCTTTTTTTTTTTGATCGATTTAGAAAATTTCTGGCTGCCCCCCAGGGATTCGAACCCCGATAGCCTGCTCCAGAGGCAGGTGTCCTAGCCGTTGAACGAGGGGGCAGTGTTTTGGGTTGGAGCCAACCCATCGCTGGCGCATTATGATTCTATGGTTTGAGTGAAGCAGCGGTCAACAAGGTCGGCAGGCCGTTTCTCCGCGGGATAGAATTGGCTTTGGGCTAGCGAGGAGCCCAATGTCAACCGCCTTTGAGAACGTCTCCACGTCCGCTTCGATTATGCCGAGATCATCCTCCAGCGCTCGAAGCTGAGCGATGCGCGCTACTCGTGGTGGATATTCAGGAAAAATTTCTGCCACCGATTTTTCAGAAAGACCAATTGGTGCGCAACGCGAAGCTACTGGTAAGGACGGCGAGTGTGCTTAAGATTCCTGCGGTCGTGAGCACGCAATACGCGAAGGGACTGGGCGGGACCGTGCCCGAGCTCGCTTCCCTACTGCCGGAAACCGAGGCCATCGATAAAGATCGATTCTCCTGTTTCGGCGGCGAAGATTTTTGCACGCTGCTCAAGCGGCTGCCCGGCAACCGAAACACCCTGCTGCTATGCGGCATGGAAAGCCACATCTGCGTGATGCAGACGGCGCTGGCGGCGCTGCGAGAAGGCTATCTGGTGCAGTTGGCCTCGGATGCTGTAAGTTCGCGAACGGAATGGAATTGGAAGATCGGCCTGGAAAGAATGCGACCACACCGGTGCGGTGATTTCTTCCACCGAGTGATGATCTACGAACTGATGCGCTCTTCGTCTTCGCCAGCGTTCAAGGACATGC
>CAVYVQ010000009.1:0-89194 GCA_963771895.1 uncultured Acidobacteriaceae bacterium | reverse complement strand
GTGAAGGTTTGGCAATGATGTCGAGGGTGGCGTTAGAAAAGCCACGGTTGAAGTACAGGTTGAGAATCCGCTCACGATCTGCTCCCAGTTTCTGTTCCGAAAGCGCCTGCCGGGACTCAGTTTCTATGTCGTGGAAGTCATCTTGTGGGATCGAGCGGTTGCCTACGATCTGAAACGTACCTACCAGGGTTTGCGGGCCTTCCTCAATCTGAATGCGAACCGCGATGTGGTTCGGCACGCCACGATAGTTATCGTCGACCTTGGTCTGAATCCTGGCCTCGCGAAATCCGTTGGAAACGTAAAGCGCCTGGAGATTGGCGACGTCGTTCTTGAGCAAGGCTCCACTGAAGCGCCCGCGGATAAAGAACGTGCCGGAGGGCTGGATCTGCAACCGGCTCTGAAGCATTTGCCTCGAGAAATACTTGTTTCCCGCGATCGCGATGACTTCGAACTTGTGCACCAGCCCGGGAATGATATGGTAGGTGATCCGAATCGTGTCGGGGCTGGTTTCCTTCTGGATCTCGACGGTGGCGTCGAAGTGGCCACGGCTCAGCATATAGTCAAGAAGGTTGCGCTTGCCTTCGTTCAAGAGGTCGTCGTCAAGGGCGTTTTCCTCATAGACTGGGACTTCTCTTTTCAAGAGGCCGCGGCTTATGCGAAACCCTTGAGCGGAGACTAGGACGACCGGTCCCGGTTCGATCAGATAGGTGTAATCGACCGCGTTGGATTCAGCGCGGTATTTCTGTTCTGCGATCGACACCTGCGCCAGAACCCGCTGCTGCTTCTGAAATTTCTTGCGCAGGGACTGAAGCGAATTGGTGACATGCGCAGCCGTGACGCGCTCGCCGGGGTGCATTTTAGCGACATCCCGCAGCTGGCTCGGAGAAAAGGTTGAGTGTCCGGTGACCTTCACTTCGCCCACGTGGGCAGGCTCGCCGGGATTGATGCGGAGAAGGATATTCATCTGCTGGGTGACAGAGTTGGAATTGCTTTCGGCGGTGACGCCGGCGCGGTAATAGCCGTTTTCCTGCATGAGTTGCCGGACGTTCTGCAGGGCGCGGTTGAGTTTATCGAGAGTATAAAGTTCGCCGAGCTGGAACTTCGTTGCATTGAGGATCTGCTTGGTGTTGGGGTGGCTGGAGCGCCTTCCACGTCGACGGCGCCAACAAAGAAATTGGGCGAAGTGGTGAAGGCCAGCACCACTTCCGGACCGGAGGCAGTAATTTCAGCCTGGATGTCGGCAAAGCGTCCGGTGGCGAACAGGATGCGGATGCTCTCGCGAATCTGGTCTCGGTCGATTGGCCGACCAGCTTTCTGCGGGATCATTTGAAGCAAGTGGTCGCGATCCGGCACGCCCGGCAGTTCGATGGACTGGATGGTGCGTCCGGCATAAGCTGACAAGGCGTCGAGAGCTGAGGGTGTTTGTGCGGTTTGCGGTTCTTGATATGGATACGAAGATGCTGACGATCGGGCGGCGAGGGCCGGGCCGAGCGTAATCGTGATCAAGATGAAGAATGACGCGTACCGTCTCAGCAAACAATGTCCTTGGGCCTGTTGCCTACATTCGATGAAGCGCGGAAGGCCTGTGTTGTCTGCCTCCGGCGGCGGAGGCAGTCCAGCCACTTATAATAAAGGTTCTGCGGATCGGAACTGGTGACCTCCTTGAGGCAGGTGGAGATGAGGCAGGGCGTAGAGAAAGAAAAGTTCGAGGAACGGTACTCGCGGCAAATTCTGTTTCGCGGAATCGGAGCGCAGGGCCAGAAGCGGCTGGCGGCGGGACGAGTTGCGATTGTGGGCTGCGGAGCGACCGGGTCGGCTCTGGCCTCATTGCTGGGGCGCGCGGGCGTGGGCGCGCTGCGGATTATCGATCGCGATTACGTGGAGGCCAGCAATCTGCAGCGGCAATCGCTGTTTGAGGAAAAAGACGCGACCGAGTCCTTGCCCAAGGCCGTTGCCGCGGCGCGGAAGATCGCAGCCTTCAATTCGGAAATTGCCGTCGAGGGGCGGGTCGAGGACGTGGTTCCGCGAAATGTTGATGTGTTACTTGAAGGGATGGATGTAATCCTCGACGGCACCGATAATTTCGAGACTCGATACCTGCTGAATGATTATGCCGTAAAGAATTCTGTGCCGTGGATCTACGCGGCGGCCGTGGGCAGTTATGGGGTTACGCTGAATGTATTGCCGGGAAAAACTGCATGTCTGGCGTGCCTCTTTCCGGATACGCCGCGGGGGATGGTGGAGACTTGCGAGACCTCGGGCATATTGAATACGGCAGTGAACCTGGTGGCGTCGATCGCCGCGACGGAAGCGATGAAGTTGGTGATGGGGGGCGCAGCGGCGGAGCATCTGCGCAAGACTTTGTGGTCGTACGATGTATGGACGAACGAGCAATCGGAGATTGCGGCGGCGAATCCGCGCCCGGGCTGCCGGGCGTGTGGAGAGCGGAATTTTGTCCATCTGGCGGGCGAGGGACGTCCGCACGTCACGATGTGCGGAAGAAACTCGGTGCAGATTCACGAACGTGCCCGGCCGATTGATTTCGCCGAGATGCAGCAGCGGCTCGAAGCGCACGGCGTAGTCCGGCACAACGAATTCGTGCTGAAGTTTTGGCGCGAGCCCTATGAGATGACGCTCTTCCCTGATGGGCGGGCCATCATCAAGGGCACAACCGACACCGGGCTTGCGCGCAGCCTTTACGCGCGTTATGTCGGAAGCTGAGTTGTACGGAATCTAGAATTGTTGATTGCCGATTGTTCATTGAGAACCAGAGCCCACCTGGACCTCGGTTTCAACCATCAATCAACATTCAGCGGTCATCAATGTTCCTGGCGTCCACGGGCAAATAAGCGGCGCGACCCCAACGGGGCCGCGCCGCCTCCACACTCCGACGGCTACGTGCCCATTCTCATGGCTTTCGGTGCGGGTGCACCCAACGCTGCCGCGACTTGACTCCCGATCGGCGATCCCAGCCCGGTACACGGATTCCATCCCGGACTCGCGGAATAGGCTCCATTGTTGCCAGAGGTGATGCTATTGAAATCACCTTTGGGGTTTTGATAGAGCAATGGATTGATAAAGCCCGCTGGCTTTCCAAGGCTCTCGTTGATGAGCGCGACCAATCCAGCCCAGAGCGGAGCCACCGCGCTCGTGCCCCCGATCACGTCGGGCTGCCCATCGACGAGAGTAACGTAGCCGGTGGTTGGATCGGCATCGCCGGCCACATCCGGAACACCTCGTCCAACGTTGTGATTCGGATTGGCGGAAGGCGGCACGTTTGCCCCACTCTGCCAACTGGGAAGCGGGAAGACATCGCTGATGCCGCCTCCGGTCGCGCCCTCATTGCTTGCGAGTTCGTTCCACACAGTTTCGTTGGTGATGGTATTGCCCGAAGCCACCAACTCCGTACCTCCACATGCCAGCACATTCGGACTCGACGCGGGGAAATCAACGTGGTTCAGCCCGTCGTCTACTCCGTCGGTCGAGCCGTCGTCTCCCGCGGCAACACAAACTGTTACGCCCATCGCTGCGGCAGACTGAAATGCCTGATCCATCGACGTCATGGCCTGCTGCGTCCAGGAAGATTCAGGGCCACCCCAACTGACGGACACTATCGACGGATTATTCGTGCTGTCGTGCACAGCGGTTGTGATCGCGTTCAGAAAACCGGCGTCTGTGTTCTCCGCAAAATAGACGACGATCTTGGCCGCGGGCGCAATCGACCCTGCCACTTCAATATCCAACATCACTTCGCCATCCGGCCCGCTCGGATCTCCGGTGGGATTGTTGCTGCCGTTGCCGACCGAAACCGGCGACACGGCTGGCGTCTCGGTGAGCTTAAGCTGACTCCAGTAATTGCTCAGATCCGCGGGGTTGTATCCGCCGCCTAACTCGATCAGCGCGATACATTCTCCCGAGCCGTCTACGCCCGTGGGAAAGTTGTAAAGAGTCGCGATTTGCGGGGGCGTGTAGGACAGGTTGACGGCCGCGGCACGGGCCCCTGCAAGTCCAGGCCGCCTACGAAAATGCGGCTTGGCCTGAGGACGATTATCCAGGCCGAAGACGCCTTCGACTACGTCCTGCAGGTCCGCCGGAAGCTGGATCGTTCCGGTACGTCCGCGATAGTTGCCATTCGGATGTTCGTATTGTTTCAGTTGGACGCCAAACGCCTGGTTCATGGCAGCCACGGTCCCGGAGAGAATAACCGTGCGGCGTCCCATGCTCTTCTCTTTTACCGTGAGACTGTGTTCGCGGGCGAATGACTCGACGCGGGCGATGCTGTCGGGGTCCGCGCCGTGAAGTCGCTCGAAATCTTTGCGGCTCAGAATGTTGCGTTCCTCGATCGGTTTCTTGAATTCGTTGGCGTCGACAATCGGCTTTTTCCCGGCTCGGGATCGCAAACGAATTGTCACGTCTACTATTTCGGTGGGACTAGCTGGGCCTATCTCTCGCGCTCCTTTTAGCGGAACGCGTTCACTGCCAGGGACTTGAAAACTTTTCTTCGGAGTAGACATATATCTCCTTTCGTTCGGGCTGAACCGAGGGCGGGGAAAAACAGAACGAAGCTACTACCGGAGTTCTTTGTGAAACACCCTGGAAGGAGCCTAGCCCTCTGCAATTCCACGAATCGGCGCCGGCCCGTTGGATATTGGAGAAGTTAGCACAGGTCGGCACAAGAACTAAGGTGTCGTTAGTGCCTGTTACGAAACACGAACAGCGGGGGTTTTAGGTGTGGTACCTTAAGTATTGATACGGTAGAGGTGATGAGTTGATCCTCCTCGCACCTCCCATCTTTCAGCTTCTTCCTGACCTAATCATGTCCAACCCGAGCATTCCAGAATCCAAGACTACTCCTGAACCGGGTGCCGCACCCGAAGAGTCATTCGGCGACCTCCTTTCCCGATATGACAAGAGCCATTCGCACAAAACAGAAGATGGCGGCAAGCAACTCGTCGGCACGGTAATCGTTGTTACCGGCGACTCGGTCTTCCTCGATATCGGCTTCAAGAGCGAAGGCATCCTGCCGCTGGCCGTCTTACAAAGCTCGGGAGAAACCGTGAAGCCGGGCGACAAGTTGCCGGTCTCGGTTACGGGCCGCGATCCGGAGGGCTATTACCAACTCACTCGCGCCAAGGTTGAGCGGCCAAAAGACTGGGCGGCGCTGGAGAAGGCCTTCGCGGATAAGGCAACGATTGTGGGCACAGTGACGGGCGTGATCAAAGGCGGACTCAGCGTGGATGTGGGGGTGCGGGCGTTCATGCCGGCCTCGCGCAGCGGAGCGCACGACGCCGCCGACATGGAGAAACTGGTGGAGCAGGAGATCCTCTGCCGAATTATCAAGCTCGACGTCACGGAGGAAGACGTAGTGGTCGATCGCCGCGCCGTCGCAGAAGAGGAAGAGCGCTCGATGAAAGAGCGCCGCTACGCGGGGATGAAGGAAGGCGACACCGTGAGCGGAACCGTGCGCACTCTCACCGACTATGACGCTTTTGTAGACTTGGGCGGCGTGGATGCCTTGCTGCATGTGAGTGACATCGCCTGGAGCCGCATCGGCAAGCCTGCGGACGTGCTCTCGGTGGGACAGCCGATCGAGGCGAGGGTTCTCAAGATAACGAACGATTCCGGCAAGCGGCGCATTTCCATCGGCATGAAGCAGTTGCAGCCGCACCCCTGGGATGCGATAGCCGGAAAGTACACCGTGGGCGAGCGCGTGCGCGGCACCGTTGCGCGCGTGGCCGAGTTCGGAGCGTTCGTGGAGCTGGAGCCAGGAATTGAAGGGCTGATCCACGTTTCGGAAATGTCGTGGGGAAAGAAAATGAGGAGCGCCAGCACGCTGGTGAAGCCGGGCGAGACGGTGGACGTGGTGATTCTGGGCGTGAACGCCGACGAGCGTCGCATGTCGCTCGGATTGAAACAGGCGCTGGGCGATCCGTGGGCCGAAGTGGCTGAGCGTTTCCCGGTGGGCGCGGCGATCGAAGGTCCGATCATCAGCATCACGAAGTTCGGCGCGTTTGTGCAGCTCACCGAAGGTGTTGAGGGCATGATTCACATCAGCGACATGAGCGCCGAGAAGCGCATCAACCATCCGCAAGAAGTGGTCAAGGTTGGTCAATTGATCAAAGCCCAGGTACTCGCAATAGACATGGAGAAGCGGCAGATGCGGCTGGGCATGAAGCAACTGATTCCCAGCGGCCTCGACGAATATATCGCCGAACACAAGGAGGGCGATGTGGTTACAGGCCGCGTCATCGACGTTTCGGGTGCACGCGGAAGCGTGGAGCTGGGCGAGGGCGTCCAGGCAAATTGCCGCATGGATGCGGCGCGTCCGCCAGCCTCGAAAAATGCGCAGGCCGAATCGGAGTCGTCACCACGTAACGCGAAGCTCGATTTATCTTCGCTAGGGTCTATGCTGCAGGCGCACTGGAAGGGCGGGATACCCGCCGAGGGTGCCAAGCCGGATCCGGTTCGCGCCGGACAGATTCGCAAGTTTAAGATCGCAAAGCTGGACGCGGCTGCGAAGAAGATTGAATTAGAGCTGGCGTAGCCGACCGTCCACGATTCCGACACAGTGCAAAATATCTGGCTGCCCCCCAGGGATTCGAACCCCGATAACCTGCTCCAGAGGCAGGTGTCCTAGCCGTTGAACGAGGGGGCAGTGGTTTTAAGTTGGAGCCAAACCATCCGGCCCATTCTGATTCTACGGGTGAGGGGAAAGGGCGGTCAACACTTTCGGCGTTCTCCGCGGGGTAGAATCGGCTTTGGGCTTGCCGCGAGGAAAATCCATGTCACCCGTATTCGAGAACGTCTCCACGCCCGCTGCTGATTATGCCGAGGTCGTCCGCCAACCATTGGAAGCCGAACGTTGCGCGCTTCTTCTGATCGATATCCAGGAAAAACTTCTGCCGCCGATTTTTCAGAAAGACCAACTGGTGCGCAACGCGAAGCTGCTGATCCGCGCGGCGGGCGTGCTCAAGATTGCCGCGGTTATGAGCACGCAATACGCAAAGGGCCTAGGCCCGACTGTGCCCGAGATCGCTTCCCTCCTGCCGGAAACCGAAGCCATCGACAAAGATCGATTCTCCTGTTTCGGCAGTGACGCCTTTTGTACGCTGCTCAAACGGCTTCCCGGCAAGCGCAATACCCTGCTGCTGTGCGGCATGGAAAGCCACATCTGCGTGACGCAGACGGCGTTGGCAGCGCTACGCGAAGGCTACATTGTTCAAATTGCCTCGGACGCAGTCAGCTCGCGAACAGAATGGAATTGGAAGATCGGCCTCGAGAGAATGCGCACCGCGGGCGCCGTAATCTCGTCCACCGAGATGATGATCTACGAGCTGATGCGTTCCTCATCGTCGTCGGCCTTCAAGGAGATGCTGCCGCATCTGAAGGGTTAGGTTTGCCGGTCCAGATGATCCTCGGGTACCCACTCCGGCTCCTTCTTCTTCACGCGCACGACGGTGATCTTCGCGATGCCCTCTTCGAATGCAGGCGGCTTCAGCTTGGCGGCCATGCGCCGCATCACATCTTCCGGAATGACGCGGTCGCGGCGCTGGTGACGCTCAATGCAGACCTCGAGCGGAACGTCGAAGAAAACTGCGTGCACTTCGTATTGATAATCCTTGGCCAGCTTGATCCAGTGTTGGCGTTCCTGAGGCGTGAGGTTGGTGGCGTCGACATAATTCATGGGACGCTTGGCGATGAGCCGCGCTTTCAGCATTGATCGCAAGTTGGAAAAGACAAGGTCTGGAAAACGCTGCTCGCGGACATCGTCAAAGAGCAATGAGCGCACCATGTCGCTCGATAGCGGCACTACGTTATGGCGCTTGAACCATGAACTCTTGCCCGAGCCCGGCAGTCCGATCGCCAGTACCACCACGCCCTTCGGCGTACGCTGAACCGTTGGAACCTTCGGTGGGGGAGCAGCAACCGGCGGAGTCGGTGCTTGCACTTCCGTCTCTCCAGTGTGCGGAGACTGTTCATCCTCAGATGGTTCTGTGGGAGCTAACGGTATCGATCCCTTGACGCCGGCCGGAGCAAAGGCTTGAGCGACCGCCTGCTCGCGCCCACGGCCACCGCGGCCGCGCCCGCCGCGACGACGGCGGCCGCGGCCGGTCGAACTGCTGGGAACAGACTGTGGAGCTGCCGGCTGCGCTTCGGAAGGCGGTTCTTGGGATGGCGCTTCGGAGCTGGAACGCGGCCGGCGAACAGGTCGAGGCTCGGGCGGAGGTGAAACTGGCGCGGGCGGAGGTGAAACTGGCTCGGGGGGTGCAACTGGGACCTCAGCTTCCGTCTGGCCTGCATCGTGCACTTGACTGGGCGGCTGTTCCGCTTCGAAATACGCTGGCTGCAAGGGCGGAGGAGCAGGCGGATCGGAGGGCTCTGCGGGGGTCTTTTTGCGGCGCTGCAGGCGCTCGCGCATCCATTTACGCATGTACGGCTTTTAACACAAAGCGAGGGCGGGATCAATTAGCCAGGCCTGCGGGCGAACCACACGCGACAGCGGCTCAGAAGACCATGCAATCAGAAACAAAGTCCGGGTCCATTCGCTACAATGTCAGGATGTCAGAAGGCATCCCCGCAGAGATTCGCGGCCAGAAATACATCTCTCTCGAAACCTTCCGCAAGAGTGGTGCGAAGATCGCGACGCCAGTTTGGTTTGGGCAAGACGGCGACAAGCTTTACGTGATGACGCGCAGCGATATGGGCAAGACCAAGCGCATTGGCAACAACCCGCAGGTGACGGTCGCCCCCTGCACGTTCCGGGGAAAACGAACCGGACCTGAGGTGGCTGCATTGGCGCGCATTCTCCCGCCGCAAGACCATGCCCGCGCGCGGCAGACCATCGACCGGAAATATTGGCTGGCCCGGTTGTCGTCGATCTTTAGCAGAGCGGACGCGTTCCTGGAAATAAGCTTCCCATAAGCTGACTGTCAAGGACCAGAAGCGCAGGGTAGCGTGATATGTTCCGCGCTGCGAACCCCGGGGGCTTCCAAATCAAGGCGGCGATCATTTACGCCGCTTCCCTGTCCTGCTAACATCATCTGTCTGCATACCGACTCAGAACGTTTTCTGACGTCGCATTCATAAGAACGGGAGAAACCATGGCAATAAAAGTTGGCATCAACGGTTTCGGACGCATCGGCCGCAACGTGCTGCGGACCTCACTCAACGATCCCAACCTGGAATTCGTGGCAGTAAACGATCTTACCGATCCTAAAACGCTGGCGCACCTGCTGAAGTACGATTCCATTCTGGGCAACCTGCCGCACAAGATCAGCGCCAGCGCCGACAGCATTCATATCGACAACAAAACAATCAAAGTGTTCAAGGAACGGGATCCGGGGGCGCTGTCTTGGGATTCTGTGGGCGCTCAGGTAGTGATCGAATCCACCGGCCACTTCACCGACGCGAACGATGCCAAGAAGCATCTACGCGGATCGGTGAAAAAAGTGATCATCTCCGCTCCGGCGAAGAACGAGGACATCACGCTCGTACTGGGCGTAAATCAGGAGAAATACGACGGCACCAAGCATCACATTATTTCGAATGCCTCCTGCACTACGAACTGCCTGGCGCCGATTGCCAAAGTGATCAATGATGAGTTCAAGATCGTCAGCGGGACGATGACCACGATTCACTCCTACACCAACGATCAGGTCATCCTCGACTTTCCGCACAAGGACTTGCGACGGGCGCGGGCCGCGGCGATCAACATGATTCCTACGTCAACCGGCGCGGCGAAGGCTCTGAAGCTGGTGATTCCCGATCTCGCGGGAAAACTCGACGGTTTTGCCATGCGCGTGCCTACGCCGAACGTCTCGGTGGTCGACTTGGTGGCGTGGGTGGAAAAGAAAACCACAAAAGAAGAAGTAAACTCTGCGCTGAAAAAAGCATCTGAAGGCGGTCCGCTGAAGGGTTACCTGGGCTATGAGGAGAACGAACTGGTGTCGTCGGATTTCAAAGGCGATTCGCGCTCTTCGATCGTCGATGCGCCCATGACCCTGGTGGTGGCCGGCAATTGCGTGAAGGTGATCTCCTGGTATGACAATGAATGGGGATACTCTTGCCGCGTGCGGGACCTGATTCATTACATCGCCGGTAAGGGCTTGTAGCGCCGGCATCCTGTCGGCTTTTGGGAGTGCGGGCGGGACGCCTGCACAGCCTGCCCTGAGCTTGTCGAAGGGACAGCTGCCGCGGACAGCGGCGCTGCTCTTTACTGTTTCTATCGAATTTAAGGACGAACCAGCCCATGTCCAAGTTATCGATTCGTGATTTGCCACTCAATGGCAACCGTATCTTCATGCGCGTCGACTTCAATGTCCCACTGGAAGACGGCCGCGTGATCGACGACACACGCATCCGCGAAACTCTGCCCTCCATTGAGTACGCCCTGCGGCACGGCGCGAGACTGATTCTGGCCTCGCATCTGGGACGGCCCAAAGGCAAACCGAACCTCAAGATGAGTCTGAAGCCAGTAGCCGAGCGGCTGCGCATGGTGCTCGACAAAGAGTTGGCGCGCGGGGAGAACGTGGGCTTCTGTCCCGACTGTGTGGGTCCCGAGGCGGAGGAAGTTGCCACGCAACTGGAAATGGGTCAGACGCTGCTTCTGGAGAATTTGCGCTTTCACCCCGAGGAAGAGGCGAACGACGAGAAGTTCGCCAAGCAATTGGGAAAGCTGGCAGAGTTCTATGTGAACGATGCGTTCGGCACGGCGCATCGGGCGCACGCCTCCACCGTCGGCATCACAAAATTTGTGTCGAAATCGGCGGCGGGCCTCCTAATGGAGAAGGAACTGAAGTATCTGGGCCGCGCGCTAGAACATCCTGAACAGCCGTTCGTGGCGATCCTCGGCGGCGCCAAGGTCAGCGACAAGATCGGCGTCATCCGGAATCTGATGAGCAAGGTCGACTCGCTTATCATCGGCGGCGGCATGGCCTACACGTTCTTAAAAGCTCAGGGAACGGAGATTGGCAAGTCGTTGCTTGAAGCCGACAAGGTGGGCCTGGCGCGGCAACTGCTGGAAGAAGCGAAGAAGCGGAATGTAAAGTTCCTGCTGCCTATCGATCACGTCGTAGCGATGAAGCCAGAGGCGAATGCAGTAGTGCAGCGGATCGGCGAAGGCCAGCCGATTCCGCCCGACCGCATGGCGCTGGATATTGGGCCGAAGACGATCGAACTGTTCTCAGAGGAGATCTCGCGGGCCCGCACCATCGTATGGAACGGGCCGATGGGCGTGTTTGAGGTTCCGGGATTTTCGCGGGGAACTTTCAAGGTCGCCCATGCTGTAGCGGAAAATGTAGGTGCGATTTCGATTGTGGGCGGGGGTGACACGGTCTCTGCCGTGCACAGCGCCGAGGTTGCGGATAAGATCACGCACATTTCCACCGGGGGCGGGGCGTCGCTGGAGTTTCTGGAAGGAAAGAAGCTGCCGGGAGTGGAAGCGCTCACGGACAAGAAATGATCGGCTGGATGCGGGCGTGCATGATTTCAAAGTTCGGATACTGCTGAACGGCGGCAAAACCATTGAGTTTCAGGGTCCCGCTGACATTACGCACGAGGCGACCGACGCGATCGTGAATGCGGCGAACTCATCTCTTCTCGGCGGAGGTGGTGTGGATGGCGCAATTCACCGAGCCGGCGGACCTGCCGTACTCGCCGAGTGCCGGCAGATCGTGAGCAAGATTGGGAGCCTGCCGGCGGGTAAAGCTGTCATCACCACCGGCGGACGTCTCGCTGCGAAACACGTGATCCACACCGTCGGCCCGGTCTATCGCGACGGAGGGCAAGCTGAGACGGAAAAGCTGGCGAGCTGTCATCGCGAGTCGATTCGGCTCGCTGATGAGCACGCCCTTGCGTCTTTGTCGTTTCCTGCCATCTCGACGGGGGCTTACGGCTATCCTGTTTCGGAAGCGGCGCCTATCGCGATCTCGTCCGCGGTTGAGGCCTTGGCCGCGGCGCGTCATGTTAAGAAGGTTCGATTCGTTCTCTTTGACATTGCTACCTTGAAAACGTACACGCGGGCCGCCGAGATGCTAGGGAATGCAGGGTCCGCTTCGTCCTACAAAATCGAGAAGGGATCTTCATGAGACAGAAGCTCATTGCCGCCAATTGGAAGATGTACAAGACGCCCGACCAGACCCGCGAGTTTTTCCGTGATTTCCTGCCGCTGGTCAGCAGCCACACGCGCGATGAGATCGTGGTTTGCCCGCCTGACGTTGACCTGGCGGCTGCGCTCGAGGCGGCGAAGGGCTCGAACGTGGCGATTGGCGGCCAAAATGTGCATTGGAAACTTGAGGGCGCTTTCACGGGAGAAACTTCGGCGGCTATGCTGCTTGCGGTAGGCGTGACCCATGTCATCATCGGGCACTCAGAGCGTCGGCAATATTTTTGCGAAACCGACGACACGGTGAACCTACGTCTGAAAGCCGCGCTGGAAGCCGGTCTCACGCCGATCTGTTGCGTGGGCGAGGTGCTGGAGGAGCGAGAAGCCGGACTGACCGACGACGTGCTGCGACGGCAGTGTGTGCGAGCTTTCCATGCGGTTTCGGCCAAGAAGGCGGCGAAGCTGGTAGTGGCCTACGAACCGGTGTGGGCGATTGGCACAGGCAAAACGGCTACACCGGAGCTGGCGGTCGAGGCACACGCGGTGATCCGGCGGGAAGCTACGGAAGTGTTTGGCGAAGAGTTCGCCGCGAAGCTGCGCATTCTCTACGGGGGATCGGTGAAGCCGGAAAACGCTTCGTCTCTGATGGCGCAGGAGGAGATCGATGGCGCGCTGGTGGGGGGAGCGTCGCTCGATCCGAAATCGTTTGCGGCGATCGCGAAGTACTAGGCCGCTTTCGATTAAGCGCCAAGGCATCGAGTGCTATACTTTCCCGCAATCACCATGGAGGAGGTTCTTCTATGCCGAAAGTATTGCGCTGTAATGACGTGGTAGGCAACTGTGATTTCGTGGCTCGGGGCGAATCCGAACAGGACATTCTGCAGCAAGCTGCGGAGCATGCTCGGACGGCTCACCAGGTGAACGAGGTGACGCCGGAGCTGGCCGACAAAGTCAGGTCTGCTATCCGAGACGAAGCCGCCTGATCCGTCGGAGTTCCCTACAGGCGAGCCGCTCTGGCTCGCCTTTTCCTTTCGTTTTTCTGAAATCGCACCACAATCTGCTAATCTTCCAGGTTTGTACTCCCTGGGAGTTCAATCTGCTTGAAGATAGAGAGTTGCGGATGACGGAAACCGTGCGTCCTGAAGCGAGCCGGCTATTCCGGTGGGTGGTGCTGATTTTCATCAGCCTGACCATGTTCGGGAACTACTACGTATACGACTGCATCGCGCCCCTTGCGGACTTGCTCGTCAAGCAGCTCGGATTCTCCGAGTCAAACATTGGACTGCTGCAGGCGATCTACAGTATTCCAAACGTCTTCATGGTGTTAATCGGCGGTTACGTCGTAGACCGCATCGGGACGCGTAAGGCGATTTTCATCTTTGGGACGTTGTGTTTTATAGGAGCCGGGGTTACGACCTTGTCTGCGAGCTTAAACGTAATGGCGACTGGGCGGCTGGTTTTTGGTCTGGGTGCCGAATCGCTGATCGTGGCCGTGACCACCGCAGTAGCCAAATGGTTCCGGGGAAAAGAGTTGAGCTTCGCCTTCGGGATCAACCTGATGATCTCAAGGTTCGGATCGCTCCTGGCGCAGCAATCGCCCTCTTGGGCCGGGTTTGCCTACAACTACTGGCGCAATCCCCTGCTGATTTCAGTTGGCTTTGGAGCACTGTGCATTGTAGGGGCCGCCGTTTACTGGGTGCTCGAGGTTTATGCCGAGAAGAAATACCAGATCGGACCGCCGGGGCTACGGACAAGGTGGTGTTCAGTGATATCAAGGGGTTCGGGCTGTCGTACTGGTACGTCGTGGCGCTGTGCATCACTTTTTACTCCGCCATCTTTCCATTTGAGACCTTCGCCTACCAGTTCTTCATGGACGCGCACCACGTTACCCGCGAGGCTGGGGGCGATCTGGTGGGTATGCTGACGCTGTTCACGATGTTTGGGACGCCGATCTTTGGTTTGTTTGTCGATAGGCTCGGCAAACGGGCACTGCTGATGATGCTCGGATCGCTGCTGCTCATCCCGGTGTATTTGATGATGGCCTATATTCATTCGGCGAGTTATGTGACGGTGTACTTGCCGTCATCCGCGGACGGCCATTTCGCCTTCGTGGCCCACCACCTGCCGCCGATCCTGCTGCTAACGATGGCCATGATGGGGATCGCCTTCTCGCTGATACCGGCCGTCATGTGGCCGTCGGTGGCATATTTGGTGGAACAGTCGAAACTGGGGACGGCCTATGGGTTGATGACCATGATCCAGAACATCGGGCTTGCGGGTTTCAATCTAATGGTTGGGTGGGCAAACGACCGCGGCCACGCCGGGGCGAGCAATCCCGGCGGCTACAACCTGGGGATGTGGATCTTTTCGATTCTAGGGTTTCTTGGCTTTACCTTCGCGTTTCTGCTACGTCAGCGGGAGATAGGGCCTCACGGACATGGGCTAGAGACTATTACCACGGCCAGGGGTGCCGCTTAGGCATTGCGGCGGACATTGCGTGGGCGAGAGAACCTTTACCACAGAGGTCACGGAGAACACAAAGTAGACCAGAGGCTACGGTTTTTCGGAGGTTGCGACTCTTCTGTTCGATTAGGGTTTGAGGTTTGGGGTATTCGGACGCATTCAAGCCTCCGGATGCAAAGGCTTTCCGCCGGTGTTCAAGACTAGAACTTGGGGCGGTTCGCCGGCCTCCGAGGATCGGTAGAAATACTCTGATATTCTGGAACTGCGGAGGCTGTTACCCCCGCGCTAAAGTCACGCAAACGGTACAACACAAACTACTTATGCCGCATCCCAAGGATTGCGGCCCGGAACAGGTAATTTTGACCGAGCCACGACAGCTAAAGGGTACTGAACCTAGCGAAGCCGACTTGATCGAGCGGGCCAAGCTGGGGGACGCGGAAGCGTTCCAGGCTCTGTATGACAAGCACAAGCGGCGGGTATATTCGCTGTGTCTGCGTATGACTGCGAACACGGCGGAGGCGGAAGATCTGGCGCAGGAAGCATTCCTGCAGCTCTACCGCAAGATCGCGACGTTTCGCGGGGAGTCGGCGTTTTCGACTTGGTTGCACCGGCTTTCGGTCAACGTTGTGCTGATGCATCTGAGGAAGAAAAGTCTTTCCGTGGTTTCGCTGGAAGAGACCACGCAGGGAACCGAGGAAGAGTCTCCGAAGAAGGATTTCGGAGCGGACGACGTGGCGCTGGCCGGATCCATTGACCGGATGCAGTTGCAGAGGGCGGTGGACAGTCTGCCTCCCGGCTACCGGATGATATTTGTGCTTCACGACATTGAAGGATACGAGCATAATGAAATCGCGAAAATCGCGGGATGCTCGATCGGCAACAGCAAGTCGCAGTTGCACAAGGCGCGCATGAAATTGCGCGACCTGCTCAAGATGAATAGAGCCGAAAAGGCCGGGAAGTCTCGCGCAGGATAGGCCAGCAGTAAGAATAGTAAGGAAAAGGAATAGGACGGAACGGCATTCACCGGAGCAGAGGCGCAAGAGCTGCGGTGACGGTTTTGAGCCGCAGATGACTTGGGGAGAGGTTATGAATTGCGTTGAGCTGCAGCAGAGCTTGGCGGAAGCGGAAGATGCCAGCAGTTGGGAACAGAGAACCCATCTGCGGGAGTGCCCGGCGTGCTCAGCGCTGGTGAGAGAATTGAATCTGATCGTCGCAGCCGCCGGCCAACTCCAAGAGGCTGACGAACCCAGCCCCAGGGTTTGGAACTCCATTGAATTCGCATTGCGGCAAGAGGGACTGATCCGTCCGCAGCGGGCGCTGGTGCCTTCGTTCAGCGCGCGCTGGGGAGCTGCGCGATGGCTCGTGCCCGCGGCGGCGATGTTGTTGCTGGCTTTGGGAATTTACATGCGGCGTGAGTCCCAAGCCAATCACGTGGGACAACTGGCTTCTGTCACCCTAGCATCTCCCTCCGACCTGAATGACGACGACCTGATGCAAGAAGTTGCGGAAAACGAGCCCGCGATGCAGACGCAATACGCAGAGAACCTGCGGCAGGTGAATGAATCCATCCGCGAGGCGCAGGGTGTGGTGGATGAGAGTCCGAATGACACCGAAGCGCGGCGGTCGCTGATGGATGCATACCACCAGAAGTCCATGTTGTTTGAGATGGCAATGACCCGTTCTCTGCCATAGGATGAGGAAGCAAGCCAAACGCGTGATTGTTGCGTCGCAAAGAACGCGACCCATCGGCGCGCTTCGCTTGCTCAGGGCAGGCAGCTTCGCGCGGCTTGCCCAGATACCTCACTGCGCAAAGAACGCTTGTTCGGAATGACAATCTAGAGGATAGCGTATAGGCAAGCAGCTTGGGGGAGTCATATGGTAAGCAGACGCACGGCAAAACTCGTGGCGATAGGCGCGATCGTGGCGGGCACGCTTGTGGCCGAGAGCAAGAAAGAGTTTCACTTCGCGGTGGGGCCGAGGGCGGGCGTATCGGTGATGAATCCGTATGGCTCGATTTCGGTGAAGCCGTCTTTGAACAACACGGTGATCGTGAACGCGGTTTTGCACTCCGACAAAGTTGAGGTAGATAACAACCAGAACGGAAACCGCGTGGATATTCAGTCGCACCTGCTGGCCGGCGCCGATTCCGACTCAGGACGCGTGGATTATGAGGTTCTGGTTCCCGCCGACGCCAGTATCACGTTGCATTCCAGCACGGGCTCCTTGCGCGCCGAAAAACTGCATGGCGACGTGAACCTGGAAGGAGCGGGAGCGGCGGTGGACGTTCGCGACATCTCGGACGCCCACGTGCACGTGAAGACGATGAACGGGACGGTAAATCTGGACAACATCAAGAACGGCCATGTTGAGGTCGACTCGTTGAGCGGAGAAGTTACGATGAGGGGCGTGAATGGGCCGCTGGTGCAGGTGGTTTCGACGAGCGGCAGAATCAACTACATTGGCGACTTCGGCAACAGCGGTGAATACCGGTTGAGCAGCCACAGCGGCGACATCGAAGCGACCATTCCGGAGTGGACCTCCGCCGACGTGAGCGCCCGCTCCGTACGCGGGGAAGTGCACGACGATATTCCGTTGCAACCGAAAAATCACACCTGGTTTGCGGTCGACAAGGGACGTGCCTTCGCAGGTACCATGGGCAGGGTGGCAGTATCCTCGACAGTAGTGCTGCGCACCTTCAGTGGTAAAATTCACCTCAGAAAACGCTCCGAAAACAAATAAAGAAAACGAAGCGAAAACCGGATCGGCGCAAACGGTCTGCTCAAGGCCCGGCCCAAGCGACGGGGCTTGGTGTGCGTGGGCGCAAGGATCACGCGACCGACCGCCAGTCCGGCCTCCGCGCCGTGGTTTTGATCGGCTTCATGGGCGCCGGCAAGAGCAGTGTGGGCCGGGCCTTAGGCGAACAACTGGCCTGGACGTTTGAGGATCTCGATGAGCGCATCGAGCGGCGGGAGCGGCGGAAGGTGCCGGAAATCTTCCGCGATTCCGGCGAGGCGGAGTTTCGCCGGGCTGAACATGCGGCTTTGGAGGAAGTGCTGAGCGAGTTGCGGACCGGGGCAGAGAAAATCCTAGCCCTCGGGGGTGGCGCTTTTGTACAGGAGGAGAACGTCAGGCTGATCGAGGCTGGCGGCGTTTCAACGGTATTCCTGGACGCGGGCGTCGAGGAATTGTGGGAGCGTTGCCGGCAGCAGACGGAGCGGCAAGGAATTGAGCGTCCTCTACTCAGCAGTCTGGAAAGTTTCCGCGAGCTTTACGAGAAGCGGCGGCCGCATTACTCGAAGGCATCACTCCGGCAGGAGACTGCCGGGAAGACCGTGGCGGAGAGTGCGGCAGAGGTGATTCTCGCTCTGGGCCTGAATCGAAATGTAGATCAAAACTTGGATCGAAGCCGCGGAAGACGGGGAGAAAAGCAGTGAATCTGATGGCGCGGGTGCGATGGTTAACAGTAACGGTTCTAGCGTGCGCGGCTTTAGTGTGCGCCGGCGACAAAAAGGACAAGCCGAAGCAAGCGGAGAAATTCGTGGATTCGGGGTCTTTCGGTGTTTTCGTGAGGGGCCAACGCGTGGTCACTGAAACCTTCAGCGTGCAGCAGGACAACGGCGTCAGCGTAGTTAAATCACAATTAAAGGAAACTGGCGGTTCGACTTCGTCCGGTCAAAGGTCGGAGCTGCAGATGACAAGCGGAGGAGAGTTGGTCCGCTACGAATGGAGCGATGGCGGCGGATCGCTGGTGGTAATGCCCAACAACGAATTCCTGCTGGAAAAGATCACGACTGGGGCAACCGCCAAGCCGGCCGAGCAGCCCTTTCTGATGCCGAGCACGTCAGCGATTCTGGACAACAATTTTTTTATCCACCGGGCGGCATTGGTGTGGCGTTACCTTGCGGCCGATTGTCACACTGAGGGCGGTGGCCTGAAGTGCCAGCAGGGACCAGTGGAATTCGGGGTGCTGGTGCCGCAGGACCGGACCTCGATGCGGGTGCGCATGGAGCTGATGGGAAGAGAAAAAGTCTCTATCCGCGGATCCGAGCGGGACCTATTACGGCTGAATCTGTTGGGCGAGTCATTCTCCTGGGCTCTTTGGGTAGACGATAAGGACCAGTTCAAACTGGTGCGGGTGCTGATCGCCGACGCCAACACGGAAGTAGTGCGAGACTAGCGAAGACGCGGCAACTGCGCGACACTGATTCTGAGCCAGGTAGGCCACGATGCCGGTAACGGATGGACGAACGGCGCGGGTTCTGATCACGGTGCTGCTGTTTGCGCTGGGGCTGGGGTTTCTCTACGTGGCACGGGCAACCCTGATGGCTTTCCTGTTTGCCATTTTCTTTGCCTATCTGATGAGCCCCGTGGTGTCGCATCTGGAAAAACTCCTGCACGGGCGCGGACGCGCCATCGCGGTCATTTATCTGTTGTTGCTGGGGCTGGTGGTGCTGTTTTTCGTTTCCATGGGACCGCGGGTCGGCCGCGAAGGGGCGCGCCTGATCAAATCACTGCCGGCCATGGGTCAACTAAGCTCCGGGCAGATCGCGGAACAAATCGGCCAGCAGCATGGCTGGAACGGCAAAGCGGTCGATCTGCTTCGAGACTACCTCGCCAGCCACGGCGATGAAATCGCAAACCTGGCGCAGGGCGTGGGACTGCGCGTGGCGCAAGTAGCGAAACAGGCATGGCTGCTGGTGGTGGTACCGCTGTTATCGATTTTCTTTTTGAAGGATGGCCGGGGCTTCAGCGAAATCCTGCTGGACTTGGTCCAGTCTCGTCTGCAGCGTGAACTGCTGCAGGGCGTGCTCAGCGACCTGAACCAGATGCTGGCCCACTTCATCCGGGCGCAGCTCACCCTGGCGGCGCTGACGCTTTTGATGTATTCAGGCGGACTCGGTCTGATGCGGGTGCCGTACGCCCTGGTGCTGGGGACGATGGGCGGGTTGCTGGAATTTATTCCGGTGGTAGGACCGCTGGTGGCCGCGGTAATTATCGTGGGCGTTGCTTTGCTGATGGGTTACAAGCACTGGCTGGTGCTGATCATCTTTCTCGGCGCATGGCGGCTGATTCAGGATTACGTGTCTTCCCCGCGCATCATGGGTCACAGTATGGAACTGCATCCGCTGGCGGCAATTTTTGGCGTGATGGCGGGCGGCGAGGTAGCCGGCATTCTGGGTATTTTTCTCTCCATTCCGGTAATGGCGAGCCTGCGGATTGTCTTCCGGCGCTGGCGAATGTATGCGCAGAAACGGAAATTCGGCCCACTCAATGAGTACGTGCCCGAGACCCAGGTTGGACAGCGGAAGTAAGCGGGAGCAATTGGCAATGGGAGATTTCCCCGCTTTCGGCTTCCGGTTTTAGCAGCTCTCCTTCGGGACTCATCTTCCGTAATTCGCCCGACAGCAAGTCGGACCTGCTCCAACCCGGTAACCTCCCCGCAATAACGGCTGTTGTAGAATCGAAAGACTCTTATGAGCCATAAACTTCCTATCGGGATTCTGGGCGCTACCGGCGTGGTCGGACAGAGGTTTATCCAGATGCTGGAGAACCATCCGTGGTTCGAAGTGGCGTGGCTGGCCGCTTCCGACCGTTCTGAAGGCAAGACCTACTCCGAAGCCGCGCGCTGGCGGTTGAAGACGGCGATTCCGGCAAATGTGGCCGCGATGAAGGTTTCCCCGGCCACGCCTGAGGGGGCGCCGAAGATTATCTTCGCGGCGCTCGATGCCTCGATTGCCGCTGAAATGGAGCCGCGCTTTGCCGAGGCAGGCTGCGCCGTGGTTTCGAATTCCAGCGCGCTGCGCATGCAGTCCGATGTGCCGCTGGTTATCCCCGAGGTGAATGCCGGGCACATCCGACTGATTGACGGGCAGGCCTGGCGGAAGAAATCGGGAGGCTACGTGGTCACCAATCCCAACTGCTCCGCTATCGGGCTGGTGCTGGCGTTGGCGCCATTGCACAAGCGTTTCGGCCTGGAAACCGTGATGGCCGTAACCATGCAGGCGGTCAGCGGCGCGGGTTACCCGGGCGTTGCTTCGCTCGACATCCTGGGCAATGTGATTCCCTACATCCGCAATGAAGAAGAAAAGATGGAGGAAGAAACGCTCAAGCTGCTGGGACAAATGAACGGGATCAAGGTTCTGCCGGCGGCATTCGCCATGAGCGCGCAATGCAACCGGGTCGCAGTCGAGGATGGGCACACCGAATCGGTTTCAGTTCGGCTCAAAACGAAGGCCAAGCGGGAAGAGATCATTGCCGCGTGGAACGAGTACCGAGCCGAGCCTCAGGAATTGAAGCTGCCCAGCGCACCGGAACGTCCCGTGGTTTATCTGGAGGCGAATGACCGTCCGCAGCCGCGGTTCGATGTTGACATGGGAGCGGGCATGACGACTGCGGTGGGGCGACTGCGGCCATGCGGTGTGCTGGATTGGAAGTTCACCGTGCTTTCGCACAACACCATCCGCGGAGCCGCCGGCGCGGCGGTGTTGAACGCGGAACTGCTCAAGGCTAAGGGCTACTTTGCGACTTCCTAGAATGACAACCGAGCCGCGCTTTTGTAACCGGCGCTCCCGCAATCCCGCAAGGAAGTCACGGCGATGATCGTGATGAAATTCGGCGGCACTTCGGTGGAAGACGCGCGGGCCATCGAGCGCGTGGCCGCGATCGTCAAAGACCGGCTGCCGCAAAGGCCGGTGGTGGTAGTCAGCGCCATGGCCAAAGTCACCGATACGCTGCTCACCATGGCGCGCGCCGCGGGAGCCGGCGAACGCAAAACGGCGCTCAAGCTTTGCCGGTCGCTGCAGGAACGGCATTACAACACCGCAAGCGAATTGCTTGGAACAGCGCGGTTTACCGACTTCCACTCGGAACTGGGCAGCGACTTTGAGGGACTGGACGAACTGCTGCGCGGCATCTCCGCTGTGGGCGAGTTAACCCCACGGACCACCGATCATGTTGCGGCGTACGGAGAAATGCTTTCCAGCAAGATTGTGGCGGCTGCGTTTTCGGCGCATGGACTGAAGGGCGCACACGTGGACGCGCGCGAGGTTCTGGTCACCGACAACAACTACATGGCGGCCGCGCCGCAGCAGGAGGAAACCAACGAGCGGCTGCAAGGCAAAGTGAAGCCGCTGCTCGATGACGGCCAGGTTCCGGTGATGGGCGGTTTCATCGGAGCGAACCGCGCGGGCGTGACTACAACGATTGGACGAGGCGGCTCCGATTTTTCCGCCGCGATTGTAGGGGCTGGGCTGGGCGCTGAGCGGATTGAAATCTGGACCGACGTAGACGGGATTCTGACCACCGACCCGCGCATCTGTCCCGGCGCGCGCCGCATCAAAGTGATCAGCTTTGACGAGGCGGCCGAACTGGCGTATTTCGGGGCCAAGGTGCTGCATCCGGCGACAGTGCTGCCCGCCATTCAGAAAAACATTCCCGTGTACGTGCTGAATTCGAAAAACCCGTCATGCGCGGGGACTAAAATTACGACCCGCGCGCCGCAGGGGAAAAACATTTTCAAAGCGATTGCGGTGAAGAAACGCATCACTATCGTGGACGTGGCTGCGCCCCGCATGCTCTTGGCTCACGGCTTTCTACGCGCGATCTTCGAAGCCTTTGACCGGCATAAGGTCGCAGTCGACGTGGTCTCCACCTCTGAAGTCAGCGTTTCGTTGACCGTGGATTCGAACTATGCCATCCCCGCTCTGGCCGCCGATCTGGCCAAGCTGGCTGACGTGAAGTATGAAGGCCGCAAAGCCATCGTTTGTTTAGTCGGCGAGAGCCTGCGGGATAAACCAGGCGTGGCCGCGCTGGTGTTTGGCGAGTTGAAGGACAAAAAGATTCGCATGATTTCGCAAGGCGCGTCGGAAATCAATCTGACCTTTGTGATCGAAGAAGACGAAGTGCCCGAGGTGATCCAGCGGCTGCACGGCACATTTTTTGCGGACTTGGATCCGGAAGTGTACGCTTAGAGTCAAAATCGTTTAACCGCTAAGGTCGCGAAGAAAATCCGGGAAGGGCGCGAAGAACTCAATGAAACTTCTTCTTCTTGGCCGCGGAAAAACCGGGTCGGTGGTGGCGGAAGTAGCGCGCCAGCGCGGACACGACGTTCAAGTGGCCGGCGCCGCGGAAAACGCAGCCTGCGCCGCCCTCACCGCGGAAAAGCTCCGCGCAGTTGATGTGGTCATCGATTTCACTGCGCCCTCGTGCGTCGTAGGCCATATCGAGGCTTGTGTCGCGGCGGGCAAGAACATGGTCGTCGGCACTACCGGCTGGCATGGAGAGGTGGACCGAATCCGTAAATTGATCGAGAGCCGTGGCACAGGATTTGTTTACGCGGCCAACTTCTCCGTGGGTGTGAATTTATTTCTCGACGTGGCGCGCGCGGCCGCCGCGGCCTTGAGGCACGATTACTCCGGACAAATCTTTGAGCGGCACCACATTCAGAAGAAAGATGCGCCGTCGGGGACGGCCATCGCTATCCAACGCGGGATCCGCGAAGCGAGCGGCAAGAAGGAAAGTCTGGAGATCACTTCCTTTCGCGAGGGTGAGGTCGTCGGCATGCACGAGGTCGTGCTTGAGTCCGCTGCCGACAGAATTTATCTCTGCCACGACGCCAAATCGCGCCAGGGCTTTGCCGATGGCGCGGTGCGCGCGGCAGAGTGGCTGGCCGGAAAGAAAGGCTTCTACGATTTCAAAGACGTGTGGCGGGAGTTGTAGTTAGCCACCCGTTCCCACGAAAACCTCATTCGCGTTATCTTATTAGCATGCAACTTCGTGGCTGTGGTACCGCGCTGGTCACTCCTTTTCGTCAGGATGGCTCCATCGACGACGCTGCCCTGCGCAATCTGGTGGCGTGGCAGGTCGAGTCCGGCATAGATTTTCTCGTCCCCTGCGGAACCACTGGCGAGACGCCAACCCTCACGCACGACGAATGGCTGCACGTGATCGATACCACCATCGATGTGGTTGCCGGGCGCGTGCCCATCGTGGCGGGCGCGACTTCGAACTCCACGCACGACGCCGTGGAAAAAGCGAAAGAAGTTGCAGCGCGGGCCGGAGTCGACGCCATTCTCACCGCGTCTCCCTACTACAACAAGCCGACGCAAGAGGGCCAGTACCGGCATTTCAAGGCGATTGCCGAAGCCGTGGGCGAAAAGCCCATCCTTCTTTACAACGTCCCCGGCCGCACCGGAGCGAACCTGGAACCGGCAACGGTGGCACGGCTGGCGGAGGTTCCGAACATCATTGGCGTGAAGGAAGCCAGCGGAAACATGACGCAGATTGCCGAGGCCATCAACTCCGTGCCAGAAACGTTTCTGGTTTTCTCCGGAGATGACGCGGTCACATTGCCCGTGATTGCGCTGGGCGGCGTGGGCATCGTCTCGGTGGCATCGAATGAGATTCCGCACCAGATGGCAACCATGACGCGGGCCGCGCTCAACAATGACTGGCCAGCGGCGCGCGGTATCCATCGCAAATATCTGCCGTTGATGCAAGCGAACTTTATTGAATCCAGTCCGCTGCCGGTGAAGGCGGTGCTGGCCATGATGGGCAGGATCGAAGAGAATTACCGCCTGCCGCTGTTGCCCATGCGCCGCGACACCCGATCGAAGCTGCAAAAGATTGTGATGGAAGCCGGACTGATCGCCAAGCCGCCAACGCCCGCGCCGGAAGCGGCGGAATTCTATATCTACGAAAACTGGGCAGCCGGGCCGCACAAGATCGTCCTGCACCGCGGATCGTGCGGACAATGCAATCAGGGCAAAGGCCGTCCGGCGGGACACGACGCCAACCACTCGCGCTGGCATGGACCGTACGCCACGCTGGCCGTTGGACGTGACGCGGCGCACGGCATGACCGGAGTGCTGATTCGCAGCGAGTGCAAGTGCGTATAGATCAATGCAATCCCTAAAGGCTTCCATCGAACGCCTGGCCGCGCTGGGCGAAGTCGAGCACAATCCCGAGGCGCGGCAGGCGTTTTTCGAATTCCGTGACGCGCTGACCCAGGGCAAGATCCGCGCTGCCGAGAAGATCGACGGCCGCTGGGTGGTCAATGCCTGGGTGAAGCGTGGCATTCTGCTGGGCTTCCGACTCGGCGAACTAGCTGAGACGGGCTGCGCCGCGCTCACCTTTGTTGACAAAGACACCTTCCCGGCGCGGCATTTTTCTGTGGCCGACCGCGTGCGCATCGTTCCGGGTGGCTCCTCGGTGCGCCTCGGAGCGTACGTTGCGCCCTCAGTGATCTGCATGCCGCCTATGTTCATCAACGTGGGTGCCTACGTAGACGAAGGCAGCATGATCGATTCTCACGCGCTGGTCGGTTCATGCGCGCAAGTCGGCAAGCGCGTGCATTTGAGCGCGGCAGCACAGATCGGCGGCGTGCTCGAGCCGGTAAATGCCGCGCCCGTGATCATCGAAGACGATGTGCTGGTGGGCGGCAATTGCGGAGTCTATGAAGGCACGCTCGTCCGCGCGCGGGCGGTGCTGGGCGCAGGAACGATTTTGACGCGTTCGACGCCACTCTATGACCTGGTGCACGGCGAAGTATATCGCGCGACGCCTGAATCGGCGCTCGAAGTTCCTGAAGGCGCTGTGGTCGTGCCGGGATCGCGCGCGGTAAAAAAGGGCGCGGCGGCGGAGTCAGGAATCTCTTTGTACACGCCCGTGATCGTGAAATATCGCGACGAGAAGACCGACCGTGGAATCGAGTTGGAAGATTGGCTGCGGTGATTGTCGACGCCGCGGCTTCCATATGCGCAAGCCTTCTCATTCCCAAAACCGGTGGAGCGCGCCAAAGCCCGAGACTAGAAAGGAATTGCCGTTAAGTGACCGTAACTGCCAGCCTCCCTACAGTATCGCAGTCAACCTGAATCTGCGCGAGCCTCTCTACCACCGCATCGGCTTCGCCCAGGCCTGACGCAGGATATGTGCTGGTCAGCGCGATCACTTTCATCCCACCCCGATGAGCGGACTGGATTCCGGCGGGAGCATCTTCAATCACCAAACCCTCCGCCGGGTTGATGTCTAAAAGCTCGGCCCCCTTCAAATAAGGCTCCGGATGCGGCTTTCCATGTGCAACGTCCTCCGCTGCCACTAGAATCTTAGGAACTGGTACGCCAGCGAGGCGCAGCCGCGTGCTTGCCAGATGACGAGTTCCGGACGTGACCACTCCCCAGCGCCCTTCAGGAATCGAGAGGACGAGGCCGACTGCGCCGGGCATGACGACGACGCCGTCGCGATCACCTGCCTCGCGGCTTTCAAGCCTCCTGACTTCCAATTCCGCATCGAGGTCAGGAGCGACCGCGCGAATCACCTCGATGGTGCGAACCCCGTGGGCGACTGCCATCACTTTGTCGCCGTCAATTCCACGTTCGCGCGCCCAGATCCGCCATTGCCGCTCCACGGAGCGGGTAGAATCGACGAGAACTCCGTCGAGATCGAAAAGAATGGCGGAGCAGTGGAAAGTAGACATTCTTTTTTTTAACACAGAGAAGGCTAGGGGAGTTGCGCCGGAAGAACATGCGGCGAAGATGCAGGCAAGGCGGCTTGCTGAATTTGCTCGCGGAGTTGCAAGTGCCGCTCGCGAAAGTGGGCTTTAGCGCGCTCGCCCCAGGCGCGTACAAACCAGTAATTCAGTCCAGCGCCGATGGCGGAGCTGACGAGAGGAATCATTCGTCCCGCCCACTTCTCGACCACCTCAGCGCTGGCCCGGGCGGCGATACTTCGAATCACGCGCGGCACGAACTTGTTGACCACTTCTTTTTCCAACAGCTCGCGGCTGATGTCGACTCCCGCCGCGCTGGCAGCGGCGATCCAGAGTTCGGCGATTTCATGGTCGGTGTTGAATTGAAATCCATATACCAGGCTCAGCTTCTGGATGGTGCGCATGGTGATGGCCGACAGAACACCGAGATCGGGGAAGATGGTGATCAGACCGCCCAGGCCGAAGCCGGCGCCCTCGACAGCGGCGAGTTTCATACCGCTGCGAATCAACTCGTGAGCAACTGCGTCAAGCTCGCCCATCTCCACCGAATACACTCCGTGATATCCGCTGATGGGAAGCCTGTAGGCGGTGCGGAGTTGCAGCAGAAACTTTCCGGGATCGACCTGTACCGTGGAGTAGGCGCGCGTCAGCCCCTTGATCAGCGTCTTCTCGACGCGGCCGCGAAGCCAGGACTTGGAATCTGCTGCCATTAGTTTCACCTTAACTCAGCGCGAGGGAGAAAGCTATCCGGCGCGGGTAGTAGAAGCGTCCCTCCGTGCGGTGTGGTACACAGTCTGTGCTAGCATCAAATATCTAATGCCAACGGGAAAATTGCAGATTGTCCCCCTCGGGGGCCTCGGCGAGTTCGGTATGAACTGCATGGCGGTCCGCTGGGGCGACGACATTATTGTGATCGACGCGGGCCTCATGTTCCCCGAGGCTGAGTTGCTCGGCGTCGACATCGTGGTTCCGGATATTTCCTATCTCACCGAGAACCGGCAGCGGGTTCGCGGTATCGTCCTCACCCACGGCCACGAGGACCACATCGGCGCACTGCCCTGGATTCTTTCCGAGCTCAACGTTCCTGTGTGGGGTACGGAGTTCACGCTCGCCTATGTCGAGGACAAACTCGACGAGCACGGACTGCTCGACGACGCCGACCTGCGCGAGATTCGCGCCGGCGAGCGCTTCAAGGCGGGCGTATTCACGATTCATCCGATTCGTGTGACGCACAGCCTGGTGGATTGCGTTGCGCTCGCGATTCACACTCCGCTCGGCGTCGTCATGCATACTGGCGACTTCAAGGTCGATCCCACCCCGACCGACAATCATTTGTTCGACCTGCACACCTTCGCCGAATACGGCAAACATGGCGTATTGGCGCTCTTTCAGGATTCGACGAACGTTGAGCGCAAGGGATACACCCCCAGCGAGCGCGCCGTGCGGCGGAAGTTTGACGAAGTATTCGCGCACACGCAACGGCGGCTCTTCATCTCCTGTTTCTCCTCGTCGATTCACCGCATTCGGCTGGCGGTGGAGTTGGCACACCAGCACGGGCGCAAAGTGGCCTTCATCGGCCGCTCCATGAACAACTCCGCTGAGATCGCCGAAGATCTTGGCTATCTGGAAATTCCCGAAGGCCTGGTGATCAATCCTGGCGAGATGAAGAATTTCCCGCCGGAAAAAGTCTGCGTGATGATCAGCGGAACCCAGGGCGAACCCATGTCCGCTCTGTCGCGTGCGGCCGTCGACAACCATAAGCACGCCAAGATCGAGAAGGGCGACACGGTCGTGTTGTCGTCGCGCATCATCCCCGGCAATGAGAAAACGATTTACCGCATGATCGATCATCTGTTCCGGCGCGAGGCGTATGTGATTTACGAAGACGGCACCACGCCTCCCATTCACGTCAGCGGACACGGCAGCCAGGAAGAATTGAAGCTCATCATCAACCTGGTGAGGCCGAAGTATTTTATTCCGATCCATGGCGAGTACCGTCAGTTGAAGTTGCATGCCGAAATGGCCGGAGCCATGCATAGCTCAGTGGGCAAGGTAATTCTGATCGAGAGCGGCGACATTCTTGAATTCGACGAACACAACGCTCGCAAGGCCGGACGCGTCAACGTAGGCCGCGTCTGCATCGATTCCGGCTCGCGCACGGACGTGGTTGAGGACTTGATTATCAAAGACCGGCGGCACCTTAGCGAAGACGGCATCGTGCTGCCCATTATCGCGATCAACAAACTTACAGGCCGCGTCGAAACCGCGCCGGAGATCGTAACCCGCGGGTTCAATCCCGGAGACGACGGCTTGATGGATGGAGCAAAGCGCATCGTAGAAGACACATTGGCGCACTCGAGCGAAGAAGAAAAGGCCGACTACGGCGTGATCAAAGAAAAGATCCGCGCCGACTTGAAGCGCTATATTTCGAAGCAGACGCAGAAGCGCCCGCTGATCATGCCGGTGATCCTGGAAATCTGACTGCGCGCCACCGATGGTAGTTCTCAACGACATCCGCACTGCCGGGGCTCGCCTCAAAGGCGTCTCCCTCCGCACGCGCCTGATCGAATTCAATCATCAAGATTCCGACAACCGCCGCCTCTTCCTCAAGCCTGAGAACCAGCAGCCCATCGGTGCTTTCAAACTTCGCGGAGCTTACAATAAGATCGCCTCGCTCTCGGAAGACGACCGCAAGCGCGGAGTCATCACCTACTCCAGCGGCAACCACGCACAAGGCGTGGCCTACGCGGCGCGAGCGCTGGGCGTGAAGTCCATCATAGTCATGCCCGAAAACGCGCCGGCAATCAAGCGCCAGGCCACCGCCGCTCTGGGTGCGGAGATCGTCCTGGTTGGCCCCGGCGGCGCCGAGCGCCAGAGCAAGGCGGAAGAACTCGCCGCGCAGCATGGATACGTGATCGTGCCTCCCTACAACGACGAGCAGATCATCGCCGGCCAGGGCACCATCGGACTGGAGATCCTCGAAGACCTGCCGGAAGTAGAAATGGTGCTCGCACCAGTCGGCGGCGGAGGCATGATCAGCGGCATAGCTACGGCGATCAAGCTGAGCAAGTCCTCGGTCAAAGTAATCGGCGTGGAACCAGAACTCGCGGCCGACGCGCAAGCTAGCTTGCGCGCCGGAAAAATCGTTCAATTTCCTGCCGACAAAGTGCTGGGCACCATCGCCGACGGACTGCGCGTCCAAAGCATCGGCCCTATCAACTTCGAGCACATCCGCCGTTACGTCGACGACATCGTAACAGTGACGGAAGACGAGATTCGCCAGGCGGTCCGCCTGCTGGCGGCGAATTCCAACACTGTAGCTGAGCCGAGCGGAGCCGTAGCCGTCGCCGGCTTCCTCTTCCGCCGCGACCAGCTGCCGAAAACGAAGCTGAACGTCGCCATCATCAGCGGCGGTAACATCGATCCCACGATGCTGGAAGAACTTCGACGAGTCGAGCCGTAAAGCAATTAGCGGTTGGCCAACCGATAGCCCGGGCGGACCGTGAAAACTCCGAACCGCTAATTGCCAATTGCGAGCTGCTTGATCAGCGCTGTCGCGGATCACTTCACGCGCCCTGCCAAAACCCACCGTCGTAACGCGACCCCAGACCAAATCGCCTCAACCAACCCAAACGGCCACGCTCCCTGCAGAAAGCCGTACACGGATCCGAGCGCGCAAGCCCCGGCGAACGCCAGAATGAACCACCGGCTCTTCGCTTCAAACGCGTAGCAGACCAGCATCGCCGTAACAGCAAATAGGCCGAAGATGGATAGGGGCGTCATCGGAGAGTTAACCGCATGCTAAGTTAGCAATCCTACCAGTTGTGATGAGTTGCGATCGCCATCAGTCGAACAGGCCACGGCCCTGGCCGATTCCGCTTGACCGGCGCGAAACGCGAGCACTACCCTGTATCCGTGATATCCAATGCGCGCGCGAAATAAAAGCTGGCGGTTTTGCAACCGTGTCCTGCCCGAATCCATTCTTACTCAATGATCCAATTGCCCACACTCTAAGCACTCGGAATGTCATGAAACTATCATCCGCACCGATTTCAGCGCTAATGACAACGATCGCCGCGGCTACGATCGCCGCAACCCTGTTCGCCGCAACGATTTCCCTTTCCGCGCCCTTCGCCACGGCGCAAGCCCAGCGCGGGACGCTGGTGCACGAAGAAAATATCCGCGTCGCGCCCAGCGTGGAGGCCGCCAAGCTGGGCGAGGCAGGACGCGGGCGTGAGTTGATCATCCTCGAGACCAGCCGCGACTGGGTTCATGTGGAGGCGATTCTGGTCCCGCCGCGCCACGACGAAGGTGCGACCGAAGAAGAAGAAAACGGCAAGGCCGTCACCGGCTGGGTTCCCGGCAAAGCGTTCGTAAGCGCCACAACTCAGGACGGCGACCGAATCATCTTCGGCGAAGCTGCCGACTCCGAAAACGAGGCCAGCAGCCGCCGCGGCCGTCGCGATGCGGCGCAGGACGCGATGCGGCTTTACTACCGCGTCTACGATCTCATGCCCACCTCGCCGCTGGCCGCACAGGCGCTTTATCGCGCCGCCGACATCCGCTGGCAAATCGAAAAGTCCGACGTGATGACGCGGCCCTCCGCGCGTGAACGCCAATCCTATCTGCGCGGGCAAATCCAGGAAGAGTGGATGAAGCTGGTGATCAAGAAATATCCCGGCACGAAGTGGGCCGACCTGGCCGTTTTTCGCATGATCGACAACAAACTCTGCGGCGAATGGGAAGGCCTCACGAAGTGTCCTGACAAAGAAGCCGACCTCTACGAGAACTATGCCAAAGAGCATCCGCAATCTCCGGCCGCGCCAGAAGCCTTGTATGACGCGGCCTGGCGCCGCTCGGTGCTGATCGAGATGTACAAAACCGAGCCCAACCAAAAGAAAGCCGCGGAATCCAAAGATCGCGCCACCGCGCTGGCGCAGAAGATTATCAGCCAGTACGGGCAGAGCGATTGGGCCTTGCGCGCGCAACGGCTGATCTTCTACATTCAACAAGGCATACCAACTTACGGAAACGCGACGGACTAACTTTGCCCATCTATCAAGCTGTCGTTCTGGCCATCATTCAGGGGCTGGCGGAATTCATCCCGGTCTCGAGTTCGGGACACCTCATTATTGTGCGGCGGCTGCTCGGTTGGAACGAGCTTTCCCCGGCTCATGAGCTTACCTTCGACGTGGCGCTGCACTTTGGCACTTTGTTGTCTGTGCTCTTCTACTTTCGCCGCACATGGTTTCAGATTGTGCGCGCGGCGCTGGGAGGGAAAATTGTCCGCTTCTCCGAATCAGGGGGCGCGGACGAGAACCTGACACTCCAGGAGCGGAAGGATGAGCGCATGCTTTTGTGGTTTCTGGCGCTGGCGACGATTCCGGGTGCGGTTGCGGGCAAACTGCTTGAGCATTCCGCCGAAGATTATTTCCGCGAACACATCGTTCTGATCGCGGGAGCGTTGATAGTAGTTGCGCTCCTCATGTGGCTGGGAGAAAAGGTCGGCAAACGGGAGAAGCCGCTGACACGGATTTCTTTCGTAGATGCGCTGGTAGTGGGCGTGGCGCAGGCGTTTGCCCTGATGCCAGGCGTTTCACGATCAGGCTCAACCATCACCGCGGGCTTGTTCCGCAACATGACCCGGGAGGCGGCAGTTCGCTTTAGCTTTTTGCTCTCCACTCCGATTATTGCCGGCGCCGCGCTGCTGAAGGCTCACGAACTACGCAAGGAAGGCCTCCGTGCCGGGATGCATGCGCCGTTCCTGGTCGGGATTGTCGTATCCGCGATTGTCGGCTACGCCAGCATCGCCTGGCTCATTCGCTACCTGCAGTCCAACACTCTGCGGGTGTTTATCGTCTACCGGGTCGTAGTTGGCATCGTGGTGATCGCCCTGGCATACGTGTGGCATCTTCAGTAGGCACGTCGAAAAGACGCGCTCGTCTTGATCGCGGAAAAGACCTGAGGCAACACCTGCACGTCCCATGACTGGCTCGGGCAAAGCGGAAGGCATGTTTGTGGCACCGGCCACCGGTAGTGCCGTGTTTCAGGCTTTCTGCCGGGGATTTTTCCTTTGTTATTGCCGGCTGACCGTCGAGGGGCGCGATCACCTTCCGGTTTCTCCGTTCATCCTGTGCAGTAATCATACGAGCCATATCGATAGTGCGGTTCTGATGACAGCTTCGGGCCTTCCTTTTTCGGCCTTCGCGCTGCTGGGAGCAAGTGATTATTTCTTTGACTCCTGGAGGGTGAGGTTCGTAGTCTCGCGATTCATGAATGTCATACCAATCGATCGCCAGGCGCAACCCAAGTCACTTCGGCGGAGCCTGGCAATGTGTGATGAGTTTTTGCAACGAACACACGGGAATTTGATCCTCTATCCTGAGGGTACGCGCTCAAGTAGCGGCGAAATGCTGGCATTCAAGAGCGGAGCCGGGCTGTTTGCTGTGGCGCTTGGAGTACCCGTCGTGCCTGCTTACGTCGAAGGTGCTCACAAGATTCTAGCAAAGGGAAAAAACGTGCCGCGGCTGGGGACCGTCACCGTACGCTTCGGCGAGCCGATCAGGTTCGCATTCAACTCGTCTGATCCTCTGCTCGCGCGCGGGGTTCGGAAGGCTGCGGTTGAATTACTCGAACAGCGCATCCGCGGGCTCAGCCGAAAGCCACCCGCCGGAGGCTTTGCCGGATTGCCTGATGAGGAACAACAGACAACGATTTCCGTCTCGGCCGCGGCGCAGCAAAACCAGAATCCAAAAAGCCACAGGCTCAGCGGAATGTCATAGTCGATATTGAGAAGAGATTTATGTACACGGCCAAGCACATGAAGTGGTGGGGATGGGGAGATGAAGGGGTCGGCTTCGACTCTCGTGCCCATCCCGGGTTGTGGCCCTATGCCAAAGCAGTGCTTGATGTGGAAAATGACGGGGTAGAGGCGCCGCATGTGCCGCTCGAGGCTGTGCGCTTACACGATGCGATTCGGCATGACGGGTTCTTGGCTGAATTGCGCTTATGCTTGCGCGCCGATCAGATCTGCGACAGCCGCCGCGAGCGCGTGATCCACGCCTATGGCAAGGGCTTCCGCGACTTGTTTCGTATGCGGCGGGGATTGGCCGAGGGCGCTCCTGACCTGGTGCTTTATCCCGATAACGAGCACGACGTGCTGATGACATTGCGGGCGGCGGCAGCCCATGACGTCGTAGTCATTCCCTTCGGGGGTGGCTCGAATATCGCCGGCTGCCTGGAGCGAAGCGAAAGCCGCCGCATGGCGGTGTCGCTCGACATGCGGCGCATGCGGCGCGTCCTGCAAGTAGACACAGAGTCGTTTACGGCGCGCATCGAGGCTGGCGCCTTTGGTCCGGATCTGGAAGAGCAATTGAACAGCTACGGCCTGACCCTCGGCCACTTTCCAGACTCCTTCTTGCACTCCACACTCGGCGGCTGGATCGCCACACGCTCGGCGGGAATGCAGAGCGACAAGTACGGCAAGATCGAGGATATGGTAATTGCGCTGCGTATGGTCACGCCGGTGGGTGTGCTGGCCACGCGAACTGTACCCAAGTCCTCAAACGGCATCGACGTCAATCATCTGTGCATCGGCAGCGAGGGAACTCTGGGAGTCATTACTGAAGCAACCATGCGAGTTCATCCCCGTCCCGAGTCGCGCCGCACGCATGGCTACCTGTTTCCCGAATTCGAGGCTGGCATTGAAGCCATGCACGAATGCGTGAGAAAGGAGTGCGTACCTTCGATGTTGCGCCTCAGCGACCCCGAAAAGACGGCACTGTCGCTGGCGTTCAAACCGCCATCGTCGCGGCTCTCGCAGGCAGCAACCAAAATCATGAAGGGCTACCTCAGAGCGAAGGGGTTCGATTCGCGAGCCTGTCTTATGCTCACCACTTTCGAAGGCAGCAAAGCTGGTGCTGTCCCCCAACATAGTCAGGTGAACGCTATCTACCGGCGCTTCGGCGCGGTGGACCTGGGTTCCGGCTCAGGCAAGTCGTTCGAGTCGACGAAGTACGATTTTCCGCACATCCGCGACTTTCTGCTGGATCGCGGTATCACCTCTGATGTCAGCGAGACTTCAACGGTCTGGAGCAATATCGCTCCTCTGTACCGGGCGACGACCGCAGGCCTGCGCGCGGCTATCCAAGAGAGCGGAGTAAAGCCCTGGGTCGGATGCCATATCAGCCACACCTATCACTGCGGGGCAAGCCTCTATTTAACCTTCGCCTGCAGGCAGCGGGACGGGAACGAAATGCAACAGTATCTGCACGCCAAACGGGTTGTGCAGCAGTCGTTCATCGATCATGGCGCAACGCTGTCGCACCACCACGCAGTTGGCACAGAACACCTGCCGTGGCTGAATGATGACATTTCGCCTGTGGGCGTGATGGCAGTAGCCGCGATTAAGGGAGGACTCGACCCTGACAACATCATGAATCCGGGACGGTTGCGGCCATCCGCGGCGCCGTTTGAGGAGTGGTCGCGAATCGGCAGCGATGCTACGGTGACCGCCAAGCTTTAACGACGCGGCCGAGTTCTCTCCCGCGGGAAGCCAACTGTACACTCCTCACCAATTCCGGCATTGCCGCGACAGACGCTTCTTGGCATAATAATGAGGCTCTGGCCGATTTGCGCCACAGGACATTTTAGTCCGGTGGGAAACGGCCCAAATGCGTTTTCTGGCAGGCATTTTCGTCCCTACGGGCAACCGGCGGCTGAATGAGCTGGTCGGGTTCCTATTGTGCGTCTCTGCGCTCCTCCTCTTCCTCGCGCTGGCTTCGTATTCGCCCCTCGATCCTTCGCTGAATAGCGCCTCGGTGCTTACTGGTACCCATGTCGCGCGCAACTGGATCGGCGTGGTCGGAGCTCTTATCTCGGACCTTGCGCTGCAGTTCTTCGGCATCGGAGCGTTCCTGCTGCCGGTCTTTTCTGCGCTGCTTGGAATTCGCTGGTTTGCTTCACGAAAGATTCAATCTCCGATGGCGAAGAGCCTGGGAGGAATCTGGCTCGTGATCTTCGTCCCCGCGCTGCTGGCTTTGCTGCCCGGCCATACGCGGTGGCTGAACGCGATGCCCATCGAGGGGCTACTGGGACGGGTTGTGGGCGATCTGCTGATCCATTACTTGAACGTGGCCGGCGCCTACATTGTTTGCGCCAGCGTGCTGGCGGTCGCTCTCTATCTCTCGACGGCATTCTCGTTTTCGGCTATTCAATTGTGGGCGCCAACGCGCTTCGCCTTCGTGACCGCGCTGTGGAACCGCTACCAGGATTGGCGGGAGGAGCGAAGGAAAAGGCAACAACAGAAGGAACTGGATAAGCGGCGAATTTCGAGACCTGTGGTAAAGACACAGTTGATTCCATCGCGGCCGGCGGCTGAACCCATCGAGCCGGCGAGAGCTTCCGCAGAACCTCGCCGTACCGGCATCGAGCGCACGCTCGGGCCCGAGGTCGTGGAAGACGCTCGAAGCGTTCCGGCGCCGATGGGCGGCGTTCTACATGAGTCTTTGGTGGAAGCTGAAGACGCGCTCGACCCGGAAGTGACCCGGCGCGCTGACAGCGATCACAAAGCAAAGACGACGATGCCGCGAATCGCGGGCGGCTACAAGCTGCCGTCAAGCAGTTTGCTGCAGCGTCCCGATGAGCAGCAAGCTGTGGATGCCGACGAGCTGAAACTCCTAGCCCAGGTGCTCACCGAAAAGTACGCCGAGTTCGACGTGCACGGACAGATCACGCAGATCAATCCCGGTCCCGTGGTCACTACGTTCGAGTTCAAGCCCGACGCCGGAATCAAATACAGCCGCATCACCAACCTCACCGATGATCTTTGCTTAGCGCTGAAGGCCGAGAGCATTCTGATCGAGCGCATGGCCGGAAAGTCGACCGTTGGCATTCAGGTTCCGAACCGCCAGCGCGAGATCATCTGGCTGCGGGAGAACATCGAGTCGCAGGAATTCATGGGCTCGAAATCGAAGCTGACGATGGCTCTTGGCAAGGACATCAACGGGCGCATCGTCACGGCCGATCTCAACGGCATGCCGCACCTGTTGATTGCCGGATCGACCGGGTCGGGCAAGAGCGTGGCCATCAACGCCTTCATCATGTCGATTCTGTACAAGGCAACGCCCGAACAGGTGCGGCTCATTCTGGTGGATCCGAAGCGGCTTGAGCTGGGCAACTATGAAGGCGTGCCGCACCTCTATACCCCGATCATTACCGAACCGAAGCTGGCGGCGAACGCGCTGCGCAATGCCGTCCGCGAGATGGAGCGGCGACTGAAGCTGCTCGCTGCCAAAGGCGTGCGCAACATCGATCAATACAATCGCCTCTTCGATAACGGTGGCACGCCGAGTTTGTTTGAGGAAGATTCCGACGACAAGCCGATTCCTTACATCGTGATTATCATCGACGAATTGGCTGATCTAATGATGCTCGATTCGTCGAACGTGGAGGAGTCGATCACGCGCCTCGCGCAGATGGCGCGCGCGGTTGGAATCCACTTGGTGCTGGCCACGCAGCGTCCGTCAGTGGATGTGATAACCGGATTGATCAAGGCAAACTTTCCGGCGCGAATTTCTTTCCGCGTCGCGACCAAGGTGGATTCGCGAACCATTCTGGACGCCAACGGAGCGGAAGCGCTGCTGGGCAAGGGCGACATGCTCTACCTGCCTTCGGGATCAGCGCGGGTGCATCGCTTGCACGCGCCACTGGTCACGGAGAAAGAGATCGCGGCCGTGGTTGAATTCTGGAAGGCGCAAGGCTCAGCGGAGTACCAGCAGCAATTCCTTGAGGCTCCAAGAGACGAGCGCGAGGCCGGAAGCGGCGGAAGCGGCAACGACGCTGCAGACGATGCCGGCGAGGACGATCCGCTCTATCAGGATGCGGTGAGGCTGGTGGTCGAGTTTGGCAAGGCCTCCACTTCCCTGCTGCAACGGCGGCTGCGCATTGGTTATGGGCGCGCGGCGCACTTGATCGATCTGATGGAGCATGATGGAATCGTGGGGGCGGCGGATGGTCCCAAGCCGCGGGAAGTGTTGAAGAGGCCCGACTGGATTTCAGAGATTGAAGAGACGATGCGGTAGCTTTACTGCTTAATGTTCCGCTTGGAACATTGTGCTGAATGTTCCGACTGGAACATTTTAAAATGGCAAAAACTTTCGGCGTAAGTTGTTGATTCCTCGAACTGCGTTTTGGGCGAGTCAATGGAATCAATGGGTTGGGGTGTGGAAGAAACGTCTACTTTCGAGGGGGTCCAATGCCTACTAAAGTAGACTTGACAGCCTCGGATTGTACTTTATAAGGTACGGGTCCGCCGGGGCATTAAGAACTCCCCTTCCTCTTTGGAAGGAGCAGATAGGATCGCTTTGTGCCGAAACGTCAACTTCGCGTGCTTAAATGGCTGGGGACGACTCCTGCGATCGCTGCCTGCACATCCTGCCATCGCGAGTTTAGGGTTCCTCTCGAGGTGCTGAAACGTGTGGGGGGAGCCGCGGAAAACCTCAAATTTCAATTTGCGCAGCACCAATGCAGACCGGACGAAACGGCTGCAGCAGGTTAGATCTTGCTTCGACCAGGGTTCACTGCTGGCCGAAGCTGAACTTCACTACTTCCATCGTTTCCTTGGGCGCGGGCTGGTACTTCCACTGCTTGACCGCGCGTGCCAGGGCATCGGCGAGCATAAGGATGGCCACCGAGAATTTTCACCTCCTTGACTGTGCCATCCGGCTTCACCAGCGCTTGCACCTGCGCTGTTCCCGCCAATTTCATTCGCTCCGCGATGGCAGGGTATTCCGGGGGAACCTTGCGTGCCAACTGCCGCGCCGCTCCGACGGGCGAGGCCGAGTTGGCTGATATTGTAGGGGACGCGCCATAGGCAGCCTTGGCCAGCGCCAGAATTGTCGAGCTGAAATGTATCTCCGCACGGTCGAGCGCGTCAGCATTGACTTCAAAACGGACGCTTCCGTGATCCCGGACCAGATTGATCATGCCGCCTTGCTGGAGAAAGGACTCGTCCTCACCCACGAACAGCACGCCCGACTGCGCCAGGGCCTCGATGGCGGCCTGAGTATGCTTTCTTTCGGAGGCGCGAAAGAAGACGATATGGCATGATTTCATGTCCTCTACGGAGCTCACAGATTTGACCACCAAGGGATGGGTCCCGAGGATTCTTCCGGTGACAACGGCCTTCAGGACGTTAAGAAACTCTTCACCGCCGCCGCTGACTCCGATCACCAAAGGCGACGGACCATCCGGCAAAGCATGGCTGGGCCATTCCGCGAGTTTTGCGAAATTGAGGAGATATGCCGCCTTGACCTGGTCTTCGGTGGCATTCTGCTGCTGCCCCAGCGCCAGATGCTGGAAGGTCAGGAGGGCAAGACCAATCCCCAGAGCCGCCCGGAGCCATGGCCGGCAATGCATTGATCCGTCTTTTGCGGCGAAGTACATTCTGAGCTTCAAAACCTGCCCGTGAGTTTGATGCGGAAGTTTCTTCCGTCCTGCTGGATTTGATCTTCGGGTAGGCCCGGGGACGCGGGGTCGAAGTATTTCTTGTCGAGAAGGTTGTACACGCTCGCTGAGATGTCCAGATGCTTCCCGACCGCGTGCCCCAGCAGAGTGAGGTTGAAGACCTGGAAGCTGCTCGTGCTGGCTCCCGCTAAAGTCGTGGCGGGACCGTCAAATTGTGAGTCCAGGCTCGCAAACAATCTCCGTTGAAGCATGGGCACCATCAGGTTCAATTTCGCGAGGTGTTCAGGAGAACGCGTCAGAAGTTGTGTGACCTGCGTACGTTGGTTGTCGTTGTAACTGTAGCTGGCCTTCCCCTGCAGACCGTGCGGAAAACGAGCGTCGAGTTCAGCCGAAAAACCGTCAATGCCGGTGCCGGCGGTGTTCTCAAAGACCAAAAGGCCACTGGAACTCGTTTCCTCGACAATGAGTTGGTTCAGTTGGTTGCGGAACACGTTGGCGCTTACATGAAAGCGTTCCCCCAAACCCTGTTCCAGGACGATTTCATAGGTTTTGATGGTCTCCGGTTGCAGACGAAGATTAGCCTGGAACTCTCCCAGCCCGGAGTAATACTCCTCGTAAGCGCTGGGAGCGCGAAAGGCGCTGCCATAAAGCAGCTTCAAAACGGTCTGTGAAAAAGGGTGATAAATCAGCCCGAGACGTGGATTCGTCGTGCCGCCGAAACTGTAATTGATCGTAGCGCACGCCTGCGCTAAAAGAGAGTTTGAAGGCAAGGCGAAGCTCATCCTGCCCATAGAGCGCCGCGATCATGGAACTCGGCTGCAGGCTGGCGTTGTAGGCAAGAAATGGATTGATGTCGTAATTGACCTGATTCTGTTGCAGGTTGTCCTGGAACTCGGTGCCGAGAGTCAGATGATTCCTCTCCAGGCTGTGCTGCACCTTCACCTCTCCGCCCCACCAAGTTCCGCGGGCGAAGTCATAGTTCAGTACATCGGGCCCTCCGATCTGCGCCGGACCGTACACAAAAATGCCGTCATAGACATATCTGCTCACGGATGTCCGCGCCGTGACGTCCCAACCCTTGCCGACAGAGCGTTCATACCCGAGATCCAAATATCGTAGGCTGTCGAATGTGTGCGTGCGCGAATCGTCGAATTCCGTGCCGAAAGCGCCGGTCGGGATGCCTTTGGTGCGAGCGCCGTAGATTCCCTGGAAGGTAAATCCGCGGAAGCTGACGGTTGCCAGATAATGTTGGTAGGAGTCGTAGTCTGAGTTGCGTGCAATGCCGTTGTCCGTGGCCGGAGTATTGAACTCGGGAAAGAACAATGTCTGTCCCTGGCTGTTGTAGAAACCGCTGGAGAGCACCATATCGATTCCTCGGTAGCTGCCTCCGTAAGACGCACGCCCCTGGTAGGTTCCGAAACTTGCCGGATCAAAGGCCAGTTCCCAGCCCTTGAGCTGATCCGTTTTGCGCGTAATGACATTGATCACTGCGAAGAAAGCGCTAGTCCCGTAAAGCGACGAACTCGGACCGCGCACGATTTCCACCCGTTCAATCAGGTCGATGTCCAGCGGAAACTCCGTTCCCAACATGGCCTGTTCGTAAATGTTGTTGTTGGTTCGCAGACCGTTGATCAGCAGAAGAATGCGGCTGTTGTAACTTTCAGGCCGATTTACGCCGGATACTCCGGCATAGGTGTAATTGCGGTCATAAGTGATGTCGAAACCGCGCACACTCTGCAGAATGTCGGCCAGCGTGCGATAGCCATATTTTTGAATTTCGTCCGCGGTAACGACGCTGACGGACGAGGGCGCATCGCTCGCGCTCTGCATGTGTTTCGAGGCGCTGTAGACCTGGATATTCCCCAGTTCTTCGAGACTGGCTTCCCCGAGGCCCTTCGTTGCTTCCTGGGCGGCTGCGGATACGGCAAATAAGAGGAATATCATCAACCATGAACTGGCCGCGATGCGCCAGCTCGTTGAAGGCATGGGGTGGCAAGGCGAATAGGTGACCCTAACTGTTCTGGCAAAACTCATGGAAACTCCCGGGGGTCATCGAAAGCGCGAGCTTCGGTCTTGAAGCCTGCGCACACGCCCTGCAGTCATCTTCGGCAGGACCCTGATTTTTCTCTAGGGGAGTAATGAGTTACTTCAGGTCACGGCAGTCGCGTCTCGTTCAGTCGTGCAAGCGTTCATGCCCGTCTCGGGTAGAATCTCCGGGACGCAGAAGTTGTGTGATGAAAACTCTTACGGAGTACTTGAAGTTTCATACCAAGGCGCATCGGGCTTACGTGCACATTACGCCTCAGGTGGAAGAGATCGTGCGCAAGAGCGGAGTGAAAGAAGGGATGGTCCTGGTCTCAGCCATGCACATCACGGCGGGTGTGTATGTGAACGACAACGAGAGCGGGCTGATTGAAGACATCGATCAGTGGCTGGAGCAGCTGGCTCCGTTTCGAAAAAACTACAAGCATCACGAAACCGGCGAAGACAACGGTGATTCTCACCTGAAGGCGCTGCTGATTCATCATGAGGTGATCGTGCCGATCACTGCCGGCAAACTTGATCTGGGAACATGGCAGAGAATCTTTTATGCCGAATTCGATGGGCAGCGCGACAAGCGGGTGATTGTGAAAGTGATGGGGGAGTGAAGGCAGTGGTCAGTGGCTAGTGTTCAGTGGCCAGCTCGGATATTCGGGTTCTTCTAGCGGGAATTCGACCTTTGATGAGACACTAACGCCGATACTGTAAGACTGGCCACTGGTCACTGACCACTAGCCACTGCTTTTGGAGGATCCATGAGTGCTGATGAGCTTCAGGAACTGCAGGAGAATGCGGAAAAAGGCCGGGAGGACCATTCCCTGGCGGCCGTGTCGCTGACCATGGCAGTAGTGGCCGTATTCGTGGCGGTGGTGTCGCTGCTGGGACACCGGGCGCATACCGAGGAAGTGGTGTTGCAGGCTAAAGCGTCCGACCAGTGGGCGTATTACCAGGCTAAGAATATCCGGCAGCACGAGGACGAGTTGTTCTCTGACCTGACCGCGGTAGTGGCAAGCAAGGATGCCGACGGGATGGGGAAGTTCCGCGAAAAGGCTGGTCAGGAGGCGGATCGGTACAAGCATGAAAAAGGGGAAATCAAGGAAGAGGCAGATAAATTGGTTGCAGAGGTGGGCTTGGAGAGACGCCGCGCCGACCGGTATGACCTGGCAGAGGTGTTCCTGGAAATCGGCTTGGTGATTACTTCGATCACGCTGCTTTCCAAACGGAAAATCTTCTGGCATTTGGGAATTGTGGTAACCGTCGTGGGATTGGTGGTGGCGGTGATGGGGACGACCGTGCACTGACGGAAGACGACCGTTCGGCACGGTGCCGGGCAGTCGGCACGGTGGGACGATGATGAGTCAGGCAGTCGCATGGAATTCGAGGAATTGAGTCGTAGAAGCTTCCACGGGCTCTGGAATCTGACATGCATCCACTTTCAAATCTGGCCGCTCTTGTGCGTCTCAGGACTAAGCCTGATCGTTGGAGGTCCGAGGCCGAGAGGAGCAGCCTGTGGAGGGCACCATGCTCAGTCACTGTGCGAATCCGCGATGCTCAAGACCCTTTCTTCGACTGCGCCAGGGGAAGCTGTTCCTGGTGGAGACCGAATGTGTGGTCAAATCGGGAAAGCCGCCGGCTCCGGCGCCTCCCCAGATGCGGCGACCGCCCCGGCATGTAGAGCGGTACTGGCTGTGCGACCAGTGCGCGGAAGCCTGGACGCTGGTGCACGAGCGGAGCCGAGGGGTGGTGTTGATGCCGTTGCGGCGGGCGGCTACCGGCAGCCGCGTGACCATGGGGGAGGAATACAGAGATTCCGCGTAGAACCAACGGCCACTCCTGCCGTCCACCTCGGGACTCGTTCCATCTACCGACTTGCCCCCGGCACTGCCGTGCCTCTCTCACCCGCCGCCCTTTCGCGGCTAGATTCGCTGTTCTCCATTCAGGCGCTGCTGGCGTGGCGATGCGGGGCACGGTAACCCATGCCCATGGAGATATGGCGCGCGGCGTCTTTGAGCGCTTCGAGAATGCGTGGCAGAGTTTGCGGACTGACTTGCTGCGTGGTCCCGCTCAGGCCCAGGCTGGCTTCAATGGAGCCGCGCTCGTCGAAGATGGGAGCGCCGACGCAGCGCGCGCCCAGGTTGTTCTCTTCATCATCGACAGCGTAGCCTTGGGTGCGCACTTTTTCCAGTTCCTTGAGCAGGCGCGGCAGGGTGGTGAGGGTTTTCGGCGTACGCTTTTCCATGCCGCTCTTGCGCAGAATCGCTTCCAGTTGCTCTTGCGGAATATAGGCGACAATCGCCTTGCCGACGCTGGTGGCGTGCACGCGCATGCGGCGTCCGACCCAAGTGTCCATGCGGATGAAACCTTCGGGTTCCACCTTCTCGATGTAGACCGCCTCTGGTCCATCCAGCACGGCCAAGTGGCAGGTCAGGCCGGTCTGGTGGGTGAGATGGCGCATGATGGGCAGGGCGACTCCGCGAACGTCGCGTCCTCCGAGCGCTCCGCGGCTCAGGCTTAGGATCTTCAGGCCTACGCGGTACTTTCCCGACTCGGCATCGCGAGTCAAATATCCCTGAGTCTCAAGCGTGCGCAGGATGTAGCTGGCGGAACTCTTTGGAACGTTGAGTTTACGGCTGATCTCTGCGTTGCTGAGGCCATCGGACTCCTGGGCGACGGCTTCCAGCATGGCCAGGGCGCGTTCGACGGCGGCGGATGGAGAGTCGGGCGAAACCGGCATACCTTCAAAGAATACCCCAAAAACACCCTAGTTGGCCAATTAAGTGAATGTATGTTCATTATATTGAACAATGGCCTTGACCGTGAGTGGACCCGTGGCATACGCTGCGCCAGTATGATGAATTGATGTTCATTATATTGAACAGACAATTTTAGGATCTGGAGAAACCCGATGCCCGCCAAGAAAAACGGAAGTTTGAACGCAGCCCGGAACCCGACCCATTCCCCCTTCACGAGCGAAGAAGAGAAGACGGCGCAATACGCCCTTGCGCAGGATTGCCTGAAATACGACTGGCAGAACAATCCCCGATGGATGGGGGTCGAGCGTCCGTATACGTCGGAGGATGTGTTGCGGCTGCGCGGCTCGGTGCAGATCGAGCACACGCTGGCCCGCCTGGGAGCGGAGCGGCTATGGGAACTATTGCAGACCGAGCCTTACGTCAACTCGCTGGGCGCGATGACCGGCAACCAGGCAGTGCAGCAGGTGCAGGCGGGGCTGAAGTCGATCTATGTAAGCGGATGGCAGGTGGCGGCGGACGCCAACAATGCGGGGCAGATGTATCCGGACCAGAGCCTGTATCCGGCGGACAGCGTTCCCAACCTTTGCCGCCGCATCAACAGCGCGTTGCAGCGGGCCGATCAGGTGCATCATGCGGAGGGAAAAGTGGCTCCCGGCGAAACCTGGTTTGCGCCGCTGGTGGCCGATGCCGAAGCCGGCTTCGGAGGCACGCTGAATGCGTTCGAGTTGATGAAGGGAATGATTGAGGCGGGCGCTGCTTGTGTACACTTCGAGGATCAGCTTTCGTCGGCGAAAAAGTGCGGGCACCTCGGCGGCAAGGTTTTGGTTTCCACGACTGAAGCCATTCAGAAACTCGTGGCGGCGCGGCTGGCGGCCGATGTGATGGGCGTACCGACGCTGATCATGGCGCGCACCGACGCTGACAGTGCGAATCTGCTGACCAGCGATATCGACATCCGGGACCGTAAGTTTTGCACTGGCGAGCGCACGTCGGAAGGTTTCTTCCGCATTCGGGGTGGGATCGAGTCGGCGATCGCCCGCGGCCTGGCTTATGCGCCCCATGCGGATTTGCTCTGGTGCGAGACTTCGCATCCTGATCTGGAGGAAGCGCGGCAATTCGCCGAGGCCATTCACGCAAAATATCCGGAGAAGATGCTGGCTTATAACTGTTCGCCAAGTTTCAATTGGCGCAAGAAGCTTGACGAAGAAACGATTGCGCGCTTTCAGACCGAGTTGGCCGGCATGGGATACAAGTACCAGTTTGTGACTCTGGCGGGCTTCCATGCGTTGAACCTGAGCATGTTTGAGCTGGCGCGGCATTACAAGGAAACAGGAATGGCCGCTTACTCGGCGTTACAGGAGAAGGAATTTGCCAGCGAGAAAGATCACGGATACCAAGCGGTAAAGCATCAGCGCTTTGTGGGCACGGGATATTTCGATCAGGTGCAGCAGGTGATCAGCGGCGGGCTGGCCTCGACCACGGCGTTGGCGGGATCCACGGAAGCGGAGCAGTTTGGCGGGATCAAGCCGTCGATCACGCCTGAACACGGTCTCGATGCCGTGGGCACGTCTGTGGTGGGCGGCCGTCCGCACATTCCCGTCCAGATTGGGCCTGAGGAGATGTTGCTGCCTTCCGGGGACTAGGACATCCGGCCGCCGGCAGTATTAGTAGCATCTCAGTTTGGGGACCTCTGCGAAGACGCCTCCTCGCTAGGCTCGGCCTCCTGTGTAGTCCACGTATATAGGGACAACCGAGGCGGCTGTCTCCATGAGCATTTCTCACATTCAGTGCCGCGAAGATTTGTTCTGCTATAATCGGACGCGCTCCCTGTGGTGTTTTTTACATCTGTGCGGAAGTGGTGGAACTGGCAGACACACCATCTTGAGGGGGTGGCGCCGAAAGGCGTGGGGGTTCAAATCCCCCCTTCCGCACCAGAACCTCATAGAATCAATTAGTTAGAAGCGTGTTTTGGTTTCGCACAGTAATTGTACAGCGCTTCAACCCTCCGGAGTATTGTCTGCTACTAACTCAGCTAGCTCCTCGAGTGAAATCTCCTCGCAGGTCTGATGTTGGAAGTGTGGATATCCGCATCTCCGGGGGTAGGTCCTAAATTAAGGAGCCACTGTTTACGCGTCTAGAGGTGGCTGGCGAGCTGCAACTCTTCCAATCCGCTAATGCCCGGTTTGCCGGTGTTTAGGACACTGCGGAAGTCCAAAGGCTAGGCCGGGGCTGACACCAGCTCCGCAAATTTGCCGAGGTCGATGTTTCCACCGCTGACGACGCACACGATCTTGCCGCTTCCGGCTTTGCCGCTGAGTCCGGCGGCCACTGCGCATGCGGCGGCGCCTTCGCAAATCAGGTGATTGCGCGCAGCAACGATCGTCATCGCTCGCCGGGTTTCTTCGAGCGAGGTCATGATCGAACCGGCCAGCAGGCCGCTGGCCAGGGTCCACATGCTGGGCAAGACCGACTTGCCGCCGCAGCCATCCACAAAACTTGTTTTCCAATCCGGAAACTTCTGCGCCGAACCTTTGAGAAACGAAAGATGAAGCGGCGCGGCGGTCTCAGGTTCGGCGGCAAATACTTTCACCTCCGGCTTCAGTGCGGCCATCGCCGATGCGATCCCGCAACTGAGGCCGCCTCCACCGAAGCCGGCCACGATCGCGGTGACGTCTGGCAAATCGTCCAGGATTTCCAGGCCGGCCGTGGCGTTACCGGCGATGAAGTCGTCGTCGTCGAAAGGATGGACAAAGACTCCTTGAAACGCGGGATGCGTTCGGTCCGTCACCGCGGTCCAACACTCGTCCATTGATGCCTGAAGAATGCCTGCGCCCAGCCGTCTGATAGCCTCAAGCTTCGCCGACGGGGCGGTATCCATGACCAGGACGTCGCACCGGGTTTTCAGGATCCGCGCCGCTAGGGCCACTCCCTGGGCGGCATTGCCTGCGCTGACGGTCCACACGCCCTTCGCCCTGTCTTCCGGACTTAGTAGCGAGATGGCGTTATAAGCTCCGCGCAGTTTGAACGAACCGATCGGCTGGAACGATTCCAGCTTGAGATAGATTTCGGCTGGAGCGTCGTCGTAATATAACCGGACCAGCGGCGTGCGGACCGCCGCCTGATAAACGCGCTGGCGAGCCGCCAGAATCGAGTCCAGGGAGATAGTGCGGTCGGGGCGGTTAGGCGCTGCCGTAGTTGTCATATTGGAAGGTGGGTGGAATTCTACTATGGTTTACTGAAAGGGTCGTTCGGAAGAGGTCAATGAGCGTAATCGCGATATTTCAACAGTTACTGTTGCAAATGCCTCTCATGGCCTAGACTATTACCGTCCTTGGTGATCTATGAATCGTCCGGTGTTGGTTTTGGCGACGCTGCTCTGGTCGGTCGCCTCTTTCTCTCAAAATCCGCCATCCGCTGTTCAAAATCAGCCTGAGGGCCAATCAGCTTCCAAAACCGTCCTGCTAACGATTGAAACGGCCTCGCCTACGCCACTGAACAATACCGACGTGCTAGTGTCGGTGGACAAACAGCCCTTTGCTCCTGTTTTGCAGCTGCAGGGCGCATCGTCTGCGCCGGTCGATTTCGTGTTGGTGGTCGATTCCAGTTCGTCGGCAGCAAGTTCCAAGCTGCGCAGCCCCGCCTTGAACGGAGTACCCAAGTTTGTGGCCGCAGTCCGAAACGGAATCGCAGTTCGAACGGCTGTCATAGAGTTCAGCGCGAAGGCAAGGGTCGTGCAGAATTTTACCAGTGACCCTATCGAAGGCAGTTTGAAAAAGCTGTCTCCGGGCGGTGGAAGTGCGCTCCAAGATGCCCTCGCCTTAGCAGCTCGGCTCGCCCAACAGTCGTCACCGTCTGCCAGACGAATCATCCTCGTGGTCACCGATGGCGAGGACAATCTGAGCAATACAACGCGCGAAGAGGTAGTCCAGGCCGCCATACGAGCATCTGCGTCGATATACGCACTCAGTCTGGGTGAACCCCCGTCGCAATATGCTCCATTGTCGAGGAGAGGGGAGAAATTCCTGAAAGAGGTGTCAGCAAAAACTGGTGGAAGAGTGTTCTTTCCCAAGAAAGAGACCCAATCTCAGAAGTCCTAGATGCGATCCGGTCTGAAATGCAGATGCAGTTCTTCGCTGCGATTGCAGTTCCTGCAAACCAAGAATGGGTTCTATCCGCTTCAGCTCAAGACCTCCGGCTTGCATGGGACGGTTAGGGGCGCAACGGCAGTGGTGTCCGAATAGCCTGGCACTAGCGGGCTTGTACACGTAACTGCTGTTATCAGGCCATTTCACTCAAAACCCCTCAATGAGCGTTGCGGCGATATTTCAGTACCTGATCTCTTGTTGCAGCGTCCACATGCACCAGTAAAGGGGATCGTGTGGAACCGTAAACAGACTCACTCCGCTTGCGTCCAGCATCGTGACCTTGCTCCGCACACGAAATTCCGGTGGAGGAACGATGTCTTTAAGGTTGATGTGTGCGAGGTGGAGAGGCAATTGTTGGAATAGGACAGGGCGAGGAAAAGGATTCTCGGACAGCAAGTACTGCACTGCCTCTGACTGCCAACATGTGTCGCCCGGTAATCGCCGTGTTTGCGCGGCCAACGGAATGGATACCAAAGTCAGGAGCGGGAGAACCAGAAGGCGGAAGAAGTTCACAAGGACCTTCCTTGTTCACCGAGATTATATAGCAGTCATTCCCGCCCCAAGTAACCGATAGGAAGAAGCCAATTGTCATTAACAGGCGATTTCACGCTTTGACCGCTGGTCATTGAGATAAGGCGATTTATCGCCAATCAGGGATTGCAAACGTGACGAGACTGGGGAAATTTCGTTGCACCCATCCGACAGTGTGATCAGCCATGTGCAGGTACGCCTTCGCTCCCTTCGTGTCATCGATCGACCGAGCTTTCGTAACAAACGAATCGATTGAACCCGCTTCGACCGGAATATACAGACAGACGGATGCAGGATCATTGGGTCCCTTGCAACCGTCGGCCCGAAGCCTAGCGAGCACCACTGCGTGCGCCACAGAATCTACACACCGGAAACTCATCGAAATACCGCCGGCCGCCAGCCATTTTCGGTTCAAAAGCTCCGAGTTGGACATCGCGGGAGTCCTTGATGTTCGACGGAAAACCGCTCAATATCTCCGCGGCTTTTGATAGGTCATCGTGAGCCAGATAGATCTTCGTCCCATCGTGAAAAAGGACCGTTTGAGCACGTGACTTGGCACTGAATTACGTCTTGATCGAACCAAACGACCTCGAACTCTATTCCTCGCACGATTGCAGATTGTAAAGGATGATTGACGAAACTAGGCGTTTACGTTCATTAACACCAACTGCGGTCGCGGTGGAGTCGCCCTTCGGTTCTGCCCGGCTTTAGCAGCCCGCCGTTTTTAAGAGCATCTCGCCCCCACGCAAATCTACACGAAAGCACAAATAGCAACCTTCTTCGGACGCACCGTCATCTGAATGGCGATGGTTGAGGGTGGCGTGCCTATGAGAATCCTCATCGCAGACGACAAGCGGCATATCCGCCAAGAGCTTCGCCAACTGATCGAGGGGCACGAGGGATGGGACGTTTGCACGGAAGCGGAAGACGGTGTTCAAGCCGTAAACCGAGCAATGCAATTCAAGCCCGATCTGGTCATCCTCGACCTCGCGCTGCCCCAACTGAACGGTCTCGAAGCAGCCGACCAGATTTCCAAGGTGCTTCCCGGTGTTCCGATCCTCATGCTCACGCTCTACGCTTTTCCCCAGGTCGAAAAGGAAGCGGAAAGGGTCGGCATCCAACGGGTCATATCAAAGTCAACCGCATATATGCTCGTTCCGGCCATTGAGGAGGCATTGGCTCTGGTTCACCACGAAAAAGCGACTTGATCGGGCGCTTTAGCTTGGCTCTTCACGGCAATACCTTGAGTCGAATACGGCCATTGGTAAGGGTACTCTCTGAGGCTAAGCAATTTAAGATAGCGGAGATCGGGACCGATCAATTGGACAGGTGAGGCCGAAAAAGAGACTAAATGCGGCGCTTCATTGCTTTGGGTTGTGTACCCCTTCTAGCGTTTCTCGTGATGGGAGCCGGGGCAGCGACTGCCGCCGACAAGGCCCAGGCTGTTATCAATCTTGAAAACGCGTGGAATTACGCCGAAGAGCGGCATGATGGGGATGCTCTGAGGTTATTTGCTTGCCGAAACATTTGTGTACACAGACTATGACGGAACTATTATGGACCGGGACCAATGGCTGAGAAAAGTCGAGAGCCTGGCGAAGGACTATCGGCACTTGTCTAACGTGGAGCAGAATGCCCGTGCCTATGGCGACGCCGTAGTTGTGATCGGTGTCTACCTCGAAGAAAATGACGATCAAGGGAAGGACGTGGATCGCCGCGTCCGATTCACGGATACGTGGATTTTCCAAAACAGCCACTGGGAATGTGTAGCAAGTCAGTCGACGCTAACAGCCCCCAGGCGCTGAAGCCTACGCAGATTTCTGCATACTGAAGTGTCGACGGGTCACTGTCGATAACAGCGTTTACACTCACAACTTGGCCACCGCGACCGCAATCGGACGCGCTTTCAGTTGTTCCCCTAGTAGGGCCCGATGATCCCGGCGATGGGGCGGGAAGCGGGCGAGGGCGCCCGCCCTAGAGTGACATCTTTGGTGTCCAGCACATCGAGATACTTCAGGCCGGAGCCTGTGTTGAAGAGCACGACGGTATCGTCGGCGCTGAAAAACTCGCTGGCCAGCAGTTTCTGGTAGGCGACAAGCGACGCCGCACCCTCGGGCGCAGCGAAAATGCCTTCCACATTCGCCCAGTGCCGAGTGGCGTCGAGAATCTCAGCGTCGGTGGCGGCGAGCGCGAGGCCTCCGCTTTTCTTCAGAATGTCGAGGATCAGATAGTCGCCGTAGGGCTTAGGTACGCGCAAGCCGGAAGCCAGAGTGGAAGCGTGCGGCCAAATTTCCGACGTGGCCCGGCCTTCATCCCATGCTTTAACAATCGGAGCGCATCCCGCAGATTGCACGCTGATCATATTCGGGCGCTCAGTGCCGATAAAACCCAGCTGCTCCATCTCATCGAAGGCCTTCCACATACCTAGCATTCCAACGCCGCCGCCCGTGGGATAGATAATCCCCTGTGGAAGTTTCCAGCCGAGTTGTTCGGCGACTTCGTAGCCCATGGTCTTCTTGCCTTCGACGCGGTAAGGCTCCTTGGTGGTGGAAACGTCGAACCATCCTTCCCTCGCCCACGCGAACGTTTCCTTCAGCTCGGCGACTTTGCGGGCGCAGTCGGAGATCAGGCCATCGACCAGCGTGACGTGCGCGCCGTAATAGTCGCACTCTATTCGGTTTGCCATCGGCACATCTTTGGGCATGAAGATGTGCGCCTCGATGTTGGCAGCGGCGGCGTAGGCGGCGAGGGCTGCCGCTGCGTTTCCGGCCGAGGGGATGGCAAGCTTTTTCAATCCAAAATGGCGGGCCATGGTAACCGCGGCGGAGAGTCCGCGGGCTTTGAATGAGCCGGTGGGATTCAAGCCTTCGTCTTTGATGTAGGCGTTGGGGAATTCGCGGCTGCGCAGCATGGGAGTAAATCCTTCCCCGAGCGACACAGGCGTCGCTTCGGGAAGCACTGCATCGTAGCGCCACATGGTGGGAGCAAGCGGCAGCAGCGATGCCGGCGAAAAACTTTTCTTGATGCTCGCAAGATCGTACCTCGCATAGAGGATGCCGCCATCCTTCGGGCAAACAGTTTGCGGACGGTCGGCGGGAAAATGCTCGCCGCATCGCGTGCATTCGAGGTAAGTAAGGCGCGGCACGGAGAAAGTTTAGCAGGTAGCGCGGATTCAAAAGCAGCGAATCGCACTCGCTCTTGAATACAGAAAGGGGAAAAAACCGCCGATTTCGCATCGGCAGCTGGGGTTCAGAAACTTCTTATGCCCTACTTCGCACTCCGCTTCACGGCGGCCTTCGAAGGCGGAACGCCTTTCTCCGGACGCTCGGGCGCTCTTTCGACCTGCGGCTAGTCGCCCGGCGCCGGGCGGCGCACAAACAAGACCGCCGTGTCATCTCCGTAGATGGGCTGCCAGCCTGGGGTTTCGGCGAGAATGTTGGACAATGCAGAATCCTTCGGAACCACCACACAGTTAGCCGGGTGCTGCTGAAGAAAATCTCCCCAGCCCGGCTCCACATGCATCATCTTCAAGTAAGATTTGAAGAATTCTTCGCCGTAGAAATCGTGGCGGTCGTCAACCACCACGCGCACCCGCGGATAAAGCCGGTAGATCAAATAGCCGCCCCAATAGTCGGGACCAAGCAGCGGCCCCGGTGCATCCTGCTTCTCCAGGTAATCCACCGCGTGAACCGGAAACCGCTTGGCGTCAAAGTGAGCATCCATCAGCCCCTTTGCGCTCAGCTTGCCGCCATGCGCCGCGATCCAGCAGGCAAAGACGATGGCCGCAACCGGCCACAAATGGCCTCGCAGACTCAACTCGATCGTCTTCATTCGCTGAAGAAACGTTGCAGAGGCTGGCCCTGGCCATCGAACCATGTTCCCTCGGCCTGAGAGTTTCTCTGCGAGTCTCTCCGTCCCCTCGGACAACCACGGGCCCACCACCAGAATCAACAGCAGCGACGACACGGGAATGTTCCGCGACGCGTACAGTCCCGCATACACCGCGAACAACACCACCAAACCCTGGCTCGCGCTGGCATCGCGTCTTTTCGCGGCAAACGCTATCAGGGTCAGGAGCAGCAATCCTGCAAAACATTTCTGCGCCACATAATGAAAATTCGGAGATTGAAACTCGTCAATGTGATCCATCAGAAAGCGATTTGAAAGATAGCGGTAGATATGAATGTGCAACTTGAAGCCGTAAGGATTCACCAACGTCGCCCCCGCGCTCAGGATGCCAGTCAACGCCAGCGCCTGGACCCGCCGGCAGGCCCGGATCTTCCGCAAGACGTCTTCGAACCGGTCTCCCTTCACGCTGAACCACTGCCACACGGCGCCGACCCAGTAAATCGCGAGCAACGCAAAGCCGATCAGAAATCCCCCGTGAACATTAACCCACACTACCATCAGCAGCGGCAACAACCACAACGGCAACTTGCGCCGGAAACCCGGATGCGTGTCCGCCGTGCTTATCTCCGCTGACTCCAGACTCCAGAACCACACCAGCGTGAACCACCAGCTCACAACGTGCGGCCGCGCCTGAAAATGAATCATCGCCGCCGAAACCGCCAGCAGCACCAGGACTAACGCCACCAAAACATTCGTGCCCCGCCGCAGCAACAGCCGGAACGTCCAGCCGAATAACCCAGCGATCATCAAGGCGGTGAACAGCACCACGCCGTTCAGTCCAGCCGCGCTATCCAGCCAGCCTGCAACCACGTCGTAAAGCCACTCCCATGCATACCAGGGCTGACCTGCCGTCATCGACGAGAATGGATCCTCGCGAGGAATCGCATGGGTCGTTAGAATCAGTTGTCCGGTACGAATGTGCCAGCCGATTCCGGCATCGCCCAGTAACCGCACCGATAACGTAGTGAACGACAGCAAACTCAACATCGCGACGAAAATCAAATCTCCCACGGACGGGACGAGCCATCCCAGCCACGCCGGATGCAAGTCAGCCGCCGAACTTCTGGAGCCGTTTGCCATCGCGCTGAATCTTATAGAGTAGGAACCTGATCGGCAAGACGTGATCGGCAAGACCTGACCGGCAAGAGAAGATCGGCAAGAGAAGATCGGCAAGAGAAGATCGGCAAGAGAAGATTGGCGAAAGAAGATTGGCGAAAGAATGTCCAGCAATTCGGCACATCAACCGGCAGATCCAGCTGCGCATCGCGTAGTGATCGTGGGAGCGGGTTTCGGTGGCCTGAACGCGGCCCAGGCACTGGCCGCTGCGGATGTAAGCATTACTGTCATCGACCGCAAAAATCATCACACTTTTCAGCCGCTGCTCTATCAGGTAGCTACCGCCGGCCTTTCGCCCGGCGAGATTGCTGCCCCTATCCGGTCGATTCTGCACCGCCACAAAAATATCGAAGTGCTCATGGCCGAGGTCACCGGCTTCGATCTCGAACGCCGCGTCGTGCAAACCGCTGTGCAAAGCGATGCGCAAGACGCTGCACAAAACGAATTCCAGGAAATTCCCTACGATTCCCTCATCGTCGCCGCCGGCGCCAGCCACGCCTATTTCGGCCACGACGAGTGGCAAGCCCTCGCCCCCGGTCTCAAGACCATCGAGGACGCGCTCGAAATCCGCCGCCGCGTTCTGCTCGCCTTCGAACTCGCCGAACGCAGAGCCGCGGTCGGCGAACCCTGTGATCCGTTGAACTTCATCGTGGTCGGCGCCGGGCCCACCGGAGTCGAACTCGCCGGGACCCTCGCCGAAATCTGCCGCCACGCGCTCGCCAACGATTTCCGCGCCATCGATCCGCGCCGCGCCCGCATTCATCTCATCGAAGGCGGCCCGCATGTGCTTCCCGCCTATCCCGAGGATCTTTCGCGCAGCGCTCTCGAACAACTGCAGCGGCTGGGCGTGGAAGTGCTCACTTCAACCATGGTGACGAAGATTGAGCCCGGCGTAATCTACATGGGCGAAACCATGGGCGAAACAAAAACCATGAACGCAGCCGTCATTCTGTGGGCCGCGGGCGTGGCCGCTTCGCCGCTGGGCAAGAAACTCGGGGTGCCTATTGACCGCGCCGGACGAGTGCTGGTCAATCCCGATCTCAGCCTTCCCAACCATCCCGACGTTTTCGTCATCGGAGACTTAGCCGCCCTGAAAGATGAATCGGGCAAGTTGCTTCCCGGCGTAGCGCCCGTCGCTATCCTCGAAGGCCGCTATGTCGCGAAGGTCATTCGACGCGAATTGAACTTCTCCCATACTTCTGCGGCTCAGGCGCGCAAGCCTTTTCACTATTGGGACAAAGGCAGCCTGGCCACGATCGGACGCTCCGCCGCAATCGCGCAGTTCGGCAAGATTCACATCTCCGGATTCCTCGCCTGGCTGGCATGGCTGTTCGTCCATATTCTTTTCCTGATTGGCTTCCAAAACCGCGTGCTGGTCTTCATCCAGTGGGCATGGTCCTATTTCACCTACGAGCGCGGCGCGCGCCTGATCACCGGCAGCACCAGCCTTCCCGGCTGGAGCAGCGCGCAACCAGGAAATGCCGTCGGCAAAGCCGAAGAATTGTCGGCCGTGAGTCACGAATAAGAGTAAGAATGCTGCTGTGGGCGGTTGGCTCATGAAAACCAATCAAATCCCGCGTATTACTCTTGGCTTCGTGGCAGCTCTGATCCTCAGTTCCCTGGCCTCCGCAGAAGTCCTCAAGATCGTCGTCCACGACACCATTCAGCCCGTCACCGAGGAATACATCGCCCGCGCCATCGACGAAGCTGCGCGGCGCAACGATCGAGCGATATTGATCGAGATCAATACGCCCGGAGGCCTCGTCGAATCTACGCGCCACATCATCGAGAAGATCACAAATTCCAGGGTCCCTGTCATCCTCTACGTCGCGCCCAGCGGCAGCCGCGCCGGGTCGGCTGGAATCTTCATCCTCGAAGCGGCTGACGTCGCAGCCATGGCTCCCGGAACTAATGCCGGAGCGGCGCATCCCGTGCTGCTCTTCGGCCCAACCTCGGTCAAACCCGACGACGAGATGAAGCAGAAGATCGAGAACGATGCCGCCGCGCTGATGCGTTCCGTGGTCTCCCGGCGTGGCCGCAACGTCGAGGTCGCCGAAAGCGCGGTGCGCGAATCCAAGTCCTTTACCGAGCAGGAAGCCCTGGCGCAGCATCTCATCGACTATGTAGCTTCCAGCGAAGAAGATCTTTTCCGCCAGATCGACAGCAAGAGTGTCAAGCGCTTCAACGGCGAGGACGTCACCCTCAAGCTCTCCGGCCAACTCATCGCGCCTTTCGGCATGACGCTGAAAGAACAAATTCTCAATTATCTGATGGACCCGAACGTCGCCTTCATTCTGCTCGCCATCGGCGCGCTCGCGCTCTATGCCGAGTTCAATCATCCCGGCGCGGTCGTTCCCGGAACTGTAGGTATCGTCTTCATCCTGATCGCGGCCTTCGCTCTCAACCTGCTGCCCACGCGCTTTGCCGCGCTGGGCCTCATTCTCGCCGCATTCGCGCTTTTCGCCGCCGAAGCCAAGTTCGCAACCCACGGAGTGCTCACCATCGGCGGCATCGCGCTCCTCACGCTCGGAGGATTACTTCTCGTCGATTCGCCCATCCCGGAAATGCGCGTCCACCTGCTCACGGCATTAGCAGTCAGCATTCCGCTTGGCTTGATTACGGCATTCCTGATGAGCATCGCTCTCAAAGCGCGCCGCAATAAGATGGTCTCCGGCGCTCAGGGATTGATCGGCGAAACCGGCATCGCCCAAACTGCACTTTCCCCTCGCGGCAAGATTTTCGTCCACGGCGAACTCTGGGACGCCGTCTCTTCCACCGCTATCCCCGCGGGCCAGTCGGTGGTAGTGCGCCAGATCGATGCGCTCATTCTTCAGGTTGAACCCGTGGCCGCAACCAGCAACACGCCCGCGCCGCTTGCTCTCTGATTGCGCTGGCCCACCCGCAAAAGCAACGAATTCCCCGCCATCGCGCTTCCCTGCGTTACAATCCGCGGTAGGAGTGTTCTTCGCTCCAGGCGTGGAGGTACACATGGAAGTCTTTGGACTCGGATTCTTCGGCATTGCCGCTATCATCGTCGTCCTCTATTTACTAAGCTCGATCAAAATCCTGGCCGAGTACGAACGTGGCGTCATCTTCCGTCTGGGCCGCCTGTTGACCACCGCTAAGGGTCCGGGTGTAGTACTCGTGTTTGCTCCCATCGACCGCATCGTGCGAGTCTCGCTGCGTCAGGAGGCCCTCGAAGTTCCGCCGCAAGACATCATCACTCGTGACAACGTCACGCTCAAAGTGAATGCGGTTATTTTTCTCCGCGTAATCGATCCCAACAAGGCCGTAGTTGAAGTTTCCAACTACGTCTACCAGACCTCGCAGTTTGCCCAGACCACACTGCGCTCTGTGCTCGGCGAACAGGAACTCGACGAACTTCTCGCCCACCGCGAAAAAATCAACCTGCGCCTGCAAAGCATCCTCGACCAGCACACTTCGCCCTGGGGAGTGAAAGTAACCAATGTCGAGGTGAAGCAGGTCGACATGCCGGAATCCATGTTGCGCGCCATGGCCAAGCAGGCCGAAGCCGAGCGCGAAAAGCGTTCCAAGATCATTCACGCCGAGGGCGAATTCTCAGCCGCGCAGCGCCTGGTCGACGCCGCCCATCTGCTGGCCACCGAGCCGGTCAGCGTTCAGCTTCGTTACCTGCAAACGTTGACAGAGATCGGCGTCGAGAAAAATACGACGGTAATCTTCCCCGTGCCGGTGGACTTTTTCTCGGGCCTCCAGAAACTGCTGGGCCAGGGCGACGACAAAACACCGGCCGCCAAGACCGCATAGCGGACCCCTGTCCAAGATAAGAATGATTTTCTCCGTGTCTCTGTGCCTCTGTGGTGAATAGACGTTATGCCAATCGTGAGATTAAAGATTGACGTCTCCGGCACCGTCGGCGACGAAGCCTGGAAAGAGATCAAGCAATTCGATCAGATCCAAAGCGCCGACTTCGGCCCGCAATTCGGCAGTGGCGGACGCTGCAATCACGCGCCCGATGCTCCTCACGGCAAGGGCGAATGGATCGGAGCCGAAATCCGCCTCCAGACGCCGCTCCTCGCCCAGTACGCTGTTTCGCATTATCTGGAGCAGGAGCGCGTGCTCGACGCCGATGTCGTAGAGTAGTAGTAGTGACGATTCCCCTGTCTACAAGTATGTCTGCCAATCCGATTCCAGTTCTCAGCTCCGACGACGCCCGGCCACCCAAACTCGGCATGTCCCGCACCCAAAAGCTTCTCTTCTTTATTACCGCGTGGCTGATCTGCCTGATGCCTTTCCTGTTCTGGTGGAACACCTGGTTTGGCCGCAAGCTTTCTGACCAGCAGGTAACCGAATACCTGCACGACACGAAGAAGCCGCGCCACATTCAGCAGGCGTTGGTGCAGGTGGGCGAGCGCATCACGCGGCAGGATGCCGCCGCGAAACAATGGTATCCGGATCTGGTGCGCCTCGCGGCCGATCCCGTGGAGGAAGTACGCAACACCGATGCCTGGGTCATGGGTCAGGATACTTCCGGCGCGGGATTTCATGAGGCGCTTCTGAAAATGCTGGCCGACCCCTCGCCGATGGTTCGCGGCAATGCAGCGCTGTCGCTGGTGCGCTTCGGCGACGCCACCGGCCGTCCGCAGATTCTGGCGTTGCTGCAGCCCGCGCAAATCACATCGCCGGAATCCGGCCGCATCGTCGATGCCGACCGCCCCGGCACTGCCATCCGACAAGGCGGACTAATCGCAAAGCTGCAATACGGTCACGACCAGAGCGCAGAAATCCGTTCCCCAATTCCCGGCAGGATTCGCTCCGTCGCCGGTACCGGAGCGAATGTCGCCGCTGGAGCGGAAGTGGCCGTGGTCGATCCCGCAAGCCAACAGGTGTGGGAAGCCCTGCGTGCCCTCTATCTCATCGGCCAACCTGACGACCTCTCTGCCATTCTCCCCTACGAGCGAGACCTGCCGGATATTTCCAATGACGTGCGCCGGCAAGCCGCGGAGACGGAACAGGCAATCCGAAAAAGATCCGGCCGCTCCTAAGAATTTCTAACAGTCCGCCGCCTCGCGTGCCGTCCGTGCTAAACTCCCGCAACCCTGTGGGAGGGGACCTATGATCATCAGACCCGACCAGGCGCGCATCTACAGCATGGGCCGCGGAGAAGCGCGCATCCTGGTAGATGCTGAGCGCTCCGGTGGAACCTGGTGGCTGGGAGAGTTCCGCGAAGATCCCGGCTACACCACCGGACTGCACTTCCATCCCCAGACCGACGAGCGGTTCTTCGTGCTGGATGGAGTGCTCTCCGTTTATATCGAGGGCCAGTGGCACGACTTGGAGCCCGGTACCGTCGCAGTCGCGCCCCACGGCACGCCGCACGCGCAAGCCAATGCCGGCAAGCAGACGGTGCGGTTCCTCGGATCAGGCAATCCCTGTGGCTTTGAGGGCTTTTTTCCTGAACTGCACGAACTCGCCGCGCGCCTCTCGCCCTCGGACCCGCAGTTCCGCGCCGAGGCTGCCAAAATCGTGAGCCGCCACGACACAACGATTCTCGGTCCACCGCCCCCGAGAACCCACCCGGCCTAAGTGGCCTTCTGCAACAGTTGACGCGTCGGGCCGTCACCCCGCCGCCTCCATCACCACTCTCTCCACGACCTTCCACGCGCCCGACCGCGGATCGACCACCTCAAAATGCCCTGCGCCCGTGATCTCCACCAGCCGCGCATCTTCTTTCGCCTTCTGCTTCGCGCTAACGTAATCCCTGCTGAACACCGGAGGCACCACATCATCCGCCGCGCCATGTACCAGCCACTGCCGCGCCGCAATCGTCAGCTTCATCGGATCCGCTTCCTTATAATGATCCCCAACCTCCGCCGGAGTCCCGCCCAGAAACTCCACCACTGCATCGTTGCTCAAATGCAAAGCATAAGTCCGCTGCAAATCCACCACGCCCGCCAGCGAAATCACTGCCTTAACACCCGGCTCATGCGCCGCCAGACAGAGCGCAAGCTGACCTCCCGCCGAGTGTCCCATCACCACCACTCGCCGCGGATCGAACTCATACTTGCGCGCATTCTGTGTGAGAAATTGATAGCCCGCCCGCACATCCGCAAATGTCCCCGGCCATCCACCGCCCGCGTTTCCCACCCTCCGGTACTCCAGATTCGCCGTCGCGATTCCTCTCGCGGTCAGCACCGCGCACAAGTGGCCCGCATATTCCAAATCGTACTTCGCCCGCCAGAACCCTCCATGAAGCACAACCGCCAGCGCACGCGGCCCCTTCCCCTTCGGCGCCCGCAAATCCACAAACTGATTCGCGTCGCCGCCATAAGCCACGCGCACATCCGCCTTAGGCGGCGCCAAACTCAAAATGTCATCGCCCAATATCATCGCCTCGGTTTACCCTGTGTCCCTCTGTGTCCCCTTCCTGCCCCCGTTTTGCCGAAGCCCCGAGCGAAGCCGAGGGGGACGCCGAAGGGTGGTTGAAGGCTCGTGTTCTCTTACCTTCCCTGTCAAGTGATTATACGGGCTGTAAATCAACACTTAATGCCACGCAAGCCCTTCCGTATTAGGATTCATCGAGTTGCAAGAACCATTTATCAAGAGGATGGTTGGCGTAAATATCGCCTTATCGCTCATCGACGGGGTTTTGAGTGTAATCGCCTCTGGGTGTTGAAAAGTTGCCATTACCCTTTGGCAGCGCCATATTTATCCTACGTTTATCTCTCTTGTGTCATCGTCCCTTCGGATCCTCTGTGGCTGCCCCTAACCCATTCTTGGAGGTTTGTCGTGCCTAAGAAAAACCTTTTCGCTTGCGCCTCTCTCGCTTTTCTCCTCTCTTCTGTGCTCGCTGCTTCTCACCTCTCTGCTGCTCCCCAATCCAGCGGGACGTCCGGCTACCATCTAATCAAGAAAGTAAAACTCGGAGGAACGGGAGGCTGGGACTATCTCGAAGTTGATCCGGCCACGCATCACTTGTTCATCTCTCGTGGAACACATGTCATCGTTGTCGACCCTGATCAGGGCAAAATCGTCGGCGATATTCCGGATACCCAGGGCGTACACGGCATCGCCCTCGCCGATGAATTTGAAAAGGGCTTCACCACCAATGGCCGCACCTCGGATTCCACCATCTTCGATCTCAATTCGCTCAAAGTCCTTGGTAACGCGAAGACAGACAAAGACTCAGACGCGGTCATCTACGATCCGTTTTCCAAGCGCGTCTTCACCTTCAACGGTGACGCCAACACCGCCTCAGCCATCGACGCCGCTTCAGGAAAAGTCGCCAGAACCTTCCCTCTAGGTGGGGGCCCGGAGTTCGGCGCCTCCGACGGTAAAGGCAAAATCTTCGTGAATCTCGAGGACAAGAGCTCCCTCGTCAAATTCGACGCCAAGACTCTGAAGATCGAAAACACCTGGCCGCTCGCGCCCTGCGAGTCGCCCTCCGGCCTTGCCATTGACGCCGCACACGAGATACTCATCGTCGGTTGCCACAACAAGCTCATGGCCTTCGTCGACGGCAATTCCGGTCAGATCCTCGGAACCGTGCCCATCGGCCAGGGGGTGGATGCGAACCGTTTCGACCCCGTCACCGGATATGCCTTCGCCTCTTGTGGTGATGGCACGCTGACCATCGCGCACGAGGACTCGCCCACAAAGTTTTCACTCGTCGAAATGATCCAGACGCAACGCGGCGCGCGTACGATGGCTCTCGACTACGCCACTCATGCCGTCTATCTGGTCACCGCGGAATTTGGCCCCGCTCCTGTGGCCACGACGGACAATCCGCGCCCCCGCCCAGCCATTCTTCCCGACACATTTACCTTACTCATTTACGGCAAGTAACGCCCTTCATACTATCGGCCGTATGGCACATCGTTGCGATGCAACTGTTGAATCACCGATGGTTCTGGGTAAAGGTAATTGTTTTCTTCCAGGTCGGGATAAGGACTTTTCTGCACCAAGGAGATGAAATGAAGACAGCCTACAAAATCAGCCTTTTGTCTGTGGCCCTGTTGATCGCGGTTAGCACGTTTGCACAGGAACGGCGAGTCCAGCGTTCGGAATTGCCTGCTTCGGTTGAAAAGACTGTCGAAGAGCAGAGTAAGGGAGCCACGATTCACGGGTTTAGCGAAGAGAAGGAAAACGGGCAGACCATGTACGAAGTTGAGATGGTCGTGAATGGTCACAGCAAAGATGTTCAGATGGACGCGAATGGGGCCGTGATTGAGATCGAGGAACAGGTGGATTTGCAAGCTATGTCGGCGGAGGTGAGAGCCGGGCTGCAAGCCAAAGCTGGTAAAGGCAAAATCATGAAAGTAGAATCGATCACGAAGAAAGGCAAGTTAGTCGCGTATGAAGCGCAGATCGTGACGCACGGCAAGAAGTCAGAAGTGCAATTTGGACCCGACGGGAAGCTTTTGGATCACGAAGAGTGAACATCGATTACTTTCGTATTTTGTAGTTCGAACTGCGCCGAAGCTGGTCGCGACCGTTAGTTGACGCAATATCGCCATCACACCGGTAAGGCTAATCCGGACACCCTGAGATAGGCCGTAAGGTACTACGTACGGTTTTTCCCCCCACCACCCCACAATTCATTTCTCTCTCCCGCAAAACTCAGCTATCCTCTACCCCGGATGACTACGCTGCCTCTTTCCGAGCTTCTCGGCTCGACCGTCTATGACCCGTCTGGCACGGCGACCGGACGCGTGCGCGAAGTCACGCTGGCTCCTCAGGAAGACCGCGACCGCATCGCCTCGTTCATCGTTAAAACTAAATCTGGCAACCGCGTGCTTCCCTTCTCTGCCGTCTCCACTATCGACGCCAGTATTCACACCTCCACCAAACCCTCGGACTGGCCCGCCGCCAACGGCGCCGAAGGCCTATTCCTCCTCGAACGCGATCTCCTCGATCAGCAGGTCATCGACATCAATGGGCGCAAGGTCGTTCGCGTCAATGATGTCGATCTTCAAATCGACTCCATGGTCGAAGCCGGACACTCTCACGCCGTCCTCCGCATTCAATCCGTCGATATCGGCGTCCGCGGCGCCATCCGCCGCCTTCTTCGCGGCCTCGCGCCCCGCGCCGCTCTCCATCTTCTGCTGGATAAGATTCCGCCCCGCACCATCCCCTGGAGTTTTGTCGATCTCATTGAAACCGACCCCGCCCGCCGCATCAAGCTCAAGATTTCTCACGAAGGCCTGGCCACGCTTCATCCCGCCGACATCGCCGACATCGTCGAAGACCTCGCCCCCGATGAGCGCGAAGCCGTCTTCCGCACCCTCGACGAAGATGTCGCAGCCGAAACTCTCGAAGAGGTCGAGCCCAAGGTCCAGAAGGCGATCGTCGAATCTCTCGACTCCGAACGCGCCGCCGACATCGTCGAGGAAATGGACCCCGACGCCGCCGCTGACCTCCTCGCCGACCTCCCGCAGGATCGCACCGAGCAAATCCTCGTCGAGATGAAGCCCGAGGCCAGCCAGGAAGTCGTCGAACTCCTCGAGCACCGCGAAGAAACCGCCGCCGGACGCATGACCACCGAATTCCTCGCCCTCCCCGTGACTGCCACGGTCGAGAACGCCATCGGCGTCATGCGCGAGTTCGAAGGCGGCATCGAATCCGTCAGCACCATCTATCTGGTCGATTCCCACGGCACTCTCGCCGGCGCCGTTCCCCTGGTAAAACTTGTCCTCGCCCAGCCCAAGACTCCAATGCTTTCGCTTACTCAGGAGCCCCTGATCTTCACTCACAAACACACTAGCGATAACCAGGTCGCCGAACTCTTCGATAAATACAACCTGGTGACCCTCCCCGTAATCGACGAACACAACAAGTTAGTCGGCGTAGTCACCTCCGACGACGTAATCACCATGCTCCGCGGCAAACTGTAAAGGTCTTACCCGGTGAACCTCCGTGTACCCCTGTGGTAAAGATTTTGATTTTGACCTTGGTTTTGCTGACCACTGACCCATGACCACCGCCACTGTTTATAATCATCAGTTCTCAGGAGAATCCCTTGCCCTTCGACGACCTCCGCCAATGGATCGCCGCCCTCGACCGCGCTGGCGAACTAAAGCGCGTTCAAACCGAAGCCGATCCCATCCTGGAAATCGCAGAAATCACTGACCGCGTCAGTAAGTCGAAAGTCGGCAAGCCCGGCGGCCCAGCCCTTCTCTTCCAAAACATTAAGGACTATTCCAACTCCCAACTCCTGATCAACCAGTTCGGCTCCGAAGCCCGCATGAAGTTAGCCCTGGGAGTAAGCTCCTTCGACGAATTCGCCGACCGCATCCGCGTCTTCATGGACCTAAAATCCCCGCAAGGCTTCCTCGACAAACTAAAAATGCTCCCGCTCCTCACCGAAGCCGGCAAGTTCTTCCCCAAGACCGTCCCCACCGGCCCCTGCAAAGAAGTAATCAAGCGCGACAACTTCTCCCTCCTCGACTTCCCCATCCTGCAATGCTGGCCCCAGGACGCCGGCCGCTTCATCACCCTCCCCTGCGTAACCACGCGCGACCCGAAATCCGGCAAGCGCAACGTAGGCATGTACCGCCTGCAAGTCTACGACCCCCGCACACTTGGGGCGCATTGGCAACGGCAGAAGGTTGCGGCGGAGCATGCGCGGCAGCGCATGCGCGCTGTGGTTGAAAGCAAATCTGCCGCCGTGGACGTCATGGCTCGTACGTCGGGAGGGCAAGTTCTCGCTGACGGAGATCATCCCTACGGGAAAATGGAAGTTGCGGTCGCTATCGGAACCGATCCTGCGGTTACCTTCTCCGCTATCGTCCCGGCGCCGCCGGATGTCGAGGAATATTTGATTGCCGGCTTTCTGCGGGCTGCTCCGGTTGAGCTGGTCAAGTGCGAAACTGTTGACCTTGAAGTTCCCGCCACCAGCGAAATTGTTCTGGAAGGCTACGTCGATCTGGACGAACTCCGCACGGAGGGGCCCTTTGGCGACCACACCGGCTTCTACTCGCTCGAAGACCTCTATCCCGTCTTTCACGTGCAATGCATCACGCATCGCAAAGATCCCATTTACGCGACCATCATCGTCGGCAAGCCTCCGATGGAAGACGCTTACATGGGCAAGGCTGTAGAGCGCGTGTTTCTGCCGTTGATGCGACTCACTATCCCTGAATTGATCGACATCAATCTTCCGATTGAAGGCGTCTTTCACAACCTGATGATCGTTTCGATCCGGAAGTCCTATCCTGGGCAGGCGCGCAAAGTGATGAACGCGATCTGGTCGCTGGGGCAGGCTATGTTTACCAAGTGCATTATTGTGGTCGACGAAGACGTCGACGTGCAGGATCTCGCCGACGTTACTTTGAAGGTGCTGAACCACATCGATCCCGAGCGGGACATTCAGTTCACGCTCGGGCCCGTCGACTCGCTCGATCACTCCTCGCGCCTGGCCAACTATGGCTCGAAGATGGGCATTGACGCCACACGGAAGTGGGCGACTGAAGGCTTCACGCGGCCGTGGCCTGATGAGATTGTCATGGACGCAAAGACAAAAGCGCTGGTAGACAGTAAGTGGAAGGCGCTCGCGAAGGAGTTAGGGATCGAGTAGCCCGTGTGGGACGGACGCTCTTGTCCGTCGCCTTTAATCGCGATTTTGATTTTGAAACCCTCGGCGCTGGCGTGACGGTAGAGACCCAGGCGTCGGGGTTCTTGGAGCCGACGCTTCGAAAATCGCGAAGCGTGGGGCAGCCTCAGTCGTTGTGATGAAAAGATGGGCCAGCCCCCTTCCTGGCCCCGGTTCTGAGAACAATCGCCTGTTAACGATAGCTACCGCCCCCCTTTCGCATGGATGCAAAAGGAAAGTCGCCCGAGACGAGCGGCAAGTCTATGCTTGGAAACCTACCTGCCCGCCCACAGCGTTAATTCCGCGGCACTGCCTGCTTCTGCGATGCGGCCAACTGCCGCGCTCTCGCTTCCTTGATCTCCTTCATCATTTGCGGATGGCGCGCCCATTCAATCTGCTTCTCGGGCGGCGCGCCGTAGAGCTCGGGATGAATATAGAAGCCGCGCAGCCGGGCGTCCTTTTCCTGCTCGACCACCAGTGGATTCGCCTTGGCGTAAGCATCCTGCCGCACGCCGGTCACCTGCCATGACACCTTGACGTTAGGAGCGCTCGTCTTGATCTCGAATTGATTGTGTTCGATCTCGCGGGCCACGATGGCCTGGGCGAATTGCCCGATCACCGTCAACTGGTAACGGAAGTCGGTGTTGAGCACCTCAAACCACTCTGACAGTTGCACCGTCGCCTGGCCCTGCCCGTCTGTGGTGACGTTGCCGGTATAGATGTTCATCATCTCCGAGGATTCGACCGAGGCGTGAACCAGGTACTTGTTCGCGGGATCGAGGGGATGGTCGATTTTGAAATCCTTTGTACCTGCGATGATCGCGCCGCTGACGTTGAGATCGCCTTGGAAGTTGCCACCGTAACCGCTGCCCGCAAAAGCGACCATACCATCGCCTTGTCCACTACTGTTGCCGCCGTAAAATGCACCACCAGGCCCATCGGCGTCCCGGCCTGTGCCTCCAGATCCAGTGATACCAATGCCGCCTTGGCAAATTCCCTTCGTAATAGGGGAGCAATTGCTCGACAAATCACCGCTGCCCGCCATGGCTTCGATTCCATCTGTACCATTTCCATTGGACCCAAGCGCTGCGCTGAAACCAGTAAAATTGCCGCCCGGGCTGGAAGCGGAGGTTGACGACCCCGCGACGCCCGACGACCCTGCCGAGAACACAGTTCCGGCCCCGATACTGCCATTTGTGAAGAGCGATCCGTTGGCGAAAAAATTGCCCGCACCGTCCACATTGAATTCATTGACACCGTTGCTTCTGCCCTCGAGGATAAACCCTCCCGCGGAGTTGAAGGTCGCCGTAGCTACCGAGGCGGTGCCGCCGTGGACCGTTAACAGGCCATTGACAGTTTGGTTGCCGGTGAAGACTACATTACCCTTCACATCGAGGGTAGCGGTCGGCGTGGCTGTGCCGATACCGATATCCTTGTTCGTAGCGTTCTGGAAAATGTTGGAATTACCCAGAGCGGTGCTGCTGGTCCAAAGTGGGATGTAGTTCTTGGTGCCGCTTCCGGCAATGGCTGCCTGGATCGAGTTTTGATTATTGGTGGAGGCGTTGACCGCCGCGCTTGGTTTGGCGCTTTCGCTTGCCGGAGCCGAGGTTGCTGTCTGCGGTGTTGCCAGGGCGTATGCCGAAGCCGGTTTGCCGCCCAAAGTTTCCGCATCCCCGGCCTTTAATGCATACGGAGCGCTGACCAGCAGCACTCTCGGCTGCTCCGCCTGCCCCGAGACTTGCACCCCCACCCAGCGGGCCTGCTCGGTAGTGAAAAGGTCGGTTGGCACCCCATCGAGCTTGGTCGAGCCCAGCACCGCCACGTAGCGGCCATTGCTATCGGCGGTCACGTTCTGCGTCTCCAGCCAGAGGGCGGCTCCGCCCGTTTGTTCGGAATAGAGGGCAAACGTAATGCCGACCACGCCGGTCAGAAGATTGCCGTTGAGGTCCTTGGCTGTACCGCCGAAGCGGACCAGACGAGGCAGGGCGGATGCTGTTTCAGCGGCTGTCTGTGCAACCGTCAGTTGAGCCAGCGACAGGGACAGCAACAAGAATCCGACGACTACGCAAGCGACGCGGAGCTTCATGGAGATTTCTCCTTCAAGGGAATCGAACCTTATTTCCAGGGGGCTGAATGCTTAAGTAAAAAGCCAAGCGCTCCATATAACTCTGGATAAATATAGAAGCCGGGCAGCCGCTACCTTTGGTTGACTTCCGGCTTGTTCCCTTGCGCGGCCGGCAACAAAGAATGGCGCGGCGGAGGTGGGTTGGGCGGAGCCGGTCTCCGTGGAATGGGAATGCTGAGTGGCGTCCGCTGGGGCGGCGGAGCGGCGTTGCCGCGCCGCGGCATCTCCCGGCGATGGTCCGCGATGTGCTCGCCTCCCGGCGCTGGCGCCATGTAGCCAATGCGCGCCGTTTCCGGCGCTCCGACGAGTTCGGGATACAGATAGTGGCCGCGATCGGCAGGAGCCTTCTCGACTTCGACCTGAATGCGGTGCGAGTTGGCGAACGCATCCTGCCGCGTTCCCGTCACTTGCCAGGAGACCTCGACATTGGGAACGCTCGTCCTGATCTCGAAGCTGTTGTTTGCGATCTTGCGCGCCACGATGGCCTGCGCGAACTGGCCAATCACGGTCAGCTGATAGCGGAAATCCCGGTTGAGCGTCTCGAACCAATCCGGGAGCGCAACCGTAGCCAGACCCGCGTTGTCGGTGGTAACGTTGCCGTCATACATGTTCTTCATGTCCGGCGATTCGACGAAGGAGTGGTAGAGATACTTGTTGGCCGGGTCGAGCGGGTGATCAATTTTGAACGAGCCGCCGCCTTTGGAGAGCGTGCCCAGAACGTCGACATTTCCGTTTGTGATGGTCATTTGTTCGACGTTGGCGAGGCGGAAGTGTATATCTGCACCGCTGTGGGCGTTAACGTACGTGTTCCCGGTTGTATCTCCCAGCAGCGTGTAGTTGACGCAGTTCGCCATGTTAAATGCTGAACCGAGCTGGAGAGCCATAAAGCCAGAAGCGCAGCCCGCATCCCCTATGGCGACGCCTGCACTGCCCAATACATCCGGCATCCCCCCGAAAAAAACCTTGCCTCCGTTGTTAAAGACGGCGGTATGGTTCACGACATAAAGAGTTGCGAGGTTAGTGCTATTGTTCTCTGCGAGCACGCCGACAGCATCGTCTCCGGTACCCATAACGCCGCTGGCGAAGACGCCGTTCGCGCTCGTGTCGCCTGCAACGCCAAAAGCATATTTGCCTGCGAGAGATGCGCCAGTTCCACTGAAAGTTGACCCGGGCGCTTGCCCAAGGACGCCTGTTCCCTTTCCCGAAGTCGACATGCCGCTTGCGCCAGCGCCGATTGCAGAGGCATTTTGACCATACATTCCGTAGTTTGTGCCCGACGTCGCCAACTCGACGCCAAACACACCCTCGCTACCGGCAGCGCTCGCAATGCCATAAACGCCGGGGCCGCCCACGGTAGCCGATTGCCCTTGGACGCCATAGATTCCTACGCCGGAGAGGCCCACGCCGCTAGTCGACGTTGCGCTGATGCCATTGCCACCGCCGCTTTGCGTGACATTTACGATCTGCGAGGAATTGTTTCCGCTGAAGCTGCCCGTCTGCCCGGTAATCGAGCCGGTTGAACTGATGTTGCCCGTGTCGGTCAGATTGCCAGTGACGGTTTGATTGCCGGTGAAGGAGTTGGCCCCCAGCGTGGCGAACGGCGAGCAGGTGAACGGCAGCGCACTCAGCGCATTGCCCGCTGCACAAGCATTGGACGCGAGGCTCAACGTTCCGCTTCCGGTGATGGGGCCGCCTGTCAGTCCTGCCCCGCTGCCTACGCTGGTCACCGTGCCGTCGCCGGTTCCCGGAAATGCCTGTCCCTTGGCGAATGTGATCTGCCCATTGCTGGCGATGTTCAATCCCGTTTCCGATGGCTTGCTGGTTCCCTCGCCGAACAACAGGTTCAGCGTGCCCGAGGCCGTGGACTTGTCGTTGTTCACCGGCTCGGCTTGCCACTGAAAGGTCTGCGGCACCGCCGCAGAAGTACTACTGTTGAACACCGAGGCCACAAAATCCGCAGGCTGCGAGTTGTACCCCTTGGACGAAGTCGCTGTCCCCGTGCCCGGCAGATTCAGCTTGCCGCGTACATTGATCGCCGTGGTGCTCGTCTGCGTCAGAATCGAGTTCTGAATGTTGGTGGCCGTGGTGAACAGCGGAATCGTATTCACTGTTCCTCCCGTCGTGGTCACGTCGGACGAAGTCGCCGCCTGTGCCGCAGCCGCCGAACTTGCTGCCACGTTGCCCGTCGCGTTCGCTTCTGCGTTGCCACTTGCCGCCACCATAGGTGCCGCCAGCACAAACGCCGAAGCCGGCAATCCGCCCACGGTTTCCGCATCTCCGGCCTTCAATGCATAGGGAGCACTGACCAGCAGCACACGCGGCTGCTCCGCCTGCCCCGAGACTTGCACTCCCACCCAGCGCGCCTGCTCGGTAGTGAACAGGTCAGTTGGCAACCCATCGGGCTTGGTCGATCCCAGCAGAACCGTGTAGCGGCCATTGCTATCGGCGGTCACGTTCTGCGTCTCCAGCCAGAGGGCGGTGCCGCCCGTTTGTTCGGAATAGAGGGCAAACGTAATGCCGACCACGCCGGTCAGAAGATTGCCGTTGAGGTCCTTGACTGTACCGCCGAAGCGGACCAGACGAGGCAGGGCGGATGCTGTTTCAGTGGTTGTCTGTGCAACCGTCAGTTGAGCCAGCGACAGGGACAGCGACAAGAATCCAACTACCACGCAAGCGGCGCGGAGTTTCATGGGAGATTTCTCCTTCGAGAGATCGAACCTTGTTTCCAAAAGAGGGGCCGAATGCTTTAAATAAAAAGCCGGGACGAAAATGAAGTTCCGGGCCGCGGGGAAAGGGCAGGCTTGCCCAAAACGTGCGCAAGATTATGTTCGATTGTCGTTGCCCTGTCAATCTGCAAATAGTTGCAGTCGTAAAACGGGGGTTGGCGGGCGGTTCAAAGGGATTGTTGGCGAAATATTGTCATAACGCTCACAAGCCCATCGGGGACACCGAGCCCATTATACGATTCGGGGAGACTCGCGGGGAGATCAAAATCCCCACCCCTTCGGCTTCGCTCAGGGCAGGCTCTGTCTCCGCAAAAGGCGGCAGAGACAAGGACGGGGGCGCCCGGATCGATCCACAGAGTGGAAAAGCAGGTTCCTCAGCGGCTGAAGCCGGGTTGATTTAACGGTCGCTTTACGGCGCGGCTGAAGCCGCGCCCTTTCAAAACGAATTCAAACTGGACCACCAACTGGCGCTGGAGCGTTGCCCTTCCACGGTAGTGCCGCCATGCGAGCTCGATTAGAAACAATTAAACATGAGCTATATGAGACATTAATCTATCCACTCCCGGAGCAGACTGTTGGCTGCCGCATTTGCACGCGGACATTCTGACCTTGGAGACCACATGCACCGACCACATCATTATCTTGCTTCGCTGTTCCTGACTGCTGCTGTTGCGGCGCCCATATCCATCATGGCCATGCCCTCACCGCAAGAGGCAGGGGTTCAGGTCCGTGTATACGACAAAAACCACAAGGACTATCACAACTGGGATGACAACGAGAACCGCGCCTGGGGCGCCTATCTCACGGAAAACCACAGGAATCCTCACGAATACTCCAAGGCGAACAAGAAGGAGCAATCGCAATACTGGAACTGGCGCCACGCTCATCCCGACGATCGAGAGCATCGCGATAACGACCGCCACTAGAGTTTTTCTTTAATTTTTCTTTGGCATCGAGATCAAAATCCCCTTGTGCTGACTTTCATGGAATCCCACTTCTCGCAAAAGACGCGAGAAGTGGGGCACCCCATTTCGTGCCGGTTTCGAAAAAACCCAGCGTCAAAGGCGGCGGGCGCGGGCCCTACATGGGCGGCGGCTACAGCGTTTCTTAGGCTGGAGAAGATTCCAGGCTTCGCGGTATTTTTCGTGGCGGCGGCTGCCGCGGGGCGAGCCTCCGAAGGGATAGACGCGGACCATGCGGCGGCCTCCCAAGGCACGGACGGGGATTAGATACCAGATATCCGTGCCCAGGATTACTACAGCCAGGAAATCAACCTTCGATGGCAGATAGGGCATGTGTTTGCGCGTGGTTTTCCAGTAGGCGTTCACGGTGTAGGCGCGGTAATGGGTGCAGGTGCTGGATTTTACCTGCACGCGCCAAGTGCGTTTACCGGAATCCACCAGGAAGTCGTAGCGGTGGCTCTCGCCGTAGGGTTTGGCTACGATCAGGCCTTTGGTGGTGGCCTTCACCATGAACATCATCTCGGCCAATTCGCCGAGTTGCTTGCGGGTGGCGTGGGGCCAGGTGGGATAGACAATTTTCTTTGGACGCTCGTGAAGCGCTCTGCTGTTTGGGTCCGACTTTGGCCGGCCGATACGTTTCCCGTTAACCGAAAACACACTCATACTGATCTCCAGTTTTCTGCATTGCTCGGATGCATCCTGGTTATGTTGCTTGTAGAACAGACACTTTTGTCCGTCCCAGGCGTTGCCCAGAAACACGAAAGGCGCGAACCGGGGGGTCCACGCCTTTTTGCTGCAAACACAAACGGCGCAGACCGGATGGCCTGCGCCGCTGTTTCGACTCTATAATTATAGTATATCATACCGCATAGGGTAAATGGGACATATTAGCCGATTTATTTCTCGTCGCGAATCAATAAGTTAAGTAAGAATGCTCATGCTTAGGGTCTTGACAAAGTTTTCCACAGGCGTGGGATAGGGCGCTTTTGGCTGGCTTCGGGTACAACCGGGTAGCGGTGCAGGAAAAGCGCGTCCCCCTCAGCGGCTAAAGCCGCGACTGATCTGGGGCACTTACGGCGCGGCTGAAGCCGCGCCCTTTCAAAACAAATTCACAAACTGCACCACTACCCTCATTCGCCGTGAATTGACGTGCTTATGCCCCGGGACTAGACTTTCGTCCCGGAGGTATCACAATGCGCTGTTTGATGAAGGTTGCAATTCCCGTGGAGACAGGCAATGCCGCGATTAGCGATGGCAGCCTGGGCAAGACCATCGAATCCATTCTCGCCGACCTCAAGCCTGAAGCCGCGTACTTTGCCGGAGACAATGGCAAGCGAACCGGGTTCATCTTCTTCGACCTGAAAGACGCTTCTCAAATACCCGCCGTGGCGGAGCCGTGGTTTCTGGCTTTCGATGCTCATATCGAATTGCATCCGGCCATGAACCTTGAGGATCTGAAGAACGCCGGGCCGGGCATCGAGCGGGCGGTCAAGAATTACGGCCGACGCTCGCACGCTAAAGCGGCATAGAAGTGCAGTGATCAGTGGCTAGTGGTCAGTGGCTAGTGAAAACAGGTGGCTGGTCGCTGATCACTGGTCACTGACCCCTCGCTTCAAAGAGCAATCCGACTCAGGCTGAATTTGCGTATATCGAGCGGGGATCCGATCCCGGCAGGAGTGTTCAAGCCTGATGCGCATGGGAGCGCGAGCGTGGTGAACCCTCCGCTGGCAGCGGGGGCTGAGGCCAAGGCGTTCGCGATTACCGTGGAGAATGAAGCGGGGTCGGCTACACCGACGATGCTCAATTGTGATGATGGGCACGGGCGAATAGGAGCGGAGAATGCTGTGCCAGAATATCTCGCTTCGCCTGGGGGCGGCTGTCCCTACATGAGCGATTTGAACTTCTTCCGGTTACTTATCCCAGACCTTTACTGCTTTGGGAACGAGCGCGTGTTCTTTTCTGTAGGCGCGGGCAATATCACCGAGCGGGGTTTGGGTCGATAGGGTTACGAAATCCGACATTGGACGCTCGCCCCTGGCGTAGCTGTATTCGGAGGCGCCGAGCAGGCTGGATTCCTGAGCCAGAGCATGCTGGGATGCGTGCTGGGGACGATCATCCGGCATGGAAACGGGCTGCGGGTTATTGCCCAGGACGGACGCGGTTTGTCCGAAAGCGGCCGCTGTGGCGCACAGAAAGCAGAGAGCGAAGATTGTGGCTTTCATAAGATTGATCCTGTCCGGGGGAGCTTAATAGTGTGAAAGAACTGGGAATGCCGGTATAGCACGGCTTTCGGGTGTGGTAAGGGCAATCCGCATACCAAACCGGCATAGGTGGGATTCGAGTTAGGGGACTCGGATTGGGGCTTGCGGCAAGGATTTGCACATTTTGGGAAGATCGGGGTTTTGGGGAGTGGCTGCGACAGGAGCGCTGAAGCGTTGCGCCACCCAAAGTGAAACGCAGCATCGGGTTGTTCCGTGAGGCTTAGACTCCGGTAACAGTCTGCTTGCTTCCATACTTTGTGAAGACGGAGTCGCGGGAGATGACGCCTTCGAGTTGACGCGAGTCGGCGCGGTTGACTACGGGGACTAGCGGGTAAATGTTCACGTAGCGGAGGGCGGCATCGAGCGGGAGATCGGGGTAGAGGCTGGGCAGCGACTGCGGGGGGAGAACCGAGCCAAGGGTAAGCTCGCCCTTGCCTTCCTGGAAAAAGCGCTGAAGTTGATCGCGGCTGACGATGTTCCAGCCGCTGGGATGGAGGCGCACGAGGAAGGTGAAGTCGGGGGAATCCTGAATGCGGCGGGCGTTGGCATCGACGTAATCCTCGGCGCTCAGGATGGTCGGGGGGACTGGGAGCATGGCATCTTCGACGCGGAGGATAGTTTCTTCACGCTCCTCTTCAAGCGAGGGCAGGATGAGGCCGTCCTGGCGGGTTAGCAGGTCGAAGATGGGAATGCTCTGCAGGCTGCGGGAGACGAGGTAGGAGAACGTGTTGGCGACGATGACGGGGACGATGATCTCGTAGTTGCCGCTGACTTCGAGGACCATGAAGACGGAGGTCATGGGGACACGGAGGAATCCGGCGAAGAGGACGCCCATGCCGACGAGGACATAGGTTCCGGTGGATCCGGTGAGGTGAGGAAAGAAGATGCGCTCGATGTCGCCGACGGCGCCACCGAGCATGGCTCCGATAAAGAGCGTGGGCGCGAACATGCCGCCGGGAGTGCCGCTGACAAACGAGACGGTGGTGGCAAGAATTTTCAGGACAGCGAGAATAGCGAGGACTTTCCAGGTGTATTGGCTGTGCATGGCCTGGTCCATGGAATCGTAACCAGCGCCCATGACTTGGGGAAAGCCGAGGAAGGCGATGAGTCCGACGAGGAGTCCGGCAAGCGCGGGTTGAAAGTATTGGGTCCAGCGTGGCAGAGCTTTGAGGCGTGGGCGCAGATAGCCGATCGATTTGGCAAAGGCAACGGAGGCGAGGCCTCCGACGATGCCGAGGACGGCGTAGGCGATGAGTTCAGTGGGACGCTTGAAGGTGGTGACGGGAATGCGGAAGAGCGGCTCACTGCCGAGAAACCAGCGCACAATCACGACGCTCGACACAGCTGAGAGGACGACAGAACCCAGGATGCCGGCGCTCCAGCGTCCGATGACCTCTTCGATGACGAAGAGGACGGCGGAGATGGGAGCGTTGAATGCGGCGGCGAGCCCGGCGGCAGCGCCGACTGGGGCCATGAGGCGAAGTTTTTCGCGGGAGATCTGGAGCCAGCGTCCGAGGGCTGAGGCGATGCTGGCTCCGATCTGGAGAGAGGGATCTTCCGGGCCGAGGGATTGACCGGAGCCGATGGCGATAGCGGCGCAGATGAATTTTCCGACGGCAGTGCGAAAGGGAATGACGCCGTTGAAGATGTAGAGAGCGGCTTTGGTCTGGTTGACTCCGCTGCCGCGGATGCTGGGAAATAAGTGGATCACAAGAACGGCGACGACGAGGCCAGCGAGTGCGGGGACTGCGAACAGGCGCCAACCGTGGGTTTGCGGCAGCGGACCGAGCAGGGCCAGGTGCATCCAGTCGATGGCAAGACGGAAGCAGACCACGGCGAGGCCGGAGAAGATTCCGATGAAGACGGAGAGGATCAGGAAGAAAACTTCTTCGTGAAAAGCGCCTTCGAGTGTGGAGAACAAGCGCCGCGGGATGCGGAAGCGTACGACCGAAGGCTGCGACGCCGGCGCGGGCGAACTGCGAACAGTGGCGGGAGTATTCATAGGCTGGCGGCCTCGCGTTTTTGGGAGATCAGAAGCAGTGCGAGGTCAAGGCCTTGGGGGGGACCACAACTGGCGGAGGTCTGCTGTTCGATCTGGAAAACTATGTCCATGATGGAGTCTGGGAGATCGGTTTCCGCTGCAGAGCGGAGATGGGCGAGGGCCGGCTTGGCGGCGGTCCACCGAGACTGCAGACTGGAGAGCGGAGACGCGGTTGCGGTCGCCGGGACCTTAAGGTCGACACCTGTTTGTTGGGCGCATGCGGCGAGACGTTTTTCGGCCTGAGCGAAGGCGGCGGTGATGCGACGGTTGCGTTCGGCATCAGAGATGTGGCTTTGGAAAGGATTGGCGCGGAGGATGAGATCGGTTGTTACGAGGAGGTCGCGAGCATTGGCATCCTGCGGATTGGCGTTGACTGCGGCGCGCAAATAGCGCTGGGCAGTTGCGTAGTGGCCGGAATGGTAGGCGGCTTTCCCCGCACCAGTCAGCGCAGCGAGGTTGCCGGGGTTGACGCGAAGAACTTCTTCGTACTGGGCGAGCGCGCCGGCATAGTCCTGCGCTTGCTCGAAAAGCTGCGCGGCCTGAAGATGCGCGGCGGGATCCGGCGGCAAGGAAGTAGCCAGGGCCATGAGTTCTGATTCAGCCTTGCCGGGTGCGGCTTTCTTGAGCAGGAACTGGATGAGTTCAATGCGAGCTTTCGTGCGGTTAGCGTCGGGGTCGGAGAGCCAGACTCCATACATGGCGTTGTGGTAGTAACGGGTGGCGTCTTCGATGGAACCGCGGTGGGCGGCGACGCGCGCGAGAGCGAGATTGACAGCGGCGTCCTGTGGAGTACGTTGCCAGAGGGCGAGGAGGTAGGATTCGGCTTCGTCGAGCCGGCGGGGATCGTTGCTGTCACGTAGAGCGCGAGCCAGGCTGAGCTGGTACTGGGAGTTAGTGGGATCGCAGGTAAGGGCGGCGCGGAAAGCACCGATCGCGTCGTCGTAGCGGCCGGCGCTGGCATCGGCGAGACCCTCGGCGTAAAGCTTGCGGCCGCGGGATTGCTGATTGGCGGTGAAGCGGACCACGAGGTGGCTGACTGCAGCGAAGGAGACGGCGGCTGCAAGCGTCAGGATGAGGAGTATGAGGGGCGCGGAGCGCGGGACAAGTTTGGCGGGCGTCCACGACATATCTTGTATGACGATATCATTTCGCGGTGGGTGAGGCATGCCGGATCGAAGCATGTTTCTTGGTGGTGAAGCCCGCGAATTTCCGGAGTCACTTGACGCGGGCCTGGAAGGCCTGTTGCACCAGCTTGCTCTGTCGCGAAACCTGCTCGCGCCTGAAAATCGGTAGTGGGCTACTTTGAATTTTTACTCGCGGTGCGTCCGGTCATTAGGGCAGCTATTCTGTTTTGGGCGTCCAAGAGGAGATCGCAAATTCGGTGCAATTCATCCCAAGTGTCGGAAAAATGGGAGTCAGAGCATATATCGCCCATCACTTCAATCGCCTCTGCCACATTGCGGTGAACCTTTTTCAACTCTTCGCTAGCCATTAAGCCGCTCTTTCCGCCCTCCGTTGCTCGTAGGCTTCCCAGAGGGCTACCAAATCCTCTACGCTCCACAGCCGACCTGTCACGCCAGCGGCCATCGCTGGGGACGTTCGCAACGTGCGGTGAATCTTGATGAAATTATATGCGAAGTAGTTGAGAGCCGTGGCAGCGGCACGATTCTCCATCTTGCGGCTGAATCCGTTCGATAGGCGCGTGTAACGGCGCATCATGCCGCGAACCGTCCAGTTCTGGCGCTCCACGAATGAAGTAGAAACATGCTTCGGGTCGAGCCGACCGCTGACTTCTTTCATGTCACAGCCGATACATTTTGCAGGAGAGTAACGAGCCTCGCCGTCGCGTGGAGCGCGAAAAACCTTGTGAAGCTGCGCGTAGTCGGCCTTTCCGCCGAACACATCTTCGACAACGAGGAGATAAATCCGTAGCGCGTCAGTTGTTATCTGCACGCGGGCCCTTGATGCGTCGTTCAATGTCATGCACGAAAACCAGCAGTAACCGTAGGCGCACCGCAGAAGTGGAAAACTTTGGCAACCGACCAATTCTCACCACTTTAGGGGCCATCCCTTCGACCAAAAGCCGCATGACGGTCTTCTTAGAGACCCCCGTCATCCGCACGGTCGCCCGAATGGCATTGCCCTCAATCAGGGCAGATATTACTTGTGTGCGCTTAACTATGCTTAGTTTATTCATGACGACTACATGCTAAAGCGTATTGGCATACGTTGTCAACCCCTATTTACGCGGGCGCCATAGATATCTTCGCTGGCGCCCTGATGCCACGTCCGGCGCCGGAAAAGTATGCAGACAAAGGCAGACGGTCGTGGGTTGTGAAAATAATCGCGTTTTGGGACTTGACGGCAGACTGAGGTGGGGACTATAAGATTTGTAGCTCAATCGGCGGATGAGTTGGATTTCAATCTTGAGAGAGGCTGGAAGCCAATCTCACCCGCCGGAAGGAGGCAGCCCATGAGGGCCGAATCGGCCTACAGGGCCTCAGTGCAACGGGGGCGGCTATGCCGCTCCCGTCTGTCTATTTTCAGTTGGAGTGTACCACACCGAGTCAAGAGGGAGGCAAGCGATGGGCAGTGAACACATGGATTATGCGGCTATTCTGGCGGATTTAGAGGGTAAGCGGGCTGCGCTAGACGCGGCCATTGCCTCATTCCGTGCTGCGCTCGCTTTCGGTGCGTTAGGCCCAGCCAGTGATATTCCTCCGGCAGTGAATGGAGCATTGCCTAGCCTTGGCCCTTCGATCAGCGGCGGGGAAGTTCCGGCGGGCGCATTTCTTGGAAAAAGTATCCCCGATGCCGCCAAACTCTATCTAGAGATCGTGAAGAAAAAGCAGACCAGCAAGGAAATCGCGGATGCACTCCAAAAAGGCGGAATGGAAACCAACTCCAAAAATTTCCAGCAGATGGTGCACTCGGTACTTGATCGTGCGCGAAAGAATGAAAACTCTGGGATCGTGAAACTGGATCGTTCCCATTGGGGTCTGACTACGTGGTATCCAGCGAGTTTGCGATCAGCAGGTAAGTATCAGGGGCGAGGTGCTGGACGCAAGAAATCACGTAAGGGCAAACTGGCTGGGGAGGCGGCGGCAAAAAGTACGGCGCTGGCTCCTATCTGGAAGCCCCCGGCACCTAGCGTGTCGCAAGCCAAGGGCAAGGCACACGAGCGCGCTGTGGACTATCTGCAGACCCAACCTAATGCCGAACACTCACTGGAATCTGTGGGGCATCATTTGGGAATGGGTATTAAAGGCGCACGACTGATTCTGGGAAAGCTGGTTAAAGCGGGCAAGGTGCGGATGAGCGCACCTGGTATGTATACGGTCACTCCGTTTCGGCCAACTGTGGCGAGAATGACAGAGGCCAGCTAGCGCCCCTTGCGCTTCCACCGCGCTCGTGCGGCCTTTAGAGCTGCTGCGCTGCGCTCTTCTGAGGTCATGGTTTCCATGCGGCGCTTGCCGCCGATCTTGCCGCCCTTCTTTCCCATCTCGGACATGATCCTCGAAATTTCAGACTTGGTAGAACTGGGTATTGACTCTGCGGTGGAACGTTCAACCATAAGATGGGCCGCTTGGTTTACATCTGACGGTCGGTTGCTAATCCGCTTTGGCATGCCCCAAGTATGCCACGGAGCGCGGACAGTTGCCAGTAGTCTCAAATTCAAAGTAGCCCACTACCTGAAAATCAGTTCTACGCGTAACGGCGTCCGATTCAGGTAAGATATTCCGTCCGCAGGGACTGCGCAAGAATGAATCGCGAGTATCACAAGGGATACAGCCAGGAACTGAACCGGGATATGGAGGCGCTGGTGTTCGGGCATGCGGGGACGCCGCTGCTGGTGTTTCCGACCTCGATGGGAAGGTTTTTCGAGTACGAAGATCGGGGGATGATCGGCGTGCTGGCGCCGAAGATTGAGCGCGGCGAGCTGCAAGTGTTTTGCCCGGACGCCGTCGATACCGAGAGCTGGTACAACAAGGGCGTGCATCCTAAAGTGCGCGTGCTGCGGCATTTGCAGTATGAGCGCTACATTTTGCATGAGTTCTTGCCGTTTATCCGGTGGAAGAATCAAACGCCGCGGCTGGCGCTGACCGGGTGCAGCTTTGGGGCTTATCACGCGGTGAATTTTGCTTTTAAGCATCCTGATGTGGTGACGCACTGCGTGAGCATGAGCGGGTCGTTCGATATCCACAAATTTCTGGATGGGTATTACGATGATGATTGCTACTTCAATTGCCCGCCAGACTATTTGCCAAATCAAAACGATGATTGGTTCTTGAGCCGGTACCGGCAGATGAAGATTGTGCTGGGGTCGGCGGATTGGGATATATGTCTGGACGCCAATGTGAAGCTGTCGGCGATTCTGAATGGCAAGGCAGTGCCGCACTGGCTGGATATTTACGGGGACAATTCAAAGCATGACTGGCCGCTGTGGGAGAGGATGGCGGGGAAATATTTCTAGGAGCAGTGGTCGGTGGTCAGTGATCAGTGGCAAGTGATCGGTGGCCGGTAGGGACAGAGTTCGGGAATGGAGAAATGCTGTGAAGAAGATTGGGATTTTGTTTGGGATGGAGAATACGTTTCCGCCGGCGGTGGTGGAGAAGATCAAGTCCATGGGCGTTGAGGGGGTTACGGCGGAGTTTGTGCAGGTGGGCGGGGTGCGGATGGATGAGCCGCAGAAATATGCGGTCATCATTGACCGGATTTCGCAGGACATTCCGTTCTACCGGGCTTATTTGAAGAATGCGGCGCTGCACGGGACGATCGTAGTGAACAATCCGTTCTGGTGGACGGCGGATGACAAGTTTTTTAACTATGCGCTGGCGCACAAGCTGGGCGTGGCGATTCCAGCGACGGTGATCCTGCCGCACAACAAGCATCCGGAAGGGACTACCGATCGGTCGATGCGGAACTTAATGTATCCCTTGAACTGGGAGGAGTTGTTTGATTATGTGGGCTTCCCTGCTTTCTTGAAGCCTTACTCCGGCGGCGGGTGGAAGCATGTCTATCATGTGCATTCGCCGGAGGAATTTTTCCAGAATTACAACCAGACGGGCGATTTGTGCATGACTTTACAGCATGGCGTGGTGTTTGAGGAGTACTACCGGTGCTATGTGGTGGGGCAGGAGAAGGTTCACATCATGAAGTACGACCCGCGGCTGCCGCACCATGAGCGGTATGTGAAGGGGAATCCGGCGCCGTCGTCGGCGGCGCTGAAGGAGCGCATCGAGAAAGACGCGCTGACTTTATGCCGCGTGCTGGGGTATGACTTGAATACGGTGGAGTTTGCGGTGGAGGGTGGCGTGCCTTATGCGATTGATTTTCTGAATCCGGCGCCGGATGCGGAGATTACATCGGTGGGGCAGGAGAATTTTGACTGGATCGTGAATGCTGTTGCGGAGATGGCGGTGAAGATGGCGCAGAGCGGGGAGAATCCGACAGAGGAATTGCGGTGGGCTGGGTTTTTGAAGGGTACGGCGGTGAAGAAAACCCGCAAGGCGGAGCCGGAGTGGGTGGCGGAGCGGAAGCGGGGCAAGGCGGCGAAATAACGATTCCCGGAAGGGAAGCCCAGATGACTGAGTTAAGCCACGCCGACCGTCTCAATAAAAAAGTCTCAGCTCTGATGAAGAAGGATCGACTCCTGGAGGCAATCGCGCTTCTCACACGCGAACGCTCGCTGGTCGAACAGGATTGGCGGTTGTGCTGGAACCTAGGGTGGTGTTACTTCAATCTTGACCGCTTTCTTCAAGCGCAAAGGGTTTTCGCTCGCGCTATGAACCGTTTTCCTGGGAATTCGGCATGCAGTTGGGGTCTTGGCCTTGCGTACCTCAAACGAAAAGATTTTAGAAAGGCCGAACAATTTCTCGTCGAGTCGCTCCGGATCAAAGATTTTTATCCGGCCCGTATAGCTCTGGCGTTGGCGTATCTCAGCCAAGGAAAAGTCTCCGAGGCGGAGAACACTCATCTTGCAGGGATTGAGCGCAGACACGAGAGCCGAAGACTGGAGTCCTACGCGGCATTTCTTGAGGACGTAGGGCGAGAAAAAGAAGCAGAAGAGATGAACCTGAAGGCTAAGAGTTTACTGGAGCGTGAGCTAGCCCATCCAAAAAAGCCCTGAGGCCGTGGCCGCGCTCCCAGCAAGAGCTAAAAGATGAAAAGACTTCGAGAAATGGTGCTTTTGCGATGAAAGGTAAAGCTGCTCCGAAGACTGTAGATCAGTACCTCGCGGATATTCCAGAGCCGGCTCAAACCACTTTGAAGCACGTTCGAGCGGTGATTCGGTCGGTGGTGCCGAAGGAAACTACCGAGGTGATCAGCTACGGTATTCCGATGTTCAAGTTCAACGGAATGCTGGTGGGGTATGCGGCGTTTAAGAACCATTGCAGCCTGTTCCCGACCGGCTCTGGCGTACTGGACCGGTTTGAGAAAGAGTTGAGGGGCTACCGTACTTCCAAGGGGACAATTCAGTTCCCTTCCGATAGACCTCTGCCGGACGCACTCGTAAAGAAGATTGTGAAGGCTTGGGTGGCGGAGAATCGGGAGTGGAACTGAGAGATAGCGGGCGGAGTTATTCTGGGTCATTGATATACTGATAGTTCGGGTGTGGGAACTTCTTTCGCGACGAACGCGAAAGCACGGGCACAGCGAGAGCAGTGGCACTGGCGGCGCCAGCAGATTCCTCGCTTCGCTCGGAATGACAAAAGGGAATGAAACCTACTTTCAGCATCGGGATTGAAGAAGAATATCAGACGGTGGATCCGGAGACGCGGGATCTGCGGTCGCATATTCAGGCCGAGCTGCTGGAAAAAGGCAAGCTGATCTTACAAGAGCGGGTGAAGGCGGAGATGCACCAGTCGGTGGTGGAGGTAGGGACTGGGGTCTGCAAGAACATCAAGGAAGCGAAAGCCGAAGTGAAGATGCTGCGGCGCGATATTCTGCGGCTGGCAAAGGAGAATGGGTTGCGGCTGGCTTCGGTGGCGACGCACCCGTTTGCGGACTGGCGGGTGCAGGAAATTTATCCCGACGACCGGTATAAGAATATTGTCGAGGACATGCAGCTGGTGGCGCGGGCGAATCTGATTTTTGGGCTGCACGTACATATTGGGATCGAGGATCGCGAGACGGCGATCCACATGATGAATCATGCGCGGTATTTTCTGCCGCACCTGCTGGCCTTGTCGACGAATTCTCCGTTCTGGCTGGGGATGAATACGGGACTGAAGTCTTACCGCTGCAAGGTTTTCGACAAGTTTCCGCGAACCAACATTCCGGATTATTTTCCGAGCTGGGGCGAATACGAAAATTTCATCAAGCTGTTGATCAAGACTAATTGCATCGATAATGCGAAGAAGATATGGTGGGACATCCGGCCGCATCCCTTCTTTAACACGATTGAATTCAGGGTGTGCGACATTCCGATGCGCGCGGATGAGACGATCGCTCTGGCGGCGCTGATTCAGGCCACGGTGGCAAAGCTGTATAAGCTGCATACCGCGAATCAGGGATTCCGTTTGTACCGGCGGGCGCTTCTGATGGAGAACAAGTGGCGGGCGGCGCGCTATGGAATGAGCGGCAAGCTGATCGATTTCGGCAAGCAGGCGGAAGTTCCGGCGAAAGATTTGATCCACGAGTATTTGGACTTTGTGGACGATGTGGTGGATGAACTGGATTCACGCGAGGAGTTGAATTACATCCACACGATGCTGGAAACGGGCAGCGGCGCAGACCGGCAGTTGCAGGTGTACCAGGAGACCGGAGACTTGAAGAAAGTTGTCGACTACATCATAGAGGAGACGGAGACCGGCCTAGAGGAAGACGCGCCGGCTTCCGTGCGAAAAGTAGGCTAATGAACACGTCCGGAGAGCAAGTCAAAACCCCCAACCCTTCGGCAAGCTCAGGGCAGGCTCACTCGCAAGAAACGCGAGAAGGATGGGGCACCCGCTCGAATCATGTTCCTTTTGATCCCGAATACACTCCTGGGGCGCGCAATGCGGTGCAGGTTTGCCTGCGGGTACGCCCTGATGAGAAGGTTTCCGTCATCACGGATGAGGCCACGCTGGAGATTGCCGCGGCGATCGTGCGTGAACTGGACGAACTGGGCTCGCCTTACCACGCCTGGGTGCTGGAGGATCTGGCGGAGCGTCCGCTGAAGGAGTTGCCTGCGGAGATTCTGGAAGATTTGGAAACCAGCCAGGTTTCCATTTTTGCGGTGCAGGCGCAGCGGAATGAATTGCGCACGCGCATGCAGATGACGGATGTGGTAAACCGGCGGAAGATCCGGCACGCGCACATGGTCAACATCAACCGACAGATCATGCTGGAGGGCATGCGGGCAGATTTTCAGAAGGTGGACCGGCTGAGCGCCAAGGTGGTAGCGATGGTGCGCAAGGCGCAGCGGGTGCGGGCCAAGACCGACGCAGGAACGGATTTGACGGCGGAGTTGAATCCGAATTACCGGTGGCTGAAGACCAGTGGAATTATTAGTCCGGAGAAGTGGGGAAACCTGCCGGGTGGAGAGATTTTCACCACGCCGGGCGAAGTGAATGGGACATTCGTGGTTGATGGCGTTGTCGGCGATTACCTGTGCGCGAAGTTTGGGAGCCTGCGGGAGACGCCGCTGACCGTGCACATGAAGAAGAATCGTCTGACTGAGGCGCATTCGGAGAACCGCGAACTGGAGGACGATTTCTGGAAATACACGCACACGGATGAGAACAGCGACCGCGTAGGCGAGTTCGCCATTGGGACCAACATTGACTTGAAGGATGTGATTGGGCAGATTCTGCAGGACGAGAAGTATCCCGGAGTGCACATTGCGTTTGGGAATCCCTATGGGGCGCACACCGGGGCGGAGTGGGATTCGTCGACTCACATCGATGTGGTGGGGCGAAGGTTTAACATCTGGGTGGACGACGAGCAGATCATGCAGGATGGGAAGTTTCTGGTGGAAGCGTAGCCACCCGGAACTCCTTGCGACGGCGTGTACGATTTACAGATGCACGGGGTCCATCGACTCCGCAAGACGCGCACTTCGTGCGGGTCATGCTCCGCTCAGGATGACAGTATTCAGATTTGCTGGCGGGATGCCGGCGGTACGATGATTCCTTCCCTGCGAAAGCAGTTCAACGCCAGCTTCACTCCCGAACAATATCGGACATTTTTGCGGCGGATTGACGACGCTTGCGGTACTCATGTGCAGTTCCGGCTGTCGGAGACTCCTTGTTTCTTTCCAAAGGCTCTGCTGGAGAGGATGGCGAAGGATGGGAAGGAACTGATCCGGCAACTGGTGGAGAGTCCGGAATATCGGGCGCGATCGGATGCGTCGATTCCGCCGGAGTTCCGGGTGGCGAATGAGCCGACACAGCCGCTGTTTGTGCAGGTAGATTTTGGATTGGTACGGGATGCGGACGGCGTGTTGCAGCCTAAGCTGGTGGAGTTGCAGGCCTTCCCTTCCCTCTACGCGTATCAGGTGACGCTGGCGCAAAGCTACATCGACGTGTACGGAATGGAAAACCTGGCTTCGGGCTCCGGCTTTCGGGCTTCGGCTTCCGTGAACCCGCGGCTGAGTTTTTTCCTGAGTGGGCTCGACCTGAAAACGTATCGTGAACTCTTGCGGCGGGCGATTGTGGGTACGCACGATCCGGAAAATGTGATCCTGATGGAGATTCATCCGGAGCAGCAGAAAACGCTGCCGGATTTTCTGCTGACGGAGAAGATGCTGGGAGTGAGGACGGTCGACATTGAGGCGATCAAGAAGCAGGGATCGCAGCTTTACTACGAACAGAATGGACTCCGGGTGCCGATCCGGCGTATCTACAATCGGACGATTGTGGATGAGTTGCAGCGCAAGCAGGTGAAGCTGGGCTTCGATTGGCGCGACGATCTTGACGTGGAGTGGGCGGGGCATCCGAACTGGTATTTCCGGATAAGCAAGTTTTCGATTCCGTATTTGCGGCATGAGTCGGTGCCGAAGACCTGGTTTTTGGACCGGCTGGAGCGGATTCCCGATGACTTGCAGAATTATGCGCTGAAACCTCTTTATTCGTTCGCCGGGCTGGGCGTGGTGATCGCGCCGAAGAAAGAAGACATTGAAGCGATTCCGGCGGAGAAGCGGGGGGATTACATTCTGCAGGAGCGGCTGAATTTTGAGCCGGTAATCGAGACTCCGTTTGGCGCGACGAAGGCGGAGGTGCGGGTGATGTATGTGTGGCAGGAAGAGTTGAAGGCGGTGCTGACGATTATCCGCATGGGGCGTGGTTTGATGATGGGCGTGGATCAGAACAAGAATATGGAGTGGGTGGGGGCATCGGCGGGGCTGTGGTTGGAGGAGTAACGCGGTTGTAGGTACGGCCAGAAATCTGGGCTGTGGTAGAACGTCTTGCTGAGCCGGTGTTGGTGCCGACGGGCATGGGGTCCTTCGACTGCGTGACTGCTTCGCTTCGCGAAACAGTCACTCCGCTCAGGATGACAGGGTGGTCTAAGGCCACTAGCCGATTCTTTTTACGATGGTGGTTTGGAGTTCGCGGCCGTTGGGGCGGCGCAGGTAGAGTTTATCGCCGACGAGGCGGACGGGGACAGGATCGCCGGGTTTCCATTCGCCGGGAATGTAGCCATCGGCTGAGGTGGATTCGTATTCCCCGGTGTAAACTACTCCGCGGACGTTGACGATGACAGCGCGCCGAACGGCGTGAATAGCTGATTCACGGAGCACTTCAGCCTCGGCCTGATACCAGTTTTCGGCGTCGTGGCCTTCGACCTTTCCACCACGCTGGAACAGTTCAGTGGCGCGGCGACGGATGGCCTCTTGCTGTTGGGGAGAATCGTTACCGGACGTCCGCGCCATACCAGAACCGCCTCGCCATTCAGGGTCGCTAGCTTCATAGTAGTCGCCGCCAGGCAACTTGGGACCAGCGAACGGACACAAAAGGATTGAGCGTTTGTCAGTTTGGGAACGATGATAATCGAAGCGGACCAGTTGACCGGAGCCGCTGGCGGGCCTAACATTACGGCGTTCGGGAGTTTCGTGCTCTCATGATCGGCCAAACCGTGTCCCACTATCGCATCCTGGGGAAGCTCGGGGGTGGTGGTATGGGCGTGGTGTACGAGGCCGAAGACCTGAAGCTGGGGCGGCACGTTGCCCTGAAGTTCATCCCGGAAAACCTTGCGGGCGACCCCAAATCGCTGGAACGCTTCACGCGGGAGGCGAGGGCGGCGTCGCTGCTGAATCATCCCAACATCTGCACCATTCACGGCATTGAGGATAACAACGGGCATCCGTTCATCGTGATGGAGAAGCTGGAGGGCGAGAGCCTGAAGCAGTGCATCTCCGGACAGGCGATGGAGACGGAGAAGGTGCTCGATATCAGCATCCAGGTGGCGGACGCGCTGGCGGCGTCGCACGCCAAGGGGATCGTGCATCGGGACATCAAGCCGGCGAACATTTTCCTGACTCCGAGCGGGCAGGTGAAGGTGCTGGATTTCGGGCTGGCCAAGCTGCTGCATAACGTCGGAACCGACAGCGACGGAGCGGCGGCATGGACCACTCGTTGACCGCGGTGGGGGTGATTCCCGGGACGGCGGTCTACATGTCCCCGGAGCAGGCGCGGAGCGAGGAAATCGATTTCCGCAGCGACCTGTTTTCCTTCGGCGTGGTGATGTATGAGATGTCGACCGGGAAAAAGCCGTTCACGGGCAAGAACTCGCTGATGACGCTGGATGCGGTGCTGCATGAGAAGCCGGTTCCGCCGGGGGAACTGAATCCGAAGGTGCCGGTGGAGTTGGAAGGCATCATCGGCAAGGCGATGGAGAAGGACCGCAAGCAGCGGTACCAAAGCGCCACGCAGATGAAGGCGGACCTGCAGCAGCTGAAGCGCGAGAATGAGTCAGGGCAGGTTAAGAGCGGACTGCACAACGCGAAGCTGCGGGTTGCGAGCAAGACCTTTGGGCGAACGGGCAGCCGGTGGCAGTTCTGGCTGCTGCTGGGAACGGCGGCGCTGCTGGTTACGGTGTTGGCGGCAGTGGGAGCGTACTGGCTGAAACACCGATCGGTGGCGAACCTGGAACAGCAGAATGCGATCGCGGTGCTTCCGCTGCAGAACATGAACGGGGATTTTGCGGTGGATTACCTGCGCTTCGCGCTGGCCGACGAATTGACCAGCGTGCTGACGTATTCGCGTTCGCTGGAGGTGCGGCCTTCGTCGGTGACGCGGAGGTATCGTGGCGCTGGATCTGGATCCGCGCAAGGTAGGTCAGGAATTGCGTGTGGGCCGGCTGCTGACCGGACACTTCATGCGGCAGGGCGAGCAGTTAAGCGTGACGCTGGAAGCGATTGACGTGCCCACCGACCGGCTGTTGTGGCAGGGGACGGTCACGGCGCCGGTGAATGATCTGATTTCTCTGCAGAATCAATTGAGCACGCAGGTGCAGCAGGGGCTGTTGCCCGTGCTGGGCGGCGCGGGAGGAGCCTTGAGCACCGCGTCGCGTCCCAAGAGCCAGGAGGCGTACGACCTCTACCTGCACAGCCTTGCCCTACCCCATGATCCCGCGCCGAACAAGGATGCGATCGCTGTGCTGGAACACGTGGTAGGAGAAGACCCGGGCTATGCGCCGGCGTGGGAGGCGCTGGGGCACAGATACTACTACGATTCGTATTTATGGCGGCGGCGGCGAGGAGATGTTCCAGCGCTCGAACGCGGCCTATGAGCGGGCGTCTCGCTCGATCCGAACCGGGTGGCTGGCGGCGAGCAATTTGATCACGAACCGCGTGGAGCGGGGCGAACTGGGCCGGGCTTACGATGCCGCGACCGATCTGGTGCGGCGGCGTCCGCAGAGCGCCGACGCACATTTCGCTCTCAGCTATGTGCTGCGTTATGCGGGCATGCTGGATCAGGCCACGCAGGAGTGCAACACCGCGCGGTCGCTGGATCCGGGAAACTTCAATTTCCGCTCGTGCGCGTGGGCGTTCCTGGAGTTGGGCAAGACGGACAAGGCGATGGATTTCGTGCACTTGGACGCGGGCTCGGAGTGGGCGGCGTGGGTAACGCCGTATGTTTATCTGGCCGCGGGGAATGTGGCGCAGGCGCGAGAGAGCGCGAAGAATATGGCGAAGGCTCCGGCCTACCATCGGGAGTTGATGGCGGCGTGCACGCAGGCGCAGCGGCCGGCGGACATGGACCGGATTGTGCGCGAGGCGGAAGCGTCGGTGATGACGGAGCCTGATCCGGAGGCGTGGTATCACGTGGCGGCGCTGATGGCGTATTGCGGGCAGAAAGATGCCGGCTTTGCGTTTGCTGAAGGCCGCGGTGCAGCAGAATTATTGCGCGTATTCAGCGCTGTTGGAGGATCCGCTGCTGAAGGACCTGCGCAAGGACACGGCGTTCAACGAAGTGCTGACCGCGGGCAGCAATTGCCAGGAGACGCTGAAGGAAGGACGGCAGTAGCGCAGTGATCAGTGGTCAGTGGTCAGTAATCAGTGGCCAGTTCTTGTTTCTCCTCTGTTTATTCCTGGTCTTGGCTCTGCGCTTACTCTTTCTTCGGCCGGCGTCTAATTCTGAGGCAAATCGAGGAAAGAATTTGCGTCGGAGCAGGGGTAGGCCCCATCCTTGTAGGGTGAACTTATCGGGATGCAACCTCCTTGCGAGCCGTCTGGGGCGGCTCGTCCAGTCTTTGCCGAAATCTCAGTCGTTCGGGCGTCATTTTTATTCCTGTTGCTCGCGATTCCAGTTCTGCTGGTTGCCTCACCCAGCAGACTGGAGAAAGCTCAGCGCGTCCGGTTGCCGCGGTAGCGGCTCCTGAAAATCGCCAAGCGCCTGAAACGAATTTCCCTCGCTTCCTTATCAAGGGTCTCCGCCCGAACTTCCGCAGGATCAAGGAATCCTCGGGTTGCGGCGGATCTGCGACGGCTGAGTACGACTGCGCGGTTGATGCAGACCGTGGCCCATCCCGATGATGAAGATGGCGGGATGCTGACGCTGGAATCGCGCGGGCACGGCGCCAGCGTGCTGCTGATGACGCTGAATCGCGGCGAGGGCGGGCAAAACAAGGTCGGCAGCAATTTATCGGATGTGCTGGGCGTGCTGCGAACGCTGGAACTGCTGGCTGCGGATCGAGTATTACGGGGTGCAGGAGCGATTCTCGCGCGTGGCCGACTTTGGATTTTCGAAAAGTGCGGAGGAGACTTTTGCGAAGTGGGGCGGACACGATGTCGCGCTGGGCGACATGGTGCGGGTGATTCGGACCTTCCGTCCGGATGTGTTGGTGGCGCGGTTTTCCGGCACCGAGCGGGATGGGCATGGGCATCACCAGGCTTCGAGCATTCTGACGAAAGAGGCGTTCCGCGCGGCGGCGGACCGGAAGCGGTTTCCCGAGCAGATCGCGCAGGGCCTTCAGCCCTGGCAGGCGAAGAAGTTTTACATCGGCAATGTCTGTGGCTTTGGGGCGATGACTTGCGAGGATGCGAAGTGGACGGTCAGGCTGAATACCGGGGAGC
>CAVYVQ010000008.1:0-22780 GCA_963771895.1 uncultured Acidobacteriaceae bacterium | reverse complement strand
ATTTCGTAGGCGTCCACCAGACGATTCAACGCGGCAAGAATCGAGGTGACTGCCGCCACGGAGTCGGTCGCGGGATTCACTCCGATGACCGCGTCTCCGCAGCCGTAGAGCAGCCCTTCGATCGCCGAGAGAAGGATGCCGCCGATGTCGTCGGCCAGGTGATTGGGTTGCACGCGGATGCCGAGCACTCCACGTTCGCCCATGGTGTTGCGGCAACGTGTGACGTTGCGAATCCTGGAAGCCGCGAGCACCAGATCTTTATTGCTCATCAGCTTGGCTGCCGCGGCGGCGATTTCGGGGATGATGGCGTGCTGAAGCTGCTGGATCTGAATATCGGTGGTGGCTGTCGTCGAGAAGGAACTCGCGAAACTCTCCGACGGTCATGCTTGCGAGGGGACGGAAAGCTTGCTGGTCGTAGGTTTCGAGAATGAGGCGCGTGACTTCGTCGCCGGAGGAAGTGATCGTCGAAACATTAATCGTCGACACGTCAATTGTTGAGCCATCGATCAGCGGGCGCCGGACAATTTCTCCGAGCGTCAGGTCGGCGAGTTTTCGTTTTGCGGCGACTCGCTCCCGTTCCGATCGCGCGGCGATCCCGGCCAACTGGTGGCCGGACTTTTCCTCGTTGGCTTTGGCAAACAGTTCGCGAAGATCGGAGAAGTCGAAGCGCTCGATCATGGGTCATTCTTGCACGCCCGGAAGCACTGGAGAACTTTGAACGGGGGATGAAAGCCTTGTTCAAGATTCCCCAGACGGACATTGTACAGCGAATGGAATTACTTCTGCGGCGGGATTTAACTCTTCCAACTTCTCAGGCCCAATGAAAAACCCCAACTCCTTGTGACCGTCGGAGTCGGGGATTCGCAGTTGCGCTTTGTTCGACAGCGCTCACACTAATCCCGGATGTTAAGGAATAACAAGGAGCCTTTGGGCTCCAGTCCGAAAAGGCCCCGGCTTCTGGGAATCCCCTTAGTCTATGAAGTCAGGGCCTCAGCGCCGTTCTTGGCACGCACGTTAGTCCCTATTATGAAACAGAACAAGAGTCTTTGGGCCCTAGTGGCCTACTTGTGAGGCGGGGTTAGTTGCTGAGGCTTGCGCTTGCTCACCTTGACTCTGGAACGCTTAAGGGCCGGCTTGGGAGTGTTCGGCGGTTTCAGGGCCGCGAGGCGTTGCCCATCATCAGTGCGAACAGCAGCGGAAGGTAGATTACCGTGGCTTGCAACACGTGACGAGCTAGCATTTTGGATCGTGGGCTCTGGATGGGCAGTTTGAGAAGCGCGAGGCGCGCGCCGAAATAGAAAAGTGCAATGCCGAGCACCGCCGCTCCCACCAGATAGATCTTACCGGCCATCCCGAAGAAGCTGGGCAAGAGGCTGAGCGGAATCAGCAGTAATGAATAGCCGATGATGCGGCGCGCCGTGGAGCGTCCGTCTTCTTTACGACCGGCAACATGCGAATGCCACCACTGGCGTAATCTTCGCGGTAGAGCCACGCGATCGAGAAGAAATGGGGGAACTGCCACACGAACAGGATGGCGAACAAGATGAGCGTGCCCCACTCGACCGGCCGCGCGCCGCCGTCCAACCTAATACTCCGGGCATGGCTCCGGGAAAAGCTCCGACGAAGGTGCAGATGGGCGAGATCCGCTTCAAGGGCGTGTAAGCTGCAAGATATACAACCGACGTGGAGAAAGTCAGCAGCCCGGTCAGCGGATTGGTGAAAATCGCCAGATAGATGGAGCCGCCGATGGTGGCCAGCAGACCGGCCGTGGTGGCGTGACGGAGGCTCATGCGGCCCGCCGGGAGCGGACGCTGGGCGGTGCGGCGCATGTGGCCGTCCACTTCATGTTCCATGACTTCATTCAACGCGGCGGTTCCGCCGGAGACCAACCCGATTCCCAGCAAGGCGTGAAGCAATCCCCAGGACAGCGAAGACACCCCGGCTTTCTGCGCGCCGAAATAGTAACCGCACCACGCCGTCATGACGATGAGAGTGGTCACGCGCAGCTTCATCAGTTCGGCATAGTCGCGCAGCAGAGAGGTTGCCTGCCTGCGAAATACAACCAGTGGTTGGGTCATCTCAGGTTGGGTAGTGGCGCTCATGGGAAAGTTAGTGGTGGTTTTCAACCGCTCCCTCACTCCCGGACTTAACCCACCGAGTCTAGCAAAGAGGGGCAGCCCCGACCAAGCCGCCCGACAGTCACGGATTGCATAGTTACTATTACGGCTTTCGAAAGTCAAGTCGAAACTCGGAGCCTCTGGGAAGAAACCGCGTCGCTTCGCTTGGCGGGACAGCCGACGCGGCTGTTCCCACATGAGCCATCTCTACTATGAGCAGTCGCTACTATAAGCATCTCGGCAAACTGAGACACGACTCACGGTTCACTGAGCGTGAAGTTGACCGTGACCTGGGTTTCCACGTCTACGGCGTTCCCGTTCAGCAGGTATGGCCGGTATTTCCATTGCTTGACGGCATCGAGGGCAGCCGGCGCTAGCATGGGGTGACCCGAGAAGAGTTCGACGCTAACGACGTCGCCCGAGCGATTGATTAGGGTCTTAATCACTACAGTGCCCTGAATCCTCGCGCTTCGCGCCTCTGGCGGGATAAATCGGCGGCACCTTGCTGATAAGCAGGCCCGCCGAAACTCCCTGAGAAACGCGGACGCGTTGCGCGGGCTGCGCCGTTCCAGAAGCAGCGTTGTTTTGAGAAGGAACGGTGGACCGAAGGGTCGTTGCGGCGGAGCCTTCTCCTCCACGACCTCACCGCTGATCAGGCAGGTGGCCGGCTTTCCATCGGAGGCGGAATGCACCGTGCCACTCTCGTCCCCACAGTACGCGCGCTGACCCGAATCCGGCATCTCTGGCGCAGCGACGGCGTGGTAGTGAGACGCATCGCACTCTGAAATGGCGAAGGTGTAGCCATTTTTCTTGCCACCGGCCACTTGCGAGTCGTAAAGGTAGGTACGCCTTGCGGCGCCCGATGCCTTGCCTGCGCTTCCGAGAGCGGAAAGGTTGCAGGCAAAACCGCCTTGTGCGGACTGGTACGATTTTTCGGCAGCGATTATCGCGCGCACCGACCAGAGCGCGGCCTGTTCGTTCTGACGAAGCTGGCGTTCTTCCATGTCTTTCAGAAAGGCGGGATCGGCGAGGGGCACGCGCACGGCCGCGCTAACTTCATTCAGTCGCCAGATATCGGATTCCATCTTCATCGAAAAGATAAAGTGCAGGATGAAAGGGAGAGTCTCCTCTTTTCCATCGTGAATCATATGCGGAACGAGTTCGATCTCGTCCTTGTCACCGGCAAAGTCGTCCCGCTCGACGGTGACGTCCATCCTCTCGTAACTTCCGCCTGGAGGTTCTTTAACGGTCGCAAAGGTTGAGCCGGTGTCGAAGGTCTCGAGGTTGTTTTTCCCGGCTTTGGCTTGCATTGTGAGCAGCGAGAACATGCCAAGACCAGTCTGACCGTTTGCGCCTCCGAGTCTCTGATAAGTTCGGCGAGTGATGTCGGGAAGATGCTTTTCCAGGTGATCTGGCGCTTGACCGAAAAACATTTCGATCAGCGCCTGGCGCGCGGTCTGGGGAAGAGGCGCCTGCGATGCAGCGGTTTGCGCACCGGCAAACGATGAGATCAAGGTAGCGAGCGCGAGGGCAATAGGACGTGAAGGGCGCATTTCCGATCTCCCGGAATCTCAGGAGGGAGCTTAACAGAATAGCTGCAATTATTGGGCTGGATGTTCTTCCCGCCCGACCCCATGCCTTTGGCAAGCCACACAAAACTTGATCACTTTTGACCAGTTTTCTGCCTGGGCTTTTACCTACGATATTTGCCAACCAACCAGCTCTGGCCAATATTGGAGGAAGTTGTGGAAAACTTCGCCGATTTGATGCAAAGGCTTCTTGAAATCCAAAATGGCGCTAGACGAAGCGCAAAGCTAATCGCGGAAGATGAGCGATTAATGTCCAGTCTGCGGAAGAGATCTCGGGCAGAAAAGCCAACGCAAGAGTTAGAGCTTAGCGGGAATAGCCCCAAGCAGGACCGAATCAAGGCTTAGGTTTTCTTCTTCTGAGATTCTTGCATTGCCGCTGCTACTGGCTCGGTGAAACCCCGGATTCAGTGAAGGTTTCGGGGGGATCAAAGAAACACTGATGCCAGAGAGCGGCGTCCGACATTTTTCCGGCCTTCCATTGTTGGAGTGTGGGCCCGGTGGCGGCAATCATTCCCCCATCGACGGAATCGAAGATCAACACAATTCCCGCCAGCTCTTGCGGCTTCTGCGCGAGTTCCGGATAGTCCTTGTCGAGGACTGACTTGGCGAACTCCAGTCTGAGCTGCGGGCCGGCATCCTTGGCTTCGTTTATTTTTTCCACGGAGACGATCTTGACGGTTTTTCCGCGGAGCGGCGCCCAATTTCCCGGGAACGGCGCTGTTTCTTCCCTAGTCACGTGAAAGACATCTGCCGCGACGGCGACCGGCGCCGCGCTGGCCGGGGCCTCGCCTTCGGGAACGCTGTCGGGCATTTCCAGGCTGGTGCGCCAGATCCATCCGCGGGAGAGGCCGGAGATGCGGACGTGAACCCAATCGCGATTGAAATCCAGCATTTCGAACTCATCGTGCGCGCTGGCCAGAAATAATGTCTTGGCAGTCAAACTGGCGCTGCCGACTACCGGGGTGCCGGACTTCTTTACGGCGACCAGATTCTTGGGATGAGACTGATTCTTGAGAACTTCTTCGAGGCTCTCGGCTTCGGATCGCAGAGCACTGGGATATTCGTCGACAGTTTTTTTCTGTCCCGCCTGAGGGCTGGCCTTCTTCTGCTCCTGCTCGGTCAGGCTCTGGGCGAGGGACGACGACAAACCGCTTCCGCTTTCCGGGAGCCGGGGAACCGGCGCTGAGATGGTGGGCTCGGCGGCGTCCGGACCCTTCGGTGCGTTCGCCGATGAAGATTCCTCCGGGGAAGGTTGCGGCGTGGAGAACTCTCCCGACGGGGCTGGTTTCAAAGCAGACTTCTCTGATGGAAAAGGCTTGTGCGCGGGGAGTGCGGGAGCGGCTGCTTCGACTTGCGGAGATTCCTTCGGCATTCGGCCGGCGAGTTGATCGGCTAGTTGATCGAGCAGGTCCCCTTCCAGACGGCCATTCGAGGTCAACAAGCGATATCCGGAGCGCGCGGCCACCGGGTCGGCGTACCAAGCCGTAACCTGCACGCTGACTCGCACAATCGATCCGCCGGAGGGCGAGGCCGTGACCTGAAACTTGGACTGGTAGTATCCGCGCTGAAAGCGGTCGAGGGGATGATCGGAGGTCGACGTAGCGAAACCGTCGAGGACGGGGAGGCGTCCGGCGACGGCGGGTTGCAGCTCTTTCATGACTTTCTCCACCGCGGCCTTGGATTGCGGGAAGGTGCGCTCGACGCCGTTGTCTTGTGCTTTGCATTGCGCACCGAAAAGAACCACAGCCGCCGTGAAGAACACGGGCGCGAAAACTCGATAAAGTCGTGTCGCAGGGAATCTGGACGTAGCCTGCTTCATGGCTGCTCCAGTTGGTCGCGCATGATCCATCCGTGCTGGCCCTCGTGGGTCTCGACGCCATACCAGTAAGGCGTCGAAATCAGAATCAAGACTTCGGTGCCAGTGGTTAGGCTTTGCAGCGTGCTGGCAGTGTGGAAAGGAGCGGACTTGAGCGGCGCGCCCGGCGCCTTCACCAGCCGCTCGACTTGCTTGCGAAGATCCTTAATGTGTTCTTCCAGAGACTGGCCGGGCAACGACTGGCCGGGCAACGATTGTCCGGGCGGGGTTGGGCTGGGCGCGGGTGGACTTGACAACTGTTGATCCTGGGACTGCGCCGTGCCGAGCTTCGAACTGGTTTGCGAAACGGAATCTTGGTGGGTTTCCGCAGGCGGAGGGAAGGCACGAGAGGTGGATTCCTGCGCGATCTCGCTGGGAGCGTACGTCGGCGCGGGTTTGCGTTTTTTTGCCAGTTGTTCCTGCCGCTCTTGTTCTGACTCGATGGTCTGCTTCTTCATCACCTCGATAGCTTCAAGGTGTTCCTGGATGTCCTTGTACTCGCTGCTTTCGACCGAGCCGTTCGATGGATGAACAGTGTGGCGGAAGTCCTCTTCGAAAAGGGCGTCGATGCGCAGGACCGTGTTCTTGTCGCCTTGAGGCTGGACAACGTAACGCACAGCCAGCGTGCCGACGTCGGCGCCATCTTTGAAGTTGCGAGGGTCGATAGCCTGCGCGCGAACCTTGTAGAAAACCTTCCCGCCTTCGGTCCACGGCGGAAATACGTGGCAGGAGTTGGCGGCTTTCGCTCCGCCGACGAACTCGTCTTTGTTGTATTCCTTGGTTCCCCGGATTATGCCGTTCTCGGCGATATCCTCGACGACTAGCTGCACTTCGCTCACCGGCAAGGGGATGTTGACGATAAGACCTTCCCCGTAGGAGAGTTTTTCCTTCTCGCGGCCTGCGAGTGGAAGCGCTGACGCGAAAATCAGGAGGAGAGGTAATATTGCCGCGCACGAATTGAGCCGGCCAACCGGTCCATGCAGCTGGGCGCGCGCAACAACGGACTTCCGCGAATTCCCCATAATCCCGTTCAAGGCTCCACAAAGTCTCTTACTCCGGACGCGAGCCTGTCAACTGCCGCTCTCTAGTTTGGCTTGGCTGGGCTAGTTTGAGCCGGATACAGTGGTTTAACGGGGCATCGTACGGTGACTTTGTAAAGAATTTGTAAAAACGTTTGGATGCTTGCGCGTAGAATTTTTCAGAAACCTCTTGACGTTTGTCTTTGGACAGCATTAGTATTCACGGCTGGTTTGGTGGTAGGACCACGCTAAAGAGTCACTACACCGTACGATAACCATGGGGAAAGATTCCCAGTTCGGGCCTCTTCGTTTGCCACGGCAACGCCCTTCCCATTTAGCCTCTCCGAGAGGAATTCCATTTCACAAACCAGATCTTGACTTGATCTTGCCGAGGAGCACGGCCATGCAAGTGTTTTGTCGTTTTCGTCTCAGCAACGTCTTTCGGTTTGCGACTTCCTGTGCGACTGTCGCTCTGATTCTCGCATCGGTAGTCGTCACTTGCAGCCAACCTGCGAACGCTCTGCCGGCCTTCGCCAGAAAGTACGGGCTGCGCTGTTCAGCGTGCCACGAGTCCTGGCCGATGCTGAATTACTTTGGACAGAAGTTCAAAGACAACGGCTATCAGCTGATGAACGATCGCGATGCGCCGATCTGGCAGAATCCAGGCTACTGGCCGGTCACCTTCCGCATCATTCCTCTTTGGCACCGCGTGAGCACCGGGAAGGTGCCGATTGACACGTACGCGTCAGATGGGGCTGGAGGGTCCGTGTTGACTGGATCGCAGATCCAGCGAGTTACGAGTTCCGGCTTCGACCTGAGCGGCCTCGACTTCCACACCGGCGGCACGCTGGAGAAGAACTTTTCGTTCTACGTGCTCCCCTCTTCGGACAATACCGCTTCTTTCCACTTTGAAACGGTGATGGCGCGGCTGGACAATCTTTTCGGCAGCCCCTGGCTTAATGTGAAGCTGGGCAAGTTCGAACTCGACAATCTGCTTTCCGAAAAGCGCATTCTGACGCTTACCGCCAATGGTGGCATCTACCAGCTCTACCACTTCATGCCGGTGGGTGATGGCAACATCTTCGGCCAAATAGGCGCCAATCAACTCGGCGCCGAGGTGATGGGGCACTCCTGGAACGATCGGACCCGCTACTCCGCCGCCATTCTCAGCTCAAGCGCTGGCAATGTGGGTTTGCCCTACGGTAACGCCTATACTGGGTTTTTTACTGCGAGCCAGGCATTTGACACCGGTAAGCTTGGGGTGCAGCGAGTTGGTTTCTACGCCATGGTCGGCGAGGCGCCGACTACATGGCTCACTCAGGGTGGGGCACTCTTTGGTGGCGCCAACGGTACCGGCCCTTCTGCGATCGGCAACAAGTCCTTCAGTCGCGAGGGCTTCGTAGGGCAATTCTACTTCGGTCCGCACGTCGATCTCACTGTGGTCACCCAGCACGGGCAGGACAACGCCTGGTTTGGACAAGGCTATGGCGATATCCCCGATGGGAACGCGACGCTGAACAATACAACCGGGACAACTCTGCCGGTCGGGTCGCAAGCGCCCTCGTGGAACGGCGTTCTGCTTGAGCCTCACTACGTCTACAGCCCACAGCTGATCTTCATCGGCCGCTATGAGACGATCAGGATGTCGCAGCAGGCCGACGGATCGGCATACACGACAGTCGGAGCTAACGGAATCCTGGGCCCAACCCCTTCCAACTTCGGCAATATCTCAACCTTTACCATCGGCTACCGCTACAACCCATTCATGACAAGCCGTGCCGGTTTTGCCTGGCACAACGAGTACAACTGGCTGCACCAGGATGGTACGGGGCCGGCAAATCCCACGACCGGAGCACTTACCAACATCAACACCAGCGAATTGCTGATTGGCTTTGATTTTGATTTCTAGAAAGGGATAGACATGCGGACAAGATTGCAGAAGTGGTCGCTTCTACTGAGCGCAGCTGCTTTTTTGGCGCTCCCGCTGGCATCATCGGCGCAGCTCTCGACCTATGACATAGACAAGCGGCTGGAGACCGAAAGCCACATCGGCAACATCACCGGCCATGCCAAGGACGCCAAGGGTGACTACCGCCGGTACTGCGTGGTTTGCCATGGCGCGCTCGGGGACGGAAATGGCGAGAGTTTTCCCTGGGTAGACCCCAAACCGCGCGACTTCCAGTTGGGGATATTCAAGTGCCGCTCGACCCCGACCGGAACTCTGCCCACCGACCAGGATCTTTTCGACACGATTGCCCGCGGGCTCGACCGCTCGAACATGCCGCAATGGAGCACTTTCACTAAGCAAGAGCGCGCCGATCTTGTTGCCTGGGTGAAGCACTTCTCTCCGCGCTGGACGAATGAGAAGCCCGGAACGCCGATCCAGATTCCTCCTGAGCCGGAAGTGACGGCGGAGCGCATCAAGGCGGGACGCGATGTTTTCGCCCGAGTGCAGTGCTGGAAGTGCCATGGCGTGCAGGGCATGGCCAACGGGCCGTCGGCTTCGACGCTTCAGGATGATCTCGGCCGTCCGATCGCGCCCTTCAACTTCACCGACGGAACGCGGCCGAAATGCGGAGAAACCGATCAGGATATTTACCGTATCTTCATGACCGGACTGGACGGCACTCCGATGCCTTCCTTTGCCGACAACATCAAGCCGGATGAGGCGTGGGACCTTGTGTTCTATTTGCGAACGTTTATGGCACAGAAGAGCAAGGAAAAAGAAATGGCGAAACAGCTTGGCTTGAAGCCGGTTGATCCGAATGCGCCGGTGCCACAGCAATAGAGGCAAGAGCATCACAACCCGCGTCACTTACGCAGTTCTTTAAGGAGACTATTTCTATGAGAAATCGATACAATTTCGCGGTTGTACTATCGGCGGTAGTTTTAGTATGCTGCGCGGCGTTGATTTTGAGTCAGGGAGTCAACGCGGCTGGAGAAGGCAAGATTGCAGGAACAGTGAAACTCGACGGCGCGGCTCCGCACATGAAGGGTATCGACATGTCCAAGGACCCTTTCTGCGTCAAGGCCCACGCCAACGATCCCGGTCACCTCGAAACCTATGTGACTGGCGCTAACGGAGGACTTGCGAACGTGGTTCTCTACATCGAGGGCTGGAGCGGCCCCGCCCAGGTATCAAACGCGGTGTTAGTATTCGATCAGAAAAACTGCATGTATACGCCGCACGTGTTGGCCATGGATGTAGGCGAGACGTTCAAGGTGACCACCAGCGATCAGACGGCTCATAACATTCACCCGAACCCCAACCCGATGACCGGCAACATCCCGTGGAATCAGTCTCAGCCGCCCGGAGCGCCTCCGGTCGAGAAGAGCTGGAAAGCTCCCGAGTTTATCGATGTGAAGTGCAACATCCATCCCTGGATGCACGGGTATTTCGCTGTGGTCAAAGGGCCCTACGCCACCACCGACGCGAACGGCAATTACACTATCAACAACGTGCCGCCGGGAAACTATACGGTGACGGCGTGGCAGGAAGCCGCCGGCACGCAAAACCAAAAAGTGACGGTTGCGGCCAGCGCATCGGCAAAAGCAGATTTCACTTTTAAACCTAAGTAGGAAGCCAGAGAGCTGTCCAGAGAAAGCCAGTGCAGTAACCGAACATCCGTATCACCGCAGTCAACGACCGCGGCGACTTCAGATAGGGCCGGACTATCCCGGGCCAAAGGCGGGGCGATATGGCGAAGATATTCGCGGTGACGATCACTCTGATCGCAATTGCTTCGGCGGTTCCCATCGTGATGCACATGTGGCCGATGCCGCAGGACATCTCGACCCACGGTCATCTGATCGATGAGCAGTACGCCGACACGATGCTGGAGGCAGGGATTTCGTTCCTCGCCTCTCAGTTCCTGCTGGCTTTCTTCATCTGGAAGTTCTCCAGCCCCAAGCCCGGCGACAAAGTTAAGAGCTTTCCCGGCGGCGCCGCGGGCCTGGTGATCGCCGCATTCTTGCTGGTCGGCACCGAGTGTCTGGCTTTGGGTGTGTTCGGAGTCAAGGCATGGGCTAGCGTGTATTTCACTCCACCGTCAGCGAACGCGGTGCAGATTCAGGTGCAGGCGGGACAGTTCGCATTTTATTTCCGCTACCCCGGTCCGGATGGCACGTTCGGCCCACTGCACGCCGACAAGATCAGTGAGGCCAACGCGAACTTCTTTGGCCTCGATACCACCAGCGACCCGGATTCGAAAGACGACATCGTAACCGCCGAGATGGCCATTCCGGTAAACCGGGAGATCCATCTGCTGATGCATTCGAAGGATGTGGGGCACTCCTTCTATGTGCCGGAATTGCGAGTGCAGCAGGACTTCGTCCCGGGATTGGACGTCTCGATTCATTTCACGGCGACGAAAATCGGCAAGTACGAAATCGTCTGTACCCAGCTTTGTGGCCTCGGGCACTACAACATGAAGGCGTATCTCGAGGTGATGTCTCAGGAAGATTACGATAACTGGCTTAAGCAGCAGGCGGCGCTGCAGTAGCCGTCCTCTGTGCAGCATCTGGACAATACATCTCGTTTGAGGTGAGCGCAATGCACGATATGTCGGCACAAGCGGTACACCACGCTCCCACCAGCTTCATTCGGAAGCACGTCTTCAGCACTGACCACAAAGTCATCGGCAAGCAGTACTACGCGCTGGCCTTGGTCGCCGCTCTATTCGGAATGTTCCTTTCCTGGCTGATGCGCATCCATCTGGGATTCGGCAGTTACGCGATACCAGGGTTGCACCTGCTCTCCAAAACCGGCGCGCCGGGCGACGTGATGACGCCGGAATATTACCTGCAACTGATGACCATGCACGGCACGATCATGGTCTTCTTTGTGCTTACCACCGCCCCCTTTGCCGCCTTCGGCAATTTCTTCTTGCCCATCCAGACCGGCGCCGAAGACATGCCCTTCCCGCATTTCAACATGATGTCGTTTTGGGTCACCTTCGCAGCGTTCTTGCCTATCGTTGCCTCGTTTTTTGTCAGTGATGGGCCCAGCTTGGGCGGCTGGACACAGTACGCCCCACTGAGCGCGATTGGTTCCGCTGGCGGTCCCGGCGAGGGTTGGGGCGTGATTCTCTGGGCGACTGCGATTGGTCTTTTCTGCATTGGCCAGTTGCTGGGTTCTTTGAACTTCATCACCACAACCCTCGACATGCGTTGTAAAGGCATGTCCCTGATGCGCCTCCCGTTAACTGCCTGGGCCTGGTTCCTTACCTCCGTCATGGGCTTGGCGGCGTTCGCGGTGCTGATGCCCGCGACCATCCTCCTTATTCTCGATCACGTCGCCGGAACCAGTTTCTTCGTAGCCTCGAACCTGGTGATTAACGACCAGGTGTTGCCGCATTCCGGCGGGTCGACTCTGCTGTGGCAGCATCTGTTCTGGTTCTTCGGGCATCCCGAGGTCTACATCGCAATCGTCCCCGGCATGGGCATCGTTTCGCACATTCTGGTTACCAACATGCGCAGGCCGATGCTCAGCCATCGGGTTCTCATTTATTCCATGGGCGCCCTGGTCGTCCTCAGCTACATGGTCTATGGGCACCACATGTTCGTCAGCGGGATGAATCCTGTCTCCTCGCTGGCGTTTTCCTTTCCCACGCTGGTGATTACGATTCCATCCACCATCATCGTGCTCATCTGGCTGGGCAGTCTGTATGGGGCGAAGCTGCGGATCAATTCGGCGTCGCTATTCTCGCTGGGTTTCATCTCGATGTTCATCAGCGGCGGCGTGAGCGGCTTTTTCCTGGCCCAGCCTTCCATCGACATCATGTTGCACGCCACCTACTTCGTGGTCGGCCACTTCCATCTCGTCATGGGAGTCGCCGCTATGTTCGGCATCTTTGCCGGAACCTACTTCTGGTTCCCCAAGATGGCTGGCCGCATGATGAACGAGACTTTGGGCAAGGTCCACTTCGTGATGAGTTTCATCGGTGCCTACTGCATCTTCATGCCCTTCCACTACCTTGGCATCGCCGGCAACGTGCGCCGCTACCAGGCCTTCACCGACGACTACCTGATCCCGCTTATCCCGGTACACAAGTTCATCACGGTTGCTGCGCTTTTCACTGGCCTTGCCCAGCTCATTTTCCTTTACAACCTGATCCACAGCCGATTCAAAGGCGAGATTCCACCGAACGACAACCCATGGGAAGGCACGTCGCTGGAATGGAGCACTGCCACGCCGCCGCCTCACAACAACTTTGGCGACAAGATGCCGGTGGTTTATCACGATCCTTATCAGTACAGTGTCGAAGGTGCCAGCAAGGACTACATCATGCAGACCTCGACGGAGAACGTTCATAGTTCTGACGAAGAAAAGTAAACTTCGAGCAGGGCAGTCAGTTCCAGCAGGAGTGTGAGCAGTATGGCGACCACGGTCCACGAACCGCCGAAAATTGATCTCGACCGGTTACCGAGCCAGGGCTCGGGCAACGGTGGTCGGCGGAACCTCGTGCCCGCCGACGGAGACTTGCGCCAGGTCAAGAGTTCTTCTCCTCCTCCCGCCAGTACCGGCATCTGGGTGGGCTTGGCGGCAATCACCATGAGTTTTGCCGCCTTCACCAGCGCCATGATTGTTCGTCAGGGCTCCGCGCAGGATTGGCGGCACTTCACGTTGCCCCCTGTTCTGTACGTCAACACTCTAGTGATCATTGCCAGCAGTGTCACACTGGAGCTGGCCCGCCGTCGGATTGCAACTTTCATGGGCGGCCTGAAGGACAAGAACAGCGACCGCGCGAATCCCGCCCAGTGGCTATATATCACCTTGTTCCTGGGGTTGCTCTTTGTTGCCGGTCAAACCTTTGCCTGGATGCAACTCCGATCCCAGGGATTTGGACTCGCCACCAACGTGAGCTACTCGTTCTTTTATGTGCTGACCGTAGCTCATGCTCTGCACGTGTCCGGGGGTCTCGGCGGTCTGGTGCGAGTGATCTGGAAACTGAATCGATCTGTCCTGCGAAGGAGCACTCTGGACGCCACTTCGCGTTATTGGCATTTCATGGGCGTGCTGTGGCTGTATCTGCTTTTGCTGCTTTGGATGAAGCTCTGACCCAACAAGGTAGGAGGTAACGTGAGCCAAGCCGATCTTTCAATTCACGGGCAGGTGTCGCGAACAACCGCGACGGAGATAATGACCGCGCCCGCATTCTCGGTTCCCGCAAAAAAGATGGCGATGTGGCTGTTCATCATCGCAGACACCGCTACCTTCGCTGGTTGTCTCTTCGCCTACGGATTTACGCGCAACGCCACTCCTAACTGGCCTAGGCCTTTTCACAGCATCACCAACGTCGCGGTCATGACCCTCATTCTCCTGACCAGCAGCTTGACCATGCTCATTGGCGTACGCTCGGCGCGGAACGGCGAAAAGGCCAAAGCGTTCCGCTGGACTATGATTACCGCGGCTTGCGGAATCATGTTTGCCGTGCTGCACATTAAGGAATGGATGGGGCTGATCGCAGAAGGCGCGACGCTCTTCCATAACCCCTGGGGCACCCCTCTATTTAGCTCCATGTTTTTCAGCATTACCGGCTTGCACCTGCTGCACGTAACCGGCGGCGTGGTCGCGCTTATCGCAGTGGGGCTGCGCTACCAGGGCGGACGCTACACAGCCGACGACGTCGAGATCACGGGTCTCTATTGGCACTTCGTGGATCTGGTTTGGATGTTCGTAGTGCCGCTGGTCTATCTTTTGAATCTGGCTCACTGAGACGAAAAGAGGTAGGAGCAAATCACTATGACGACCGCCGAAACACACAAGAGTGGTGGGATGACCACAGACCTGATCGTCTACGCTTGCATACTGGCCCTCGCCGGAATCCAGTTCCTCATCGCCTACCAGGACATCAGTGCCTCGCAAATGTTTGTTCGCATGATGTCCGTCGCCGTCATCGAGGCGGCGCTGGCCCTTTTGTTCTTCATGCACCTGTCGGAGAATCGCGGCCTCAAGTGGTTTTTCGTAATCTTCACCGTTTTTGTGCTACTGGCCATGCAGTATGGATGGACCGACAGTTTCCGGCTGATTGACGGCGTGCCTTGGGCGAAGTAGCCTGAGCCGAAAGGTTTGGTGTGGCACGGCTCGGAAAAAAGGGAACCATGAAGCCTTCGAGATCACTCTGGATTTTGGGCATCGCTCTGGTGGGACTGATCATTCTGCTGGCGCCAGTTCCGGCCTTTGCCCAGAGCTGTGCGCTTTGCTATACACAAGCCGCGTCCTCGGGCTCGCGAATGATTCAGGCTCTGCGCAGCGGAATCCTGATCCTGATCGCTCCCCCAACCTTTATGGCCGCCGGCATGATTTTCATCTGCTATCGCAAACGCAATCAAACTCGGGATGATGACGGCGACGAATCAGACCGCGAATGGAAGAAGGACGATCCTTCTGACGACGCGCCGTCCAGGGATTGGTAGAGAGTTTCGCATCGGCGTAGCTTTCGGGGCGCGCACCTTCCTTCGCCCTGACTTACCCTGCCCGCCGTGTGAAGCTTGGCCTGCGCAGCCTGCGCCGTGCGGCCTTGCGCGTCGTAGAGAATGCCGGCGCCACCCCGTATTAACCGCTGTAGGCAAGCTCCTTGGCGCGTTGCGTGGCTTTCACTACGGCCTTGATCAAAGTCACGCGCAGTTTTCCCTCTTCCAACTCCATGATGCCGTCGATGGTGCATCCGGCCGGCGTGGTGACTGCGTCTTTTAACAGCGCGGGGTGATCGCCCGTCTCCAGCACGACCTTGGCCGCGCCCATAGTGGTCTGGGCGGCCAGCAGTGTGGCTACATCGCGTGGCAGGCCTACTTTTACTCCGGCTTCCGCCAATGACTCCAGGATAATGTAGATGAAGGCAGGGCCGCTGGCGGAAAGACCGGTGACCGCATCCATGTGCTTCTCATCCACCACGACCGTTCTTCCCACCACATCAAACAGCATGCAGGCCAGCGCGATCTCGTCCGCGGAGACGTAGCTCCCTTTGCAAAGGCCGGTCATGCCGGCTCCAACGGCGCAGGGAGTGTTGGGCATGGCCCGCACTACTGCGGTCTTTACGCCGAGCGCGCTTTCGATCTGGCTGGTGGAGACTGACGCGGCCACCGAAATCACCAGTTGCCCGGGAGAAATATGCGGGCGGATTTCTTCCAGAACCTCCTGCACCGTCTGCGGCTTCACGCAAATGAAAATGATGTCGGCGCCCTGCACGGCTTTGGCATTGTCGGTGCCAACCTCGATGCGGAACTTTTCGGCGAGCCGGAATGCGCGGTCGGAATGCCGCACGGTGGCTCGGGTCAGCTCTTTCGAGAGCGATCCTTCCCGTAGTAACGCCTGCAAGATTATTCCCCCGAGCTTTCCGGCTCCGAGGACAGCTACTTTCTTGTTGGACAGAGTAGTCGCCATGCGAACCTGCCTTTCGCTGTGACAGTTTTATATCATTTTATTGTGCGGCGCAGAATGGCGCCCGCGCCAAGTCGCGAAGGAGGACGAGAGGCGTCTGGCACCTCGGAGCGGCGCGCGAGGACTCCCGCCGGACAGCCGCCGGGACCGGCCTACCCAGCGACGGGGCTCGCCAACACCCTTGGAACCCGCCGTACTCTTGGGTGCGCTGCAAGTCCTGTCAAGAATGAAAGTTCTTGCATACTGCGGAGACGCATTATCGTTTGATGAGGAATGACGCAAGTTTTGCATACTCGAATGTCGGCTTTCTATTGGCCAGGTTTGTGATGGGGTTGCGGGCTTAATGCCGCTGGCTAAGGCGCTGTGCGATAGTGTCTTAATTTAAGACAGCACACGCTGTGCGGCGCCGTTGACCCCGCTCCCTCGCCCCTGCTACCGTCATATGTTTGCCCTCCGGCTCGCGGCCCGTCCTTGCGGACGGCAAACCTGTATGGCTGCACCGGTTTCCGGATTCCTTATTTCTGAGCTGGATTTCGGGACCGGTTTTCTGGAACGGGATTTCTGGAGCTGGGATCCATTCTTATCGTCACGGAGATTCATCATGCCTGCCATCAAATTTCGTGGTGTCGATTTCATCCAGTTTGATTCGCTGCTTACCGAAGAGGAGCGCCTGGTCCGCGATACCACGCGCCAGTTCATAGAAGACAACCTTATCCCGATTATCGAGGAGTGCAACCGAGCGGGCCGCTTTCCGCGTGAACTGGTCAAGCCGATGGCCGATCTGGGCTTCTTCGGCGCGTCGCTTAAGGGCTACGGCTGCGCCGGCATGGGAAACGTCGAGTATGGACTGATGACCCAGGAACTGGAGCGCGGGGATTCCGGCGTGCGCAGCTTCGTGAGCGTGCAGTCGGCGCTGGCGATGTACCCAATCTACGAATTCGGCAGCGAGGAGCAGAAGGAGACCTGGCTCCCTGCCATGCAGAAAGGTGAAAAGCTGGGCTGCTTTGGGCTTACTGAACCCGGCTTCGGCTCCAATCCCGGCGGCATGCGGACGCGCGCGCGCAAAGTTGGCAACGAGTACATTCTTAACGGCGAGAAGATGTGGATCACATCGGGCACCATTGCCGACGTTGCCGTGATCTGGGCCAAGGTGGAAAACGAAGACGACAAGATTCGCGGCTTCCTCGTAGAAAAAGACCGGAAGGGTTTCACGTCCGACGACATTCACGGGAAGTGGTCGCTGCGCGCTTCGGTCACTTCAGGGCTGTCGTTGCAGGACGTTCACATCCCCGAGTCGAACTTGCTGCCGAAAAGCGACGGGCTGAAATCGCCATTGATGTGCTTGAACCAGGCGCGCTACGGCATTGCGTGGGGCGCGATCGGCGCAGCTATGTCCTGCTACGACTGCGCGTTGCAGTACGCCATCTTGCGCAAGCAGTGGCGCGACCAGCCGATTGCCTCGCACCAACTCGTGCAGGACAAGCTTACTTGGATGATCAGCGAGATCACCAAAGCGCAACTGCTCGTGCTGCAGGTCGGGCGCCTCAAAGATGCGGGCAAGGTGGAGCACCAGCACATCTCGATGGCGAAGCGCAACAACGTCTGGATGGCGCTGGAGTGCGCCCGGCTGTCGCGCGATATCCTCGGCGCCAACGGCGTGGCCGATGACTATCCCATCATGCGCCACATGATGAACCTGGAGTCGGTGAAGACCTACGAAGGCACGCACGATGTGCACTCGCTGATTATTGGGCAGAGTATCACGGGGATTGACGCATTCTGATTAATCGAGATCCGGTTCAAGCAGTTGGCTTGTCCCGCGCCGGTTCTACGGCAAGGAACTCCTGCGCAAAGCGCTCGCTGTAGCTTTCGAGCAACGTCCGAAGGCGCTCGGGATTGGTGGATCGCAGAATCAATCCCGCGTGATGATGCCTCTTGATTCGCAAATACACTTCCGGATCGTTGTATCCCGAAGTATCGGGATTCTCCTGCCGCGCCAGCGAAATAATTACTCCCGCGTACTCCTCGCGCACTGGAGGAAGCTGGTAACTTCCATGTTCTCCGGCGACCTCGATGCGGGCCCACTCGCGCCACAGGTCGATTCCCGTCGCCGCCTCGACCATCTCGTTGATGTAAGCGCCGCCTACGCGCGCCGCGCACTCCAGAAAGTAGAAATGCCCATCGGCATGGGCCTGGATGAACTCGGCATGCGCCACACCCCGCACCAGTCCCAGCGCCGCAATCAGGTCCCGATTGATCTGGCGCAAGGCTGTGTCCGCGTCGCCGCCTCGCGGTATAACACAAGTAGTGAAAATTCCGCCGCCCTGCGCCACGTTCATGGGTGGCTTGCCATATTTGCTTACGCTGGCAAAGACCACTTCGTTTTCCGAAATCACGGAATCCACGTGGTAGACCTCGCCCGGAACAAATCTCTCCAGCAGGAACGATGACTGCTTGTCGCCAAGTTCCTCCAGCACCGGCCACAACTCCTCGGCCCCGTGAATCTTCTTGATCCCGATCGCAGATGCTTCCTGCCGCGGTTTCAGGACCCATGGTCCCGGCACATGTTCGAGGTAATACTGGATGTCGCCGTGATTGAGGACAGGAACGAAATCGGGAACGCGCACGCCGCGATCGAGCGCCTTCATGCGCATGGCCAGCTTGTCGCGGAAATAGCGCATGGTGGTCAGGCCCATGCCGGGCACGCGCAGATGTTCGCGGAGGGTTGCGGCGGTCTCCATGTCGTATTCGTCGAGCGCGACAATGCGGTCGATCTTCTGGGTGCGTGTGAGGTGCGTCACCGCCTGGACAATGTCAGCGAGAGGAATTTCGGCGGGGAGATAGAACGTTTCGTCCAGGCTATCGCGCGGCCAGTCGGCATCGCGCAGCTTCTCCGCCGTAAGCAGGACCACGCGGCAGCCCTGGCGCTTGCACTCGCGCATGAACTCCTGTCCCTTTTCGTAGGTAGTGATGCACAGGAAGGTTAGGGTGCGCCGGTCCGGCATGGGTTCTTCTTTTCGAAACGAGCTTGTGAGAATAACACGTCAGCTGCTCTCCCGAATATCGGTTATTCTCATGGCTTCGGCTATTTCTTTCAATCTCCCGGCGGTTGGTTTATATTCTGAGGCCGGTTGAAATGGCTGGTTTGTAATGCATGGTCGGAGGCTTTATGGCAACGCAAGCTCGTCCGGAAGGCAAGGCCCGCTGTTTTGGGGAAAACATTGAAAGCGACCTGGCGTCGCGGTTTCTACGCGTGGTCGAAGTGGCCGCGATCGCTTCGGCCCGCACCATGGGTCAGGGCGAGCGCAAGCTCTCTGACCAGGTGGCGACCGAGGCGATGCGGCAGACCATGGACTCCATTCCCATGCGGGGGACGATCGTGATTGGCGAGGGTGAGCGCGACGAAGCGCCCATGCTTTACATCGGCGAAAAAGTCGGCGCCGAGTTTCCCGATGGCCGCGTAGTGCCCGAGGTGGATATTGCCGTCGACCCGCTCGAAGGCACCAACCTTTGCGCCACGGGCGCGCCTGGAGCGATCACCGTGCTCGCTGCCTCCGAACATGGAGGCCTGCTTCATGCTCCCGATTGCTACATGGAGAAGATCGTGGTCGGACCATCGTGCAAGAACGCCGTCGAACTCGACGCGCCCGTTGCCGACAATCTGAAGAACATCGCGAAAAGAATGGAGCGGGATGTGGAAGATCTGGTCGTGATCGTGCTTGACCGCCCACGTCACGAGAAACTGATTGCCGATATTCGCGCGGCGGGCGCGCGCATCCGGCTGATCGGCGATGGCGACCTTTCGGCGGGCATCGCCGCCGCTGTCATCGGCACCGGCGTACACGCCGTCATGGGCTCAGGGGGTGCGCCGGAAGGCGTGATCACCGCCGCCGCCATCCGCTGCCTGAATGGCTACATGCTCGGACGCCTGGTGGTAAAGCCCGAGCAGGAAGAACGCCTCGCCCGCATGGGCGTCAAAGACAAGAACAAAATTTACGAAGCCGAAGACCTCGCTCCCGGCAAGCAACTCATCTTCGCCGCCACGGGCGTCACCGAAGGCGCGCTGCTGAAGGGCGTCCGCTTCTTCGGCGAAGGCACACGGACTTCTTCGGTGATCCTTACCTTGCTCACCGGCAAAGTGCGCTTCATCGAGAGCATCCACCTGGAGAAGGGGCCGGATGTGAAGGTTAGGTTCGCTTAGAGACCAGGGTCACTGGCCGCTACTTCAGATACTCCTTCTTTAGATCCTCTGGAACCCTGGGCTCCGGCGGAAAGTCCTGCGACCATCCTTTGAATAGCGCCACCGTCTTCTCCGAGCGGCGGGTTCCGTCATGCACAGCGATCTTGTGCGGTTTGCCGGCCTCGTAACCTTCCCACAGGGAAACGCCGGCGTAGGCGCCGTCTTTGCGCAGGATGTAGTAGGTCATGTCGACGAAGCGCAGCTTGCTCATGTCGCTGTTATAGTTGCGCCCTATGCGCTTCAGCCCGTCCATGCCTGCTTCCTGCGGAGACATGCCGTGGCGCATGTTTTCGACGATGGTGTGCGCGCCCGCGACCTTGATGTTTTCTTCGCCGCTGCCGGTTGCTCCGGCGGAACCGACGTCCTGATCGGTGTAGCAGCCGGCACCGATGATTGGCGAGTCACCGCAGCGGCCGGGAAGCTTGTAGGCTAATCCGCTGGTGGTGGTGCAGCCGGAGATTTCGCCTTTCTCGTTCAGGGCGGAGCAGTGAATCGTGCCGGTCGGCGGGAACAACACTTTGTGAATGGCGTCGCGGCGCAACTCGGGAGCGATGCCCAGAGTGGCCGCGTGTTCTTCGAGACGGCGGTAGCGCTCTTGCCACAGTTGCGACTGCGGCTTTCCATCGCTCGGCTTGGCGTCGGGTGGTTGCCAGTGCGGGTCGGCGAGGCCTGGTCCCCACCAGTCGTCGTTGGAGTGAAATTCCTTCCACAGCAACCAGATCTTGCTGGAGTGCTCGGTGAGCAGGTTCTCGCGCGGGAAGCCGACGGAGACGGCGAAGCGCTCCGCGCCTTCGCCGACCAGCATGACGTGGCCAGTGTGCTCGAACACTGCCTTCGAGAGCAGCGAGACGTTCTTGATGTTGCGCACGCCTCCGACCGAGCCGGCGCGGCGCGTGGGTCCATGCATGCAGCAGGCGTCGAGTTCGACCACGCCTTCTTCGTTGGGGATTCCGCCGAGTCCGACGCTGGTGTCTTTGGGATCGTCTTCTGGTCCCTTGACCACTCTGAGCGCGGCGTCGAGCGTATCGCCGCCGCTTTTCAGGAAGGCGAACGCATCGTCGAGATAATTGAAACCGTTGTTGGCGCAGACGATGATGGGGCGCTTGTGCGATCCGGCTTGCGTGTCGTGTTCTTGCGCGGCTGGCTTTGCGTCTTCAGCTTGGGCGCGCGTTCCTACTCCGGCGGCGACTGCTCCTAGAACAGACGTCTTTACGAAATCACGGCGCGAGAATGGCATGAGTCCTCCAGCTTGCAGGAAAGCGGGAAGCATATCACGCCGGGTGCTGTCCGGGGCTTCGTCGCCAGGTCAGACCGCGCATCGAAAAAAATTGAGATCGAATCCGCTTAATTCTCTGGAATCAATGACTTGCGCGGATTTGATCTGACCAGAATCCGGCTAAAATATTGATTCTAGATAACTTGTTCGCAAAATCTTGCGGACAAAGGAGTTAGATGCATGCGAATCCTGTAAGTTATTTAGAATCAGTGAGGCTATTTCTGTTGAGACTGAAACCAGTCGGACTTGGCTGCAAAATCCTGTCGTGGAAGGATTTAGCTCGCACTCTATTCAGTTGTCAATGAACTGTTTCTTACTGCCTGTGCCGGGGCAATGATGAACGAATTTGAGATGAGGCGCAAGGTCAGATGTCACAAGAGTGGGCTGTGGAAAACTGTGGGAGGTTCAAAGGCCCTGTCCGCTCTTGTTTCTGGCCAAGGAAATAGTGAACGTCCCGTCCGTCCCAGGGTGAGGTTGTCCCCGGCTAGGTTCAAAGGCCAGACTCACAAGGCAATTCCTTCCGCGGCCCTTCGTAGGCCTCTGGTACAAAAATGCGGCAAGCTGTCTGTCCTGGCTCTAGCTCGAGTTGAACGTCTTCCAAATCCGCATGGCTGCGAAGGACGATTCGGAGAATACAATCAGCCCCTAAATTGAGAACACCAATTGCTTCCTTTGTGCTTCTCATCATTAGGATTGTACGCCCGCTGCAACGTTGTTTTTCTTGTTGCTCCGTTAACTGTCGTGGTTCTCCGCGAACGTGATTCAGAAACTTTTCAGAAACTTGCACGTAATCGTCTTCTCCTTCGAGCAATCCCATTGGTTTTCCATGTCACGTGATTTGCCGTCTGGCTCGGCAAAGACAGGACCGGATTCATCAGTTTGCTTGTCAGGAGCGGGTGGGGCGAGTCGCCAGGGAAGTTGTGAGAACTGGACAAGGAATCTCTTTCCGTTTGGTATGGTCATCACGAGGACCCGTTCCGAGTCAATCTTCTCGTGATCCTTCCAGCCGACCACGATGGTCGTGCGAACGTCATCATCGCAGAGCAGGAAATGTGGATGGTTGGAATAGGTGCTGCAAGTTCTCACTCGCCGGCTCCCACGGAGAGCCGAAAACATATTTTATGGCGAAGGGTTCGGGTGGGGCTGGTTTTGCTGGTCTCGCTGTCGTCTGCGCCAGAGCGAGAGCGCCGCACGATAGCACCAACGCTAGTGACCGTTTCATAGCGCAGAATTGTACATCAAACCCGAACACGTCTTGGCTCTTGGTTGACTTTGCTTGGTGGTTGAGCAGGATTTGCGAGA
>CAVYVQ010000007.1:0-32188 GCA_963771895.1 uncultured Acidobacteriaceae bacterium | reverse complement strand
GGCTGTAGGCCTTAACAGTGTGCGGCGAGGCATTGCACCCGCCCAGATGGCGCAGGAAATTGGCAACGGCTTTGGCAACTGTGGTCTTGGCTTGCTTGGTCGCGGCGAACGTCATCTGGCCTTCGCTCTCGGATGATGCTTCTGATACACGGTCCGCAAGCGGTCGAGCGCCAGGTGCGTATAAACCTGGGTTGTCGAAATATCCGCGTGGCCCAGGATTGTTTGCACCGTACGAAGATCGGCGCCGTTCTCCACCATGTGCGTCGCGCAGGATGGCGCAGCATGTGTGGAGAGGCCGCGCGCCCGGAAACGGCCGAGGCAGCGCGTACCATTTGCCAAACGCGCTGGCGCGTCAGTTTGCGGCCTCCACGCGCGATAAATAGCAGGGGTGAATTCTTGGCAGAGGTGGCGGAGTTGCCTATTTTCCTTCGATGTCCGCTTCGCTTCCCCGCCGACAACGCTGGACGCGATTGTGACAAATATTCGTGAGCGCGTCCTGAGCCGATTTTCCCAGCGGCACTACGCGTTCCTTGTCGCCCTTGCCGCGCACCAGCATGTATCCGGCCTCGAGTTTCAGGTCTTCCAGTTTAGCGTTAATGATTTCCGAAACGCGCAGCGCTCCCGCGTAGAAAACTTCCAGCATGGTGCGATCGCGGTCGCCAGCGCGTTTGATCCTTTCGTGTTCGGTGTACCGCGTCGCCGCGCGAAAGCGGAGCGGCCAGCGTTGCTTCCATTTCGTCCCGAGCCAGCGCCTTCGGAAGAACCTTCCATTGCTTCGGCGATTCGATGTTCAGCGTGGGATCGTGTTCGATTTTCTTATCGAGCAACAGATAACGGTAAAGTTGGCGAAGGGCTGAGAGTTTTCGTCCTACGCTCCGCCCATCCACCTGATTGGAAAAAAGCTGTTGCAGGAAGTCGCGCACATCGATGCGGCGCGCGGTGAGCAGCACGCGCTTGCGTTTTTCCAGAAACTCCGAGAACTGGCAAATGTCAGTGGTATAGGCGCTGATGGAAAGCTGCGCTAATCCCTTCTCGATTCTTAAGTAGTCGAGAAAGCTGGAGAGCACGCGCGAGTTTGCTTCCGAAGCCATACTAAGGGATCACAAATTATGCGCGTTATCGGACGTTGACGGAAGTAATGAAAGGGATGCCAGCAGAAAGCACAGCCCGTGGCAGAGACGTAGCTTGCTACGTCTGGCCGGCGTCACGCAGCAGGTCGACCGCATATAGTGCCCCTTCCGACGTCTCCTCATGCTTGAAGTAGGCAAAGACGTCGCGGCCTGCCAGCCAGATGTTCTCCGATGCGCGCGACCATGGCACGGCGCTCCTCGCCTGTATAATTCGGCTTGCGGAACCTGTAGTAGACAAAGGCTGCGGTCGCCACATCGGGCGTAGTGCGCTCTTCGGTCTCCGCCACGCACAGCGCGACGCCGCGCGACTTCAGAAGTTCCCAGGTCGAGTCGGCAAACCAGGAGTCGTGACGGAATTCAAATGCCGCCGGCAACGTGCGCGGCAGAAGCGCAAGGAAATCCTTGAGCAGCACGGCATCGGCTTTCAGATTGGGCGGCAACTGGAATAGCACCGGCCCAAGCTTGCCGGCGCTGGCCAGCGGCTCGATCGTCGCCAGAAAGCGCGGAACAAAATCCTCCGTCCCCTTCAGCCGCTTGATGTGAGTGATCACCTGGTGCGCCTTGATACCCAGGCGGAAGTGCGCCGGCGTTTCCTGAATCCAGTTCTGGATCGTGGTCTCTTTCACCAGTTGCCGGAAAGTAAAGTTCACCTCGACCGTATTGAGCTGCGTGGCGTAGTGACTGAGAAATTTTTTCTGCGCGAGCTTGGCGGGATAGAAGTCCGGCTTCCAACTCGGGTAAGCCCATCCCGAAGTCCCGGCAAACAGTTGAGGCATGGCAAGCTCTCGAGTAAGCTCTCGAAGTAAAGTCTTGAAGCAAGAATTCGCAGCGGACGGGATTATACCTTGCGTCCCGCCTTGCGCGCCTTGGCTGCTTCACGGCCTTTCTACGGCGCGGCTCCGAGTCTCCGCAGGTTCTTCTTCCGCCTGAGCAGCAATCGAGATCGTCGGCTCCGCCGCAGGCGCCGCAACTCCTTTGAAATCCGGCAACCGTTGCTTCAATTCGAGCACCGGGGCAAACAGATCTCCTATCTTTTCCACGCGCGCGACCACTTGCTTCGCTTCGAATACCAGCAGGCTCGCATCCTTCTTTTTCAGCGCCCGCTCGACCTCCTCCCACGTCACCGGCGTCGAAGCCGTAGGATGCTCTCGCGCCCGCAACGAATACACGGCTACGGTGGTTTTGTGTTCGTCGTTCTGGCTCCAGTCGACAAAAACCTTTCCCGTCCGAACCTGCTTCTTCATGTCCGATACAACCATGTCGGGATGTTCGTGTTCGAGCAACTGCGCCAGCGCGTGGGAAAAAGTCTTGGTCAACTCGTAGTTGGTAGGAGTGTTGAGCGGGACGTAGATCTGCAGTCCCTTCGATCCCGAAGTCTTCGGAAAACTCCGCAGTCCGAAGTGCTCGAAGATTTCGCGCAGCCACAACCCGACCTGGCAGCATTGCACGATATTGGCCGGCGGACCGGGATCGAGATCGAAGACCATCATCGTAGGGCATGTAATGTCTTTCGCCAGCGAAAGTGATGGGTGCAATTCGATCGCGGCCAGATTCGCCAGCCAGACCAGCGTGGCCAGATCGTCGGCGAGAATGTAATGGATGGTGCGCCGGTTTCTCCCGCTCCAGATCGGCGCAGTCTTTACCCATTCGGGACGGTGTTGGGGCGCATTTTTTTCGTAGAAGAATTCTTCATCCACGCCGTTGGGATAGCGCTTGCGCGTGAGCGGACGTCCCGCCAAATGCGGCACCATCGCCGGCGCAATGCGAACGTAGTAGTCGATGACCTGCTGCTTGGTAAATCCCGTGGCGGGATACAGAACCTTTTCCAGATTCGACAGCTTGAGTTGCTTCCCCTGAACTTCAATGGTCGAATCCATTGCGTGTGCGCTCCCGCAGGCATTGTGCCGCAAACGGCGTCCAACGCAAAATACACTCCTCTCCCGAAACGGTCCTAACCCGTTTGACAACCTCCCCGCCCGCGACGTAATTTCAAACTTCCGCCCTAGGTGTCCGTCCAAGTGATAGCTGGGTCGTAGTTCGCCAATCTGGAGGTCCGATGAAACACCGCGCGCTCAAAGTTATAATGTCCCTTCTTGTCCTATCTGTTCTTGCCGCTGCCCAGGATTTAGCGTCCTTTGAGAAGCGCATCACCGTCAAGAAACTGCCGAATGGCCTGACCATCCTCATCTGCGAGCGGCCCGAGGCGCCCGTGTTTTCCTTCTTCACCATGGTCGATGCAGGTTCCGCCCAGGATCCCCTGCGCAAGACCGGCCTGGCCCACATGTTCGAACACATGGCCTTTAAGGGAACGGACACAATCGGCACCACTAACTACGCCGAGGAGAAGCCCGCATTGGAAAAAGTCGAGGCCGCCTATGCCGCGTACATTGGCGAGCGCGACAAAGGCGCCGCCCGCGATGAAGCCAAATTGAAGCAACTGGAGCAAGCCTGGAAGGACGCCATTGCCGAGGCTGATAAGTACGTCGTACCCAACCAGTTTGGCAAGATCGTGGAGCAGAATGGCGGCCAGGATCTCAACGCTTTCACCGATTACGACGAGACCGCCTACCACTATTCGCTGCCCGTGAACCGCCTGGAGCTGTGGGCCTATCTTGAGTCCGAGCGATTTCTTCATCCCGTGATGCGGGAGTTTTACAAGGAGCGCAATGTCGTGATCGAAGAGCGGCGCCTGCGCACCGACAGCAATCCGACCGGCCGCTGGAAGAACAATTTGACGCCGCGGCGTTCGAAGCCCATCCCTATCACCGGCCTACCATAGGCTGGATCTCCGACCTGAATTCTTTCTCCGCCACCGACGCCAAAGAGTTTTTCGACCAGTATTACGTGCCCGCGAACATGGTGATCGCGATCGCGGGAGACGTGAAGGCCGCGCAAATCATGCCGCTCCTCGAGAAATACTTCGGCCGTCTGCGCATGAGTTCCAAGCCCGACGAGACCACTACCACCGAGCCCCCGCAGAACGCCGAGCGCAAAGTCGTGCTGAAGGAAAAATCTCAGCCGCTTTATCTGGAGGGCTACCACCGCCCTGACTTCATGACCAAAGACGACGCAGTGTATGACGCCATCTCCGGCCTCATGTCGGAGGGCCGCACGTCGCGGCTTTACCGCGCGCTGGTGCGCGACAAGAAAATTGCGGCATTCTCCGCCGGATTCACCGGCCTGCCCGGCACCAAGTATCCGCACTTGTTTGCTTTCTATGCCGTCCCGCTGCCGGGACACACGACACAGGAGGTGGCAAACGGAATTCATGCCGAAATCGAGCTCCTGAAAAAGGAAGACATCAGCGACGACGAGTTGAAGATGATCAAGACCCGCACAAAGGCCAGCCTGATCCGCGGCCTGGGAGACAACGAGGGATTGGCAACCCAGTTGGCGATTTACCAGACTCGCTATGGCGACTGGCGCGAGCTATTCCGCTCCGTGGACCGTATCGACAAGGTAACCAAGGCAGATATCCGGCGCGTGGCCAATGAGATTTTTCAGGACACCAACCGCACCGTGGGCGTGATCGAAACCGCCGCCGGCGCAGAACCAGGCGGAGAGCAGGGATCGGATCAAGCTCCTGCAGAACAGAATGCGCAGGGCCAGGGAGGCGCGCAATGACACTGAATCGAGTTTCTCTTTCGATGATTCTCGCGGCCGCCCTCATCTTTGTGCCGCTCCCCAGAGCCGCATCCCAAGCGACAGACTTGCAGCAGATTCCGATTTCACCTCTGCCACCCTTCCGTCCCCAGCAGCCGAAGCGTATTGAGCTCTCCAACGGCATGGTGATTTTCCTTCAGGAGGATCACGAACTGCCCCTGATTGACGCGAGCGCGCGCATCCGCGGCGGCTCACGCAATGAACCCGCCGCCAAAGCGGGGCTGGTGGAGATCTTCGGTGAAGTCTGGCGCACCAGCGGCACGAAGACACAAACCGGCGATCAGCTCGACGACTTCCTCGAAGTGCGCGCCGCCAAAGTTGAGACCGGAGGCGGTCCCGATTCAACCTCCATCAGTTTGAGTTGCATGAAGGGCGACTTCGACGATGTCTTCAAAGTCTTCGCCGACCTGTTGCAGAATCCCGAATTCCGTGCCGACAAGCTCGACCTGGCTCAGAAGCAGGTGGATGACAGCATCTCGCGGCGCAATGACGAAGTCGGCGCCATTGCGGCCCGCGAAACCGCCAAGCTGGCTTACGGCCCCGATAATCCCTACGCCCGTGAGCCTGAGTATTCCACCATCGCCGCCATCACTCGCCAGGACTTGTTCGACTGGCATAAGACGTACGTCCATCCCAATTACATCATTCTCGGCATCAGCGGCGATTTCGATGCCGCGGTCATGGAAGCCAAGTTGCGCGCCGCGTTTGAGGCATGGCCCAGAGGCAGCAAAGTGCCGAAGGAAGACATTCACTACCAGCCCGCCAAACCCGGCTACTATCTCATCCCGAAAGAAGACGTGAATCAGAGCAACATCCGCATGGTGGGGCTGGGCACCACGCGTAAGAATCCCGACTACTACGCCATCAGCGTCTTCAATGAAGCTTTCGGCGGCGGCTTCTCCTCGCGTCTGTTCAACGACATTCGCACCAAGCGCGGACTGGCTTACGATGTGGGCGGCGGCATCGGAGCCAACTTCGGGCATCCCGGCATTCTGCAATTTGTCATTGGCACAAAGAGCCAGAGCACGGTCGAATCGATCCGGGCGCTCGATGAAGACATCGACAATCTGGCCAAACATCCGATCACCGACGAAGAGATCAAGCAAGCCAAAGATGCCATCCTGAACGCGTTTATCTTCCGCCTCGACTCGCCCGACAAAGTTCTGGCCGAGCGCGTCACTTATGAACTCTACGGATACCCCGAAGATTGGCTCGACCAGTACGCCGTCGAAATCCAGAAGGTGACGGCTGCGGACGTGAATCGCGTGGCCGCCAAGTATGTGCACCGCGATCAACTCGCCGTGATGGTGGTGGGTAACACAAAAGAGTTCGACAAACCTCTCGCGTCCCTCGGCTCGGTCAAGAAAATCGATATCAGCATTCCGCCTCCGCCCGGCGGCAGACCAGACGAGAACTCCAAACCCGCCGCGTCGAATGCCAAGCCTGCAGCCTCCAACGAAGAAGGCAAAGCGCTCGCGGCCAAGGTAGTGTCCGCGATGGGTGGCGAAGGCAAACTCGCGACCATCAAGGCCCTGAAGGCCAAGCTGACCCTCACCCAAAAAACGCCGCAGGGCGACTCCCCGATGCTGATGGAAACCGTCATCGTCTACCCCGACCTTCTGCACGCCGAAATGCAAATTCCGGGTGGAACCCTGAACATTGTGGTCACGCCGGATACGGCCTTCATGGCAATTCCCGGCCAGGGCATGCGCGACTTCCCTGCCTCCCAGAAAGCAGAAACACTGGAGCAGATCAAACGCGATCCCATCTTCATCGCTTCGCACTGGAAGGATCCCGACGTGTCTTTCCGCGCCGCCGGTACCGAGAAGGTCGGCGACACCGACGCTCGCATCGTCGACGTCAATAACGCCGGCACCGCGATCCGATGGTTCGTCGATCCGCAGACCGGTCACATTTTGAAAGAAACCTACAAAACGCTCAGCCAGGGCGGACCCGTGCAGGGCGAGACCGACATGGAGAATTGGAAACCGATCAGTGGCTTGAATCTTCCGCTGCTACGCCACAACAAGCAGGACGGCAAGGATTCAAGCACAGCAGAATACACAGCCCTCGAACTAAACCCGGCAATCGATCCCAAGCTATTCGAGAAGCCAGCGGAGAAATCAGCAGCGCAACAACCGTAGCGGCGTACGCCGCCCTAATTTCGTACAGCCCCCGGCTGCATTAGGTAGCGCCGCTGTCCCGGCGGCACGGAGCCTGCAATTAAGGGTCGTCCTGGCCTGCCGCTTTCTCGCTCTTGACAATGCTGACGAGAAGCTTTATTGTTGGGCGAATAAATGACGAATATCCGTGCCTTCCCTCTTCCTATTCCCGCTGCCCGAAAAATCCCCTCTTCTCGGCATCGCCCGCCTGGCCTCACAAGGTGAATCCCTGCGCGAGGGGCACGATGTGGAATACTTCACTCTCCCGGCAAAGTCCCTGCTGAACCGTTGCGTAAGCAATCGCAACCTGCCTTTTACCTGGACCATCAATCCGTACCGCGGCTGCGAATTCGGTTGCCGCTACTGCTATGCCCGCTACACTCACGAATTCATGGAAATGCGCGACGGCGCAGAGTTCGAGCAGAAGATCTATGTCAAGCAGCACACCGCGGAACTGCTGCGGCGCGAACTGCGGCGGGTCAAGCCCGGAGAAGCCGTCGCGCTTGGCACCGCGACCGACCCCTACCAGCCAGCCGAGCGCCGCTACGAAGTCACCCGCGGCATTCTCGAAGAGTTCGCCCGCCATCGTGGCTTCGAGCTGGGGATCGTCACCAAATCCAATCTCATTGTCCGGGATCTCGAACTTCTGCGCGAGGTCTCGCAGAATAACGCGCTGTCGATCCACATCACGGTGACCACCTTGAACGTCGACCTGGCGCGGGTTCTCGAGCCACGCGCTCCCCGTCCCGACCTCCGGATAGACGCAGTTCGCGCGCTCAGCGCAGCGGGGATGACTGTGGGTGTGAGTTGCTCCCCGGTCCTGCCTGGCATCACCGATTCGCCCGCGGATCTGGAGGCCGTCGTGCGTGCCGCCGCCACGGCCGGAGCCCGCCACATCTTCGCCGGACCGTTATTCCTGAAGCCCTGTTCAGCAGCGGTCTTTCTTCCCTTCGTTGAGCAACACTTCCCTCAGTTGGTCGAGAACTATCGCCAGCGCTATCAGGACCGCTCATTTCTGCCGCCTTCCTATGGCAAGCGGGTGGCGCAACTGATCACACGCCTCCGCCAGAAGTACGGAATCAGCACCGATCCCCGCGGAAGGATGGCCAACAAGTGGCCCGCGCAGGCTCTGGACGAGCAACTGGCACTGTTCTAGCCGATTTACAGTTGCGAATTGCTAATTGCCAATCGCCAATTGCTTTGGAAAGTTTGCAATCGAAAACGACAATAGGAAATTTCGCATCCACCCTTCCTCTATAATTATTTGTCTCGCATGGCGACTTCTCCTCCACCGGCTTCCGCTCAACGTGTCCCTCGCCGAGTGCGGCTGCGCCGATTCTGGCAGCGGGTCACCGAGGGGCTGGAGGTCAGCCAGCTCTGGTCGCAGTTCGAAACCGAAGCTCGCTCCAGCTACCGACTTTATTCCAGCGACGTGGCTGCGAAAACGCCGGAGGGTCTAACCCGGCGCGGCCGCAATCTCCACGTAGTCAAGGAATTTTTCTGGTCCGTCCTCGAAAAACTTTCACCCGCGCGCCGCGTCCTGTTGCTCGCAGCACTGATCATGCTCGTGTTTCCCAGCACAAGTTTTAGCTACAGCTCCGGACACGAAACTCACGTCGTCGAATTCGACTTCCACTTCTGGGGCGGCCTGCTGCTGTTTCTGCTGCTCATGCTGGAGATTGCCGACCGCGTCGTGATGAAGCGCGATCTACAGATTGCACGCGAGATTCAGACCTGGCTGCTGCCCGGCGTTCCGCCGCAAATTCCCGGAATCTCGATTGCCTACACCACCCGCCCGGCCAACACGGTTGCCGGCGACTACTACGACGTGTTTCCGCGCCCCGGCAAAACCAACGAAGAGAATCGCATCATGTTCGCCGTGGCCGATGTGGCCGGCAAAAGCATTCCCGCGGCCATGCTCATGGCCACTCTTCAGGCCAGCCTCAAAACGCTTTCCACCGCGCAGGTCGCCTTGCCCGAACTGGCGGCTAACATGAACAAGTACGCCTGCTCCAACAGCCAGGGCGGATTGCGCTTCACCACTGCTTTTCTCGCGGAATACGACGCAGCCAATCGCACTTTCCACTACATCAACGCCGGTCACAACAACCCAATCCTGCGCCGCGCCAACGGATTGATCGAGCGTCTCGACGTCGGCGGATTGCCCCTCGGCATTCTGTCTGACGCGAAATACGAATCGGCCAGCGTAACGCTGGCGCCCAGCGACTGGCTGATCATCTTTACTGATGGTTTGGTGGAAGCAGAAAACGCCCGCCAGGAAGAGTACGGCGAAACCCAGCTTCTGCGTGCGATCAACTCAGCGGCAGCGACAACGCCAAGCGAGATGCTGAACCATCTGATGGCGGAACTCGACCTCTTCGTCGGCACAACCCCGCAGCACGACGACGTAACCTGCCTGCTGGTAAAAGCTGAGTAAAGGATGGACCGCATAGCGTCAAAAATCAAGGAATCAGTGGCTAATGATCAGTGGCAATCACTGACCACTGACCACTTTCTTCTATCCCCGCGTCTTCTTCTTGATCTCGATATTCAACCGGCGGATTTTCTGGTTGAGGGTGGAGAGCGGTACTTTGAAGTGTTCGGCGGCTTCGGTCTGGTTCCAGTTGCACTTCTCCAGCATGTCGATAATGACACGGCGCTCCACGTCTTCCACGATTTCAAACAGCGACGCATTCGCCGGCGGATCATGCAGCGTGAAGACGGAACCTCGGCCGAGCAGATTGTCGGGCAGCAGATCGAGGCCGATTTCCGGTCCGGAAGAGAGCACGACGGCGCGCTCGATTACGTTTTCCAGTTCGCGCACGTTGCCCGGCCACGAATAAGACATCAGGGGCCGCAGCGCTTCAGGCGTGACATGCCGTGCCGAGCGGTCATTCTCCTCGGAGTATTTCTTCAGGAAGAAATCGACCAGCAGCGGAATGTCCTCTTTGCGCTGGCGTAGTGGAGGAAGTTCGATGGTGATCACGTTCAAGCGGTAAAACAGATCTTCGCGGAAGCGGCCCTCGCGCACCGACTGGCGCAGATCGATGTTGGTGGCGGCGATGATGCGCACGTCCACCTGCATCTCCTGCACTCCGCCGAGGTGCATGAAGCGGCGGTCCTGCAGCACGCGCAGAATCTTGGCCTGCGTGTCCAGGCCCATGGTGGCAATTTCGTCGAGGAAGAGCGTGCCCCGGTCCGCCATCTCGAACAGGCCCTTCTTCGAGGCGATGGCACTGGTGAATGCTCCCTTGACGTGGCCGAAGAGCGTGGACTCCAGCAAGTCCGTCGGCATGGAGCCGGTGTTGACCGGGACGAAAGGCCGGTCGTGACGCGGCGAATTCAGGTGCAGGGCCTTGGCGATGACTTCCTTTCCGGTTCCGCTTTCGCCTTGCAGCAACACGGTGGAGCGGCTGTTTGCGACCTGGGCGACGAGGTCAAAGATTTTCAGCATCGGCTCGCTCTTGCCGACGATGTTTTCGAAGTTGTAGCGCTGCTTGAGGGCGCGCTTGAGCTGGATGTTCTCTTCTTCTGCGCGGCGCCAGCCCACGGCGGCACGGACGTCGGCCAGAAGCTTTTCGTTGTCCCAGGGTTTGGTGACGAAGTTGGCGGCGCCGGACTGCATGGCGCGCACCGCGTTCTCCACCGTGCCGTAGGCGGTAATCATGATGACCGGCAGGCGGGTTTCGTGGGCGCGAATCTCCGCGAGAATCGCCATGCCGTCGCGGCCGGGCAAGGCGAGATCGAGCAGGATCAGGTCGAAAGGATGTTCGCCGATGCGCTGCAGGCCCAATTCGCCGGTGGGCGCGGTTTCGACGGCGAAGCCTTCCATTTCGAGCAGGGTTTGCAGAGACTCGCGGATTTCGGCTTCATCGTCGATGATGAGCACCGCGCCCGAGAGGCCCGGCGTTCCAGGCGTTCCATTCATGAACGTGCGCGAGATGACGGCGGCATCAGACATATTCGGCCTTGGAAGGGATTACCTTCTTGCTCAAAGGGAAATCGAGAGTAAACGTCGTGCCTGCGCCGGGATGGCTTTCCACGCGAATCTTGCCGGCATGTTCCTGAATGATGCCGTAGGTGACGGAAAGGCCGAGGCCGGTGCCGCGGGTCTGGCCTTCCCGCGGCGCAGTCTTGGTGGTGAAGAACGGATCGTAAATGCGCTGAATATGCTCCGGCGCAATGCCCGTTCCGGTGTCGGACACGCTCACGCTGACGCTCTCGCCGTTGAGCGTTGCCACGCGCAGCGTGCCGCCGCCGGGCATGGCATCCTTCGCGTTCAAGAACAAGTTCAAAAATACCTGCTGTAATCTTCCGGCGTTGCCCTGGATTGCGGGCAGCTTCGGCTCGAGCGCGTTCTGTACTTCAACCTTCGCCACTTTGAACTGGTGATCGAGAAGCGCCAGCGTATCGGCGATCACTTTGTTCACATCGACGTCCCCGATCTCGCTGCCGCTGGTGCGCGAGAAATTCAGCAGATTGTTTACGATCTCCGACGCGCGGAAGGTTTGCCGCGTGATCTTTTCGAGCAGGCTCGACTTCTGCGGATCGCCCTGCAATTGTTTGCCCAGCATCTGGGTGTAGGAGGAGATCACGGCCAAGGGCGTGTTGACTTCGTGAGCAACGCCGGCCGCCAACAAGCCGATGGATGAAAGTTTATCGGCCTGGGAAAGCTGGACTTCGAGATCGACGCGCTCGGTGATGTCATCCATGATGACCAGCCGACCGATGACCTGGAACTTGCGCGTCACCAGCGGGGCGATGGCCACATTCACGGTGCGGACTTCGCCGGCGGGCGTCGTCAAGCGGAACTTGTACAGGTTGCGAATGCCCGTGTCCTGCCGCATGCGATTGAATTCTTCGACAAACTCCGCGGGGAAAATGGTTTTCAGCGGCTGGGTCAGGGTCTGCCAGCGCGGCACCGCGTACATCACTTCCATCTGCGCATTCCAGCTCTCGATGCGGTCTTCCATATCGAGCGCCATCACGCCCACGTTGATGGATTCGACGATGTTTTCGTTGAAGTCTTTCAGGCGCTCGTACTCTGCCGCCTTCTGCTGCAACGAGGCATAGAGCTGTCCATTCTGAATGGCGATGCCGAGATAGCCGCCCAGGGTCTCCAGCAACTCCATGTCTTCGCTGGAGAGGAAGTCGCCCTGCATGGTCTTGCCGAGGCCGAGCACCGCAATGGTCTTCTGCTGGGCATGGCAGGGAATGTAGTAATTGAGATCGAGGCGGGCGATGGCCTGCTGCGCCTCCAGCGTCTCACGGGGTACCTGGTGCGTGTTTTCAAAGAAAAGATGGCCAGCCGGCTGCGGCCGCGGCGCGTTCAGGAATGAGAGGTCAACGTTGCCAGGTGAGGTCAGGCCAAAGGATTTGGCCAGCACAAATTGTCCCGGCTTTTCTTGTCTCGCCGTGTCGCTGGCCAGGAAAATCGCCATGCGGTCGACCGCGAGCGTGCGGGACAAGCGGTCGATCAGCGAAGACAGCAGAGTGTTCAGGTTGGTCTCCGAACCCAGCTCCCGGCCGAACTCGAGTAACGTGCGGCGGTAGTCATAGCTGGTGCGGTAGAAGAACTGATCGATGTGGTCTTGAATCCATTTTCGGACGGGATCGAAGAGCAGCGCTGTGACTACCACAGCCAGCACCAGGCCCATGGAACCGGAGCTGGGCTGCCAGTTGTGCACCAGCAGCGCCACGCCAGCCACCAGCGCGAAATACATACCCACCACGATCGCCGCCGCGAGCGTGTAGACCACGCCGCGTTTGAAGATGAGGTCGACATCCATCAGCCGGTAGCGGAAGATGGCATAGCCGAAGGTGAGAGGCAGCAGCGCCAGCGACAGCGCCGACACCTTCATGGTTGCGCCGGGCAGAGAACCCATCAGATACGGGATGACGTAGAAGATGGTGTAAGGAACGATGGCGAGGATGGTGCCGCGGGTCACCCACTTCAACTGCTGCCGCAAAATCGTAGTGCTGGCGCGACGGTAGCTGTACCACAGCAGGACAGCGGCGGCCAGGAAGAACAACGATCCGTAGGACATTTCCATCCGGTCGAGGTTCCAGCGCAGCCGCTCGCTGGCCTGGAGAAAATGCATGGCGGTGAGGTGCGCCGCCAGCAGCAGAGTGGCCGGGACATAGACCAGCGCCAACAGCCAGGGATGTTTGCGAACAATCTCGCGTTTCTCAGGAAAGGTGAGAACGAAGTGCAGGAACAGGGCTGGCTGCAACACTCCGGCGGCGATGTTGCCCCAATAGATTGTCCAGTCAAAATCGTTCAGCTTGCCGGTGTACTTAAAGGAATAGGCGATAAACGAAACCAGGCAAAAGATGTAGAAGTGCGTGGATCCGGGAGCGGTCCAGCGGCGCAGCAGGACGTAGAGTCCGATACCCAGATAGATGAGGGCAATCAGCCGCAGCCAGTTGTTGAGCGAACGCTCCGCCGGAACCAGGATGACGGTGGAATCGAGAGGAACGGATTGCCGGAGCAGGGAATACGAGGCCTTCGACCAGACGCCGTTGCGGTAGAGCTGGCGCTCGAGGCCCGACATGTTCTGGACGTCCTGACCGTTAATGGAAACCAGCTGGTCGCCGGGCTTGATGCCGCTCTTGGCGCCCGGCCCGTTGGGATCGACGCGATCGGCGGTGAGGCGGCCGCCGTTTTCCACCCACCAGACGCCGTCGTCAGGAACCAGGAACTTCCATTCGGCATTGAAATTGAAACCCGCGAAGATGACCGCAGCTACGGTCAGAAGGAACAACAGGACAGCGACCGAGCGAACTTGGCTTTCCCGGTTCATGGGTTTCAGCGGCACCCCCACCGGTTGGCTGGCGAGCCGCAGGGCAACACCCGGCGAATCAGCGCCGGACTGCTGCTCCTCGATGAGCAACTTCGCTGCCATGTTGTTTCCCGTAGTGGAACTGCTAAGTACCTTATCTAAAGCAACTTCCAAGATTATAGATGGGTTTCGGGAAATCAAGTATGCTTTTGTGGAGGTTTGTGTGGAATCTTGTATCTGGCTGGGAGGGAAGGTGTTAAGGCGAACGCTTGAGTTGTTTACCCGCCGACCGGTCGGTGGTTCGGTTGGAGAAAGCAAAATCCCTGCCCTGTCTCTCCAAAGATACGGAGAGACGAAGGACAGGGGGTAGTTCGGGGTCGTTTTTGTTTGAGGGCCGGGACGTTTATGACGGCCAGGCGGCGGGCTGCGCGGTACTGGAGCCCAAGCTGACTCGGATCACGTTCAGAAGTTCCTCGTTGTCGGCGGGCTTTTGAAAGAATGCCGCGGCACCGGCCTTCAGGGCGCGCTCTTCGTTGGTCTGAGGATCGCGCGCGCTGAGCACGATGACGGGAATTCCAGCCAGAGTGTCGCTGTTCTGCAGCCGGTCAAGAACCACGAAGCCGTCGCCTACGGGCAAGCCAAGATCCAGAATGATGAGAGCGGGGCGTTCTCTCTGGGCTGAGGCGATCGCGGCATAGCCGTCGGTAGCCGTGGTGACTTCGTAGTTGTTGGCACGCAGGCGCAGCCGCAGGGCACGCACCAGATCGGGATCATCGTCGACTACAAGAATCTTCGGGTTTGGCATTGCAATTCTCCTTAATCGTGAGTTGTTAATTGTCAACTTTTAATTGTTGTGGGGTTCTCAGTTGATACTTGGTGCGCCCTTTCCGGCGCACAACAGTTTTCGTTCTCGGCTCGTCAAAATTATCTGAGTTACACAGTCAGCCACGGTTTGGACCTGCTCTTCCAGGGTTCCTCCCATCTGACCGGACGGAAGCTCCACCGGAACCGTGGTGATGGCGAACGTCCATTTGGTCTTGAGATCAACCACGCGTTCCAATTGCTCGCGAATGCGCGTAGTCATCTTCCCGGAGTGCTGCATGTCGGCCGAGGCCACGACGAAAACGGTCTCCGTGGTCCCCGCCGTTCCCATGGGCGGCAGAACCAGGTCTTTGTCGAGATATACGCACCGGCACAGGATCTCCAGACACTGGTGCCAGGTGTCCTTCCAATTGCCCCGCGGAGGATTGGAGAGAGGCGTGAGTTCGACCTTCACGAGCACAAAAGCCGGACGCAAACGTCCCTGATGAATGACGACCGGGGTGAGGAGCTTGGCCATGGAATAGATGGGAATGGTAAAGGTAAACGTGCTGCCCTGGCCCACTTCGCTCGAAACCCAGATGCGTCCCTCATGCAGCCGCACGATTTCCCGGCTGATGAACAGTCCCAGTCCCAAGCCGGCGCGATGGTCGTCGACAGAATCAGGGTCCTGATAAAGGCGTTCAAAGATCAACGCCTTGGCTTCCGGACCGATGCCGCGGCCGGTATCGCTGACCGAAATGTAGACATAACCCGGGTCGGCCTCCACGATGCTGGCCTGTACCATGATCGAGCCCTCCGCGGAGGTGAACTTGATGGCATTGTCCACCAGATTGATGAGCACTTCGAGCACACGGTCAGGGTCGGCATGCACCAGGGGCAGGCGCTGGTCGAGTCCGATTTCCAGTCCAATCTTTTTTTCGTCGGCCATGGGACGCATCATGGCGACGGTCTGCTGAACCAGTTCCCCGAGCGCGACGCAGCGCGGCTCGATCCGCATCTTGCCGCCCTCTGCCCGGCTGGCTTCGAGCAGATCGCGAATCATGGCGTGCAGCTGATTCACGCTCTTCTGGATGGTTTTCAGGTGGTCGAGCTGTTCGGGCGCCAGGGGGCCAGCCAATCCGTCGACAAGTAAAGACACGTACTGGTGAATGCAGGTCAGCGGCGTGCGTAATTCGTGCGAGACGTGAGACAGGAAGCGGTTCTTGAACTCCAGTTGCTGTTTCTGACTGATTTCGAGGGAGCGCAGAAGTTCCTGCCGTTCGACGGCGTAGCGGATGGCGCGCTCGAGGTGCTTGCTCGAGATATCGCCCTTGACCAGGTAGTCCTGAACGCCCTGATGGACCGCCTTCATCGCCAGGACTTCATCGTCCTGGGCGGAAAGCACGACGACCGGAACGTTGGGCGCGTGCTCCATGACCCGGCGAAACGTATCGGCGCCGCGGCTGTCGGGAAGGTTCAGATCCAGCAGCACGACGGAGGGCGTTTCCCGGCTCAGGGAGTCGAGGCCGCCGACAGCCGGGTGACACAATTCACGTTGACCGGAGTCTTGCATTCGATCAGGCGCAGGCGTACCAGGTCGGCGTCACCGAGGTTATCTTCAATCAGCAATACGTTCGTGGTAGGTTGGCGATCCATTATTCTTCTAATCTCCTATTCTCCCTGGGGTGGGAGGTTTACAGAACCGAACCAGAATTCTTCAATGGATTTGACCGCGAAAAAAAACTCGGTCAGATTTCCCGGCTTGTTGACGTAACAGTTGGCGCCCATTTCGTAGCTGCGAACCACGTCCTTGCGCAACTGGGAGGTGCTGAAGATCACGACCGGGATGCGGCGCAACTCCGGACTAGCTTTCATCGCGGCCAATACCGCCAGCCCGTCCCGCTTCGGCAGATTCAGGTCCAGGATGACCAGGTCGGGCCGCTTTGCGTTCGCAAAGCTGCCCCGGCGATCGAGACAAGCCATCGCTTCTACACCGTCCCCAACGCTTCTGATCTGGGTGTGAAGCTTGCTACCCGCCAGAGCTTCGCGCACCAGGGCCACATCGGCCGGGTTGTCATCCACCATGAGGATATCGGGCGCTGCCTTCATGGCCGTCCTCCCGCGCGCTCATCGGGGTCGTCGGAAGGCAGGGTGAATTTGAAGGTGGAACCGGAGCCGGCTCGCGACTCCACCCAGATCCTTCCGCCGTAGCGTTCGACAATTTTCTTGCAGATGGCCAGGCCGATGCCGTTGCCCGGGTATTCGGAGCGGGCGTGCAAACGCTGGAAGACGACAAAAATGTTTTCCGCGTACTCCGGTGCGATTCCGATTCCGTTATCGCTCACGCTGAACAACCAGTGCTGGTCGGCCCTCTCGGCGTGCGTGGAAATTACGGGCGGTTCTTTCCCCGGAACTTGATGGCATTCGCGATCAAATTCTGAAAGACCTGCGCCACCTGCGTGTGGTCCGTCCACACCGCCGGAAGCTTCCCATGGGTGACGGTCGCGCCGCTCTCCCGAATGGCGGGGGCCAGAGCCAGCAGCACCTCGGCCATCACAGCATTGCAATCGACGCTCCCGCCGGTAGCGCTGTTCCGGCCGATTTTTGAAAAAGCCAGCAGATCGTGAATGAGGACCTGCATGCGCTGGGCCCCTTCGCTGGCGTAGCCGATAAATTTGTCGGCGTTCTCGTCGAGCTTGCCGCGATAACGTTCGCCCAGAAGCTGGGTGTAGGCCGTCACCATGCGCAGCGGTTCCTGCAGGTCATGGGAAGCGACGTAGGCGAACTGCTCCAGGTCCGCGTTGGAGCGGGCCAGTTCATCCACCTTCCGGGCCAGGTCCTCTCCCATTTGAAGGCGCAAGCTGCGTTCGTTTTTTTCCCGCAGGGCGCGGCGGATCACTTCAGGCAAGCGCGCCAAACCATCTTTGGGAACGTAATCGGTAGCCCCTTGCTTAATGCATTCCACCGCCGTCACCTCGCCGAGCGCGCCCGAGACCAGAATCATGGGGATATCGAGCCCTTCACTGCGCAGCGTTTTCAACACTTCCATCCCTTTCCAATTCGGCAGGTTGTAATCGGCCAGCACAATCTCCGGCGGATGAGTGCGGACGGCCCGGGCAAACGCGGCCTCATCCTGCACGACATCGGCAATAACATCGAAGCCGTCCTGGTAGAGCGCTCGCACCACCAGCGCGGCATCGAGCGCGTTGTCTTCCACCAGCAAGGCGCGCAGCTTGGGCTGGGAGTCCGCGAAGTCCTGCTTTTCGAGCTTGCTTCCGGCGCTGCTCATTGTTCCCACTTTGCGGCGGTGCATTGTCGGCCGCGACCGCGGCCATCCCGGTTCGTCCGCTCCCGCCAAGCGAAGCTGTGGGCGCAGGCATGAAGATCTCTGCCTTGACGAGACGAGATGCCGTTGCCCGCTTCACCGGCCCGATCACTCCTGACATGACTTTCCTGAAAAAGGGGATGAACGAGAGCCACCATCACGCGTCGCGGCGCAGCCTCGTCAATTAGGTTATCGGCGGCGGGCGGGTGATCTTTAGGTTGAAACTAGTCGGCGGCGCGTTGTGGGAGACCGGAAGTGTACTTCGGACTGCGTCCCTTCGGATGCGGTCGGAGAGCAGCTTTCACCGCGACGGGCAGGGAACTGCTCTGCCGGATGAGAGCTTGCTTATAGAAGCTATCTCGCATGCCAGTTGGGTTGGCGGGACCCTTCGACTTCGCGGCAGGCTGCCGGCGCTACTGTTCAGCCAGCCTTGCGTTTATCCTCCGCGGTTTCTGGAGGGGCCTCTTCTTCATCCCACTCAAACGAGAGCGCCCGCGCTGTGGTTTCGATCGGCTCAAGTTCCGGAATATCGTCGGCTACGGACGCACCCAACTCGGCAAACTTCCGAGCCGAAACCAGCACCCGGCTCTCTAGCGACCCCACAGCTTTGTTATAGGATTCGACCGCGCGGTCGAGTCCGGTGCCCACCTGGGTGATGTATCCCGCGAGAAGCCGGAGGCGGTCGTGCAGTTCCTTGCCGAGCGCGCTGATCTGCTGCGCGTTACGCGCCAGCTTTTCCTGATTCCATCCGTAGGCCACAGCCTTCAGCAGCGCGATCAGCGTGGTCGGCGATGCCGGAATCACGCGGTTCAGAACTCCGTGCTCGATCAGGCTGGAATCCTGTTCCAGCGCGGCGCTGAAAAATGTTTCGCCGGGAAGGAACATCACTACGAATTCGGGCGTAGCGTCAAACTGCTCCCAATATTTCTTTCCGCTGAGAGTGTTCATGTGATCGCGGACCTGCTTCGCATGGTTGGCCAGACACGCGCGCCGGGTCTCTTCGTCGTTGGTTTCGAAGGCCTCGAGGAAGGCTTGCAGCGGCGTCTTCGCGTCCACGACAACGTTCTTGCCGCCGGGCAACTTCACCACCAGGTCAGGACGCAGCCTTCCCGTTTCCGTGGTCACGGTTTCCTGCTCGGCAAAATCGCAATAAGAAAGCATGCCGGCGATCTCGACCACGCGCCGCAACTGAATCTCTCCCCAGCGTCCGCGCACGTTGGGAGTTCGCAACGCCCGCACCAGATTGCCGGTCTCCGATTGCAACTCTTTCTGCGTTGTGATCAGCGATTGCACCTGGGTGTGCAGGGCCGAGTAGGCCTTGCCGCGTTCCACTTCCAGTTGCTGAATCTGCGCGTCCACCTTATTCAGCGAATCGCGCACCGGAGCGACCAGGTCGGCCACCGCTTTTTGCCGGTTATCGAGATCGCCGCGGGCTTCGGTTTGAAAGCGCTCCAGGCTTTCTTTGGCCAGCACCAGAAACGATAGATTATTGCTCTTTAATGCGTCGGAGGCCATGGCCTTGAACGCGTTGCGCAATTCCTCGCTGGCGCGGGTGACTAATTCGATTTTTTCGTTGCTGGTCTTCCGTTCCGATTCAAGAGCGGATTCGAGACGCGCCCTGCCCGCCACTACTTCCGTGTAAGCCTGCTGAAGCCGCGCCAGATCGGCCTTTCCGGCCGCCAACTCCTTTTCCATCAATGACAAACGCGCGCTGATCCCCGCATGGCGGGAGCGCAGCGCGAGCCATGCGATCAAGCTTCCGAACAACAGGCCAATAACTCCTATAACACCGGGTTCCATGGCGAAGGTAACTTCTCAGGTTGAGACTCAGCTTCTAGCCTAGCACCACAGGCAATACTTGACATCTGTGTTAATATTCCCGGCCTAGAAAAAAAGTAGGAACAAGCTGATGCTAATCCCCATTAGCGCAAGCGTCAGAAGATTCGTGATCGTGCTCTTGCTAGTGATGGCCACCGCCTCGCTTCGCCGTTGTCTCGATTGTTCGCTGCTTCCGGGGAAAACGATGGCGCCACGGATAAGTCCGCGCACCGTGCGACTCTGAGACAGGCCGCGGCAACTTCGGTCGATATTCCTTTCAATCACTACGATCCCGAGTCTGAGCAGGTGCTTCTGGAGTTGGTCAATCAGGCCAGAGCGCAAGCTGGCGTGCCCCGACTGACGCTCGATGCCGGACTTTGCCGCGCGGCGCGTGCGCACGCGGCAGCGATGTTTGAGGCGCGGCAACTCTCACATCAACTTGAAGGCGAGCCCGCGCTGCTGCAACGCCTGGCGGCCGCAACCGATACGCAACTGGATCTGGAAGGCGAGAATGTCGCGCGCGATTTCGACGCCGCAGGCGGGCATCAACACCTCATGCTTTCTCCGCCGCATCGCGCGAACCTGCTCAACCCCGCTTATAACGTGGTCGGATTGGGCGTGGTGCGCAGCGGAGACCAGTTGTATATCGTCGAGGACTTCGGCCACGCCCTCCCCAGTTATTCCGTGGCGGAAGTGAAGGAGCAGATTGCGGCGACTGTGGCGCAAGCGCGGCACCAGGCCAAACAGCCTGATCTCGCCCGCCACGATCTGCCTGGCGCGGACAGCGCCGCCTGCTCCATGGCGCAAGCGGATAATCTCGGCACCTCCCCCGTTCATCAGCTTGCCCAGCGCTACACCGTGCTGAGCTTCACCAGCCTGCATCCGGAGGCGCTGCCCGCGAACGCCGGCCAGGTGCTAGCCAGCCACAACCTGCGCCGCTTCTCGGTGGGCACTTGCTTCGCGCGCACCGGCACGTATCCCACGGGTGTGTATTGGGTGGTGTTGGCGCTGGACTGAGCGTTAGAACGCAGGCCGTTAGAATATCTACCGTTAGAATATCGACCCGCACGACGGCAGACCACTACTTCGCGGGCACACTGTAGTGCGACGCGATTACCTGCCACTTGCCGCCGGCTTTCATCCAGACGTCGCTGAAGCGGTCGTGATATTCGTAGCGCTTCCCGTTCGACTGGCCGCGCTCGTGATACGCACCCGTCACCACCGCCGTATTCCCGTGCATGCGAACCTTCAGGTCTGACATCTCCGCCACTTCCACGCGGATGCCGGGTTCGGCGCTGTGGCTGATGTAGCCAGTCTTGCTGTAGGTGCTGCCGTCCTCAATGGTAATGACGAAGTCGTCGGCCAGCAGCGACGCCAGAATATCGACCTGCCGCTGCTTGTATGATTCCGTCCATTTCAATTCCATGGAACGAATGTAGGCGGCGTCCGATTTTTCCTTATCTGCATCCTGCGCCGCCAGAGGGATCGCAAATCCTGCGAGCAAGCAGAAGATCACAACAGAAGCTGAACGGGAGTTCATACTCCTGTGTCGCATAGTCTGTGGGCCGCCGCAAGTTCCTTGTCTGGGCCAAAAGGGCAGCGGTGCCGTTTGCTGAATACGGCATCTAACTTCAAGGGGCGTCATCCCGAAGACCCGCGTTTTCACCAGCGGGGCGAGGGATCTCCGGCGCATCGTGACCCAAACGGGAAGCAAAACGCATCGCTACCTCCAAAGGTCGCGCAACGCTAAGGTCGCCGTTCCTGTGCTAACCTTGCCCCCTACGCTCCGTCAACAGTTACGCCCATGGAAGCCTCGGCCCAAGCCCGCTTACCCCAAACGCAAAAGAACGACATCCGCATCGGCACCGCGGGCTGGTCCTACAAAGACTGGGACGGCATTTTCTATCCTCCGGGCATGTCTTCGAGTATGTCTTCGGGTACGTCGCGCCGCAAGCAGCATCCTCTCGAATATCTGGCGCGCTTCTTCGATACCACCGAAATCAACACGTCGTTCTACGGACCGCTGAAGCCCGAGTGGGCCAAGCTCTGGTGCCGGAAAGTAGCGGGAGTGAACAAGAACTTCCTCTTCACCGCGAAACTCTACCGCGCGTTCACGCACTCGCCCATAGCGGTGATGGAGCCCACATCCGCTGCGACCATCCGGCCCACCGACGAAGACGAAGCCCGCACCCGCGAAGGCCTCGACGCCATCGCCACCGAAGGACGCCTCGGCGCGCTGCTGATCCAGTTCCCGGTGTCGTTCAAGAATACTTCTCTAAACCGCGATTATCTGCATCGTCTGCTGCGCCAGTTCATCGAGTACCCGCGCGTGGTCGAGGTACGCGACTCCAGTTGGAACAACGCCGAAACGCTGGCCGCCTTCGCGCAAGAGAATGTCGGCTTCTGCAACATCGACCAGCCCGTGCTGGGCAAATCGCTGGCGCCGACCGAACACGTAACCTCCGCTATCGGCTACGTCCGCCTGCATGGCCGCAACTACGAACATTGGTTCGCCGATCAAAGTTCTGGTGATCAACGTTCCGATTCCGACAATCGCAACGACCGCTACAACTATCTCTACAACCAGCGCGAACTAGAGGGATGGAAAGGAAGAATCGAAAGCGTAGCCGAGCGCGCCCACACTACGTACGTAATCACCAACAACCACTTCGAAAGCAAAGCCGGAGTGAACGCGCTGGAGCTAAAGGCAATGATCACCGGCAAAAGAGTGCAAGCCCCGCCCACGCTGATCCAGAAGTATCCCGAGCTAAGAAACATCGCCGATGCGGTGGACTATTTTGGCGATGACTTCGGACCAAATCTGCCGCTGCCAGTTTAAGACCATTCCTCTTTTGTCCTCGCCGAGGCCTTGCGGACGGTCCTTGTTACGAAATCCGAACAGACTGGGCCGATCTTCACCTACCCTTGACACTTCTGTGGTATAAGTCGCGTGCCTTCCTTCCCCGGATAAAAATCTCATCAAGGAGCTAGTTACGATGTCCAATAAGCTCATCCCGGGAATGGTGCTCGTGCTATTTGTCTCAGCCTGTCACGGACTTGGCCATGCTCAGAAAAAGCCGCCACAGAAGGATACGAACACGAAAGCAGGTAGCACGAACCAAACAACCTATAACCCAAACGATGTTCTCGCGCAGACAACAAAGGGGACGGACTTGGTAGACATATTTACCGATGACGGCAAAGCAACCATTGCGGCAGTCTTCGATAAGTTCATTGCCACTCAAAGCAATGGCTACGACCTACTAAGCACACTCCTCTCTCTTAACAATCCCGCGCTGCCATACGCCAATGACGATGTGATAATTATTCATGCAGTGTCCTGGGGAAAAATTCATTCGGAGTCCGGCGGAACAACAACCGATACGTACCAGCCCATGAAGGGAGCATGGGCATTTTGTAGGGATAAGAATAAGGGTGAGAGTCATGAAAGCTACTGTCAGCAGGATCACGATCTTTCCGGTACTCCCTACTTGTACAACGCGCCGCATATATATTTCATCGACCTAAATTACTTCCCCGATGCAATCGGCGGCGGGAAAGGGACGTTTGCATATCAAATCACTACCACGCCACGCCAGAAGCAAAATGCAAGTAGCGTTGCCACGCTAGTATCAGCATTGCTGAAGGTGTCGTCGCCAGCAAAGTTAACAGAGGAAGTTGCGATAATTCAAAAATCTGAGACTCCAAAGACCCCCATTGCACAAGTGTGGGGGACGACCACAACCGTTAAGGCATCGTCGCCCTTACCTTACGACCTGGCAATTAGCACAACGTTTACCGCGAAGACAGGGAATGAAAAAAATGTGTCGTGTGATAAATCAGCGTGCCCATTTTCCAAGACGCTCGCTCATTACGATCCTGCATATTGGGATGTCAGTCTTGGAGTATCCATCCCAGGAATTCTGGAACCAAAATATACTTCGGCAGGAAAGTTGACGAATCCCACCCGACACACCGATGCCTACGCGTTTCTTGATATTTACCTATTCCAGCATCTTGCCGAAGCGCCTGCAAGCCTCACGTTTTTTCCTCACCTCAATCTCGGAATACCAATCACGAGTCAATCGCTGCACAGGCCATACGTGGGTATAGGTGAGAATCTGGGGTTTCTCACGAAAAAGATCAAACTGAACATTCCGCTCGCCGTTTTCGGTGGTCCTGTGTTTATGAAGCAACAAATATACGTTCCAGCCACTTCAGGCCTAAAGTGGGATCACGCAATAAAAATGATGTACGGGTTTGAGCTTCCTATAAGCGCAATCGGCAAGTACATGAAGGGCGGAGGCAGTAGTTCCAACAACAGTAAGCCGAGCTCGTCGAGCAATGGCGGGAGTTAGCGGCGGGTGGGACTGCGGCGGCACAAGCAAAAGCAAATCGCCCCGACAGCATGGAAATACCATCGTTTGCAAAAAACGGAAGGCCTGGGCCAGCCGCGGAATCTTCACCGCGCGAACACTAGGAAGAGACTTGAGTCAATTACGCAAGTGCATCTAGCAGACGCGCCGCAACCAATCCCATGCTCTGTATTGCGGAGCGTGCCTGCGAGGGTGTGACGCCCGCAACAAACGGCCTGCCGTGACCCGTTCCTTCTCGATTCCGAAGCCGATTAACTGCGCACGCAAGATCGTAAAGAGCCAAGTCCATCTGTTCCTGTGCGGTCAGACCCGTCTTTTTGACTGCACACAAGCCGACTGCAACGAAAGCCTGACCGACCAGCGTCGGAAAATTGTCATTGTGAGAGTAGCCGCCGAATCGCTCAACCAATACGTGTGCTGCAACCGCCCCGACGAGGTCTTTACCGGTGCCGGTTATAAGGGCTGCATCTAGAACGCCTCGTCGGGCGCGCCGCACGTACGCCTTGAGTGCCTCAGTCAAAGCCGTGCCGTGAAGGGTATCGAGGACAACGGGTAGTAGCTCGCCAGTCTCAGAAAGTTGGTAGCCCTCGCTGGCGAATGCCTCGCGGAGGTCCTGAATGGGTTCAACGCCAACGAAATTGCTCGAACCTTCACGGAATCCACCTACTCCACGAACGAGAGCGACGATGAGATGCACCAGCCGCTCACCCTTTTCAATGTCATACTCAATTGCCCATTGCAGAATTCCGCGCACCCGCTTTGCTTTCCCGACGGGCCGCCCAAGAACTCGGCTTGGGTCGGCGTCCAGCAAACCCGCCCGGCGGAACTGGTCCTCAATTTCCGAATGGCTGGGCTGACGACTACCTGTTGGAGATTGGGAATCGTCCACTAATCTAGCGAGGGCTGCTATGACCGCGTCCGTTAACGGCGCGGATAACGGATTGGTTCCAGAGTTGGTAATGGGCCTAATTATAGAGTCAAGTAGAACTTGTTTCACGGGGTGACTGTGATCTTTCAATAGGTTGTCCATTCGACCGGAACCAGAGAAGCTGATTGTAGCGAGCAATCACCTCTGAGGAGAGATCGAATGGACATTCACAAGAATGCCCGACTTAGCCTGCGCCGTCGAGAGGATTTAGTTGAGTATGTAGCCCGGGGAGTGACGCTGAAGTTGGCCGCGGCCAACTTCAGCGTCACTCCCAAAACCGTCGCCAAGTGGGTGCACCGTTTTCGCCGGGAGGGGCCGCTCGGTCTGTGGGATCGTTCTTCCCGCCCCCGGCGCAGCCCGCGCCGGACTTCCTTCGCGCTGACCGAAGAAGTGATCGCCCTGCGCCGTCAACTGCATCCCGCTTATCGCGTCGCCCAGGCCACCCAGCTCAGTGCCGCCACCGTCAGCCGCATCCTGCAGCGCGCTCATCTCAACCGCTGGCGTCATCTCCATCCTGCGCCGCCGGTGGTGCGTTATGAACACGCCGCTCCCGGAGACCTGCTCCATCTTGATATCAAAGCCATGACCCGCTATCAGAGCGTCTCCATCCGCGGCGACGGCCGCCGTCGCGGTCGCCCTCAGTTCGCCGGCTGGCAGGCCCTACACATTGCCATCGACGATCACTCCCGCCTCGCCTTCTCCCGCCTGCTGCCCAACCAGACCGTTGACTCCGCCCTGGCCTTCTTACGTGCCGCCCTCGCCTTCTATGCCGAGCACGGCATTTCCATTCGCCGCCTACTCACCGACAACGGATCTTGCTATCGCTCCCATCGCTTTCGCGCCGCCTGCGAAGAACTCGGCATCCGCCATCGCTTCACCCGCCCTTACACTCCCCGCACCAACGGCAAAGCCGAACGTTTCATTCAAACCGCTCTGCGCGAGTGGGCCTATGTCCGCCACTACACCAACTCCGAAGAACGGGATCAGCAACTTCCCCCTTGGCTCCACTACTACAACTTTGCCCGCCCGCATGGTAGCCTCGGATACGCTCCACCCATCAGCCGCTCTCCCACGAACGGTACAACCTCTTGAGGGATCACAGCTGGCCCCCGTCTATCCGAGGCTCTTCACTCCCGAGGGTGCCCCGTCCAAGCTTCGCTTGGGCGGGGATTTTGACTTTCATCCGCCCGGAACGACTATCAGAAGTGTGCCGTCCCAAGAATTTCCACAGGCCCACGATGTGACATCTAACCTTGTGCACAGCCCCATCACTTGCGCGATCATGGTCGAGGCCGTGACGGTTGGCACAAGCCAATTCGTCGCACCTCTAAGTGCTTTGTCGTCTAGATTTTGACCTATAAGTTCTTTATCGGCCGTATTTTGCGCGCCAAAACATGTCTAACCCGATGATTCTAAAGATTGAGGGGGGAGGGGGGTAGGGTAACTAAAACATAAACTTATAGCCCGGAACGCGACGGCAGCACGGAACGCAACGGCCAGCCCGAAACTTTATTTTCGGGCAGGATCATCGGGCAGAATCATTGGGCGTGATCAGCAGGCTTTGGCAGCGGACTTCACCAGTGAACCAAGCCCTCAGGGTCCTCCACCAGCACGACATCATACTTCTCGATCATGGGCATCAGGACGTTTTCCAGTTCGCGCTTCCACAGTTCTCCTTCGTAGAACTTGGCCTTCATCGGCTCGCGCGAAGCAAGGCCGGGAAAGCCGCGCATGAAGAAGAATGTGTCAGGATCTTCGATGGAGAGAAACGGACCCAATATTTTCATCCCGATCTCCGCATGCGCCGGAACCGACTTCGTGCGGAATATCTCAAGGAACTCGGAGCGCTTGCCCGGCTTAAGTTTGTAAGTGCGCATTTCGATGATCTTCATTTCGACTGACATGGCAACCCTCCGCCAGCAGCGCGGCCAGCGACGTAGAAGATGCGAAGTATTGTAGGCGAAAAACGGAAGAGAACTGTGGAGTAAGTGGAGGTAAAAAGATATCCCCGAAGATTGCAACTCTAACAGAATGCCGAAGCCCGAAGCCCGAAAGCCGAAGTCTACTGACCCGCGGTCGCATGATCGGCCATGCGCTGCTTGTTGTGACGCAGCGCGACGTTCATGAAGACGTTGCCCATGGATGTCTCAAAGCAGATCATCAGCGCCTCTACGTCTTCGCTGGTCTTGTCGCCTTCTTCGCTAGTGACCAGCACCGGAGGATGCACGCGGAAGTGGAAGCCCTGATCGTTAAGCGCGCAGACGGCATTGCCAACGACCTGGTTGGCCAGCTCGAAGATGGTCTCTTTGATCAGTCCATCGGATTCGGGCAGCTCCGCGCCCGCATAGTGGCTGGCCACGCGCACAGCAGTTTGCGGCTCGAGGTCCACAATGATGCGGCCTTCGATGTCGCCGGTAAGCGCGACCATTCCGGCCACGCCTTTGCGGCGGTAGGCGTGCTCTTCCATCGAGAGACTGCCCACTTTGGTCGAGCCCTGCAGGCCTTGTGACAACACGGCGTCGGCTGCATTGATGAAAGGCTGAATCAGTTCCATCTTCATCGCGATCTAGACCCCCGCGCCGGCCGCACTCGCCACGCCGCCGTCTTCTCCAAGAACGTACTTGATGACTTCGTACAGCACTTCCGGCTTCACCGGCTTCTGCACAAAATGGCGCGCCCCGCGCTGCAATGCGGCCACAATGTTTTCCTGATAGCCCACGGAAGACACCATGACGACCCGGGCTTCGGGATGCGCCTGGACGATTTTCTCTGCGGCTTCAATGCCCTCCATCTGCGGCATGGTGATATCCATGAGCACAATGTCGGGATGCGTGCGCTCGTACTCGCTGATAGCGGTCAACCCGTCGCCGGCTTCTGCCGCCACTTGTCCGCCAAAGCTCTCGATCATGCGGGCCAAGTTCTTGCGCGCGAACACGGAATCGTCCACGATCAAGTAGCGGATCGGCTGGCCGTCCTTGCTGCGTCTTACTGGTGCGAACTGCTCCATAACATCCTCCTCAAACAAATTCCATCACGGCGGTTTCCCGCCGGCCAGATGACTCAGGTCACGCGACCTGGGTCAAATCTCTTAACGTCCGGCGCGAAGCGCCTTTCCCGGCACGGCGATACAAAGAGCCTGCAACGTGGACGAAAGCACGTCCAAAGCCACCACGCGCGTGGCATAGCCACGCTCGATGGCGGCCTTCGGCATGCCGAAGACCACGCAAGACTCTTCACTCTGCGCGATAGTCATACCGCCCGCTTGCTTCACCGCGCCCAACCCTTGCGCGCCGTCGTCGCCCATGCCGGTCATCAGCACCGCGATCGCGAGCGAGCCAAACTCCTCAGCGACGCTTTTAAACAAGACGTCCACGCTCGGCCGGTGGCCATTGACCCGCTCCTCGTCGCTAAGCACCACCAGGTCTCCCATGGCCAGCCGCTTCACTTTCATGTGCCGGCTTCCGGGACAGATCAGGACGCGCCCGGCCTGCAGCGTGTCGCCCGATTGAGCTTCCTTGACGCGCAGCGAAGACAATTCGTCCAGGCGGCGGGCAAACATGTCGGTAAAGCCCTCAGGCATGTGTTGCACGACGACGATCGCGCCCGGAAAATCAGGAGGCAATTGGGCCAGCAGGAACTCAAGGGCTTGCGGGCCTCCGGTGGAAATTCCGATCGCCACCAATTTGCTGGGCGCAGGCGCCGATTTTCCGGCCGAAATTTTCTCGGGCGCCCGCATTCCCCGCAAAACTTCCGGGCGGACCACCTTGCAATCGGAGGCCGCGTGAATCTTGGCGATCAACTCCGTCGCGGTTTCGGCCATGTGCGCCGAGGCATCCTGCGGCTTGGTGACAAAATCGAAGGCTCCCAGACCCAACGCCCTCAGGGTGACGGACGCGCCTTCGGTGCTGTGGGAACTGACCACGATGACCGGCACCGGATGCCAGCGCACGATCTCTTTCAAAGTGTCGATGCCGTTCATACCCGGCATTTCCAGATCGAGCGTGACCACGTTCGGGCGCAATTCTTCGATCTTCTTCAGGCAGAAGTTTCCGTCCATCGCAGTGCCCACCACCTCGATCGAGGGATCGGCTTCAAGGATCTGCGGGATGAGCTTGCGCATCAAAGCGGAATCGTCCACCACCAGTACGCGAATCTTTTTCATGTTCATGCCGTGGTTCACGCTTGACCTCCGGCGGCGCCCAGAGCCAGCCGGGCTCGATCGGCATGATTCAGCAAGATTCCGCAACTGGCCATACCCGCCGCTTGCGGACGCGCGTGCGCAACGTGTTCCACAACCGCAGGCAGGTTCAGGATCAGCACTACATGCCCGTTGCCGAGGATGGAGGCGCCGTTTACCAGATCAGTCGCGAAAGTGTTGTCGTCCAGAGCCTTGATGACCAACTCTTCTTCGCCTTCCAAAGCGTCGACAGTCAAACCGTACTTCCTCTCGCCGACGGTAATGACCAGGATGAACAACTTGCGCGATTTGCGGTCGGCATCGGCGCGGGAGGCCGTCCCAGGCGCAGCACCGGAAGCACCTGGTTGCGCAACTGCAGCACTTCATAGTTGTCGACCTGATGGACTTCGGATTCGTAGGTGCGGGCAATCTGGCTCACCGCGTTCAGCGGGATGGCATACAACCGGTGCTCGACCCAGAACATGAGAGCCTTGATGATGGCCAGCGTGAGCGGCAGCTTCAGGCGGAAGGTCGTGCCCTGGCCCACACGAGTCTCCACGTGAATCGTTGCCTTCAGTCGCTGGAGCACGCTTTGCACCACATCCATCCCGACCCCGCGTCCGGAAACTTCCGTGACTACCTCGGCGGTGCTGAATCCCGGCCGGAAAATCAGGTCCAGGGTTTCGGCTTCGCTCAAACGCGCCGCTTCTTCTGAGGTCACCATTCCCAGTTCGATCGCTCGGTTGCGAATCTTCTGCACATCGATGCCCCGTCCATCGTCGCTGATCTCAACCACCACCTGATTGCCCTGGTGATAGGCATTCAACCGGATCTTCCCCCGCGGCGTCTTGCCCTGGCTGCGGCGTTGCTCCGCCGGTTCGATGCCGTGACTGACTGCGTTCCGCACCAGGTGCGTGAGGGGCTCGGCGATCGCGTCGAGGATGCCCTTGTCGAGGTCGGTGTCTTGCCCTGACAGTTCCAGTTCCACTTCGCGGCCGCACTGCCGTGCCACGTCGCGCACGATGCGCGGAAAGCGGCGGAACAACTGGTCCACTGGCACCATGCGAATCTTCATCACCGAGCGTTGCAGATCGTTCAGCACTCTGGCTTGAAAAGCCATGGCATCGGCGAACTTGCCGCGCAAGGCCTCCTTGGGATAGCGCTTGCCAAAGTCGCCGAGCGCCTGCTGCAGCATGGACTTGCCGATGATGAGTTCGCCCACCAGGTTGAGCACGTTGTCGATTCGTCCCGCCTCGACGCGCAGTATGTTTTCCGTCAAGGCCGGCGGAAGACCCGGCTCTGCCGCCGGTGTTGGCATCTCGGTCGACGAAGGCTGGGCTGCGGCTGGGGTTGCCGAAGCCGGAGTTGCAGGAGTCGCAGCTGAAACCGTGCCCGCCCCAGTTGCAGCCTCTGGGACCGCCGCCTGCTCGGCAGCTTTCGTGGAGGTTTTGGCCGCCTGGATCAGAGTCACACAGATTTCCCCGGCAATCGTCGGGATATGGCACTTGGCGGCGATCTCTTCTTTCGTTTGCAGGGTGGCAAGAATGAACTCCACTTGCCGGGAGGCGGCTGCCGATTTCGCGTCCGGGCGCACCACGATTACCTGGCCGACTTGCCGGACCGCGTTCTGAATCAGTTGCCGCGCGGCGATCGGCATGGTGCAGTGGGGATCGATTTTCACCACGATGTCGTACAGCCCCAAGCCGGCAACCTGCGCTTGGGCCAGGCCGCGCTTTTCTGCATCCGTCCAGTCTTTGTCGGACCGCGGCGCGGGCGCCGCCGATTTTTTCTTACGCCGCGCCCTTTTCGCCGCCGGAGCCGCGGTCAACTCGTTGATTCTTTCCCGCAAGCTTTCCGTGGCGGGCATCGGGCCTGCACTATGGTAGGCCGCGATCATTTCCGTAAAGACGTCGGCGGCCGACAGCGCGATTTCTGCCAGCATTCCGTGCGCGGCGCGCTCTCGAGGGAAAGCGCATCTTCGAACTGGTGCGCCAGTTCGCTCAACTCGCGCAGCCCGCAGGCCGCCGAGTCGCCCTTTAGCGTGTGCACGGTCCGCCGGATCGAACGCACGATCTCCTCGTCGCCGGGATGATTCTCCAGCTTCAGAGACTCTTCGTTCAGCGCCTGCAGCAGTTCCTGCGAGGTTTCAAAAAACAGCTCCCGCAGTTCCGCTCCGCGCTCATCGGGAGGATTCGTCACTCGCGCACCTCAATCCGCTGGTAAGCCGTGCCGCTGTCGCGGTGCACCATGTGGAACTTCTCGGTCAGGCCCAGCAGGCTCTCCGCGTGGCCCACAAACAGATAGCCGCCGGGGTTCAGGCAGCGGTAAAACTTTTCGATCACCCGCTTCTGCTCCGCCTCGTCGAAATACATCATCACGTTGCGACAGAAGATCACGTCATTGCGCTGCGGCAGGTATTCCGTCTTCAGATTGTGAAAATCGAAGTGGACCATTTCCTTCAGCGCTTTCTTGACCGCATAACGGTCGCCAACCTTATCGAAGTAACGGAGGCGGAAGCTGTAATCCACGGTCGACATTTGATGCTCGTTGTAAAACCCTTCCTGCCCGGTGCGCAGCACCGAATAACTAATGTCGCTGGCCAGGATCTCCACCCGCCAGGGTGGGGGAATCAAGGGCTTGGGCAGCGTTATCTCCACCGGCAGCGGATTGCGCAGGTAGTAGTAACCGAGCGCGTCGGATGCCATCATGCCCAGCGTGTAGGCCTCCTGCCCGGTGGAGCAACCCGCGCTCCATATCCGTACTGAGTATTCGCGGTGCGCCTGCTTGCGTTTCAGCAACTCTTCCAGCACGTATTTCTGGAACAGATCCAACTGCGCCTTGTGGCGGAAAAAGCTGGTTTCGTTGACGGTGAGGTTCTCGACCAGCCTGGCCAGTTCCGTCTTGCCTTCCTGGCTGATCAGCAGCCGGTAATAGGCGTAGAAGGAATCGGCGCGGCATTCCTTCAGCCGGCGTAGCAGGCGGTCCTGCAGAAAGTGCGTGCGCCGCTCGTCGAAGTGCATGCCGCA